>ONQB01000002.1 GCA_900319905.1 uncultured Prevotella sp. | reverse complement strand
TACTTGTCTTTGCTTGCCATATTCATAATAATTTGTGCGCGCAAAGGTACAGACTTTTAAGCGAGGCTGAAATACGGTAATGCCGAGACGCTTACGAATAATCCAACATTACGAGATTCTGGTTCACAGTTACGTCATGGAGCAGCATGTTCTCTGCCTTGAACCTGATGGCCTAAGGGATGACCGGATATTACCCCTATATAGTTCATTGAGTTCAGAGCCATGATTCATTGCATGATGTGCGGACTGAATAAGAGTTTCATGGCCTCGTTCCTTCATCATTGTGGAAGCATAGCATTTCCATCTTAAAGAAAGTCAGAGGCTCTCGACAGAAAGACATGGAGGACAGATTGGTACATTGCAACCACAACGTATGTTTAATGTTTACTCTTTTACTATGTCTATCAACAAGCCAATTGGAATATTGTTTACAAAACCTTGTCAGGATTTTAATACTATTTTGAGGTTAAAATATGTTTTAATAGTTAATAGGTCTTTCAAAAATAGAAGAGCAATCGGTTCTTCAGCGAGAAGCCACAGACGTTTCGGCGAAATGACGGCGGCTTCTCGCCGAAACGTCGCGGTCATTTCGGCGAAAGGTCGGTGACATTACGGCGAAACGCCGACGCCTTTTCAGCGAATTTCCGAGGTAAAATCGGTGAAATTTTGACTTCAAATCAGTAAACAGCTAATAATCAAAGCATTACAAAAGCGCCTCAAAATTGGCGTTTTTCGAGTCAAAGACCGTCTTGCTGGAAAAGACGCGATTCTCAGAGGCCATTTAACATAAATAATTTTGACATTGGCCTACACCGGATCCGATGCACATTTAGTATCAGCATCATCCACAACATTAACTTGTAGGCAAAAGTGCGTCTGTCCAACAGACAAATCCCGCAACATCCATCACTGCAAGCGTCAAGGGCGGTAAGGACATAGAGCAGGCAGACATCGCCCTCATTAAACACAAAAAAGGGGGTCGAGGAAAAGTGTTTTTTGATATTATTCTTAGGAATATGACAAAAATAATCTGTTTGGCAAAAAAAACAAACTCTGGGTAGAAAATTCTCAGAATAAATGGTTATTTTTGCCATGTCGTGTCATTCCGTCATCGACTGCCAAACGACACCTATGTCAGAACAAATCAACGTATCTCACTATATGAACAATAAAAAAGTAGTCTTACTATTTCCCCTCTTTACCGCTCTGCCCCTAATGGGTCAGAACCAGGTACCCAAACCTCTTGCCGATGTCAACCATGTTGTTGACCTCACCCTCGACAGCCTCGACAAGGCGCAGACAGCACGCATTCCGGCTGGCAGTTCCCGCCGCGGCAACAATCCCGTGCTCTTCCTCATCGGCAACTCCACCATGCGCAACGGCACACTCGGCAATGGCAACAACGGACAATGGGGATGGGGATACTACGAACACATGTTTTGGAACCAAGACAAGATTACCGTAGAGAATCAGGCGCTTGGCGGCATGAGCAGCCGCACCTATTACAATAAGCTGTGGCCCGACGTGAGAAAGGCCCTCCGGCCCGGCGACTGGGTCATCATCTCCATTGGTCACAACGACAACGGACCCTACGACAGCGGGCGCGCCCGTGCCTCTATACCTGGTGTGGGCAACGACTCTCTCAATGTCACCATCAAGGAGACGGGTGCTAAGGAGACGGTCTATTCCTACGGCGAATACATGCGCCGATTCATCAACGACTGCCGTGCGGCCGGCGCCCACCCCATACTGATGTCGCTCACGCCACGTGACGCCTACGACCCTGAGACAGGCAAGATCGTGCGAAAGATTCACACGCAGTGGCTGCAGGCCGTAGCCGCAGAGGAAGGCGTACCCTTCATCGACCTCAACGAGATCTCCGGGCGCAAGCTCGACAGCTACAGCAAATGGAAGGAGCATTACTTCTTCTACAAAGACCATATCCACACCAGTCGCTTCGGTGCAATGATGAATGCCCGCAGCGCCGCTGAAGGCATTGCACAGAGCCATAACCCAGCCCTGAAGCCGCTGCAGGCTATGATGCTCGACATCACGCTGCCCACTGAACCTGTGAAGCGCGAGGCCGGAAAGCCTGTGGTGTGGTTCACCGGCGACAGTACCGTGAAAAACAAAGACAAGGACAAAGACGGCATGTGGGGACTCGGCTCGCAGGCTTACACCGTCTTCGACCAAAAGAAAGTGGTGTGCTACAACGCCGCCAAGGCAGGGCGCAGCTGCCGCACCTACCTCAACGAAGGACGCTGGGACCGTGTGTACAATTCGCTACAGCCTGGTGACTATGTTTTCATACAGTTCGGCCACAACGACATCGGGCCCATCGACGACAACAAGGAGCGAGGCGAGATAGCCAGCGCCGAAGACACATGCCACGTCTACAAGAGCAAGTCGAAAGGCACTTACGAACTGGTCTACAGCTTCGGCTGGTACCTCAAGAAGTTCATCGACGACGTTAAGGAGAAAGGAGCCACCCCTATCCTCGTGTCGCTCACACCGCGCAACGAGTGGAAGGACGGCCATATAGAGCGCCGCAACGACTCCTATGGGAAGTGGTATCGAGAAGTAGTCAAAGAGACTGGTTGCGAGTTTGTTGACCTGCACAACATTGCCGCCGACTACTACGACAAGCACTGCGGAAGCAAAGAGAAAGCTGCCAAATACTTCAATCACGACCATACCCACAACTCTCTCCTGGGTGCACGCACCAACATCAAGGCGCTGGCAAAGGGTCTGAAAGCAATCAACAGTCCATTAGCACAATATCTTAAGTAAAGCCAATGAAACGAATCTTCCTTCCACTGGTTCTCTGTCTCATGAGCATCCTGCCCAGCCACGCAGGCAACGCTTCTGACAGCATTCTGACACTGGCGCGGCGCGTCAACGACCGCTTCATGGCGGTCTACGCCGACCCCACGCGCCCCACATTCGTGAAAAAGCAACGGCCCAGCTCGCTGTGGACGCGCGCCGTCTACTACGAGGGACTCATGGCGCTCTACACCATCGACCCGCTGCAACAGTATCTTGACTATACTGACCGCTGGGCCAACTTCCACAAGTGGACACCGCGCAACGGCATCATGACCACCGACGCTGACGACCAGTGCTGTGCACAAACCTACTTGCAGCGCTACGCCATGGTGAAAGACAGCAAGATGATCAAAGAGGTGAAAGCCAACCTCGACCATCAGATGGCCTCCGGACGCTGCGACTACTGGACATGGATCGACGCCATACAGATGGCCATGCCAGTCTATGTCAGATATTACCAGCTCACGGGCGAGCGCGCCTGTCTCGACTACGCCATCCGCAGCTACCAGTGGAGCCGCAACACATGTGGTGGCGGTCTCTTCAACGAGAAGGACGGGCTGTGGTGGCGCGACAAGGACTACGTGCCACCCTATAAGGAAAAAGACGGCAACGACTGCTACTGGAGTCGTGGCAACGGCTGGGTATACGCCGCCTTGCTGAGAAGCATGGAATGTCTCGACCCGAAGTCGAAAGAATATAAGTTGTTTAAGAAAGACTTCCTGAAGATGTCGCAAGGGCTGCTGCGTTGCCAGCGCGCCGATGGTTTCTGGAACGTCAGCCTGCACTCGCCCGCCAACTATGGCGGTCCGGAGATGACGGGCACTGCATTGTTTCTCTACGGCATGAGTTGGGGCATCCGTCACGGCTTGCTCGACGCCAAGACCTTCCGTCCCGCCTGCGACCGCGCATGGCACGCCATTGCCAGTTGCGTCCACCCCAACGGTTTCCTCGCCTGGAACCAAGGCACGGGCAAAGACCCTTCGGCCGGACAGCCGCTCAGCTACGACAAGATGCCCGACTTTGAGGACTATGGCACGGGCTGCTGGCTGCTCGGAGCTGTGGAATATGCCAAGCTCACCCAGCCCGAACTCGCCATGGGCCTGCCCGCCACCCTGCCCGAGGCACGTCCCGGCGTGAGGTGGTGGTGGTTTGGCTCGGCCGTGGATGAGCCCAATCTGAAATGGAACCTCGACGAGCTCCACCGTGCCGGCATAGGCGCAGTGGAGATCACGCCTATCTATGGCGTAAAAGGCAATGAGGCACACGACCTCCAGTTTCTCTCGCCTGCATGGATGCAAGCCATCAAGACAACAGAACGCATTGCGGCCAAAGACACCATAGAGGTGGACATGAACAACGGCACGGGCTGGCCCTTTGGCGGTCCGTGGGTACCGCTGGACGAAGCGGCCTGCAAAGCCTTTTGCATCGACACCATCGTGAGCAAGAAAGCCGACATCAACAAGCTGCAGTTCAACATTCCCGCCAAGGAAAAGCCCTACGCCCGATTGGCGGCCGTGCGTGCGTTTCCTACTACCGAGAAAAACAAGCAGCGTGTCATTGCCTTATACATCAGCCGTACCCGCCAGCGCGTCAAACGGGCCGCACCCGGCGGTGAGGGATGGGTCATCGATCATTTCGACTCGCTCGCTGTGGCCCACTACCTCCACCACATCGACTCTGCCTTCGCAGCCAGCAACACGCCTTACCCGCATACGTTCTTCAACGACTCCTATGAGGTATATGATGCCAACTGGACACCGCGTCTGTTGGAAGAGTTCAAGGCCCGCCGTGGCTACGACCTCCTTGACAGCCTCGACAAATGGGTGGATGGCAATGCACAGACCGTCTGCGACTACCGCGAGACGCTCTCCGACCTGCTCTACCATCATTTCACCCTGCAATGGACGGCATGGGCCCACAGCCATGGCGCACTGGTGCGCAACCAGGCACACGGTTCTCCCGCCAACCTGCTCGACCTCTACGGTGCCGTAGACATACCCGAAATAGAAGGGTTCGGACTCACCGACTTCGGCATCAAAGGACTGCGCCGCGACCCGGGCTTCACACGCCCCAACTTCAGCGACATCAGCATGCTCAAATATGCGCCTTCAGCTGCCCACGTCATGGGAAAGCCATTCACCTCAAGCGAGACCTTCACATGGCTGACAGAGCATTTCCGCACATCGCTGAGCCAGATGAAACCCGACCTCGACCTGATGTTCACCTGCGGCGTCAACCACATGTTCTTCCATGGCACGCCCTACAGTCCCAAGAACGCGCCATGGCCAGGGTGGCAGTTTTATGCGTCGGTCAACATGAGTCCGACCAACTCCATCTGGCGTGATGCCCCCTACCTCATGCAATATATCACACGCTGTCAGCACTACCTGCAATGGGGCAACCCCGACAACGACTTCCTCGTGGTACTGCCGGTAAAGGAGATGTGGAAAAGCGACCTCAAACACCCGCTAATGACCTTCGACATCCACTCCATGGCTCGTAAGGCGCCCAACTTCATTCGTGCTATCAACAAGATTGACTCGCTCGGTTTCGACTGCGACTACATCAGCGAACGGCAGTTGGCAAAGGTCAAGCAGCAGGATGGATACTTCATCACGGAGGGTGGCACCCGCTATCGCGGCATCATCGATCCCACCAAGGGCATCGACGAGCACGCTCTGGGCACACTGGCCAAGGAAGAGCCGCTGAGAACAAAACTGCACCTGCGTGCCATCCGGCGCCGCAACGCAACAGGCTACCACTACTTCATCGCCAACCTCACAAGCAAAGATGTAGAAGGCGACGTGGCCCTCGCTGTAGACTGGAACGATGCAGTATGGTACGACCCACTCAACGACACTCACTACGCCACAGAGAAACACGACGGACTGCTCCATGTGGCATTGAGAAGCGGCGAAAGCCTGATTCTGCAGACCTTCGACCAGGCTCTGCCGCAGGCCTTCGCACAGCTGCCCCTCCGCGAGCAGCCCTGCGGCAACGTCAAGCAACTCTCTAATCCCTGGCAGCTCACCTTTGTGCAATCCGCACCAAAGGTAAACCGATCCTGGACCTTGCCACAGCCACGCACCTGGGAGGCGCTGGGCGATGACAGCGCGGCCGTTACCATGGGTAGCGGTGCCTATCACACTACCTTCCAACTCAGTCAGGACGAGACCCGCCGACACTGGCAACTCGACTTAGGCGACGTGCGGGAATCGGCTGAGGTATGGCTCAACGACCACTTCGTGGGTTGCGCCTGGTCGGTACCATTCACGCTTGACGTGAGCCCCTACCTGCGCAAGGGCGAGAACAAGCTCACGGTCATCGTCACCAACCTGCCAGCCAACCGCATTGCCGATCTCGACCGCCGTGGCGTGGAATGGCGCGTGATGAAAGACATCAACGTGGTGAACCTGCAATACAAGCGCACCACCTACGCCAACTGGCAACCCGTAAAGAGCGGACTCAACAGCGAGGTGAAACTCGTAGAAATCAAATAAACCGAACATTCATAACAATAACTGACGACAATAACAACAATGTCACTTCCATCACTCATAATTAGACCTCAGAAGCACTTCGTCCACACCAGTCCCATCGGGCTCGTGGTTCTCTTCCTCCTGCTCTGCACCCACAGCGCATGGGCCGACAACTGGCCCGACGGCACCCCGATAGATACCTGGTTTGCCGACACAACAAAGGTGAATGTCGACCAACTGGGTAAGAAATACGTCGTAACCGACTACGGTGTGAGCACCAATCCCACCATCGTGCAGACAGCCGCGCTGCAGGCGGTCATCGACCGCTGTCACAAGGAAGGCGGTGGCGTGGTGGTCATTCCGGCCGGTACGTTCATGAGCGGCGCCCTGTTCTTCAAGGGCGACACTCACCTTCATCTCAGCGAGGGCGCTACACTGAAAGGTTCAGACCGCATCGCCGACTATCCCGTTCTCGAAACCCGCTTCGAAGGAGAGACCTGCAAGTACTTCTCGGCCTTTATCAACGCCGACCATGCCGACGGCTTCACCATCACCGGCACAGGCACCATCGACGGCAACGGCTACCGATACTGGCAGGAGTTCTGGATCAGAAGGAAATGGAATCCGCAGTGCACCAACAAGGATGCCCAGCGGCCACGACTGGTGTATATCAGCAATTCGAGAAACGTGACCGTGCAGGATGTTCATCTGATGAACAGCCCCGTGTGGACCAACCATATCTACAACTGCGACCACGTGCGCTATCTCAATTGTTTCATCTTTGCACCCACGTCAGGCGTAAAGGCTCCCAGCAGCGATGCGATTGATATAGACAAGTGTCACGACATCCTCGTACACGGTTGCTATATGAATGTCAACGACGACGCCGTGGTCATCAAAGGAGGTAAGGGCACCTACGCCGACACGATGGCGGTCAACGGCCCCGTCGACCGTGTACTGGTGGAGAACTGCCACTATGCCACCGTACACAGTATGCTCACCTTGGGGTCAGAGAGTCTGCACGACAGCAATATCATCATGCGCAACTGCTCAAGCGAGAACGCCTCGCGCGTGCTCTGGCTGAAGATGCGGCCCGACACACCCCAGCAATATGAGAATGTACGCGTAGAAGGCATCACCGGCAAGGCGCGCAGCTTCCTCGTCATACGCCCCTGGACGCAGTTCTTCAAACCGCAGAACAGACCCGACATGCCGAAATCTTACTGTCGCCACATCACCATGAAGAATATCAACATGGACTGCAACAACTTCTTCGACGTAGGAACCAGCGATAAGTACGACCTGACTGACTTTACTTTCGAGAACATTCGTGTCAACGATAAGAAAAATGCGTTCTCCTCCGACGTCATCCCTGGCACCGTTGTCCGTAAGGTCGTCATCAATGGTAAGAAATACGAGGACACCCGCACAATTAAAATAAAGCAGCGCTAAACGTTATTAAGAATAAGAAACTGCATTAAATGAAGAACGCCTCGGAGATTGGTCCAAGGCGTTCTTTATTTAATAAACTGGTTTAAAGTCGAGAGCCATTCGCACCATAGCTACTGAAGTTGATACGTCAGCGGTAGGCTGTCATCAACTACACCCTCAGCCTTCGAAATGTCGCAGACGGGCGATGTATTTGCCAAGAATGTCAAACTCTATGTTGACTACACTGCCTACCTTGATGTCGCAGAAATTGGTATGCTCGCGTGTGTAAGGAATGATGGCGACGGTAAACTCGTTATCCGTGGGTGAAATCACTGTCAGCGAGACACCATTGACCGTCACTGAACCCTTGTCAACAGTAAAATAACCACGCTGGGCCATCGCACGATCAAGCGGGTAACGGAAGGTGAAATAAGTACTGCCATCGGCATCACGTGTGGCCACGCAGGTGGCTGTCTCATCCACGTGTCCCTGCACGATGTGACCGTCGAGACGGCCGTTCATCAACATCGAGCGCTCTACATTCACCTTATCGCCAACCTTCAGCTGACCAAGATTGCTGCGGTCGAGCGTCTCCTTCATGGCGGTCACCGTGTAGCAATCGCCCTCGATATGCACAACCGTTAAGCATACACCATTGTGGGATATGCTTTGGTCTATCTTCAATTCTTGCGTAAACGAGCAACTTAATGTAAGGTCGATATTACCTCCCTCACGCTTGATGGCACGCACGGTGGCCATCTCTTCCACAATTCCACTAAACATCTTTCTTTCCTTTCTTGATATATGTACTTAGAACAAAAAAGAGAACTGAGGGGGCGATGTCGCGATCTCTCAATTCTCTTTAAGTAAAAGGGACTGCCCTGACGATGTGATGAAAACTCCAGCTATAAAAGTTGTGAGCGCTCTCCGCTTTTGTAATCCACCGGTCATAAGACTTAGTCGCAAATGCAATTTATGTGGCCCGCCATAGGCAAGAGAAGCAAACTCGGTTTTCAACGTAATTTGATGAGTATCCCGATCGAATCAGAACAAGTCCCAAATTGGTTGAGTCTCTTTTCGCCTGCAAATATACGACGTTTCCCTTATCCAACAAAATCTTCCGACTCTTTTTTTGCTTTTGCCTCATTATTTCTAAGTATGTAATTCAGCCGTTCGAGTATTTTAATGCTTTTTTCTGGGTATTTTTCAGTCTGAGTCACGCTTTGCAACCACATTGCGATAATTTATTCGTAACTTTGCCTATTGAAAAGAACAATAAAGAATTGAGTATGAAATTATCTGAGTTGCATACCGGTGAAAGTGGCATCATTGTTAAGGTGACAGGTCACGGCGGTTTTCGCAAACGCATTGTTGAGATGGGTTTCATCAAGGGACAGAAGGTGGAAGTATTGCTCAACGCCCCACTCAAGGACCCTGTTAAATACCGAGTCATGGGCTATGAGGTGAGTCTGCGCCACAGCGAGGCCAATATGATCGAGGTGATGACCCAAGAGGAATATACCCGAAGGATGAAGGCTAAAAGTGAAGCCGTCACCAAAGATGAGACAACACAAGCATTTGAAGAAGAGTCAGAACAGATAAACAATTCGAATAGTACAGACGAGCAAGCCCTTCCCCACAAACATGTCAGTGACGACGAACTAAAAGCCGCAGCCGAGCGCGAGAGCCACGTCATCAACGTTGCGTTGGTGGGAAATCCCAACTGCGGCAAGACCTCATTGTTCAATTTTGCCTCAGGCGCCCACGAGCGTGTGGGCAACTACTCCGGCGTCACGGTGGATGCCAAGGAAGGACACGCCGAATTTGAAGGCTATGAGTTCAATCTCGTCGACCTGCCCGGCACCTATTCGATGTCAGCTTACTCCCCGGAGGAACTGTATGTCCGTAAGCAACTCGTCGAGAAAACGCCGGACGTGGTGATCAACGTCATTGACACGTCCAACTTGGAACGCAATCTCTATCTTACGACACAGGTCATGGACATGCACCTGCGCATCGTGGTGGCTCTCAACATGTTTGACGAAACTGAAAAGCGTGGCGACAATCTGGACCTCGACCGTCTGTCAGAGCTCTTCGGCATGCCTATGGTGCCCACAGTGTTTAAGAGCGGCAAGGGCGTGAAGGACTTGTTCCACAAAGTCATAGAGGTGTATGAAAGTAGTGAGGATCAGGACAGTCACTACCGGCACATCCATATCAATCATGGTCACGAAATTGAACACGGCATCAAGGATATTCAAGAGCACCTAAAGAAGGAACCGCATATCCGCGAGCGCTATTCCACCCGCTTCCTGGCCATCAAACTGTTGGAACGTGACAAGGAGGTAGAGGATCTGGTGCGCAAGATGCCCGATGCCGAGGAGATATTCCATCATCGCGACGAGGCGGCCAAGCGCGTGAAAGAGGAGACCAACGTCGATTCCGAAACTGCCATCATGGATGCTAAATATGGCTTCATTCACGGTGCATTGAAAGAAGCCAACTATCACGTGGGTGAAAATAACGATACTTACAAGTCCACACACGTGTTAGACCGCATCCTGACCAACCGTTTCATCGGCTTCCCCTTATTTCTGGCAGCATTGGCAATAATGTTTCTCACGACGTTCTGGCTTGGTGCCTACCCACAGGACTGGCTTGATCAGTTCTTCGGATGGATTGGAAATCTTATCAGTCAAGCATTGCCGGAGGGACCGGTACAAGCCATGCTCGTTGACGGTATCATCGGAGGCGTGGGTTCCGTAGCCTCCTTCCTTCCACAGATTCTCATCCTCTATCTGTTCATTTCATTCATGGAGGACAGTGGATATATGGCGCGTGCCGCTTTCATCATGGACAAGATAATGCACAAGATGGGACTGCACGGCAAATCATTCATTCCTCTCATCATGGGCTTCGGCTGCAATGTGCCTGCCGTAATGTCGACACGTACCATCGAAAGCAAGCGCTCGCGACTGGTCACTATCCTCATACTTCCACTGATGAGTTGCGAGGCACGCATCCCAATCTACATCATGATTACCGGTACGTTCTTCTCACGCACGGCCGCACCACTCGTCATGATGTCGCTTTACCTCGTCGGCATGCTGATAGCCGTCATTATGAGCCGCATCTTCACCAAGACGTTATTCAAGGGAGAAGACACCCCCTTCGTGATGGAATTGCCGCCATATCGCTTCCCTACCTTGAAAGCATTAGGACGACATACCTGGGAAAAAGGCAAACAGTATCTCAAGAAGATGGGTGGCATTATTCTTGTAGCCTCTATCATAGTATGGGCATTGAGCTACTTCCCCCATCCGGAGAATCTTGACAATCAGCAGCAACAGGAGCAGAGTTACATCGCTCGCATCGGTAAAACTGTGGAGCCTGTCTTCAGACCACAGGGCTTCAACTGGAAGCTCGACGTAGGCCTCATCGCAGGCGTGGGCGCAAAGGAAATCGTCGCATCGACGATGGGCGTGCTCTATTCCAACGACGAAAGCTTCTCCGATGACAACAGCTTCAACGACGAAAACGGCAAATACGAACGACTGAAGAAACAGATGAGCGCCGAGTTGGCTCAGTTACACCACAAGCCTGTAGCCGAAATCGGACCTACTGCCACGCTGACAGCCTACTGCTTTCTGCTCTTCGTCCTGCTATATTTCCCTTGCATCGCGACAATAGCCGCCATCAAGGGTGAGACTGGTTCATGGAAATGGGCCGCCTTTGCCGCCTGCTACACCACGGTATTGGCATGGATCGTCTCCGCCTTAGTGTTCCAAGTAGGAATGCTGTTCATCTAATAAACAAGGCTGATTCTCAGAATAATCAGCTCTTCAGCGCAAACACAAATAATTACTCAGACCGAAAATGGGGTGTATCAAAATTGGAGAAGTCCGGGAGTTCAGAAGTTCTCCAATTTTGATACACCCCCTGTTTATGAAAAGAAGCGCTTATCCTTCCGGCAAGTGGAACTGATAACGGCGGTCGAACACCTCGTTGACCTTATTGATTTCAAGGAACGTGGTGCCCTCGCCCAGATTATCGAGCGAACCTGACAGGTAAGCCACCTTGTCCTCATTCTTCAAGTAGCCCTTCTGTCGAAGCATACGTAGTGCAGCCCGGAAGATCACATCTGAGCTGGCATGCTCTTTCTGATACACAGCAATCACGCCGTAAGAGAGATTCAGCCAGCGCTGTGTCTTCTCGTTGTAACAGATGGCAAGAATAGGCTTCGGGCCCCGATAGGTAGCCAGACAGCGGGCGGTATAACCTGACTTCGAGGCCGTAATGATGCCCTCCACACCTAAAAGACGAGTGGCCTCAATAGCCGCATGAGAGAGGAACTCACGCTGTGAGCAATGCTCATTGAGAGGCACATTGTAGATAGGATCAAAGCTTTGCCGGTCCTTCTCAGCCTGTTCTGCGATGGCAGCCATGGTCTTTACAGCCTCAAGAGGATACTTACCTGAAGCCGTCTCTCCACTCAGCATCAAGGCATCGGTATTGGAATAGATGGCATTGGCAATGTCGGTGACCTCTGCACGTGTCGGCCGCGGATTGTTGATCATTGTGTGGAGCATCTGCGTAGCCACGATGACCGGCTTGTGATGCTCCACACATTTGCGGATGATGCTGCGCTGAATGCCAGGGATGCGTTCTACCGGCACCTCAATGCCAAGATCACCACGCGCCACCATGACACCGTAGCTGGCACGGATGATTTCGTCAATATTGTCAACGCCCTCCTGGTTTTCAATCTTTGAGATAATCTTGATATCAGAGTGGTGCTCATCCAAAATCTTCTGTACCGCCTCCACGTCGGCCGCCGAGCGCACGAAGCTATGGGCAATGAAGTCTATATCTTCGTCGATGGCCAACAAGATGTTACGACGGTCACGCTCGGTGAGAGCCGGCAAGTCGATATGCTCACCCGGCACGTTGACACTCTTATGAGCTCCCAGCACACCGTCGTTCTGCACCTCGGCATAGACTGTCGGACCAACGATCTCCTGCACCTTCATGTCAATGGCTCCATCGTCGAAAAGGATGTCGTCGCCCGCCTTCACGTCGAGCGCAAAGTCAGGAAACGAAACATTGATAATGTCGTGCGTCGTGTCCATCTCCGGTCGGCCGAAGATTTTCACTACTTCGCCCGTCTTGTATGTGATAGGTTGTGCAATACCCGTGGTACGCACTTCCGGTCCCTTGGTATCGATGAGAATGCCGATGTGGGGCGATACGGCACGCACGTTGTGGATGATTTTGCGCAGTCCTTCGGGCGTAGCGTGGGCGGTGTTCATGCGCACCACATTCATGCCTGCATTGAAGAGGCTACGTATAAAGTCAACGTCGCATCTCAAGTCACTTATAGAACATACTATCTTTGTCTGCTTCATGTATGATGTTATTGATTTGTTTACAATGTGAACATTTTGTTGTGTTTGTCAGGTGATTGATCAAAGGCGGTTGACATAGGCAGCACATTGCTCAGCGCACCTTTCCCCATCGATACCCGCTGACACAATGCCTCCGGCATAGCCAGCGCCTTCGCCGCACGGGAAGAGGCCCTGCAGTCGCACGTGTTGCAGCGTTTCGCGGTCACGCAGGATACGTACCGGGCTCGACGTGCGTGTCTCCGTGGCGATAAGCACGGCCTCATTGGTAAGGAAGCCATGGCTACGCTTACCAAACACACGGAAGCCTTCCTGCAGACGGCTCACTATGAACTTCGGCATCCAAAAATGCAACGGGCTGCTAATCAGTCCGGGCGCATAACTGCTTTTTGGCAAGTCAAAGCTAAGGCGGTTGTTGACGAAGTCGACCATGCGCTGCGCCGGAGCCGTCTGTTGTCGATTGCCTTGCTGCCAGCAGTCCCGCTCCAGCCTTTCCTGAAAGCGCATCACCGTCAGTGCATCAAGCGCTGATGGCTGTGCAGGCTCATCGGCAGCCTCCGCCGACCCGTTCATAATGTCTTCCACGTCCTCGGGATGCAGTTCCACCACCATGCCGCTATTCGACCACCGTGTACCGCGGTTGCTCGGTGACATACCGTTGACCACGATCTGCTCCGGACCTGTTGCCGCCGGAATGACAAAGCCACCCGGGCACATGCAGAAGCTATACACGCCACGCTTGTTCACCTGCGTGACGAAGGAATACTCGGCAGCAGGCAGATACTTGCCACGGCCCTGACGACTGTGATACTGTATCTGGTCGATAAGCTCTGAGGGATGCTCAAGACGCACGCCAACGGCAATGCCTTTTGGCGCAATGTCGATGCCGGATGCTGCCAGATAGCGGTAGACATCGCGTGCGCTATGGCCCGTAGCGAGAATCACCGGACCGCGATATGTCTCTTCTGCACCAGTGACCATATTGATGGCCTTCACGCCGACGACACGTGGCTGACGGTCGTCCATATATAATAAGGTGTCAGCTGACAAGGCACTTGACGTCGAATCGCCAACAGAGCCCTTACCGTCATGCTCTATCTCGAAAGCCGTCATCTTAGTTTGGAAATGGACCTCACCCCCACTCTTCTCTATTTGCAACCGCATGTTCTCAATGACCCGCGGCAGCTTGTCGGTACCGATATGAGGATGAACATCGGCCAATATAGATGTTGAGGCACCGTGCTGACAGAACACGTTGAGAATCTTGTCGACACTACCCCGCTTCTTGCTTCGGGTATAGAGCTTGCCATCGCTGTAGGCTCCCGCACCGCCTTCGCCGAAGCAATAATTGCTTTCCGGGTCTACCTGCTGGGTATGCGTGATGAGCGCCATGTCCCGTTTGCGGTCATGCACATTCTTACCACGTTCCAGTATTACCGGACGCAGGCCAAGCTCAATGAGCCGAAGGGCAGCAAACAAACCGCCGGGGCCCTCACCGACGACCACCACCTGTGGCTTATCGCTCACGTCGGGATAGTCCGTCCTGACGAAGTCGTCGTCCTGAGGCATCTCATTGACATAGACCCTCACCTTTAAGTTGACATAAACAGTCCGCTGTCTTGCGTCAATGCTTCGGCGCAACACTCGCACCCGGCATACGCTATCGGCGGCCAGGCCTTTCTCCCTGGCGAGAAAGGCAATGAGGTTCTGTTCTGAATAAGCTACGTCGGGCAGTACGCGGATTTCGTATTCGGCAACCATGTCTATTAACTGTTATTTCAACTGCAAAATTACCGATTTTCTTTCACATTGCAAGATAAATATGAGATAATCGTTAGATAAAAGCATGAATAATCCGCTATTTTCTTGGTGCAAAAACAAAACCTTAGTACCTTTGCAGGCAAGGACGGTCATAGCCCGCTCGTTACAGGGATGGCCGTGCATCACCAAATATCATTACACAATGAAAGTATTAAAGTTCGGCGGGACATCAGTAGGTTCCGTAAAAAGCATTCTGAGTGTCAAACGTATTGTAGAGAAAGAAGCGCGCAGCCAGCCCATTGTTGTTGTCGTTAGCGCTTTAGGCGGCATCACCGACCAGCTCATCTCCACCTCACAATTAGCCAAAGACGGGAACGAAGAGTGGAAACGCTCTTACGAAGCCATGGTCGATCGCCATCATAAGCTCATCGACACCATCATCACCGATACCGATGACCGTGAGGAATTATTTAATAAGGTGGATGCATTGTTTGAGCAGCTTCATTCCATCTACTTTGGCGTTTACCTCATCCATGACCTCAGCCAGAAGACGCTCGACGCCATTGTAAGTTATGGAGAACGCTTGAGTTCGAACATTGTGGCCACGCTTGTAAAAGGGTCAAAATGGATGGACTCCCGCAATTTCATCAAAACCACACCCTTCAATGGCAAGAACACGCTCGACAGCGAGCTGACGAGTCGTCTGGTCAAGGATGCCTTCCATGACCTGCCGCGCGTATCGCTGGTTCCAGGCTTTATCTCATCCGACCGGGACACCGGCGAAGTCACCAACCTCGGACGTGGCGGTTCAGACTACACGGCCGCAATTATCGCAGCCAACCTCGATGCCGAGATATTGGAGATCTGGACCGATGTAGATGGCTTCATGACGGCTGATCCGCGTGTCATCAAGACCGCTTACACCATTGACGAGCTCAGCTATGTGGAAGCCATGGAGCTGTGCAACTTCGGAGCAAAGGTCGTTTACCCGCCGACCATCTACCCTGTCAGAATCAAGAATATTCCCATACGCATCAAGAATACGTTCAATCCCGATGCGCCCGGCACCATCATCAAGGATAAGATAGAGAACGACCACAAGCCCATCAAAGGTATCTCGAGCATCAAGAACACGACGCTCATCACGGTCTCCGGCCTTGCCATGGTGGGCGTGATTGGCGTCAACCGACGCATTTTCACGGCACTGGCCAACAACGGCATCAGCGTATTCATGGTGTCGCAAGCCTCCTCTGAGAACTCTACTTCAATTGGTGTACGCGACGCTGACGCCGAAAAGGCAGCCAACGTGCTCAATGAGGAGTTCGCCTCTGAGATTGAAGACGGTGCCATGTTCCCCATGCACGTCGAAAGCAATCTCGCTACCGTGGCCATCGTAGGTGAGAACATGAAACACGCCGCAGGCATCGCCGGCAAGCTGTTCGGCACCCTCGGACGCAGCGGCATCTCTGTCATCGCCTGTGCACAAGGCGCTTCTGAGACCAACATCTCGTTTGTGGTGAAGTCAGAAAACCTGCGCAAGACCATGAACGTACTGCACGATTCCTTCTTCCTCTCGGAATACAAGGTGCTCAACCTCTTCATCTGTGGCGTAGGCACTGTGGGCGGCAAGCTCATCGAACAGATACGGCTGCAGTATGACCAGCTCAAGGAGCACTCCCGCCTCAAGCTCACCGTGGTGGGCGTAGCCAGCTCGCACAACGCCATCTACTCCCGCGACGGCATCGACCTTGACAACTATCGCGAGCAGCTCAAGCAGTCGGAGCCCAGCGACCCAGAGAAGCTGCGCGACAACATTCTGAAGATGAACATCTTCAATTGCGTATTCGTCGACTGCACGGCTTCCAAGGACATTGCCAGCCTCTACCAGACCTTCCTCGACCATAACATCAGCATCGTGGCAGCCAACAAGATAGCGGCCAGCTCAAGTTACGAGAGCTATATCAAGCTAAAGGAAACAGCTCTGCGCCGTGGCATTAAGTTCCTCTTCGAGACAAATGTGGGTGCCGGGCTGCCTATCATCGGCACTATCAACGACCTGCGCAACTCTGGCGACCGCATTCTGAAGATTGAGGCTGTGCTGAGCGGCACCGTCAACTACATCTTCAATACGCTGTCAGCCGACTGTCCGCTGTCGAAGGCTGTCAGGTTGGCCAAGGAGAACGGCTTCTCTGAACCTGACCCACGCATCGACCTGAGCGGCACCGACGTCATCCGCAAGCTTGTCATCCTCACCCGCGAGGCTGGCTACCGTGTGGAACAGGCCGACGTGGAGAAACACCTTTTCATCCCCGACAAGTATTTTAAAGGATCACTTGACGACTTCTGGAAGCAACTGCCCGAGCTGGACGATGAGTTCGAACAGCGCCGCCAGCGGCTCAGCGCTGAAGGCAAGCACTGGAGCTTTGTCGCCACTATGGACCACGGTCATACGAGTGTGGCCCTGAAGGAGGTGAGCAACGACCATCCCTTCTACAACCTCAAAGGCAGCAACAACATCGTACTGCTGACTACCGAGCGCTACAAGGAATATCCCATGCTCATTCAAGGCTACGGAGCCGGTGCCAGTGTGACGGCAGCCGGCGTATTTGCCAACATCATCAGCATTGCCAACGTATAATCAAGAAGCATCATGAAACACATTATTATATTAGGCGACGGCATGGCCGACCATGCCGTGGAACGCCTTGGCGGCAAAACACTGCTGCAATATGCAGACACACCTTACATGGACATGTTGGCCCGCAGGGGACGCACAGGACGGCTCATGACCATCCCCGACGGATTCCTGCCCGGTTCGGAAGTGGCCAACAGCACGATTCTCGGTTACGACCAGAACAAAGTATATGAAGGCCGCGGCCCATTGGAGGCAGCTTCTATCGGCTACCGCATGGCTCCTGAGGACTTGGCCCTGCGCTGCAACATCATTCACGTGGCTGACGGACGCATCGTGACCCACAACGGCGGCAACCTGACCACGGACAACGCCCGCCCGCTCATCGATGCCCTCAACAAGGCATTGGGCAACGACCGCGTGCAGTTCATCACTGGCATCCAGTACCGCCACCTGCTCATCGTGAAGTACGCCAGCAAGCACATCGAATGCGCACCGCCCCATGACTACCCCAATCACGAGTGGGAGCCGCTGCTCGTCAAACCAGAGAAAGGCTGGGAAGACAAACGGGAGCCGGTGATCGGCTTCGACGGCAAGCCCACCGGTGAAGAGCGCATGACGGCACAGGAGACAGCCGACCTGCTCAACGACCTCATCCGACGCAGTCAGACAGTGCTGGAACAGCATCCTTACAACCGCGCACGTGCTGAGAAAGGCGAGCGCACCGCCAACCTCATCTGGCCTTGGGGCGGCGGTTACCGTCCGTCGATGAAGACGCTGTCGGAGAAGTATCCTCAAATAAAGTCGGGCAGCTGCATCTCCGCCGTCGACCTCATCAGAGGCATCGGACAATATGCCGGCCTCGACGTCATCAAGGTGCCCCGTGCTACAGGACTGGCCGACACGAACTACGAGGGCAAGGTACAAGCCGCACTGACCGCCCTCTACAACCAGGACTTCGTGTTCGTGCACTTCGAAGCCAGCGACGAGGCAGGCCACGACGGCAACCTGGCGTTGAAGCTCAGGACCATCGAATACCTCGACCATCGCGTCGTAGAACCTATATATAATGAGGTGAAGCAATGGGACGAGCCCGTTGCCATCGCCGTCATGCCCGACCACCCCACCCCTGTGGAGGTACGCACCCACGTCAAGGAACCGGTACCGTTTCTTGTCTGGTACCGGGGCATCGAGCCCGACGACGTACAGGTGTACGATGAGGTGTCGTGCGTGAGCGGCGCCTATGGTATGTTGCATCTCACAGAGTTTATGGACAAATTCATCAGCATCGAATAATGAAATACTACAGCACCAATCATAATGCTCCGGAGGCCTCGCTGCGTGTGGCCGTGGAGCGCGGACTGGCCCCCGACCGCGGCCTTTACATGCCCGAACAAATCAAACAACTACCCCGTGAGTTCTTTGAGCACATCGACGAGATGTCGTTTCAGGAGCTGTCGCTTGAAGTGGCCAAGGCCTTCTTCGGAGACGACGTCGAGCCCGACGCCCTCAAGCACATTGTCTATGACACCTTGTCATTCGACACACCCGTCGTAAAGGTAGCCGACAACATCTATGCGCTCGAACTCTTCCACGGACCGACACTTGCCTTCAAGGACGTCGGCGCACGCTTCATGGCCCGTCTGCTGCAATACTTCATCCGCAAGGACCAGCAGAAGACCGGCGACCACCGTCTGGTGAACGTATTGGTAGCTACCAGCGGTGACACAGGATCGGCTGTGGCCAACGGCTTCTTAGGCGTCGAGGGCATCCACGTCTACGTACTCTACCCCAAGGGCAAGGTAAGCCGCATACAGGAAAGTCAGTTCACTACCCTCGGCCAGAACATTACAGCCTTAGAAGTGGACGGTGTCTTTGATGACTGCCAGGCGCTGGTCAAGAACGCGTTCATGGACAAGGAACTCAATGAGCAGAAAGTGCTCACGTCGGCCAACTCCATCAACGTGGCCCGCTTCCTGCCGCAGGCGTTCTACTACTTCAACGCCTATGCCCAGCTCAAGCGCATGGGCGCGCTGACCATCGACGACGGCGATCCCATCCGCTCCAACCTCGTCGTCTGCGTGCCCAGCGGCAACTTCGGCAACATCACCGCCGGACTGTTCGGCGCCCGCATGGGACTGCCCGTGAGCCATTTCATCGCAGCCAACAATGCCAACGACGTGTTCTTCAACTACCTGAAGACCGGCAAATACAACCCCATGGCCAGCAAGCAGACCCTTGCCAACGCCATGGACGTGGGTGCGCCAAGCAACTTCGCCCGCATCCTCGATCTCTACGGCAACAGCTGGGAAGCCATCCGCAAGGATATCAGCGGAGCCACCTATTCTGACGAACGCATCCGCCAAACCATGAAAGCCTGCTATGAGGCCAACGGCTACGTGCTCGACCCTCACGGTGCCTGCGGCTATCAGGCCCTGACAGAACAACTGGGCGTGGACCAAGTCGGCGTCTTCCTCGAAACAGCCCACCCCGCGAAGTTCAAAGAGAAGGTCGACGATATCATCGGCACCGATATCGACATTCCCGAGCGCCTGGCCGCCTTCATGCGCGGAAAGAAACAGAGCGTGGCCATGCCCAACGACTTTGAGACCTTCAAGCAGTATCTGCTCAAGCAATAACAACAGCTTAACACCGGCTTTTTACCCTACCATCCCCATCACAGTGGTCCGTCCAACCGTGATGGGGATGTTTGTTTCAAAGAAATGAGCTTACAGCAACAAAAAACCAGCCATACATTCTTTAGGTTTGCACTATTTATATTATCTTTGCCAACGAACAGAGCGCATGATCAAACGCTTCTGACCATGAAATACCTAAGAAACAATCGCACAATCAATACAAAAGCATATGAGTCTATTAATGATTATTCAACTATTGGTGGTTTTAGGAGCCCTTGTCATCGGCGCCCGTTACGGATCATTAGCCTTAGGTGCCATCTCCGGCATCGGCCTGGCCATCCTTGTGTTCGGTTTCCAGCTCAAGCCGGGCACTCCGCCCACCGACGTCATCTACATCATCATCGCCGCCGTGACCTGTGCGGGCGTGCTGCAGGCCTCGGGTGGTATGGACTGGATGATTCAGATAGCAGAGCGGCTACTGCGCAAACATCCCGACCGCATCACGCTGCTTGCTCCGCTCACAACTTTCCTGCTTACCGTCATGGTAGGCACCGGACACGTGGTCTACACACTGATGCCCATCATCTGCGACATCGCACTGAAGAAAGGCATACGTCCCGAGCGGCCGTGCGGCATTGCAAGCATCGCCTCACAAATCGGCATCACCTGCTCGCCCATTTCCGCGGCCGTCGTGGCCTTCTCGTCCATCTCCGCCCTCAATGGTTTCAACATCAGCAATGTGCAGGTCATCATGGTCACCATCCCCGCGTGCTTACTGGGCATCCTTGCGGCTGTAGCCTACAGTTGGCACCGCGGCAAGGATCTCGACAAAGACCCGGCATTCCAGGCCAAGCTCAAAGACCCCAAGCAATTTGCCTATATCTACGGCGGTTCAGCCTCGACACTTGACAAGCAGATCTCCAAAGAGAGCAAGCGGGCCGTCTACATCTTTCTCGCTGCGCTGCTTATCATCGTCATCTTCTCTTTCTGCACCATGGCCGGCCACAACATCCTGCCCGCCTGGAACGAAGTGGAGGTGGTAAAAGGTGGTCCCGCCACCGTGACACTGGCCAATGGTGCCACTGAGAGTGCCAAGCAACTGGCCAAGGCAGGCGTAGTGGTGGCAGGTATCACCCAGTCGGTGCCCAAACACCTGTCGATGAACCTCGTCATTCAGATCATGATGATCACAGCCGCCGCTCTGATGGTGATCTTCTGCAAAGCCAAACCCAAGGCTGCCGTGAGTGGAGCAGTGTGGCAAAATGGCATGGTGGCCGTTGTGGCTATCTACGGCATCGCATGGATGTGTGACACCTATTTCAGCAACTACACATCAGATATGAACGTCATGCTGAGCGGCATCGTCGAAAAGTATCCCTGGTCAATGGCCTTCGTCTTCTTCCTCGTGTCCGTACTCATCAACTCCCAGGGTGCCGTCGTCGTGGCAATGCTGCCACTGGCCTACCAGCTCGGCATACCAGGATGGGTGCTGCTCGGCATCATGCCGTCGGTTTATGGATATTTCTTCATCCCCAACTACCCCTCCGACATTGCCACGGTCAACTTCGACCGCTCCGGCACCACGGTGATAGGCAAGTACCTCTTCAACCATTCCTTCATGGCTCCCGGACTCATCCACACGTTCACGGCAACCATCTGTGGATACTTCATCTCCTACCTTTTCCATACCATGGGATTGTACTAAAGGAAAGAAATATCGAGTCTGAAGTAAAAAAATCAAGAAAAAGTTTGGTCATTAAAGAAAAACGCAGTACCTTTGCACTCGCAATTTGAAAATGAGCCGTACAGACTCATGACAAAGAAGCAAAGATACTGCGTCCTTAGCTCAGCTGGTAGAGCAACTGACTCTTAATCAGTGGGTCTAGGGTTCGAATCCCTAAGGACGCACATCTTCTTTATAAAATCCGAGCGTCCTTAGCTCAGCTGGTAGAGCAACTGACTCTTAATCAGTGGGTCTAGGGTTCGAATCCCTAAGGACGCACAAGGCTATAAACATTGCGTTTTAACCGAAGATTTTACTGAATGCCGCAGCTCTCTGAGTTGCGGCATTCTTCGTTTATTTATAGTTTTTCTTCACTGTTGTCCCGTCAGCCAAATATCGCGCGCCACTCGGCTTCCTGCCACATTGCGTTCAGCCACATCAGGCTGTCACACCACGTCGGTGTCTGTTGCCAGCTCTATCGTTCGTTACAAGGAATGTCATAAAAACTGACAATATTTTAACATTTGGGAAAGTCGCTAAAAAAAATCAGCCAACAACGAAATATCTGGGGAAACAACATTGAGCACTTACAAAATCGGTGGAAATAGCAAGAAAAAGGCACCATCAGGTCTGTTTCCCGACGTAAAGCCAGCACTCTTTCGCCGATAAGCCGATGCCCTTTCGCCGATAAGCAGATGCCCTTTCGCCGATAAAGCAATAACGTCAGGGGACATTAGAGTCGGGCATTTGGAACGCATTGCATAAAAGGCTAATAATCAACGACTTTTCAAGACGCTCATGAAGGCTCATATTTCGGACAACACAAAGGCCGGCCAAGAATATCGCAATGGCGACAACGTTGGTGTAAGAAGTTTTCAATCCCACATTCTCAACTTGCAACTATTCACTGATGGAGCGGAAACAAATAATCGTGGAAGAAAAATATGTTCTCTTGACTGTAAAACCATAAAAAGCACTATCTTTGCAAGAAATAGACGACAAGAAGGGCCCCGTACGCAGGCCTGTCCTTTTCGTCAGATAATGACCCTTGCAATAACTCACGATTCATGACCGTAAAATATATAGATCACACACATCCTCAGAAGACTGGCGAAGTAGAACTGTTGCCATCCTCGTTTCACACCTCGCTCCCACTGACCTGCGCCTTCGGCATCAAGGCCGGCTTCCCGTCACCTGCCGAGAGCTACGAGGTGGAACCGCTCGACTTCAACCACGACCTGATCTCACATCCCGACACAACGTTCTACGCACGTGCCAACGGCGACTCCATGAACGGAGCAGGCATCGACAGCGGCGACCTGCTCGTCATCGACCGGTCGCTCATCCCACACACAGGTGACATCGTGGTGGCCTTCTACAACCAGGAGTTCACCATGAAGTACTACGACGACAGCCATCTCGCCGACGAGGGATATATCGAGCTGCGTCCCGCCAACCCGAAATACCCCGTCTTCAAGATTACCAGCGAGCAGACCGACTTCCGCGTCTGGGGCGTCGTCATCTACACCATCAAGCAAAGACGAAACGACGCTGCCATCAACAAATAAAGCTGACTGCAAATGAGATACTATGCCCTTGTCGATGTCGACAACTGCTATGTGAGTTGCGAGCGTTCCTTCAGGCCCGACCTGGAAGGCAAGCCGGTCGTGGTGCTTTCCAACAACGACGGGTGTGTCGTGGCACGCAGCAATGAAGCCAAAGCATTGGGCATAAAGGCTGGCATTCCTTTCTTCCAGCTGCAACAGCAGTTCGTGCACCAACAGATCTACGCATTCTCCAGCAACTATGAGCTCTACGCCGACATGACACGACGGCTGATGAACATCGTGCGCAGTGAGGCACCTGAATTTTACCGTTACTCCATCGACGAGGGCTTCTGCATACTCGACGGCATGGAAAACATCGACCTCAAGCTCTGGGGCGAGAAGCTACACCAGCGCATCTACCAAGGACTGGGCATACCCGTGAGCATCGGCATCGCACCCACCAAGACCTTGGCAAAGATTGCCAGCAAGTTTGCCAAACGCTATCCCGGCTACCGTCATTGCTGCTTGATTGACAGCGAGGAGAAAAGGCGCAAGGCGCTCTCCTTGTTCCCTATCGGCGATGTCTGGGGCATCGGACGGCGCTGGGAGGAGAAACTCAAGCTTATGCAGATACTCACCGCCGCCGACTTTGCGAAGCAACCGGAGTCGTGGGTGAGGCTTTCGTTCAACATCGTCGGCCAGCGCACGTGGAAGGAGCTCAACGGCACCGACTGCATCCCCATCGACGACATGGAGAAAGCTACGAAGAAAAGCATCTGTACCTCACGGTCATTCCCAGGCATGCTCACCGACTTCAACGACATCCGTACACACATCGCCAACTACGCAGCCCTTGCCGCGGAGAAGCTGCGACGCTACCACGAAGCTGCCGGCGTGGTGGGCGTCTTTGTTGAGACCAACCACTTCCGCGACGACCTGCCACAATACGACCGTTTTGCAACAGCCGTGCTGCCCACGCCCACGTCATCGACCATGGTCGTCGTAGATGCGGCTGTCAGTGTGTTGAGTCATATCTACGGCCAGGGATTCCACTATAAACGGGCGGGCGTAATGCTGCTCGAACTGTGTCCCGCCAATGCTATCCAGACAGACTTTACCGACTTCGACCCCAACACCTTTCAAAAACATAAACGCCTTGATGCCGTCGTCGACCGCATCAATCGGAAAGAAGGCAAAGAAACTGTCGTGCTGGGTGCACAGCAATACACCATGCCCAAAGGTAAAGGAAAAGCCGGACACTTCGCCGAAGCCATACGCCGCGACCGAAAGAGTCCAAACTACACCACAACGTGGAAAGACATCATAAAGGTGAAGTAGTCCGACGGAAGGCACACATTTGAGCGGATAATCCTGCTTTTTGATAAAATAGTTGCATAGAATGAAGGCTGAAGGCCGTAACTTTGCAAACAAACTTGTGATGAACTGCAAAGCTATAAAGCCTGCAAAAGACAACAAAGCTATATGACATCTATGAACACTATCTATAAAGCACTGCTTCTTGTGGCTTCCCTTTTTATAGGCACGCTGAGCCTCAGCGCGCAGTTTGTAACCAGCCGAGATGGTAAGTTCTGGCGCGAAGGCAAGCCCTATTACTACGTAGGCACCAACCTATGGTACGGTGCCATCTTAGGCTCAGAGGGACAGGGCGGAAACCGTGCACGTCTCTGTCGCGAGCTTGACTTCCTGAAGCGAAACGGCATCGACAACCTTCGTATCCTCGTGGGCTCCGACGGCGAGCGGGGTGTGAAGACTAAGGTGGAGCCGACATTGCAGGTGGCTCCTGGCGTATACAACGACACCATCCTTGCCGGACTCGACTACCTGTTGCAGCAGATGGGCAAGCGCAAGATGGTGGTCTTGCACTTATAAGCAACAATTCGAAAGGAAAATGTATCTTTTTTTTGCAATTTATTGGATTAAACGAGAAGTTTTTGTATCTTTGCAGCATTATAGCATCATAGTGAATTACAACCCACATGAAATATAATCAATAAAAGAAACAAACTAATTTGCTACTTATGAAAGCTACTGAAGTTGTTGCAAAACTGCAGCAGAAATTTCCCAACCAGCCTGAGTACATCCAGGCAGTGAGTCAAGTGTTAGGAACCATTGAGGATGAGTACAACAAACATCCCGAGTTTGACAAGGCCAATCTCATCGAGCGTCTATGCATCCCCGACCGGATTGTTCAGTTCCGCGTCAACTGGGTGGACGACAAAGGCAATGTACAGACCAACATGGGCTACCGTGTTCAGCACAACAACGCCATTGGCCCCTACAAGGGCGGCATTCGCTTCCACAGTTCCGTCAATGTCTCCATTCTGAAGTTTCTTGCCTTCGAACAGGTATTCAAGAACTCACTGACCACTCTTCCCATGGGTGGTGCCAAAGGTGGTTCCGATTTTTCTCCCCGAGGCAAGTCCAACGGCGAGGTGATGCGTTTCTGCCAGGCATTCATGCGCGAGCTGTGGAACTACATCGGTCCCGACACCGACGTGCCAGCCGGTGATATTGGCGTTGGCGGACGCGAGGTAGGTTACATGTTCGGGCAGTACAAGGCGCTCACGCACCAGTTTGTCGGCATTCTCACCGGCAAGGGTCAGGAGTTCGGCGGCTCACTGATTCGTCCGGAGGCCACAGGCTACGGCAATGTCTACTTTCTGGAGAACATGCTCAAGACACGCGGCATTGACATCAAGGGTAAGACCGTACTCGTCTCCGGTGCCGGCAACGTTGCCCAATACACCATTGAGAAACTCATCCAGCTTGGAGCCAAACCGCTGACCTGCTCCGACTCAGACGGTTTCGTCTACGATCCTGATGGCATCGATGCTGACAAGCTGGCCTACATCATGGAACTGAAGAACATCGACCGCGGACGCATCAAGGAATATGCGGAGGAATACCCCAACGCTCAATACTTCCCCGGACAGAAGCCATGGGGCATCAAGGCCGACATCGCAACGCCCTGCGCCACACAAAACGAGATAAACGGCGAGGCCGCTCAGAAGCTCATCGACAATGGAGTCATTGCCGTCAGCGAGGGTGCCAACATGCCATCGACACCAGAGGCCGTAAAGATTTTCCAAGACAACAAGATACTCTACTGCCCGGGCAAGGCAAGCAATGCCGGTGGCGTGGCTGTGTCGGGTCTGGAGATGAGTCAGAACTCAGAGCGTCTGAAGTGGACACGTGAGGAGGTTGACAACTACCTGCACCGCATCATGAACGACATCCATGAGAACTGCGTGAAATATGGCACACAGCCCGACGGCTACATCAACTACGTCAAAGGCGCCAATGTTGCAGGTTTCCTTAAGGTGGCCAAAGCCATGATGGCACAAGGCGTGCTCTAAGCCAGTAAAGCTACGAACAACAGACACAGCAAAGCTGACACAGCAAAACAGACATAGCGTACACAGCAAACGCTACTCTCTACTCTGGCAGTATCGGCGTAAGAGCCAATGGCACCAACCATTAGCTCTTACGCCGATTGTTGTTGCAATAAATCAAATAATGCAAAAGGAGTGGGAAGGTGTGGGAACTTTTTTGTAACTTTGCACCGTAATTACACCGCGATTTATATTGATAACCACATATTAAGGTAAAAAGAAGGTTTATTTCAGATTAGTTTTAGATTATGATCACACTGACAAATCTTGCCATTCAGTTCGGCAAAAGAGTTCTCTATAAAGACGTGAACATCAAGTTTACGCGTGGAAATATCTATGGCGTCATTGGAGCCAACGGTGCCGGCAAATCGACCTTGCTCCGCGCCATCAGCGGCGACCTTGAACCCAACAAAGGTACAGTGGAGTTAGGTCCGGGCGAGCG
Organism: uncultured Prevotella sp.; assembly: GCA_900319905.1. Taxonomy (GTDB): domain Bacteria; phylum Bacteroidota; class Bacteroidia; order Bacteroidales; family Bacteroidaceae; genus Prevotella. The sequence goes on along the minus strand of ONQB01000002.1, from coordinate 125,985 downwards.
TCTCTCCGTACTTGAGCAGGACCACTTCAAATACGACGACTATAAGGTGATAGACACAGTACTCATGGGATATGAGGCACTGTGGAACAACATGAAAGAACGTGAGCTGCTCTATTCCAAACCAGAGATGACCGAAGAGGACGGCAACCGCGCCGCCGAGCTGGAGGAGAAATTTGCCGAGATGAACGGTTGGGAAGCCGAAAGCGATGCAGCCCAGCTGCTGCAGCACTTAGGCGTAGACCAGAATCTGCACGAAAAGCAGATGGCAGAGCTGTCAAACAACGAGAAAGTGCGCGTCATGCTGGCCAAGGCGCTCTTTGGAAAGCCCGACAACCTGTTGCTTGACGAGCCCACCAATGACCTTGACCTCGACACCGTAGAGTGGCTTGAGGACTACCTGGGCGACATTGACGAAACCCAGACTGTGCTCGTTGTGAGCCACGACCGTCACTTCCTCGATGCCGTGAGCACGCAGACCATTGACATCGACTACGGCAAGGTGACTGTATTCGCCGGCAACTACAGCTTCTGGTACGAGAGCTCACAGTTAGCCCTTCGCCAGGCACAGAACCAGCGGTTGAAGGCAGAGGAGAAGCGCAAGCAACTGGAAGAATTCATCCGTCGTTTCTCTGCCAATGTGGCAAAGAGCAAGCAGACCACCAGCAGAAAGAAGATGTTGGAGAAGCTCACCGTTGAAGAGATTCGTCCCTCCAGCCGCAAATATCCTGGAATCATTTTCAACATGGAGCGCGAGCCCGGTAACCAGATTCTTGAGGTTGAGGGACTGAAGGCTGTTGAGCCAGATGGCACCGTGCTCTTCGATAATATCAACTTTAACATCGAAAAGGGGCAGAAGGTTGTCTTCCTCAGCCACAACCCCAAGGCTATGACCGCCCTCTTCGAGATAATCAACGGCAACCGGCAGGCCGATGCCGGCACCTATAAGTGGGGCGTCACCATCACCACGGCCTATCTGCCATTGGACAACACCTCGTTCTTCAACAGCGAAAAGAACCTTGTGGAATGGCTGTCGCAATATGGTCCGGGCAACGAAGTGGTGATGAAATCCTACCTTGGCCGCATGCTTTTCCGCCAGGAGGATGTGGAGAAAAAGGTAAACGTGCTCTCCGGTGGTGAGAAGATGCGTCTGATGATTGCCCGCATGCAGTTGCAGAATGCCAACTGTCTCATCCTCGACACGCCTACCAACCATCTCGACCTGGAGTCTATCCAGGCACTGAACAACAACCTTGTCGCCTTCAAGGGCAACATTCTGTTCTCCAGCCACGACCACGAGCTCATTGAGACCGTAAGCAACCGTATCATCGAACTCACACCCAGCGGCACGATTGACAAGCTCATGCCATACGAGGAGTACATCCACGACGACCTCATAAAGGAGCAAAAAGACAAGATGTATACCGTCTGACGGTTGCCACCGCATCATCTTTCCGCTCCGTCATCTCACACATGGCACATTTTTTGCAGTTCATGACTGATTACGAAGCATTCGATGTGAGCTTCATCAATGAGCATTAAGATTTATACAACTATGGCAGAAAAAGAAAATAAAGAAAAGCAAATAAAGGTCGAAGGCGCCAACGAGCAGAATGCCACGAAGCAGACTTCATCCACCAATCCTCAAAAAGCTGAAGCAACTGACAAGCAGAAGGACAACAAGAAAGAAGAAAAAGAAGAATCCAAAGATAATGCCGAATGCGATGCAAAGAAAGCGCTCGAGGAAGCCAACAAGACCATCGCCGACTTAAAAGACAAGTACCTGCGCACGCTCGCTGAGTTTGACAACTACAAGAAGCGCACACTGAAGGAGAAGGCGGAGCTTATACTCAACGGCAGTGAGAAGACCGTAGTGGCTGTGCTGCCCGTATTGGACGACTTTGAGCGAGCTTTCAAGGACGAGAGCGATGATCCCAAGGCCATTCGTGAGGGCATGAAGATGATATACAAGAAATTTGAGAAAGCATTGGAAAGCCTTGGCGTGAAGAAGATTGACACCAAGGAGAAAGACTTCGACACAGACTTCCATGAGGCTGTGGCGATGGTACCTGGACAGGCCGATGACAAAAAGGGAAAGGTCATCGACTGCCTGCAGACCGGTTACATGCTCAACGACAAGGTGATACGCCACGCAAAAGTTGCTGTCGGGCAATAAGCGTCATTCATGCTAAGCTTAACGATCACAGAAGAGAGAAATGGCAGAGAAAAGAGACTATTACGAGGTACTGGGCGTGAGCAAAGACGCCTCAGAAGATGAGATAAAAAAGGCTTACCGCAAGCTCGCGATCAAGTACCACCCCGACCGTAACCCCGGCGATAAGGCAGCAGAGGAGAAGTTCAAGGAAGCAGCAGAGGCCTACGAAGTGCTGCACGACCCACAGAAGCGGCAGCAATACGACCAGTTCGGCTTCGATGGCCCCAGTGGCTTCGGCGGAGGCGGCTTCGGCGGAGGTGGCATGGACATGGACGACATATTCTCCATGTTCGGTGACATCTTCGGCGGGCATAGCGGCTTCGGAGGCTTTGGTGGAGGCGGTTTTGGCGGAGGCGGCCGGCAGAGCAGCCAGCGCGTGTACCGCGGATCCGACCTTCGTTTGAAAGTGAAGTTGTCGTTGCAGGATATCGCCAGCGGCGTGACCAAGCGCTTCAAGGTCAAGGAGGACGTAACGTGCGAGCAATGCCACGGCACAGGCGCCGAGAACGGAGCCCAGCCAGAGACCTGCCCCACCTGTCACGGCAGCGGCGTCGTGTCGCGCACCGTGCGGTCTATGTTTGGCATGATGACTACACAAAGCGAGTGCCCCACCTGCCATGGCGAAGGCACCGTCATCAAGAACAAGTGCAAGGCCTGTGGAGGCAGCGGTGTTGTCAAGGGCGAGAAAGTAGTAGAGATACACATCCCGGCAGGCGTAGAAGAAGGCATGGTGCTCAACGTACAGGGCAAAGGCAACGCCGGTCCACACAACGGCATTGCTGGCGACATCCAGGTGCTTATCGAGGAAGAAAAAGACAACACATTCGTACGCGACAAGCAGGACATCATCTACAACCTGCTGCTCGACTTCCCAACAGCCGCCCTGGGCGGAGAGGCGCAGATACCTACCATCGACGGAAAGAAGATCGCACTAAAGATTGAGCCGGGAACACAACCCGGGAAAGCCGTCAGACTGAGAAGAAAAGGACTGCCCGCCGTACAAGGATACGGAACAGGCACCGGCGACCTCATCGTCAACATGAGCGTCTTTGTGCCGAAGACACTCAGCAAGGAAGAACGCAAAGCCATTGAGCAATTGCGAGAGAGCGAGAACTTCAAAGGTGACAACTCTACGAAGAAAAGCATCTTCGAGAAGTTCAAGAACTATTTCAACTAATTGGCATGTGACACGACCGTCAGACTAAATAAGGTCATCAGACAATAGAGAGGAGTTAAGACACAGGCGTCTTGAAGGCCGTGACTTAACTCCTCTTACTTATATCACCAACATTAAACTTACTTACGACAAACAACCATGACATACGCAGAAACCGTACAATACCTCTTTCATTCGGCTCCCGTCTTTGAACACGTAGGCGCCTCTGCCTACAAAGAAGGTTTAAGCAACACGCTGGCTCTTGACAGTCACTTTGGTCATCCCCATCAGGCTTTCAAGACCATCCATATCGCAGGCACCAATGGAAAAGGCTCCTGTTCTCATACCATCGCAGCCATCCTACAGGCCGCAGGCTACAAGGTTGGGCTGTACACATCGCCCCATCTTGTGGACTTCCGCGAACGCATACGCGTCAACGGGCAGCCTATCTCCGAGCAGCGTGTCGTCGACTTCGTGGCCAAGGAACGCAGTTTCTTTGAGCCGCTGCATCCCTCTTTCTTCGAACTGACGACCGCGCTGGCCTTTCTTTATTTCAAGGAGCAGCACGTCGACGTGGCTGTCGTTGAGGTAGGACTGGGCGGACGTCTCGACTGCACCAACATCATCTCACCGGAACTGAGCATCATCACCAACATCAGCTTCGACCACACGCAGTTCCTAGGCAACACGCTGGCCAAGATAGCCGGCGAGAAAGCCGGTATCATCAAGCCACAGACACCGGTGGTAATCGGAGAGGACGTGCCGGAGACGCGTCCCGTCTTCGAAGCCAAGGCGCGCGAGTGCCAGGCGCCCATCATCTTTGCCCAGGACCATCCCGAGGTGATCAGCTCCTCGCCCTGCCCCACTACAGGCGGCCGTGACTTCACTACCACCGACTATGGCCAAGTTCACGGCGAACTGGGCGGTGACTATCAGGTGAAGAACATGAACACGGTGCTCACCGCTCTCAACATCCTGCGTACGAAGTTCAACCTCTCCAGTCAGCCCATCACCGAGGGTCTGACCCATGTCACGGAACTCACCGGCTTGCGCGGTCGCTGGGAACAGTTGCGCACACAGCCAACGGTGATCTGCGACACCGGTCACAATGTCGGCGGATGGCAGTACCTCGCGCCGCAGATTGCTGCCCAGCCCTGCCGCCACCGCCGCATCGTATTCGGCATGGTCGACGACAAAGACATCGACACCGTCATGCACCTATTGCCCCGCGACGCTGTCTACTACTGGGTGCAGCCCACCTCAAAGCGAGCTTTCCCGGCAGACAAAGTGACAGAAGAGGCAGAACGCGCCGGACTCAAAGGGCGCAACTGCGGTTCGGTGGCCAACGGCTACCGGCAGGCATTGGCCGATGCCACACCCGACGACTTCATTTTTGTGGGTGGTTCAAGCTATGTTGTGGCAGATTTACTGGCTCTAAACGATTTTTAACACACCCGATAATCATTATTTTGACGTTTTAGTTGTCGTTCCCGTTTATTTTTACTTACTTTGCAGAAAAGAAAAGAGACAAACAACTAAAAACTTTCAAATATGGCAAATACTGAAGAAACACCAAACGCATGTGGTCTGTGCCGCAAAGACTTCCAGACCACCGTTAACGGAAAGAAAACTGATCTCTTTGTGCTGCGCAACAGCCAGGGTAACGAAGTAGCCATAACCAATTACGGCGGCGCCGTCGTTGCCATCATGGTCCCTGACAAGAATGGCAAGCTGGGCAACGTCATCATGGGTCACGACAACATCAATGATGCCATCAACTCACCCGAGCCTTACCTCTCCAGGCTGATTGGACGCTTTGGCAACCGTATCGCCAAAGGTAAGTTCACACTGCACGGCAAAGAGTACTATGTGCCCATCAACGACGGTCCCAACTCCCTGCACGGAGGCAAGAAAGGCTTCAATGTCAAGGTGTGGAACCCCGAACTCATGAACGACCACACGCTGGTACTCAACTACGTCTCTCCCTACGGCGAGGAAGGTTACAGTGGCGAGATGAAGGTCACGGTGGAATACACGTGGACCGACGACAACGAGCTGCACATCGACTACCTGGCCTGCACCAACAAGAAGACGATTATCAACCTCACCCATCACGCTTTCTTCGCTTTGGCAGGTATTGCAGACCCGACTCCTACTGTGGAAAACGTTGAGCTGCAACTCAATGCAGACTTCTATCTCCCCATTGATTCTACGTCCATTCCCACTGGTGAGATAAGATTTGTGAAGGACACCCCCTTTGATTTCACTACGCCGAAACCCATCGGCCGCGACATCAATGCCGACAACGAACAGATCAAGAACGGCACCGGCTTCGATCACTGCTACGTGCTCAATAAGCATGAGGTTGGCGAGCTGAGTTTTGCTGCAAGAGCCTACGAGCCCGTCTCTGGCAGAACTCTCGAGATGTACACCACAGAGCCCGGCGTGCAGCTCTACACCGGCAACTTCCTGGCCGGCATCAAGGGCACACACGGCGCTACCTACCCCAAGCGCTCCGCCATCTGCCTGGAAGCACAGCACTTCCCCGACTCACCCAACCGTCCTTACTTCCCATCCGTCGTACTTGACCCGGGCGACCGTTACCACCAGACCACCATCTATCGTTTTGGTGTGAAGAAATAAGCAATTCTACCTGCCACGGCTTTGTTTATTATAACAAGGTCGTGGCATCGGTTTGCAAACAAACAGACAAGCTTACTATAACCAATTAATAAACAACAATATGGAAATTGAATTCGTAAGAAGCCGTTTCGTCAAGCACTTTGATGGAATGACCGGTAATATCTATGCATCTCCTGGAAGAATCAACCTTATCGGTGAGCACACCGACTACAACGGCGGTTTCGTGTTCCCGGGCGCTGTGGAGCAAGGCATCATGGCTGAGATCAGACCCAACGGACAGCAGACCTGCAACGTCTACTCCATCGACCTGAAGGACATGGCCCATTTCCGTCTCGATGATCCCGAAGGACCCAAGGCTACCTGGGCCCGCTACATCTATGGCATCTGCAAAGAAATGATGGCGCTGGGTGTCGACGTCAAGCCATTCAACGCCGCCTTCGCAGGCGACGTACCCCTGGGTGCCGGCATGTCATCGAGCGCAGCCCTCGAGAGCTGCTTCGCCTATGCCCTCAACGACCTCTTCGGCGACAACAAAGTATCGAAGTGGGACATGGTGCTCGCCGGCCAGGCTACAGAGCATAAATATATCGGTGTGAACTGCGGCATCATGGACCAGTTCGCCTCTGTATTCGGCAAGAAGGGCAAGCTCATGCGTCTCGACTGCCGCAGCCGTGAGTTTGAGTACTTCCCATGGGAGCCAAAGGGCTACAAGCTGGTGCTGCTCAACTCAAAGGTGAAACACGAGCTCAAGGGTTCTCCCTACAACGACCGTCGCAACTCATGCGAGAACGTCGTAAAGAAACTCAGCGAGAAATTCCCCGACCGTAAGTTTGAAACCTTACGCGACGCCAACTGGGACGACCTCGAGGCCGTAAAGGCAGAGGTCAGCGCCGAGGACTATAAGCGTGCCCACTTCGTACTCGGTGAGGTAGACCGCGTGCTTGCCGTAAGCGACGCGCTGCAGAAAGGCGACTACGAGACTGTCGGACAAAAGATGTATGAGACCCACGAGGGCCTGAGCAAGGAATATGAGGTAAGCTGCGAGGAGCTTGACTTCCTCAACGACATCGCCAAGGCCGACGGCGTGACCGGCAGCCGTATCATGGGCGGTGGCTTCGGCGGCTGCACCATCAACCTGGTGAAGGACGACCTCTACGACAAGTTCATCGCTGACGCCAAAAAGCAGTTCAACGACAAGTACGGCCACGAGCCTCAGGTCATCGACGTCGTCATCGGTGACGGCTCACGCCGCATCTGCTAAGACTGAGCGATTGCGTCGGAAGGCCACAAGGCAGTAGGCGCAACGACACAACCTGCCAGCAAAAACTGACAACCCCATAGAGCCTGCCACCAAGCCAAAGCTGCTGTGGCAGGCTTTTTCTAAGACAAGCTTAACATTTGAAACAACAACATTAATCAACACGCAACATGAATATCAAAACAGTGGGACTGGCCAGTGACCATGCCGGATTTGCCCTCAAACAATATGTCAAGCATTATCTCGACGAGAAGCACATCCCCTACAAGGATTTCGGCTGCTTCTCAGAGGAATCATGCAACTATGCCGAGTTCGGCCATCTGTTAGGCGCAGCCATTGACAATGGCGAGGTATATCCCGGCATTGGTATCTGCGGTTCCGGAGAAGGCATCTCCATGACGCTGAACAAGCACCAGAAGGTGAGAGCCGGACTGTGCTGGATTCCGGAGATTGCCCATCTGATCCGTCAGCACAACGACGCGAATGTGCTGGTCATGCCAGGCCGTTTTATTGATGAGAAGACTGCCCACGACATTCTGGACGAGTTCTTCAACACAGAATTTGAAGGCGGTCGCCACCTGCAGCGCATCAAGAGGATACCCCTCAGACCTGAGGAATAAGCACCAAATACACCCCTAAAAAACGGAAAGCAGTAGGATGCACCAACTTCAAGCATCCTGCAGCTGTTCCGAATGTTGCCATGAAGAAACCTATCAAATGAATCATACCAGCCGGGGAGCAAAAGCATGCAACTTATTAGTAATTCACCTCCACAACTTAGAGAATAAAACGCCCAACTATTTATTACGCTGATTGGTACCTAAAAAATTTGTAGAGTTATTTGCTTTTTCGTATTTTTGCAAATAATAAGAACGAACAACACGCAATGAACAACGTTTTGCTTATCTACACAGGCGGTACCATTGGCATGGGACAGAACCCTCTCACTGGCGCACTGGAGCCTCTCGACTTCAATCATTTGGAAGATTCAATGCCCGAGTTCAAGCTCATCCGCGCAGACATCGATGTATATCAATTCTGTCCTCCCATCGACTCCAGCGATATGCAACCGCGTTTCTGGGCACAAATCGTACGCATCATTTCGAAGAACTACAACCGCTACGACGGTTTTGTCATACTGCATGGCACCGACACCATGGCCTACACAGCCTCGGCCCTCTCCTTCATGCTGGAGAACCTTACCAAGCCGGTCATACTCACCGGCTCACAGTTGCCCATCGGACAACTGCGCACCGACGGCAAGGAGAATCTCATCACCAGCATCGAGCTGGCCACATTGAAGGACAGCAATGGTCACGCACGCATCCCCGAGGTTTGCATCTACTTCAGCGGACATCTGCTGCGCGGCAACCGCTCAACGAAAATCAACGCCGACGGGTTCTATGCGTTCAACAGCTTCAACTATCCCCATCTCTGCGAGGCTGGTGTCAACTTTACGTTCCACGACCACCACATCCTTCAACCCAACTTCGACAGGCCCATGATTCCCCATCTGGCCCTTAATGCCAACGTAGCCGTATTCAGTCTCTTCCCCGGCATTCAGGAGAAAGTCATGCACAACTTTCTCAAGACCAAGGAGCTGCGCGGCATCGTAATGCGCACCTTCGGCAGTGGCAACGCGCCAAAGAGCCCGTGGCTCAGCCACATGCTGCGCGAGGCCGCAGAGCGAGGCGTCGTCATCGTCAACATCAGTCAATGCGTGGCCGGAACGGTGGAGATGAGCCGATACGACACAGGCTACCAGCTCAAGGACATGGGAGTGGTATCCGGCTATGACAGTACCGTAGAGGCAGCCATCACCAAACTGATGTTTCTCTGCGCACAGTTCAACGACCCACACATCATCAGAAACATGATGACAATGTCGCTGGCCGGTGAGATAACGACACCCGAAAAACAACAATAAGACAATGAACGAGCAATACATAGAGATAAAAGGCGCCAGAGCCAACAATCTGAAGAATATCGACCTGAAGATTCCCCGTAATAAATTCGTGGTCGTCACAGGTGTGTCAGGCTCCGGCAAGTCGTCACTGGCTTTTGACACGCTTTATGCGGAAGGCCAGCGCCGTTATGTGGAGAGTTTGTCGAGCTATGCCCGCCTCTTCCTTGGCCGCATGAGCAAACCTGAGTGCGACTACATCAAGGGCCTGCCACCTGCCATCGCCATCGAGCAGAAGGTAGCCGCACGCAATCCACGCTCCACCGTGGGCACGTCCACCGAGATCTACGAATATCTCCGTCTGCTCTATGCCCGCATAGGCCGCACCTACTCGCCCATCTCCGGCGAGGAAGTGAAGAAGCAGTCGGCCGAGGACGTCATTGCCAAGGTGATGACCTACAGCACCGGCACGCGCTTTATGGTGCTCTCGCCCGTCATCCTCGACGACAACCGCACGATGGACAAGCAGCTCAACACCTACCTGCAGGAGGGCTACACACGCGTGATGGTCAACGGAGAGGTAAAGCGCATAGAGGACCTCGGCGACAGCGTCCCGACAGCCGACGGCGTGTGGCTCGTCATCGACCGCATGAGCGTGGCCAACGACAAGGACACCCTGTCACGCCTGACCGACTCTGTGGAGACCGCCATGTACGAAGGCCACGGTGCCTGCCGGATTGTCGTGCTGCCCTCCAACATCGCCTACGATTTCTCCTCGCGCTTTGAGGCTGACGGCATGACCTTTGAGGAGCCCAACGACAATATGTTCTCGTTCAACTCACCGGCCGGAGCCTGCCCTACGTGCGAGGGCTTTGGCAGTGTGATCGGCATCGACGAGCGACTCGTCATCCCCAACTCGGCGCTGTCGGTCTACGAGGGCTGCGTACAGTGCTGGCACGGTGATAAGATGAAGATGTGGCAAGAGGAGTTCTGCCGCAGGGCCGCAACCGTCGACTTTCCCATCTTCACACCTTATTATAAACTGTCGCAAAAAGAAAAAGACATGTTATGGCACGGACTGCCCGGCGATTTCAACAAGAAAGGTCAGTTGAAAGCCGACGCCGTCTGCATCGATGCGTTCTTCCAAATGGTGAAGGACAACATGTACAAGATACAGTACCGGGTGATGATGAGCCGTTACCGCGGCAAGACCGTGTGTCCAACCTGCCATGGCACACGGCTGAAGAAGGAAGCCACATGGGTGAAGATTGGCGGCAGAGCCATTACCGAGCTCGTTGACATGCCCATCGACCAGCTGAGCCAGTGGTTTGATAAGCTCACGCTCACCGAGCACGAGCAGCAGGTGGGCCGACGCCTGTTGCTGGAGATAAAGTCACGGCTCGGCTTCTTGTGCGAGGTGGGTCTTGGCTACCTCACGCTCTCCCGGCAGGCCTCGACGCTTTCCGGCGGTGAGAGCCAGCGCGTAAGGCTCACTACCTCACTCGGATCGCCGCTGGTAGGCAGTCTTTATATCCTCGACGAACCGAGCATCGGCCTGCACAGTCGCGACACCGACCGGCTCATACGGGTGTTGCGGCAACTGCAACAGCAGGGCAACACCGTGGTGGTCGTAGAGCATGACGAGGAAATCATGCGGGCCGCTGACTGGCTGATCGACATCGGACCCGACGCCGGCACCCATGGTGGTGAGGTCGTCTACGAAGGTCCTGTGCCACAGGCTATCAAAGACAGATCGACGCAAGAGAGCCAGCAACTCATCAGCCAGTTCCCACGCAGCTACACGCTGAAATATCTCACTCACGAGGAACAGATTCCCATACCCGCCTCACGCCGGCAATGGAACAAAAGCATCATACTGCGTGGTTGCCGCATGAACAACCTGAAGAACATCGATGTCAAGCTGCCGCTCAACGTACTGACAGCCGTCACCGGTGTCTCAGGTTCGGGTAAGTCAAGTCTCATCAAAGGCATTCTCTACCCCGCACTCAAACGGCACATGAACGAAGCGGCCGACCTGCCCGGCGAATATCTCTCACTCGAAGGCGACTGGGCCGACCTGCGCCATGTGGAGTTTGTCGATCAGAATCCTATCGGCAAGAGCACCCGTTCCAACCCTGCCACCTATCTCAAAGCCTACGACGCCATACGGCAGTTGTTTGCTGAGCAACCTTTAGCCAAGCAACTTGGCTTCACGTCGCAGTACTTCTCCTTCAATGCTGAAGGCGGCAGATGCGAGGAATGCAAGGGTGCCGGCGTCATCACAGTGGAAATGCAGTTCATGGCCGACCTCCAACTGACGTGTGAGGCCTGCCACGGCAAGCGTTTCAAGAAAGAAGTCCTCGACGTGCGCTATGAAGGCAAGAACATCGATGACGTGCTCAACATGACCGTCGACGAAGCCATCGACTTCTTCAGTGCCCACAACCAAAAGACCATCGTCAACCGTCTGCGTCCATTGTCCGACGTAGGATTGGGCTATATCCAGCTTGGACAGAACTCCTCCACGCTGTCAGGCGGTGAGAACCAACGCGTAAAGATGGCCTACTTCATCGGACAGGAGAAACAGGATCCCACATTGTTCATCTTCGACGAGCCCACCACCGGTCTGCATTTCCACGACATCGCCCGACTGCTCCGTTCCTTCGACGCTCTCATCCAACGCGGCCACACCGTGCTGGTCATCGAGCACAACACCGAAGTCATCAAATGCGCCGACTGGGTCATCGACCTGGGACCTGACGGTGGCAATGCCGGTGGCAATGTAGTGGCCACAGGCACACCGGAGGAAGTCGCAAAGAACAAGAACAGCGTTACCGGACGTTACATCCAAGACAAACTGCAATGATACGACTGTCCATACTCATCCCCACGTACAACGACCGGTGCCTGACGCTGGTCAGCGAACTGGCCCGTCAGGCGGAAGCCATCGACGGTCTCCAATGGGAGATTGTCGTGGCCGACGACGTGTCGACCGACCAGGACGTGGTGAAGGAGAACAGAACCATCAACCACATAGTCCATTGTCATTATATCTTCAAGTCGGTCAACAACGGACGCGCCGCCATCCGTAACTTCCTCGTCAGCCGGGCCTGCGGCGACTGGCTGCTGCTGATCGACGGCGACCTGATCGTGGCCGACCGGCAGTTGCTGCGCCATTACGTGGACATCATCGGGAAGGCAGACATCGTATGCGGCGGTTACCGTGTCATGACAGGACCTAAAGGCAATCTCCGTTACACCTACGAGTGGCACGCCCGCAAATTGCAACGTGCCGACTACCGCAGCCGCCACCCCTGGGAGAACTTCAAAGTAAGCAACACACTCTTCCGACGTGAAGTACTCGAACAGCACCCTTTCGACCAAAGGTTTCAGAAGTATGGTTACGAAGATGTGCTCCTCGGCACAACGCTCCGTGAGGCAGGCTATACCATCCGCCATATCGATGCCCCTGTAGGGTTTCTCCGTTATGAGAGCAACCGCAGTTTTGTTAGCAAGTCTGTGGAAGCCTTGGACACCCTCGTCGACTTCCATGACGAGTTGTATGCCGTAGCACCCATGCTACGTTTGGCCGACCGTCTCAGACAGACGCTCTTGGGACGACTGTTGCGGAAGCTCTATCAAATCTGTAAACTGAATTGGCTCAATAACCTTGTATCCGACAAACCTTCGCTTTTGGTTTTCCGGCTCTATAAAATAGGCTATCTGCTCAATCGTCTTTCACATGCTTCCACCTCGGCAAAGCACGAAGACTGACCTTCCATTTCTCATTCTGATAAACCATCGGAAGATCAAACACACCCGCCTCCACCACATGGCGGCTCGTGCCGATGGAATCCATAGCCAGAAAATGCTTCACCTGCATGGTGACGACGGCTGTCGTGTCGTCATCGCCATAGTCAACGTCGCTCAACTCACAGGTCGCACCCTCACTCATCGCCCGCAGCGAGTCGATATCCTCCTGGTCTACCTGCGACGAAGCATACTGCAACCATATGACAGAGGAATCCGTCACATGTGGAACAGCCTTCGCAAACTGCCAGTTGAAATAAGCCTCAGCAAAAGAGTCTGCCGTCTCTTCCAACTGATCCTCACTGCCATTGTGGCAACCCGCAAGAGGGATATAGAAGAAGATAAAGAGAGCAAAGGTAGCAAAAATGGATAGGAACTTCTTGAATAGCAACTGCCGTCTTTTCATTAACTATACTGACAAAATGAATGATACTTTGCAAAGTTAAACATTTTTGTACTTACGCAAGAAAGGAATGTGGATTGTTTTTCCTAATTTTGTAGAAAAATACGACATTAATGCTTCACTTCGTTTCATTTGGCAGTGGCAGCAGTGGCAATTGCAGCCTGCTCTACACCGATGAGGAGGCCCTCCTCATTGATGCGGGTGTTGGCGTGCGCACCCTAAAGAAGCATCTCAAGAGCTATGGGCTCACACTGAGAGATTCTTTGGGGATACTCATCACTCATGACCATGCTGACCATGTGAGGTCGGTTGGATGCCTGAGTCACGACTACAACCTGCCCGTTTTCACCACCCATGGTGCCCATGAGGACATCACTAAGAACTGGAGTGTGAGGAAGAAGATAGAGCCCGATCATGTAAAGATCATCGAGAAAGGCACGTCCTTCCACCTTGGTCCCTTCACCATCACTCCTTTCGGCGTCCCACATGACAGCACCGACAACGTAGGCTACCGCATTGTCTACGGTGACGTCAACTTTGTGCTGATGACTGACATCGGGCACCTCACCGACGAGATGAAAGGCTACATCGCCGAAGCCAACTACCTCGTCATCGAAGCCGACTATGAGCCACAGATGCTGGCAGCCGGTCCTTACCCTCAGCACTTGAAAGAACGTATCGCAGGACCTTACGGTCATCAGAGCAATCAGGAATGCGCAGAGGCATTGGCTGCATACGCCACGCCAAGGCTCAAGCATGTATGGCTGTGCCATCTGAGTGACGAGAACAATCATCCCGACCTGGCTGAGAAGACGGTAAAGCAGCTTCTCAGAGATCATGGCATTGTAGCCGGAAATGAGAAAGGAGCTGACTTCGCCCTTGACGTGCTCAAGCGAAAGACGCCTTCGGAGGTATTCGACCTCTTATAGACAGGTAGGAGCGAGGACATGACTGCGTGCACAGGTGATTGGTACGTCTCTATTCAGGTTACAGTTTGTAAGCTAAACACCATACGCAAGAATAAAAGCGAGGCTTTTCTTTTCTCTCTCAATTATATTGCGTAAATTTGCAGCATCAATAGACAGATACCAAAGACATGGACATCGTAATCGTCAAATATAATGCAGGCAACCTCTATTCGGTAGTGAACGCATTCCGTCGTCTGGGCGTAGAACCCGTCATCACCGACGACGCATCACGTATCGCCCAGGCCGACAAGGTCATCTTCCCCGGACAAGGTAGTGCGCAGACAACCATGGCTTATCTTCGGGCCCACCGTCTCGACGAGGTCATACGCAGTCTGAAGCAGCCCGTATTGGGTATCTGCGTAGGACAGCAGTTGCTTTGCAGTCATTCCGAGGAAGGCGATGTCGACTGCATCGGCATCTTTCCCACACCTGTCAAGCGTTTCCAGCCTACTTGTCACGAGGAGAAGGTGCCTGCCATGGGATGGCAGGCTCTTGCCAGTGTTTCATCACCGCTCTTCGAGGGTATCAGTGCAGGCGACTATGTCTATTTCGTGCATAGCTATTATGTACCACTCTGTCCCTATGCCATTGCCCAGGCCAACTATATCCTGCCTTACTCGGCGGCCCTTCACAAGGATAATTTCTGGACCACCCAGTTCCATCCCGAAAAGAGCGGCAAGGTAGGAGAAAGGCTCCTACGCAACTTCCTTGACAACATAAACGTTTGAAATCCACATCACGATGAACATACCCATCCTCATCCCAGCCATTGACATCATTGACGGCAAGTGCGTACGCTTGACGAAGGGAGACTATGCCCAAAAGAAAGTATACAACGACAATCCGGTCGACATGGCAAAGGAGTTTGAGCAGATGGGCTTCACACGGCTGCATGTCGTTGACCTCGACGGGGCCAAAGCCAAACATATCGTCAATGAGAAGGTACTGCGTGGCATCACCGCCAGCACCCGGCTGACCGTCGACTTCGGAGGAGGCATCAAGACTGACGATGACCTGCAAAGGGCCTACGACGCCGGTGCGGCCATGGTCACCGTGGGCAGTGTCGCCGTGACCCATCCCGTGCAGCTGACGAAGTGGCTCGGTCGTTATGGCGCAGAGCGACTCATCCTCGGTGCCGACGTGAGACAGGGCAAGATCAGTATCAACGGATGGCTCGAGGACTCGGCCATCGACCTGCTGCCATTTCTGAAACGCTATGTGGATCAAGGCATACGAAACGTGCTGTGCACAGAGATTTCACGCGACGGCACCCTGCAGGGACCGGCCATCGACATTTACAAGAACATCCTGTCGCAGTTTCCCCATATCAACCTCATCGCATCGGGCGGCGTGGGCAGTATTGCCGACATCAGAGCGCTCGCCCAGGCCCACATTCCTTCCGTGGTCTTCGGCAAGGCATGGTACGAGGGACGCATCACGCTCAAGGATATCAATGAACTGAAGAACGAATGACACAGACTTCCTATAACTCACTGGCCAAGCGCATCATCCCCTGTCTGG
Source organism: uncultured Prevotella sp. (assembly GCA_900319905.1). Taxonomy (GTDB): domain Bacteria; phylum Bacteroidota; class Bacteroidia; order Bacteroidales; family Bacteroidaceae; genus Prevotella. The sequence continues at coordinate 110,111 of ONQB01000002.1, read as the reverse complement.
ATGTCAAAGATGGCATGACAGTCAAAGGCACTCACTTCGTGAACCTCCGTCAGGCCGGCGACCCGGTGGCACTGGGAAAGGCCTACAGCGATGCCGGTGCCGACGAGCTGGTATTCCTCGATATCACGGCCACGGTGGAAGGACGCAAGACCTTTGCCGACATGGTGAGCCGTGTGGCGCAACAGATCAACATCCCCTTCACCGTCGGCGGCGGCATCAATACCATCGACGACGTGGAACGTCTGCTCAATGCGGGGGCCGACAAGATCAGCGTCAACTCTGCGGCCATACGCCATCCTGAGCTCATCGACGAGATAGCCGCGCGCTTCGGCTCGCAGGTTTGCGTCTGTGCCATTGATGCCCGCCACGACGCCGACGGCTGGTTCTGCTACGTGAAAGGCGGACGTGAGCGCACAGAGCGTCCTCTGCTCGACTGGGCCAAAGAGGCTGCCGACCGTGGGGCCGGAGAGATACTCTTCACCAGTATGGACCACGACGGCGTGAAGAACGGCTTCGCCTGTGAACAGCTCGCCGTGCTGGCCGACAACCTGTCCATACCCGTCATCGCCAGTGGCGGAGCAGGAAAGAAAGAGCATTTCCTCGAAGCCTTCACAGTGGGCAAGGCCGACGCAGCTCTCGCGGCAAGCGTATTTCATTTCGGTGAGATAGAGATACCGGAGCTTAAACAATATCTGCGCGAACAGGGCGTGAACGTCAGATGTTAGACGCCCATTAACATACAACGGCAGCTTCGCTCCTGCCAAACAATGACTGTAACAGTCGTCAGCCGTTGGGCTGTAATAAACGTCAGTAACAAACCATTCTGAAATGACAAACGATATAGACTTCGACAAGATGAACGGCCTCGTGCCAGCCATCATACAAGATGCCGTAACCGGCAAGGTCCTCATGTTGGGCTTCATGAACAAGGAAGCTTATGAGAAGACTCTCAGCACTAAGCTGGTGACCTTCTGGAGCCGTACTCGCCAGTGTCTGTGGACCAAGGGCGAGACATCGGGCAACTACCTTCATCTCGTCAGTCTCAAAGAAGACTGCGACCACGACACCCTGCTTATCGAAGTTCACCCTGACGGTCCGGTATGTCATCTCGGCACCGACACGTGCTGGGCAGAGCAGAATGAAGTGAACCCCATCAGCTTTCTCATCGAGCTGCAGGACTTCATCAGCAAGCGCCACGAAGAAATGCCGGAAGGCAGCTATACCACCTGCCTCTTTCGCAAAGGCGTGAACAAGATGGCACAGAAGGTGGGCGAGGAAGCCGTAGAGACGGTCATCGAGGCCACCAATGGCACCAACGAGCAACTCATCTACGAGTCATCCGACCTGCTCTACCACCTCATCGTGCTCCTCACCTCGAAAGGACTGCGTCTCGAAGACGTGGCAGCAGAACTGGCCAAGCGACACAACCCCGACTGGGACAAGGCACGCCGACTGGCTAAAAGCAAAGAATAATAATCACCCGTAAGACATACAATCGGGCTTCAGACATGTAACCAAGCCCGTATAATCAGGCTATCGTAACCCACTTAGCACATGTTGATAGAATATAAAAAAGTAAAAGTTTACCAGCAAGACAATCTCATCCTCGACGACGTCGACTTCCATGTTGACGAAGGCGAACTGGTTTATCTCATCGGCAAAGTCGGCTCGGGCAAGAGCAGTCTGCTCAAGACCCTCTATTGTGAGCTGGACCTTTATAAGGACGAAGCCGAGAAGGCTGAAGTGCTGGGCCGTAACATGCTTACCTTGAAGAGAAAGGACATACCTGCCCTCAGACGTGAGATGGGCATCATCTTCCAGGACTTCCAGCTGTTGCGCGACCGTAACATATACCAGAACCTCTATTTCGTGTTGAGGGCAACAGGTTGGAAAGACAAGAAGAAGATAAAAGACCGCATCGCTGAAGTGCTGGAGGCGGTTGGCATGACAGACAAAATCCATTCCATGCCTCACGAGCTGTCGGGAGGTGAGCAGCAACGCATCAGCATCGCTCGTGCCCTGCTCAACAAGCCCAAGATCATCATCGCCGACGAGCCTACCGGCAACCTCGACCCGGAAACAGCCAACAACATCGTGAGTCTGCTCAAGGACATCACGCTCAATGGCACATCCGTTGTAATGTCCACCCATAATATCTCCATGCTCAATCGCTTCCCAGGTGTGGTGTACCGCTGCAAGGATGGGCACCTCGCCGACGTGACCAATGAGTTCAACAATCTTGACCTCACAGAGGACGGCGTAGAGAACCCGCAGGACAACGCTGCTGCGGATGAGAACTATCAACAATAAAAACAAACAACAAAACAAGGCAGATATGAAGGTAATGAAATTTGGAGGAACTTCCGTCGGGAGTCCCGCACGTATGAAAGAAGTAGCCAAGCTCATTACAAAGTCAGGCGAGCCCACCTTTGTGGTGCTGTCGGCAATGAGTGGCACGACAAACAGCCTCGTTGAGATCAGCAATTATCTCTATAAGAAAAACCCGGATGGTGCCAACGAAGTCATCAACAGACTGGAGGAGAAATACCTCCAGCACATTGAGGAACTGTATAGCAACGATGAGTACAAGACACGCACGAAAGACTTCCTTTTGAGCGAGTTCAACCTCCTGCGCTCATACACCAAAGGCATGTTCACCAGTTTCGAGGAGAAGATCGTCGTCGCTCAAGGAGAAATCATGTCGACCAACATGGTGAACAACTACCTTCAGGAGCAAGGCGTAAAGAGCACCTTGCTGGACGCGCTGTCATTCATGCGCACCAACAAGAACTCAGAGCCCGACCCCACCTATATCAAGGAGCATCTGGCCAGCGTGCTGTCACAGTGTCCCGGTCAGCAGATCTACATCACGCAAGGCTTCATCTGCCGCAACGCGTATGGAGAGGTGAGCAACCTGCAACGCGGTGGTTCCGACTATACGGCTTCCCTCATCGGTGCCGCTCTACCTGCCGACGAGATACAGATCTGGACCGACATCGACGGTATGCACAACAATGATCCGCGCTTCGTCGATCATACAACGGCCGTGCATCAACTCAACTTCGAGGAAGCCGCTGAGCTGGCTTACTTCGGAGCGAAGATTCTGCACCCCACCTGTGTGCAACCTGCCAAATACGCCGGCATCCCCGTACGTCTCAAAAACACCATGGAGCCTGACGCAGAAGGAACCATCATCAACAACGACCTTAAGCGCAATGCCATCAAAGCCGTGGCCGCAAAGGACAACATTACGGCCATTAAGATCAAGTCGTCCCGTATGTTGCTGGCTACGGGCTTCCTGCGCAAGGTGTTTGAGATATTCGAGAGCTATCAGACGCCCATCGACATGATTACTACCTCTGAGGTAGGCGTGAGTATGAGCATAGACAACAACACTCATCTCGACGAGATTGTGGACGAGCTGAAGAAATACGGCACAGTAACCGTCGACACCGACATGTGCATCATCTGCGTTGTGGGCGACCTCGACTGGAGCAATGTCGGCTTCGAGTCGGAAGCCACCGAGGCTATGAAGAACATCCCCGTGAGAATGATCAGCTATGGCGGCTCCAACTACAATATCTCTTTCCTCATTAAGGAGTCTGACAAGAAGAGAGCACTGCAGAGCTTGAGCGACACCTTATTTAAAGAATAGTTTAATTAATACACACCTTATATTTATATACCCCACATGGTATATCTAATATAAACAGACAGAGATATATGAAGACTTCGTTTCCCACAGACCTGTTCAACAAGGTTCAGACACCGTTCTACTACTACGACACCGCGGTGCTGCAGGCAACACTGAAAAGCGTGAAGCAAGAGGCTGCCCGACATGCCGGTTTTGTGGTTCATTATGCGGTCAAGGCAAACGCCAATTCCAAGGTCCTGCGTCTCATTGCAGAGCAAGGACTGGGCGCCGACTGTGTGAGTGGAGGTGAGATACAGGCTGCACTGGCGGCTGGCTTTCCGGCCTCGCAGATCGTCTATGCCGGTGTAGGCAAGGCGGATTGGGAAATCAACACCGCGCTCGATGCCAACATCTTCTGCTTCAATGTAGAGAGCAAACCCGAGTTGGAGGTGATCAACGAATTGGCAGCCCAGAAAGGGAAAACAGCCAATGTCTGCTTCCGCATCAATCCCGATGTCGGGGCTCACACCCATGTCAACATCACGACGGGACTGGCGGAGAACAAGTTCGGCATTGCCATGAGCGACATGATGCCGCTCATCCGCGAGGCACAGTCACTGCCACACATCCACTTCATCGGTCTCCATTTCCATATCGGCAGTCAGATTCTTGAGATGGCTGACTTTGAGAATCTCTGCAACCGCATCAATGAGCTGCAGGACATGCTCGAGAAGGAACAGATTAAAGTGGAGAACATCAACGTGGGCGGTGGTCTCGGCATCCGCTATGACGATCCCGACGGCCACCCCGTCCCCGACTTTAAGGCCTATTTCGACTGCTATGCCAAGCACCTCCAGTTGCGCGCCGGTCAGAAGGTCCACTTCGAGCTGGGCCGCTCCATCGTCGGCCAGATGGGCAGCCTCATCACTCGCACACTCTACGTCAAGCAAGGCACCGCCAAGCAGTTCTGCATTGTCGACGGCGGCATGAGCGACCTCATCCGGCCCGCCCTCTACCATGCTCATCATGAGATACAGAATATCAGCAGCCAAGAACCCGAAGAGGTGTACGACGTCGTTGGACCCATCTGTGAGTCAAGCGATGTCTTTGGCAAAGACGTGACAATAAGCAAAGCCCACCGGGGTGACCTCATCGCCATCCGGTCGGCAGGCGCCTACGGTGAAATCATGGCAAGCCATTACAACTGCAGGCCACTGCCCAAAGGCTATCTCACTGAAGATTTGTAATCCATGAACTATCCCATCGTCATCAACGATTTTACCATCATCTGTGCAGCGTTGCTCCTGATAGTAACCTTACTGTCAGCCCTTTTCAATCCTTTCCTGCGTTTCAGGAAACCGGCTGACAGCACGGTCATGCCCGGCGACAACGACTCCTCTGGCAACGAGGCTCAACCCGTTGACAGCTCCTCCGACGCGACAGCCACCGACGCTGTTTCCTCAGACGCTGTCTCCTCAGACGCTGTCTCCTCAGACGCGACAGCTATTGACGCACCGTCTTCTTCCGACGCGCCATTACGCCTTCAGCAAGAAGCAAAGGACGACATACCGGTTTCCATCATCCTCACGCCCCACGACGAGGCGGAGTTGCTGGAGACCAACCTGCCATTGCTGTTGAATCAAGACTACTGCGCCGACTATCAGGTCATCGTCGTCATTGATCAGGACGGTCATGACACCGAAGATGCCATCAAGCGCATACAGCATCAGTTGGACGAGCATCCCGGCCATGCCAGTCTGTACATGACCTACATCCCCGAGTCGTCACGCTACATGAGCCGTAAGAAGCTGGCCATCACGTTGGGTGTGAAAGCAGCCCGCACCGAATGGGTATTGCTCACCGAGGCTTACACGGCTCCAGCCTCCACACTGTGGCTTCGCACAATGACCGCCCACTGCAACGACTACACCCAGATGGTTATTGGCTATGGTGCCTATGCCGACGAGGCGTCGTCGTTCAAGCGATTCGAACGTCTCAACATGGCCTACTATCTCATGCGTGAGGACGCTCACGGCAAAGCTTACCGCACGCAGAGCCACAACCTGCTGATGCGCAAGAGCGCCTTCATGGCACAAGAGGGTTTCCGTGGCAGCCTCAACCTCATCAGAGGCGAATACGACTATCTTGTCAATAAGTTCGCCACCTCCGACGGCACAGCCCTCGTTACTGACCAAGCCGCATGGATGATTGATAAAGCACCCGAAAAGAAGACCTGGCTCAACAAGCATATCTTCTACATGGAGACACGCAAATGGCTGTCAGGAAGCTTCCGCCATCGCGTCTGGTTCAATATCGACAATTTGCTGCTGCATCTCAACTTGTGGCTTATTATTGCCGGCATCGTCTATGGTGCCGTCACGTTTAATATCATCGTAGGAGCAGCTGCCCTGTTGGCGTTGCTGCTGACAGTTATCGTCCGGGCCGTTGTAGGCCACAAGGCCGCAAAGGCATTCGGTGAGCGCATCCCGTTCCTGGCCATCTATCCCTATGAGTTGTCACTCGTCTGGCACAATGTCGGCTACATGCTCCGCCATCGCTTTGCCAACAAGCTGGACTTTACCACCCATAAGCAATGAACCGTCTGCGAATACTATTCTACGTCCCCTCGCAGACGTTCGCCGACCCTAATCATAAGGAGTTGACAGAACGTCTGGTCCTGTGCCTTTCCGACCGCATCGACGTGCAGTTGGTAGTGTCGACTGACAAGAAGACATCAACGGCTCCGGCCGACTACGACCTCATTCATATCTTTGGATGTTGGAGCATCAGTGCCTGCCAGTTGGCGCGGAAGGCTTACGTTCAGCACACGCCTTATCTCCTCACGCCCCTTGGGGCGCTTCAGCCCTGGGAGGGAGAGCGTCACCGACGCACACCGCTCTACAAGCGCCAGCGCATTGTCACGGAGAAAGCGGCTGCTGTGCAGGTTTGCGGCCAACTGGAGCAGACGACCTTTCTCAAACTCAACTGGAACCAACGCGTAGCACTCATCAAGAATCCGGTGCTTACAAGTCTGACCACCTTCGAGGAAGCGGCCAACCAACTGCTTCTGCTCTATCGTAAGGTACTTGACTCCTACGCCCGTGTCATCCTCGACGACAGCACCCGCCAGCTCATCGGCAATCTGTTACAGGTAGGCCTGGACGACGAGGCGCTCGACGACGCTGACAGGCGGCAGGCACTGATTGCAGTGCTGTCATCCCTCTCCGACGAGGAATGGCGGCGCATCAGTCTCTACGCCTCCGAGGAAGGCATCAGCCTTATCATCGAGGCTGCCGTCAAGCGACTGGGACTGGACAAACCGATGGTTGACGTCACACAGATAGACCGGTTCAAAGGCTCAACAACCTACTCCACCAACAACTTGCGGGGTGACATTCTGCTTTCCCGCAACCTGCTGCTGCGCAACAAGGTCAAGGAGACGTTTGCCGAGCATGGTGCCACCGAGCAATCGGTCAGCCTGCAACTTCTCAACCTGCACTATGAGCTGAGTCATCATGCCGCCCCCCTGCTCCACCTGGCCAACCTCTACCATACCATGCGCTACACCGACATGGATGAGGACATGATAAGGGATATGGCACGCGACCTCGACATCCTTGACTTCGCTGAACGTCTCATGGCGGTCATGCACCATTTCTTAGGACTCACCGAAGGCTTTATGCCATTCAACAGCCGCGATGACAAACAAGCCCGACAACTGACCGCGGCATTCACGAAGTTTGACATGTATCCGGTGTAAGAACCATTCAACACTCATTAACTCATTAACTCATAAACCCATAAACTTACAAGCTAAATTCAAAATCATGACACATAAGCGATACGACATCCCGAAAGACCTGCGTTACCTTCAGCTGCTTTCCCATTCCTTCCCTACCATTGCTGAAGCCAGCACGGAGATCATCAACCTGCAGGCAATCCTCAATCTCCCCAAGGCCACAGAGCATTTCGTGGCTGACATCCATGGAGAGTACGAGGCATTCCAACATATTCTGAAGAATGCGTCAGGCAACATCAAGCGCAAGGTGAACGAGCTCTTCGGCACCACGCTGCGCGATGCCGAGAAGCGCGAGCTCTGCACGCTCATTTATTATCCCGAGCAGAAACTGGAACTCGTCAAGGCTTCCGAACCCGACATCAACGACTGGTACCATATCACGTTGCACCACCTCGTGGCCGTTTGCCGCGACGTGTCGAGCAAGTACACCCGCTCCAAGGTACGCAAGTCACTGCCCCTCGACTTCTCTTACATCATTCAGGAGTTGCTTCACGAACGTACTGAGGACACTGACAAGACGGCCTACGTGAAGGTCATCATCGACACCATCATCTCTACAGGACGCGCCGACGACTTCATCATCGCCATCTCCAAGGTCATTCAGCAACTGGCCATCGACCAGCTCCATATCCTCGGCGACATCTACGACCGCGGACCGGGGGCACATAAGATCATGGACATGCTGGAGAACTACCATTCATGGGACATCACATGGGGCAACCACGACATTCTGTGGATGGGTGCGGCCGCCGGCAACGACGCCTGCCTGTGCAATGTCATTCGTCTGTCGCTGCGTTACGCCAACCTCATGACTCTTGAGGAAGGCTATGGCATCAACCTCGTGCCGCTTGCCACCTTTGCCATGGACGTCTATGGCGACGACCCCTGCACGGAGTTCATGCCAAAGCTCTCAGGTGGTGCCGAGCATCTTGACGAGAAGACGCAACAGCTCATCGCACGCGAGCATAAGGCAATCTCAGTGTTGCAGTTCAAACTCGAGGCCCAGCTCTTTGACAAACATCCGGAATGGAACATGAGAGACCGGGAGTTGTTCAACGATATCGACTATAAGAAGGGTACCATCCACCTTAACGGCAAGGAGTACAAGCTCACCAGCTGCCACTTCCCCACCGTCGACCCGGCCCATCCAAATGTGCTCACCAACGAGGAGCTCGACCTCATCAACAAGCTTCATCACAGCTTCGAGGTAAGCGAGAAGCTTCACAAGCACATCCGCACGCAGCTCACCCACGGCTGCATGTTCGGCATCTACAACAACAACCTGCTCTATCATGCATCCGTGCCCCTCAATGAGGACGGCAGCCTGAAAGAGGTTGAGATCTATTCGGGCCATAAGGCCAGCGGCATGCAACTGATGACCGACGTAGGCATGCTCATCCGCTCAGCCTTCCAGACCGACTCTCCCATCGACGAGCGGCAATACGCCATCGACTATTTCCTCTACCTGTGGTGCGGCCCTGACAGCCCGCTGTTTGACAAGTCGAAGATGGCCACCTTCGAGCGTTACTTCATTGCGGAGAAGGAGACCCATGAAGAGAAGAAAGGCAGCTACTTTGAGCTACGCGACAACGAGGCCATCTGCGATAACATCCTTGAGGCCTTTGGCGTGACAGGACAAAACCGTCATATCATCAACGGTCACGTGCCCGTCAAGGTGGGTCGTGGTGAGAACCCTATCAAGGCCAACGGCAAGCTGATGGTCATCGACGGCGGTTTCTCGCAGGCTTACCACAAGGAGACTGGCATTGCCGGCTACACGCTGGTCTACCACAGCCGTGGCTTCCAACTGGTACAGCACGAGCCATTCACCAGCACGGAAGATGCCATCCTGCGAGGCACCGACATCAAGTCGACCACACAGATCGTGGAGATGTCCTCCCACCGTATGCTAGTGGCCGACACCGATAAAGGCAAGGAACTCAATGCTCAGATTGCCGACCTCGAGGAGCTGCTCTATGCCTACCGACATGGATACATCAGCGAGCGTGAACGCAGCAAGCCATTGGTTTATATAAAATAAAACCCAGTCTATTGAGAAGTCCGGAAGTTCAGTCATTTGAGAAGTCCGGAAGTTCGGAAGTCCGGAAGTCCAGTCATTACGCATGCTGATCATAGACAGGAGTTCTCCAGCAGCACCCAAGAGACAATTGACTGGACTTCCGGACTTCTGAACTTCTGAACTTCAGAACTTCTGAACTTCCAAGTTCCCGGACTTCTGAACTTCCAAGTTCCCGGACTTCTGAACTTCCCCCTCATCACCAGTTTCTGAACAACTCAAGGCCGAACTTCAACCCCACGGCCTTGCTTCGCTGTCCGCTGTCCACAAAGATGCCCATGGAGAACAGACGGGTGGTAAAGCCATAGCCCAGTTCCACGTATGGATGCACATTGGCTGTCTGCAGAGCCGACACATAGATTCGTTCCATCTCCATGTACCGGCCCACCCATGGCAGCCAACTCAGAAAGAGCAGCGGACTCTCATAGGTAAGGTTGCCGCGAACATAGTAGTCCGACGTGTTGTAGAGATAGCTGTCAAGCAGTTCAAACTCACCCGTCCAGTTGTCATTCCATCCTCCCGGGATGTTGTCTTCCTGAAAGTTCTCATAGCTTAAGAAGAGCGACTTACCGCCTTTCCTCGTATAGAAGCCCACACCGACGCGTGCTTCCAGCAACTGCAGTTTATTGAGATGATGGATATACTCTCCATTGAACTCATAGCGTTCGTAATTGGCCTTTGCCCCTAACACATTTTTCAGGCCACGGTCGTAGTCGGCTGTGAGAATGGGACCACTCCACCCCCATGGACGCAACTGCAACTCAAAGACAGGCGCAAACGAGCGGTAGGTGGTGGGCCAGTTGTACAATTGGAAAAACCGGTTGTACACTGCATGACGCAGTTGATAGAGCACACCTACCTGAAAGCTGAGATAAGAGTTCAGGTCATAGTTGAACACCAATCGTCCGTCATCCTGCGTAAACTGGTTTAGCTCACTCATTACCAGATGGGTGCCAAGGGTATCGGCAGGCGTGAGATGCATATTGTCGCTCACCGACTGACTACTGATATGGTTGCCGTTACCCACCTCGAGCTTGAGGTATCCATTGCGTCGCTTATTGAAATAGTAATAGATAGGCACACGGAAGTAGAACTGCTTCAGCTTAAAGGAGTAGCCTCCTCGGAAGCGCGTCGTCAGCTCGCTGTTGTTCGTAAACTGATAGCTAAAGTTCAAGTCAAGCTTATAGACGAAACCACGTCGCTGGCTATACCCCATATACAATGGGTTCATGATAGGATTGATGCGGATGTAGCCTCTGTTGTTCATGCCGAACGAGGTCTTGATACGGTTGAGCACGTTGTCGCCGATGGCATCCCACAGCACACGCTTGGCCCAATTCTCTCGGTGCCGATGCAGACTGTCGGCGGCATTGATAGAGTCCTTGCGCCGTTCGTCAAACATTGCCTTGTAGAGCGCCAGTTCTTCCTTTCTCAGTTTCTCAGGCCGCACCCGTGCCATAAGGTCAAAGTCTTTCTGCTTGTCGGCACACACACTGTCTTCCAAGGTTTTCGGCAAGCCAGTATAGGTAATGCAATGTCCGGAGATCTTGTTGCCGAGGAAGTCAAAACGCAGTTGCGTAGTTCCCTTCTTCGGATAAAGCGAGGCAATGCCGTGCTCTCCCATGACCAGTGAGATGAAAAAACGAACATGGTCGTAATCTCCACCGAAGCTGCAGCTCAGGATGCGTCCGGTGAGTCCGTCAATGACAGCACTCCCTCGCACGAGCTGCGTATTGTTGCGCTTAGGTTTGAAGCGCAGGGTAACGATGCTGCCGCCATGCACGACATCCACGTAATAGGTATAGAACTGTGCGTTGCCGGGGTAGAACGGAGATATGAGCGAGTTGCCGAAGATCGTCTCACCATAGATGGTAGGTGTGAGATAACGGGCGAAGCCACTCACCGTATTCCTGCCATATGGAAAGGTTGAAGTGGTGATCAATGGGGTGGTCACGATGTCGTTGTAGTGCACCACATCCACACGGTCGTAGGTTTCCTTGATAAAGCCGCGTTTCTTACTGCGGGCAATGGCGAATGCCGACGGCACGGTCATGAGCAGGCCGTTGCGCCTGTCTACGTTGACGACGACACGCGAATAGGAGTAGCTCGTCCGGGAACCGATGTTGACCGTGTCGAGCGTGGCTGCATAGGTGTGCACGCGGCGCAACAGCACGATCTTACGTTCTTTCTTGGCCTGCAACGGCAGGAGCGGGAGACAGAGACACAATAGCACAAACACGACAGACATCCATCTCCTGCAAGCGCTTCCACCTGCGGGCCACATCCGTCCGGCCACAGTCCTACGGCTTGTTGCTTTGCCATCGGCCGGCTGTGTTTGTGCCATCGTCTCCGTTCTTATCATTCCAGTTCACTCAGTTCCAGCCATCTCATCTCTTTCTCGTCCAGCTCGTCCTTGAGCTGAGGCAGTCGCTTGCTCTTCTCCGTCAGCGCCTCCACGGTCAGCGTACCACTGCAGAGATCAGCTTCCAGTTGTTTTTGTTCTGCCTCCAGAGCTTCGATGTCCTTTGTCAGTTGTTGGTATTCCAACCGTTCCTTATACGACATCCGCTTTCGCGTGTCGTGATGGTAGTCGTTTTTCTTCTTCTCAACGGCGGTCTTCGGCATCTGTTGCTCTTCCTCCTTTGACTTCAGCTGTTTCCATTCGCGGTACTGCGTGTAGTTGCCGGGGAAGTCCTTGATGACACCGTTGCCCTCAAACACCAGCAGGTGGTCCACCACCTTATCCATGAAATAACGGTCGTGGCTCACCACAATCACGCACCCCGGGAAATCCTGCAGATACTCCTCGAGCACCTGCAGCGTCTGTATGTCAAGATCATTGGTCGGCTCGTCGAGCACGAGGAAGTTAGGATTGCGCATGAGCACCGTACACAGATACAGCTTGCGACGCTCACCGCCGCTGAGCTTATAGACGTAGTTCTGCTGTTGGGTGGGCGTAAACATGAAGTAGTTGAGAAACTGCGATGCCGTCATCTTCCGTCCACCGCCCAAGTCGATATAGTCGGCAATGTCGGTGATGATATCGATGACCTTCTGTTGTTCGTCAAACTTCAGTCCATCCTGTGAGAAGTAGCCGAAGCGCACGGTCTCGCCGATGTCGAAGCTTCCGCTGTCTGGCGGCACCAGTCCGAGCAGCATCTTGATGAAGGTCGACTTGCCGGTACCGTTGTTGCCTACGATGCCCATCTTCTCGAATCGTGCGAAGTTATAGTAGAACTTGTCGAGTATCACCTTGTCGTTGCCCTGCGAGTCAGTGAATTTCTTCGACACATACTTGCATTCGAAGATCTTCGACCCGATATAGACGTTGCTGGCCTTTAGCCTCATCTGTCGTTCCTCTATGCGCTGGTGGGCCTTGGCCTGCAGTTCATAGAAGGCCTCCTCGCGGTAGCGTGCCTTATGGCTGCGTGCCTGCGGTGTACTGCGCATCCAGGCCAGCTCGGTGCGGTAGAGGTTGTTGGCACGTTGTATCTCGGCGCGTCGGTTGTCTATGCGTTCCTGCCGTTTCTCCAAGTAGTAGGCGTAGTTGCCCCGGTAGGTGTAGATGGTGCGGTCGTCAAGCTCAAGGATGGTGTCACACACATGGTCGAGGAAATAACGGTCGTGGGTCACCATGAGCAGGGTGAGCCGGGCCCGCGAGAGATAGCCCTCAAGCCAGACGATCATCTCCAGGTCGAGATGGTTGGTGGGCTCGTCGAGGATGAGGAAGTCGGGATCGTCGATGAGGGCGTTGGCCAGTGCCACACGCTTCTGCTGTCCGCCGCTGAGCTGTCCCATGGGTTGGTCCATGTCGTTGATGTGCAGCTGCGTGAGTATCTGCTTGGCTTTCAGCACCCGCTCGGGGTTGCCCTTGTGATTGAAGCAGGCATCCAGCACACTCTCCTTGGGGTCGAACTTCGGTGTCTGTTCGAGATAGCTCAGACGGATGTCATTGTGGAAGATGATGCTGCCGTTGTCGTATCCCTCCCGGCCCTCAATGACCTCCAGCAGGGTTGACTTACCCGTACCGTTCTTGGCGATGAGTCCTACCTTCTGTCCCTCTGCGATGGAGAAGCTGATGTCATCAAACAGCACTTGCGCGCCAAACGATTTAGTAAGATGTTGTATATCTAAATAAGGTGTCATTCTTTCATTTCGAGATAAGGTTACAGGGATTTAGCGTCCCTGTCATTTCACTTCCTTGAGGATGTCGCCGATGTAGTCGAGCACCTCGTCGCGTCCGGTCTTCTTCTCCGACGACGTGATGAAGTATGGCGGCAGGGTCTCCCACGTATCGAGCAACTTGGCCATCCACGCCTTGGCGTTCATCTTTGCCTTCACCGGTCCGAGCTTGTCGGCCTTGGTGAAGACGATGGAGAACGGGATGCTGCTCTCGCCAAGCCAGTCGATAAACTCCCGGTCTATCTTCTGCTGCTCCAGCCGGATGTCGATGAGCACGAACACGTTCACCAACTGCTGCCGCATCAGGATGTACGACCGTATCATCTGGTCGAGACGGTCCTGTACGGTCTTCGAGCGCTTGGCATAGCCATAGCCCGGCAGGTCAACGAGATACCATTCATTGTTGATGATGAAGTGGTTGATGAGCAATGTCTTGCCGGGCGTAGACGATGTCTTGGCCAGGCCCTTGTGGTTGCAGAGCATATTGATGAGGCTCGACTTGCCCACGTTGCTTCGGCCTATAAACGCGAACTCGGGTTTCACGTCGGTAGGACAATGGGCGACTGAAGGCGATGACAAACTGAATTGAGCGTTTTTGATGTCCATATGAGATAATATCTTTATATACTACTAACGTGCAAAGTTACAAAATGTTTTGCTGATTCTCAAACATTGCGCCCCCTCAACCACAGTCCCGCACGAAGCAAAGTGAGGACACTCCGGCCCCTCCCCCGCGCTTCGCGCGGACCCTCCCCCAAATGGGGAGGGATAGTTTCAATTGACGGCTCAAGGTCAACCACATCATTTTTATGGAATTATTTTATGCCGAAGGCTATTTTCTTTTATCTCCAAGTAGCTAATACTTCCGAGTTTATCGGGTGAGTCCAAAAGCAACAAAACCACCATAAAACGGTCCATCTGCTTACTGTTTCTCGCCCAAAACAAGCCATTTAGTATAAAAATCGTATCATTAAACATATTTTAACGAGGCTAATGCATCGTCATGAAAGTATATTGTGTAAATTTGCAATCAAACTATAAAATATACAAACGATAGACGTTTCTTTAAGCAAAGAGAGATTGTATTTCGATACACATTCATCATCTGAGAGAATATAAACAGGCCCTTACAAGGTCATCATCAAAACAATTATGAAGAAATATATTTTTTCCGTTTTACTGATGCTGTTAGGCATTGCTTCCACGGCAATGGCTCAGCTTCCCAGTGTCACACTCAAAGACATCAATGGCAAGACCGTGCGTACTGACACGCTCAACAACGGCGGCAAGCCTTTCATCATCGACTTCTTTGCCACATGGTGCCACCCTTGCAACCGCGAGCTGAAAGCCATCAACGAGGTGTATGAAGACTGGCAGAAAGAGACGGGCGTGAAGCTGTTCGCCATCTCCATCGACCAGGCCCAGAACATCCACAAGGTGAAGCCGCTCGTGGAGGAGAACGGATGGGAGTATGACGTGCTGCTCGATCCCAACAGCGACTTCAAGCGGGCCCTGGGCATCCAGATGATTCCCTACGTCATCGTCTGCGACGGCAAGGGCAACATCGTGTACAAGCACAACGGCTACACCGACGGCGCCGAGAACGAGCTCCTCGCCAAAGTAAAGGAACTGCTGAAATAACAAGAAGGAACAGCTGAAAGAATGAGAAACGACTTACACGCACTGCTGCTCCTTCTGGCCCTGGCGGCCGTCCCGGCGGGACTGTCGGCACAGAGCGAGGGGCAGGACGACGGCACACAGCACAAGAAACTCACACTGAGCGGAAGCATACAGAGCGACAACCTTATACCCACAGGCAAGCAGGATGACAACAGCAATGAGGACTTCCGGTCGAACACCTACGTCGACCTCAACGCCAACAGCCAGTACGTCGATGCTGGTCTCCGCTTTGAGTACCTCGAACACCCGCTGCCGGGCTTTGAAAACGACTTCAAAGGCTGGGGCGTCCCTTATTTCTATGTCAAGGGCAAACTCAAGAACGTCGAACTCACGCTAGGTACGTTCTACGAGCAGTTCGGCTCGGGCTTCATCCTCCGCACCTACGAGGAACGATCCTTGGGCATCGACAACTCGCTGTTGGGCGGCCGTTTGGTCGTGAAACCGTTCAAGGGCGCCCAGATCAAGGCGCTCAGCGGTGAGCAGCGCCGTTACTGGGCCCACAACAACTCACTCGTCTCAGGCGCCGACCTTGAGCTCAGCCTCGACCAGTGGTTCAAGGCATTGCAGGCTTCCGAGACCTACATCACCTTAGGCGGCAGCTGGGTCAACAAGCATGAGAAGGCCAGTCACGACAACATCTTCGCCGATCCTACCCACCGGCTCATACTGCCTGAGAACGTCAACGCCTGGGACGCACGCGTCACCTACAGTCACAAGGGCTGGGACTGGCTCGCCGAGTATGCGCACAAGACGCAGGACCCGATGTCGACCAACAACTGGATCTACCGTCCGGGTTATGTGGCCATGCTCTCCGGTTCCTATTCGCGCAGCGGCTTCTCCGTCTTGGCACAGGCCAAGCGCTCCGTCAACTTCGCCTTCCGCAGCGACCGCAGCGAGACGGGCACATCCTCGCATATCAACCACCTGCCGGCTTTCACGCAGGACCAGACCTACGCCCTGGCCGCCATGTATCCCTACGCCACACACCCCGAGGGTGAGTGGGCCTATCAGGCACAGTTGGGCTACCGCTTCAAGAAACACACGGCACTCGGCGGACGCTACGGCATGAACGTGAAAATCAACTTCAGCCACGTCCACGCCATCGACCAGCACACCCACCCGCTCACCGTGGCCACCATACAGCAACAGACAGGCACGGGATACGCCATCGGCGACCCGCAGCCCGTCAGCGTCACTACCTACACGGGAGCCGGATCCTACGGCTACGGCAGCGCCTTCTGGAAATGGGGCAACGGCACCTACTACCAGGACATCAACATTCAGTTGGAACGCAGGTTGTCGCGTGACGTCAAGCTCAACTTGATGTACATGAACCAGTTCTATAACAAGACCATCGTCGAGGGAGAAGGCGGCATGATCCACAGCAACATCTTCGTGGCCGATGCCTTGTTCAACCTCAGTCCGAAGACCAGACTGCGCACCGAGGCACAATACCTCACTACCGCCGACGACAAGGGCGACTGGCTCTTCGCACTGGCCGAGCTCTCACTCGTGCCCCACTGGATGATTTCGGCAAGCGATGAATACAACGTCGGTCTGACCAACGCGCATTTCTGGAACACCAGCGTCACCTACAACGTCGGGGCCCACCGCATCCAGCTCGGATGGGGCCGCACACGCGCCGGCTTCAACTGCTCCGGCGGTGTCTGCCGCTATGTGCCGGAGACCAAGGGATTCACGCTTTCGTATAACTATAATTTCTAAGCACGCCACATGAAGCATTCATCCCATATCATTCTCTCAGTCCTCACGCTCGCCATGCTGCTCGTCTCGTCATGCAGCGACATCAGCGAGAGCGAACGCCTGGAATACGTCAAGCCGGAAGTGCAAGGCCGCAACATCCTCATCGAGGACTTCACCGGACAGAACTGCGTCAACTGCCCGAAGGCCACGGCTGTCATCGAGCAACTGCAACAGCAATACGGCGCCGACACCATCATCGCCGTGGCCATCCACAGCGGCTACTTCGGCGTGCACAACTCACCCACGCAGGTGGGCCTGGCCACCGATCTCGGCGACACCTATTATAATCATTGGGGCATCGAAAGCCAGCCCAACGGCATCATCGACCGCTCCGACGGCATCATGCCCTACGACTGGTGGACCAATAAGGTGACCTACGACCTGGAGCAGAAGGCGCAGGTCAACATCGACCTCACCAACAGCTACGACGCCGCCACCAACAGTGTCTCCATGCTCGTGCAACTCGTCGGCTCCGACAGCACGACCGTCAGTGGGCGCCTGCAGCTCTGGGCCGTGGAAGACAGCATCCACGCCTACCAGCTCATGCCCGACGGCAGCCGCAACGACGCCTACATCCACAACCACGTGTTGCGCGCAGCCGTCAACGGCACATGGGGCGACGAGGTAACCGTCGCACCCGGACAGAGCGAGACCAAGTCCTACCAGCTGACACTCGACAGCTCCTGGAACCCGGCACATGTCGCCATCGTGGCCTTCGTCTACGACGACAACGGGGTGAAACAGGTGGTCAGAAGAAGCATCGGCGCCCGACAGTCGGCAAACAACGAATAGACACAAGCATCAATACAGTAATAACGAAAAACAATATTATGAAGAAGTTTTATTTACTCAGCATTGCCCTGATGGGCCTGCTCGCCCTTCCTACTTACGCCCAGGACGACGAAGAGGGAGAAGATGAGATCGACAATACCTTCCAGTTCCAGGATGCCGACGGCAACGAGATTGCCGACGGCACCACGCTGACGCTCACTACCATTACCGAAGGTGCTAATGGTTCGCAGATCTCAACAGGACTGTACATCAAGAACGTCTCCGGAGCTAAAGCTGCAGGCAGCCTGAGCATCGACATCAGCAACATGCCCAACGGCTCGTTCGCCTCTTGTGCCTTTGGCTCATGTCTGCCTGCTTGGTCGGACGCCGGAACCTATGAATCAGCCAAGAAAATTGTGGAAGCTACCGATCCTGCTGAGAACATTGAGACCGAATGGATTCCTGCCAATTACGCTGACTGGACGGCCACCGTACAGTTAGAGACTCGCGCCATCTCCTCCAGCCGCTTCGGCAAGACAGCAGGTCCTGTCATCGGCTATGGTCCGAAGGTAACCCTCCACTTCATCTATGCAGACCCGGCCGGCATCAAGGGTGTCACCACCGACAAGGACGGCAAAAAGGAAGTGAAAGCCATCTACAGCGTCAACGGTGCCCAGCTCACAGGTCTGCAGCATGGCCTCAACATCGTGAGATACACCGACGGCACCACCGCCAAGATTATGAAGTAACCATCTTTTCGTCAAATCGTTCAACCACTTATACAGTTAAACATTACCACATGAAGAAATCATTACTCTTCGCCTCGCTGCTGGCTTTGGCAACTGCCACAGCGAGCGCACAGCGAGCAACATCATTCGCGATCCCTGCCACTAAAGCACCCGGACTGTTGGAGAAAGCCACCGCCACACCTATGACACAGGCTTCCGCCAAAGCCAAGAAGGCCGCCCCACGTAAGGTTGCCCTCCCCGACAACCAGCGTCTCGTAGGCTATTACAACACCGATGAGGTAAACAATGCCTTTGGATTAGGCAGCTACACCACCAGCGACATCCAGCCCGGCGTGCTGCTCGAGCCGTCTGACTATAAGTTCTATGCCGGCGCCAAGGTCGTCGGCGTGCGTTTCGCCGTAGGCCCCCAAACCACCGTAAAGGGTGTCGAGATCTTCGGCGTCACCTCACAGAACATGTCCACACTGGCCTCCAAGGACACCACCTTCGCCAGCCAGTCGGCCACCGACTATTCCAGCTACACTTGGAACACGGTGATGCTGCCTGCCGAACAGCAGTTCACACTCAACACAACCGATTACAACGGACTGATGGTGAGCTACAAATGTACGCAGGGTCAGCAAACTTACCCCATTGCGGTGAACAGCGACGTGACCGACCGCGCCATCTACTGCTATGCCAACATTCCCGCTACCTATGGCGGCAATGGCCTTGCATGGTACAACGTGGGTACCGATGGTGCTCCCGCCATCCAGCTGTTGCTCCAGAACGACAACTTCCCCACTGATGCCGTCATAGCCACTGACTTCGGTAAGTTCACCGCACTCATCAGCTCTGCCAAGAAGGTGAATGTCACCTTCGCCAACATCGGTACGAAGTTGAACAGCTTCGACTACACGGTGACCGTCAATGGTGTCACAGGTGCCGAGCAGCATGTCGACGCCAGTAGCGCCAACATTCCCACCGGCTCATACTTCACCGATTCCATCGCCTTTAACGCACCTGCCGAGACCGGAACTTACGACGTGGCTGTCAATGTCACCAAGGTGAACGGTGTGGCCAACGGTAGCGCCATCACTTCCGCCTCCGGCACGATGATAGCCCTCTCAAAGGCACTCAAACGCAATGTCGTCGTTGAGGAGAACACTGGCACGGGCTGCGGCTGGTGCCCGCGCGGCCTCGTCGGCATGCAAATGCTTGCCCAGACCTACCCCGACAACTTCGTGGGCGTGGGTATCCATCAATACAACAAAACCGACGCCATGTACAACGCCAACTACGCCAACCTCGGCTTCACCGGTGCTCCTTCATGCATGATCGATCGTAATGGTCAGGTTATCGATCCCTACTATGGTTCAAACGGCTCCATCTTAGAGGACTTTGCCCGTCGGCTCAACGACCTTCCCGTGCTGAGCGTTGATGTCAACGGCGCTTGGAACGAAGACTCTACGGCTGTCAACGCCACCGCCACCATCGACCCGCTGGTGTCCGGCAACTACGACATCGACTTCGTGCTCGTGGCCAACGGTCTTACTGGCACCACTACCAGTTGGAAACAAAACAACTACTACTATCAGTACACGGCCTCACAGGTAGGCAACGATCCTAACCTCTCTCAGTTCTGCCGTGGTGGCAAGTATGGCAGCAGCACGTTCAAGTGGTCCTTCGACGACGTGCTCATCGGTAGTTCTTATACCAGCACAATAAACAATGCGAAGCTCGGTGCCTTAGTGGCCGACACAAAGGCTACTGCCACCTATACCATCAACATGCCGACAAGCGCTGCCTTGAAGAAGGCCATCGACAAGAAGAAGGTGTATGTCATCGCCATCGTCTACGACAATGAGGGCGTAGCCAATGCAGCCAAGGTGCTGGTCAGCTCGGAGGCTTCCGGCATCAAGACCATCAGCAACGCTACCAGCGTGAGCGGCAACACCGTCGTGGCTCGCTACAACGCTGCCGGTCAGCGCATCAGCAATGAGCAGAAAGGTCTGAACATCGTACGCCTCGCCAACGGCAAGGTAGTGAAGTACATCGCTAAGTAAGACTACTCACAATCACTATTCTGACAATCGCGTATTTTCGACCAATGCGTCACACGGTCGAAGATACGCGATTGTTACTTAAATGCCATGCGGAGAATTTTAAATTTAATTCTAAAGAAAATTTTAAATTTCATTTCAAGCCGCTTGCGGCGACCCATCAAATGAGAGCTCCTTCACAGGCACAGCCGACAAACCCTGTGGTTTGAAAGGACAACTAGATAATACCATATTTTTGACAAAAACGATATTCTTTGTTACATAAAATTATTTACAAACACCCCTCTGAGAATCACGGATTTTCGACCAACCCGTCACCCGCTCGAAAATACGTGATTCTTGGGCTATTTAACTCCAATCTTTCAATTGATTGATTACCAATCAATTACCAATTAATCATCCATTTTCCACCTTTCATTCTCGCAACATTCCGTTGGAGATACGGCGAAACAGCAACTTCATATCGCCGAAAAGGCAACGACTTATCGCCGAAATCGTAACACGATCTCGCCGAAAAGGCACCGTCCTTACGCCGAGATAGCAAAATATGAGCGCCACGATGGGCGATTTCTGTCAATTAATACGAATTATTCAACACCAATCAGCAAATTTCAGCAACGTTGTCAAGGGTCGATTTTTTAAGAATATTATTAACACATCATGCACTTCACCCCTATATTACACCGCTTTACGGGCATATTTACAGAGTCTTAAACTATATAAATTATAGTTAATACAAGTGGAAAGCATTTTCCATATTACATTTTTATTATTACTTTTGCGCCCGCTTAAAAAGAAGATAGTAAATATTCCAAAGCCAAACAAAGAAGGGCGCTAATACCCGCCCACTGACAAATTGGATAACAGGCAATTAGAAAAGAATAATTAATAGTAATATCAAAGTATAGCGATTTAAAGTGTAGAGAATAATGAAAAAAGTATTATTTCTTGCTGCTGCAACAGCAGCCATTGTCAGCAGCTGCTCTCAGAGTGCTGAGAGCGTCATTGAGGATAACGACAACAACATTGAAACTTCTCAGACTCCCGTCAACATGTCGGTTTACACTGCCTCTTCTACTCGTGCAGGTCAGCCCGGCAATATCACCAATGCAGAATCATTAGCCCAAAATGGCGGCTTCGGTGTATTCGCCTATCAGACGGACGGTAATGACTACAATTCAACAACCGAGCCGAACTTCATGTACAACCAGGCGGTTACTGGCAAAACGAAAACAGAAGGTACAACCTCTACAATCTCGTGGTCTTACAGCCCTATCAAGTACTGGCCGAACGATAACACCGCCGCCGATGATGCCGGAGCAATAGGTGAAACAAATAAAGGCAAGGTGAGCTTCTTCGCTTATGCACCGTACGCAAATCCAGGTGCGGGCGAAACCTCTGGTATCATTGCCGTTTCCGACAATAAGCACGCAGGTGACCCAACCGTCACTTATAAGCTTGCCACCAATAGCTCTAAAAACGTTGACTTGCTTTGGGGTACTGCCGGAAATAATAACGGTAAAACTGTAAGTGGCAGCGCACAAGCTGGAGACAAAGTTGCCAATGGTAAGGAGAATGTTAACGTCAACCTCACCAAGATGAAGACCAACGGCAAAATCCAGTTTAACTTCAAGCACGCTTTGGCGAAGTTCGGCGGAAATGGCGGTATCAAAATCAAAGCTGAATATGACGAAAGCGATAATAATACCAAGATAACCGTAAAGAGCATCACCATCACCACAGATGGAGCCAATGCAAGTGGGTTTACTACTGGTGGAACATTGAACCTTGCAACAGGTGTTTGGTCTAATCCAACAACATCTTCAGATGTAACATATTCTACAACAATAAGTGACAACTTAGCTGCTGCCATCAAGGAACCGGCTACTGTTGAAAAATGGTCTGATTTAACGCATACCGGTGTTACGACAACAGCCCAGGATGTATTCAATACGACTGAAGATAATGGGTTCTTTCTCATTCCTGACGCAACCCTGCCGAACTTTAAAGTAACGGTAGATTACTTCGTTCGCACCGAGGATAGCAAATTGAGTAAAGGATATTCTGAAACAGAAAACCAAATCACGCAAACCGTATCCTTCGGAGAAGCCAAAGCTGCATTGAACAAGCGTTATTCTCTCACTATCATCTTAGGTATGACCAGCGTGAAGTTCAACGCATCCGTAGATAGCTGGGGCGAAAGCACATCAGAAGGCTCCGAATCTTCCGCAAATGTCAATCTGCCTATCAATGTTACTGATCCTACTCCAACAACAGGTAAGTAATCCGCTTGTCACGAAATAACAGACTCATGGGCTGCGTCACAACATGTCGGCGCAGCCCTTGTTTATTTAAAAAATATTCCTTATCTTTGTGGGCAAGGAAGTGCACATTGTCGCATTATATTAAAAGGAGGTAGTCATTGTATCGTAGTCCCATCTGCATCATCCCGTTGTTGCTGGCCGTCACCGCCTGCACCAACACGAGTCCCGATGTCAATCCGCCGTCGGACAATGAAGACATGTGCGTCAGCTTCGGCACCTACGTCGAGCGCAACGGCTACAGTCAGACACGCGCCACCGACGCCACAGCCAACGACATTGTCAACAACATTTCTACCGCCGAACGGTTGCAGCAGGTGGGCTTCGGCGTCTTCGCCTATTACACGGACAACCAGGCCTACGACGACGTGAAAGCCACGGCCAAGCCCAACTTCTTCTGGAACCAGCAGGTCACCTACGACGCCACCAACGGCTGGACCTATTCGCCGGAGAAATACTGGCCCAACGAGCATGGCTCACAAGCCATCAGCACCGACAAAGATCTGATCTCGTTCTTTGCCTACGCCCCATTCTTCAAGGCGGCAGACACCACGGCCGACGGCGCGACCACCACAGGGGCCTCAACCGCCATCACGGCCTTCTCAGCCAACTCTGTCACGGGCGATCCCTACGTCAATTACAAAGTCAGCGACGACGCCACGCAGAGCCAGGACCTGCTCTGGGGCGTGGCCTCAAGCGAGAGCAAATACCTCGACGCCAACGGCGACTGGGTGAAGCCCACCGAGGGACTGCCCAACCTCAACTTCAGCAAGCAGCGCACGACCGACAAGGTGCGCTTCCGCTTCAAGCACGCCCTCTACCGCCTCGGACTGACGGTAAAGACCACTATTGGCAACAGCAGCGCCAATGCCATCATCAATCCACAGAACGGCACCATCGTATTAATAAAAGAGGTGAAGCTAAAAGGTGCCTTCCCGCGTGAAGCCCGGCTCAACCTCTACAACACCGAGGCCAACACGCCCAACTGGCAAGGCCGGAGCTACGACGACACCGATGCTTCAACGATAGACATCACCACGGCACTGATGAACAGCGAGATAGCCGACTTGGACTATGCCACATCTGGCCAGGGCGACGCATGGACCGCGAAATGTGCGGGAGGCGGCGTCAACAGCCAGGGCAAGCAGCTGCTGCCGTCAGTCGCCGTGGAGGACGGCAAGAGCGAGACGGCCTATATCACCATGATACCCTGCACCGATGCCTCGGCCGTCACTGTGGAGCTCACCTACACCCTGCAGACCATCGACCCCTCGCTGGTACTCACCGGCGGCTACGCCCGACAGGAACACACACTGACGCAGACCATCGACTTCAGCGGATATGAAGCCGGAAAGACCTACGTCCTCAACCTCGTGTTCAACCTCCAGGAAATGTCGTTCACCGTGGATACGGAGGAATGGAAAGAACCTATCTTCTTCGATCCAGAAGCTCACGACTGGGTGAAGGACGACGACCTGAATTTAGATTTCTGATATGAAGAAGCCTCTCCATACGTTCATCCGCACATTGCTGCTGGCACAGGTGCTGCTGTTGACCGCCTGTGCCGACACGCTCTTCGGCGAGCCCCCCGTCACCGGCGGTCTCTCATTTGCCGTCAGCACACATGAGATGACCGATCAGACCTCCTCTGGCACGTCAGCCACGACACGAGGTACTACGGCGAAGGAGCCACAACCCGTACGCTTCGACAAGCCGCTGGCCGAGCAGCCGCTCTACCTGCGCGCCGCCGGCGTAGCCGCCGTAGGCATGCACAATACGGAAGACAACAACGCAACTGCCACACGAGGCACAGTGGTCACCAACGACACCTTCTACGACAGTTTCTTAGCTGCCGCCTACGACACCGACGACCCACAAGCCAATGTGCTTGACGGTGTCCACACCGTGTCGCGCGCCAACTCATGGTCGTTTGGCGAAGGCTGGCCCGACGGCAAAAGCCTCCGTTTCTTTGCCCTGGCACCAGTTGGGGTGGCACAGATGATCGGACTCGACAAAGCCGCCACAGCACAGATCAGCTACACCGTACCCGACAACGTCACCGACCAAAAGGACCTCATGGGTGCTGTCTCAGCTGTCGTCAGTGAAGCCCCAGAAACACCCATCAAACTCGACTTCTACCACATGCTCACCTGCGTGCGTTTCGCCATAGACAACGTCAAGCAAGGCATCACCATCAACAAAATCACACTCCACAACATCTATAGCGCCGGCTCTTACGCCATGGTCAACCTGCTGAAGCAGAACTACGACTGGATAGTCAGCACCAACAGCAAGAAAGACTTTACCTACAACCTCGATTTCTATGTGCAGTCGCAGAATCACTACATCCAACATGGCGAGTCCGTCTTCCTGCTGCTGTCGCAGACCCTGCCCGACGATGCCACAGTGGAGATTAGCATCAAGGACCGCGACGGTTCAACAAAGAGCCTCACGGCAAAGATTGGCGGACAAGAATGGAAGACGGGCCACACGGTGACCTACCACGTCTCGACCAGCAGCATCAACACCCAGTATCAGTTGGTGGTGACACAATCGGCCGACTTCGCCTATTCGGGTGACGGCCAAGGCAACATCACCATCACGTCGTACAAACAGAACCTGGCATCACAGGCAACGACCGCCGAGCCGTGGACCATTGACGGCTATTCCACCGACGGCGGCAAGAATTTCACCACGACCAAACCCAATTGGCTTACCCTCCAAACCACCTCCGGTTCGGGCAGTGACACAGGTGAAAACATCACCACAAAGGTTAAGCCACGCACTGACAACGAGAAGACGTATGCGTCGGCCACTCATCACGAGAACTTGGCCAACAGCAGCATCAAGGGTGCTGACGACTGGACAAAACCTGTCGACCTGTCTTATCGTGACGCTTACGGCAAAACCCTCAGCTCGCAAAACACTGCCAACTGCTATGTCGTTCGCGGACCGGGATGGTACGAGATACCCATGGTCTATGGCAACTCGCTGGTTAACGGCAGGGCCAACGTCGACGCACGCTATACAACCAACACCAACGACCACATGCTGCAAAATTTCGTCAGCAGCAACGGCGGCGAAATCAAGAAGGTATGGATCAACCAAAATCTTGGTTGGCCAAACACCAGCGACGAAACACAAAACAACGGAACGACACGACGCGCAGCCGTGATATGGAAGGACATCAAGGCCGATGTGATGCCACAAAGCGAGGTAGCCACCGACATTTCTGGGGGGGAGGGCTACCTGCGTTTCTACGTCAATAAAGACAACATCTATCAGGGCAATGTAGTACTTGGTCTCTACGACAGCAATGACGCAAAAGCCAATCTCGTATGGAGCTACCACATCTGGATTACCGACGAGGACCTGACGCCCATCAGCGTGACCAATGCCAAGGGCAAGGTGAACAAGATGATGCCGGTGCCGCTCGGCTTCGTCGACAAGAACAACAAGTCATGGTGGTGGCCGGAGCGCTCTGTCGTGGTGCGTGTCCGCCAGACGAACAACAGCGACCCCACCAGCAACTATGCCACCTTCACCGTTACCCAGCACAAGGGCCGTTACCTCGAAGGCTACAGCACCTATTACCAATGGGGGCGCAAGGATCCGTTGCCGGCTGTACAAGACATTTTCTTCCCCGGTCCCAGCAGTGATGGCAAAGTGAAGCACAATGTGCCCAATGCCTTCTCTTCGGCAAGCACGGAAGCACTCTCCAACCATACTGTGGCAGGAGCCATTAGTGCCTCCATCGTCAACCCGACGGTGATGTACTGCGACCACACTAGTTCAACGAGCTGTCCCAACTGGCTGCCAACAGACATCACCAACCTGTGGGACGTCAACAATACGACCAGCGACACCTACGACACTCCAGTGACAAAGAGCATCTACGACCCGTGTCCCTACCCCTTCCACGTGCCTAACGCAGGTGTCTACACCGGATTCGTTGACAGTTACAATGCCACTGGCACCAATTCGAAGATGGACACCTGGAACATCGCGGAGACGAACTACCACAATGGTTGGAACTTCTATACGGAGTCAGACAACAGCCGTTCTTACAATGTGTTTTTTGTCCCTGCCCAAGGTCACGCCACTGCAACCAACGGTGGTGCGCCTTACATTGACAACAAAGACACAGAAGGCAGCTACTGGACGGCAGGCTACAAGGATGGCTATACGCGTGGCGGTGCCCTGTTCTATCACTACGAAACGAATGGTAAAAAAGACATCTCACCGCTGACAAACAGTAATGACGGGGCAGCAAGATGGATCGGTCGGGCCATCATACCAACGACGGAGGAATAAAGCCCCACCCCCGCGCTTCGCGCGGACCCTCCCCCAAATGGGGAGGGATAGTTACAATTGGCGGGGCAAAGAGCAACGGATTGCAATATAATAGCAATAAAGAGCAACATAATAGCAACAAAGTGCAACAATAGCAATAAATAGCAACATAATAGCAACGAAAAGCAATGAGAAAGAACTACATCATTGGACTTATCTTTGCAATAGTCCTTCTGACCGGTTGCAGCAGTGGCGGCAATGACCCGCAACCTGTAGCCCCTGCGGAGCGAGGGCTGGCGATGACCTTCGGCAGTCAGATGACGGGCACACGTGCCACAGAGAAGACCACGATGGCAGCCGGCGATCGCCTGGGCGTGTTTGCTTTTTCGCAGGGCAGTAAGCCATGGGACAGCTGGACGACAAAGACCGCAAATCTGATGTACAATCAGTTGATGACGGTCAACAGCAGCAACGGCCTCGACTATTCGCCTACACGCTATTGGTTGCCCGACAACCTCTATTCATTCTTCGCCTACTATCCTTACACCGCCACGACAACCGGTGAGGTGAAGAGCACCGATGAGGGTGTCATCATCACAACCGGTGCCGACGGCATCGGCGAGGGAAGCGGCATGGGAAGTCTCATCTACCACACCCCGCAGTCAGCCGACAACCAACAGGAACTGATGGTGAGCGACCTCATCAGTGACCGGTCTATTACAGCTTCAAGCACAACGGCGCCCGAGGTGAACTTCACCCTACACCATGTATTGTCGGCACTGGCATTCAAACTCAACCTCTCAAGCCTCAGCTCCGACTACACAGTGGGCACCATCGACTCGGTGCGCCTGACAAACATTGTGACGCGGGGCGCACTCTCCTCCGTCTGCAACGGAGGCGTAACAACACGCACATGGAGCGCAATGGGCAACGGTGACATGCTGGTCACCAACTACGACAACAGCAAGCCTGAGAGCAAGTGGTTCATGGTGATTCCCCAGGCCTTCACCACCGACATGGAAATATATCTCTACGCCAACTATACAACGGCGGCCAACAGCACTGCACAAAAGATCGCCATTCATGCCAACATGGTCAACGACCTGAAAATAGAGTCCGTGTATCCGGGCATCAAACAGACCTATACGCTCACGCCGTCGGCCAGCCACGTGCTGCTGTCGGCTGACGGAAGTGAATACACCCTCTGGAGCGGGAGCAAAGCCCTTGGCACCAGTGCCGTCAGCATCAGTGCCGACAAGTACCTGGTGAGCGCCATGACAAAGAAGGGCAGTAAGCTCGTCGTGTACTACACCGTGGCCAACACCACTGATTCCTATCAAATCAAAGTAAACAGCGGCTACGACGTCACACTCTACGACGCAACCTACGCGGCCGTGAGCAATACCACATATACCTACATCGCAGAGATAACACTAACGGCCGAGCAGGTGGCACAGCTCAAGCAAAACAGCGGCAACACCGACCCGCTTCTGACCATCAGTACCGACAAGGAAAACGTGGTGACGCTCACAGGCGTCACGTTGAAACCATAAGAAGATAGCATGCACAGACATCGTCCCATCCATTACCCACTCATAGGCATACTCACGGCGGCCACCGTGCTGCTGACAGCCGGCTGTGCCTCAGAGAGCGCTGAACCGTCGACCAATCCCATCGTCGGTCCCGACACATTGCGCCCCATAGCCTTCGATGCCTATGCCTACCAATACGCACGGCAGAATGGCACACGGAGCGCAGCACAACCATGGGAAGTGGAGACGAGGGCTGGCAACATCGGCAACATCGGCGGCATTGACGACCTGGCCAAAAACGGCTTCGGCGTTTTTGCCTTCAGTTCGACAACACCCTACGCCGAGGGCGCATCCGTGCCAGACATGATGTACAACGAGAAGGTGACGGCAACGACCAGTGACAACAGCACCTACACGTGGAACTACAACCCCTTGAAGTACTGGCCGCAAGACTATATGAGTTTCTTTGCCTATGCGCCCTACGCTAAGGTAACACCCGCCACAGGCATTCCCACCGGCGATAAGACGACAGGCATCACAGCGCTCACCACCAATGCTGCCACGACTGACCCCACCGTGAGCTATGCCCTCGATGCCAAGGGACAAAACGTAGACCTGCTCTATGCAACGACTACGGATGGCAAGGCTATCACCGATCTCACTTACCAACAACCGGTAAAGTTCTACTTCCACCATGCCCTGACCAAGGTGTGCGGTGAGGCATCGGACGGCATGATGGTGGTGCTGGACGTCGACAACAACGGCAACATCACAGGAGGTATCTCCGCGTCGACAACAAAGGTGACCGTGAGCCGCATCCTGCTTGAACAAGTGGGAACGGCCACCGACAAGACGACAAGCACCGTCAAGCGAAGTGTCTATACTGGTGCCACGCTCAATCTGCACACGATGAAGCTCACCCCCACTAGCACGACGACGGTGACTGAGGGAATCGACGCTACGTCGCCCGTGCGCCACCTGCTGACGGCCAGCGGAGCCACAGAGACTGGCAACGGCACACTCAACACCACCATCGCCGAGCCTGCCGGCAACGAAACCGCCGCATGGGACCAGTTACCCACGGGAGTAACCACGAAGGCGACCAACGCTTATCAGACAGAGAGTGCACCCATGCTGCTCATCCCCGACGGCACCTACCCTGTGCTGCGCGTCACCATGACATACTACGTGCGTACACAGGATGCCAACCTCGAAAGCGGCTATTCCAACATACGCCACACCATCGTCAAGGAGTGCCTTCTCAGCCAACCTTCAGCCATGGGCATGCGATACCCGCTCACCCTGCGCATCGGCGTGACAAGCGTCAAGCTCGACGGATCAATCGACGAGTGGACCGTCAGCCACAGCACGATGATCTGGGACAAGACCACACAAACCTGGATATCGGGTCCGAATATCACCGAGAGCAATCCGTCGAACAACGATACACCTTATTTATAAAGAATGACAAGGAAACGATATATCATAGGACTGCTGTTCTTCTTCGGTTGTCTGCTCTCCATGCAGGCAACCCCGGAGGTTCGTTTGTCCTTCACCACCGCCACGGCCACCATCAACCAGTACCGCTTCACCCGTCCGCAGGTGACAGTGTACGACGGGACGACGAATGTCACCAACCTGTTCAACATCAACTATTATGTCAGAGGGCAGGAGGGCAACATCACGAAGAAGGACAACAAAGACGTCACCACGAGCACTGTCACGGGGACACAGGTTACGGTGCTCTATGGCTATGTCACCATTGGCAGCCACGCCGGCACCGACATCATCGACGTCAAGGTGACCGGAAGAGACGGTACAAGCTATGCAAGTCAGACGGCACAAAGCGCCTACACGATCGTCATCCCGAAAATAACGCCCAACGTCAAGCTCTCGCAAGACACCATCATTGCCTATGCTGGAGAGACGATAGCCTACCCCACGGCTCTGTTGACCAACGACGACGGCGACACCCTCAACAGCAAGTACAACTACGTGACGATGGCCAGCAGCGGCATCACGCCCTGCGAGACATATAAAATCAAGAGCATGGCGGGACTGAACCTGATTACCATGCCCACGACACTGGGTACCAACGAGACCGTCACCATTACCTATACCCCCAACAGCGACAACGAGAATGACTATACTGTCTACAGTAAGATCTTCCATGTAACAGTGGTGGAGAAGCCCAGTGACAACATTCCCACCACCATGGACTGGCCAAACGGCAACACCCTCACGCTGGTCAACTGGGGCAACTTCACCGTGCCCAGCCCACGTGTAAGAGACAACTTAGGAAACGACATCTCACAGCTTTTCAAGTATGACTATCAGATTGTTGGCAACTACACAACAAGCCAGTTCAACGTGTGGTCGACGAATAAATACTGGGGCACATGGGAGGGAAACGTGTTTACTTACGGCCGAATGAGACTCAACGTAAAGACGCTCAGCATGGACCACAACGAACTGCCGGCCGAGAATGACGGCTTCACCACCTGTGCCGACTCCTGCTTCATCCACGCACTGCAACGGGAGAATGGAGTGGGAAACGTGACCGTGACCGTAGAGCCAAAGACCTTCTACACCTATGCCGACCGTCTCACACCCGACAACTGGTCGCTGCCGAAAATCACTATCACTGAGGATGGCTATGAGCAGCAGGGTTACAAACTAATAGGCATTCCGCATGAAGGTGTAGAGACCAACCTGCCACAAAAACAAGGTTCCATAGAATATAAAGGCATTGTATATGACCTCTACCCTGCCCATGACTGGGAGTTTCCACACACGGATTGGGCCAACTGGTACATTGACTACACCAACTACAAAAGCGATGCACCACGCATGATTATTGATGCCAATGCTGGCAACTACGAAAGATATGGACACAACATCCTCGACTACCAGCTTGTAAAGCTGGAGAAGCTCACCACCTCACTTCTTCTGTCTGAATACACGCTGACCGCCAATGTCGTGGGCAACAAGCTGATGGCGTTTACCGAACCGTCAGCCTCGGTGAGAGACGTTAACGGTACAGTGGTGACCGACCACTTCAACCTGAGCTATGCTTTCGACAGCAGTTCGCTCGAAGCCGCCACAGCGGCAGGGCTGACCATAGATGCCAGTACAGGCACCATCTCCTACAGTACCATCAGTACCATACCCAGCCAGCCACTGAAGATCAACGTCAGCGCCACGACAAAGAACGACGCGGCGATGTACGAGACACCAGTGCCCGTGACTTACACCTTGCAACTCGTACAGTCAGCCTTCACCTATGAGATCATCAGCGAAGGCAGTCAGGAGACGTCGTCGGCCTATGGCAAACTGCATTTTCTCTCAGGAACAGAAATGGCATCGGGCACGGTGATCGACGGCATACCGGGGCTGTCGGTGCAGTTTGGCAGCACGACGGATGACAAATGGACCTTAGACAACAGCGACAACAACGCCACGTGCCAGGAAGGCACCAACAAAGACAAGACGGTCAGCGCCGTCTTCGTCTCCGGCAACGCCGTAACCAACATCGACAGCAATGTGCCGCAAGACGGCACTTACCTCATACTGCGGCCCTATACCAACGGTTTCCTCAGCATCGACGCAAAATGGCAGAAGGACAACCTCTACGTACTGTTGGAAGCCGACGGCGACAAAGACGTGCAGAACTACCGGCCTACGGCTGACGAGCACCGTGAACACCGCTTCGGCTACCCGCTCATTGCCGGCCACACCTATTACTTCTATAACTATGGCAACGGCACGGTCAACAACCCGCTGTATCTCCACGGCATCAACTTCGAACCCGCCTTCATCATCACCGACAAAGACCTGAAACCCTCGCACAAGAGCACCGTCTTTGTCAATGGCTACAC
Source organism: uncultured Prevotella sp. (assembly GCA_900319905.1). Classification (GTDB taxonomy): domain Bacteria; phylum Bacteroidota; class Bacteroidia; order Bacteroidales; family Bacteroidaceae; genus Prevotella. Next base: position 77,389 of record ONQB01000002.1, on the reverse strand, counting down.
GGGCAGTGCCAGTAAGCTCCTAACTACCGCCAACCACCATGTCGCATTCAGCATCAAGGCTGTGGAAGGCACCACCGTGGGCACCGACCTGAAGTCCTATGTCACGGTGGATGCCAATTCCGGAGCACTGATGCCCTTGAAGTCAACATCAGGCATCACAGGAACGGTAACAGGCGACAGCGCAGGCTGCGTCAGGCTGATGGCTGCGGTGAAGACCAAGGAAGCCACACGCTACCCCTGGCTCTATCTCTTCGTATCGGCCATTCCCTCGTATGTCGTGCAAAACGGCGAGCTGCCCATCGTGGGACAGGTGGTGACAACCACCAACATCCCAACCGCCATCACCATGACCTATGGTGGATGGACTGATGGCAGCGGACCCTACAAACACAGCAAGACATTGAAGGACCTCGTCGACTACTGGCGAACGGCCAAAACCGACACCGTGGGCAGGAACGACATGACCATCGACGGCTTCAGCTTCGCCACACAAGGCGACCAGAACGCGACCGATGAGAACGGGAAAAGCTTCAACACCTCCATCAACAACGGCAGTCACCAACCGTGGGAGTTGCCCTGCCGTGGCACCTATCTGCAGTTCAACCCACGGGAGAACGGCACACTCATGGTGTATCTCCTGCAAAACGGATGCATCGACTATACCGGAACAGGCACATGGGGTGACGTGAAAAATGGCTACCAGTTGAAATACCGTCCGCTGTTCATCGTAGACGAGACCGGCAACGCCGTGACGCTCGACCACAGTTGGGCGATAGACACGTCGCTTCTGCCCGAAACCAGCCGGCAGGCAAGCTATGCCGGAAGATATACCGAAGGACAATACCGAACGGTCTACAATGACAAGACCGTGAAGACGTTGCTACAGAATCACGGCACAAAAATCACTACCTACGACTACAGCGACTGCTCGTTCGACCTTAGTGCCTATGCCAGCCATCAGGAAGACTTGAAACTGCTTATGGCCCAATGGAAAACATACGACGGCACGTCAGCTACCGCCCGTCAGGAGATCATACCGCTGACACAAGGCTACGCACTCATCTCAAAAGCCTTTGTGCGCTATACCTTCCAAGTGAAGGCCGGCAAGACTTACTATGTCTTCATGAGAGGATCAAAGCTGTCGAACTGCGGTTTCTCATTCGTACCTGCCTATTACCAACAAGCCAGACCCGACTCCATGGTGCTTGACCTGCAAACTAATGATGACTTCAGCAAGGTGTTCAGTACGGCCGTGATGAAGAAAAATTCCTTGCAGGCGAGCGTTGAGGCAACAGCCAAGGCAAAGAGCGCCACACAGCAGAAGGCTGCCTCTAATGAGCTTACAACCAATGAGCTCGACAACATCAACGTGCGCTTGAACCGGTCTTTTGCCAAGGACAAGTGGACGGGCGTGTGCTTCCCGTTCTCCATCAGCGAAAGGCAGTTTAAGAAACTCTTCGGCAACGACGCCCTCATCATCACCTACGACAGCGTGCAGGGCGACTCAGCTTTCTTCTCGCAGCACGTCTATCACATGATTGTGGCAAACTATCCTTATTATATAAAGCCAAGTCAGGACGTAGCCGCCGACCAGCTCATTGACAGTGTTTCAATAGAAAAGGACTACGCCATAAAGGAGATAAGCGACGGGGCCAACTATACCAGTCTTGGCGTGTATGCGCCGACGCAGGCCATAACGGGCTCGTATGTCTTTGCGGGCAACAATATCTATCACCTGCGGTCGGCCCTGCAACTGCCCACCTACCGTGCCTACCTGAAGCCGCTGAGCGCAAACGCCGCGAAGATCACCCACTTTGCCATGAAGACAGCGGGCAGCAAGGGCGTCATCACCGATATGGATGAAGACAGTCCACTCACGGGCATCCAGGAACTGTTCAGCGACGAAGCCGGGACTGACAGCCGTCGGGGCCATGGCCATGCAAAGGGCGTATACAACCTGCAGGGCATCTACCTGGGCGACAGCCAAGTTCTGCCAGCACTGCCACATGGCGTGTATATCGTGGATGGTAAGCTGGTGAGCTTATAAGACGATAGGCTTAGGGTTTGATAACTCTGAGGTGCATATTGCTAAGATTGTAGAAAAAAGATAAAATTATTTTGCCAAATCAGTTGGAAGATAAAGGACTTTTGCCTATATTTGCACCATAAAGCTATTAAACCCTATAAAGCCTATGAATTATCATAAGCTGACATCGTGGACCAATGTCTTCTCCTATCGGCAGAAAGTAGCTTTGTTGATACTTGGAGGAGTGATAGTAGGACTGGGACTGTTGTTCCTTTACCTGTTGCGTATGCATACCTATCTTGTAGGTGACGACCCCGCAGCCTGCGTCAACTGCCACATCATGAGTCCTTATTATGCCACGTGGAGCCATTCGAGCCATGGCCGTGATGCCACGTGCAACGACTGTCACGTACCCAACGGCAACATCGTCAGTCACTATGCCTTCAAGGGCATGGACGGTATGAAGCATGTGGCCTACTTCGTGACCCACTCCGAGCGGCAGGCCATCATGGCCGAGGATGCCAGTGCCGAGGTGATCATGGACAACTGCATACGCTGTCACAAACAGCTCAACACCGAGTTTGTCAAGACCGGCCGCATAGACTACATGGAGGCCAAGCGCGGGGAAGGCATGGCCTGCTGGGACTGCCACCGCAACGTGCCGCACGGCGGCATGAACACCCTCACCAGCACCCCCAACGCTGAGACACAGGTGCCCATACCACCCAGTCCGGTGCCGGAATGGCTACAGAAAGCATTAAGATAACTATTAAACCTACAAATATGGCAAAGCAATTGAAGAAATGGCAAGGATGGCTGCTCTTTGGAGGAGCGATGGTCATTGTGTTTGTCCTTGGTCTGCTCTGTTCGTCGCTGCTGGAGCGGAGAGCAGAGGTGGCCAGCGTGTTCAACAACAAGCGCCAGACCTTCACCGACTCCATCGTGGCACAGAATGAGAAGTTCGCCGAGGATTATCCACGCGAGTACGAGTCGTGGGCGATGACCGAGGACACGACCTTCGAGAGCAAGTACAATGGCTCGCAGGAGAAGGACGTGCTGGCACAACGGCCCGAGATGGTCATCCTCTGGGACGGCTACGCCTTCGCACAAGACTATAACACGCCACGCGGGCACCGCCACTGCATCGAGGACCTGCGGAAGATTCTGCGCACAGGCGCACCCGGCGTGGAAGGCGGCAAAGAACTGCAGCCCGGCACCTGCTGGACTTGCAAGAGCCCGGACGTGCCGCGACTGATGCGTGAGAAAGGCCTCAACGCCTTCTACGGCGCGAAGTGGAGCGACTGGGGACCGGAGGTGATGAACACCGTGGGCTGCTCCGACTGCCACGACGCACGCACCATGGACCTGCGGCCGGCACGACCCGCGCTCTACGAAGCATGGGCCCGCGCTGGAAAGGATGTGCACAAAGCCAGCCATCAGGAGATGCGGTCGCTGGTCTGCGCACAGTGCCATACCGAATACTACTTCGAGAAGGACAACCATCAGTACCTGAAGTTCCCGCAGGACAAGGGACTGACCTGCGAGGCTGCCGAAGCCTACTACGACAGCATCGGCTTCTACGACTACATCAACCCGTTGTCGCACGCGAAGATCCTCAAGGCGCAGCACCCGGGCTACGAGCTCTTCAAGCAAGGCATCCACGGACAGCGCGGCGTGTCGTGCGCCGACTGCCACATGCCCTACAAGCAGGACGGTGGCGTGAAGTATACCGACCACCATATCGTGAGTCCGCTGGCCAACATCGACCGCACCTGCCAGACCTGTCACCGGCAAAGTGCCGAGACGCTGCGACAGAATGTCTACGAGCGCTACGAGAAGGTGTATGAGGTAAGAAACAAGGTGGAGAAAGCACTTGCCACAGCCCATATCGAGGCGAAGTTCGCTTGGGACAAGGGCGCCACGGAAGCAGAGATGCAGAAAGCCCTTGCCGACATCAGAAAGAGCCAGTGGCGCTGGGACTACGCCGTGGCCAGCCATGGTGCTGCCTTCCATGCTCCGCAGGAGGTGACACGGTTGCTCGGTGATGCCCTCGGCTATGCTCAGGACGCACGCGTGGAGATCGCGAAAGTGCTCGCACGCCATGGATTTACCGGCGACGTGCCTATGCCAGACATCTCGACAAAGGAGAAGGCACAGGCCTACATCGGACTGAACATGAAGAACCTCAGGGAGAAGAAACAGCAGTTCCTCGATACCATCGTGCCAAAGTGGATTGAAACCGCAAGAAAGAACAAACGGTTTATCACCAAGCCGATATAATTCCGGACATACGCACAGACGCTCACCCACTCCGAATGACGCACGTCTCTTCGACCGGCGTCAGTCGGAGTGGTGCCGTAAGACTGCGTTAATATAGCATATCTAATGTGGAAACAACCTTGGACCTATCCTGAAGGATTCACCATTGCCTCAGGCCTGCTCATCGTGGGTCTGATGCTGCAATGGAGCGTCGGTCCGCTGGAGTGGACCGTGTTCCGTTGGCCAGCCAACATCATCGTGTTGGCTGTTTATGTGTTGTGTCTGGTGGCAGCCTATCTCTGCCGCGGCCGCAGCCATGCCATTCGTTTTCTGTCAACGCCCTATGCCGCCGTGCCCGCCCTGGCTTTTGCCGCGGTGCTGACGGTTGTGATGGGACTCACGCCACAGGTGGCCGCTACACGCCGGCCCGCCGACCCCATCGGTCTGACACGGATGCTGTCGTGGTGGCCCTTTATCCTTATTTATATATACGTCTCGGTCATTGTGGCTCTTGTCGCCATCGGCCAGCTTTGCCACTTCACGTGGCGTCGCCTGCCATCACTGCTCTGTCATATGGGACTCTTCGTCGTACTGGCAGGCGGAACCCTCGGCTCGGCCGACATGCAGAGAGTCAAGGTGTACTGCGAACAAGGACAGCCGGAGTGGCGCGCGCTCGACGAACGGCAGGAGGTGGTTGAACTGCCTCTGGCCATCCAACTCGAGCAGTTCACCATAGACGAATATCCCCCGAAGCTGATGATGATCAACAGCGAGGGTCTTCCCATACCCAAAGACAAACCGGCGACACTGCTCATTGACAGCACCTTCACCACGAGTGACCTCAATGGTTGGACGGTCAGCATCGTGAAACGGTTGGACAATGCCGCTCCTGCCGTGCTCGCAAGCATGGCGGGCAACATGCCTCGGGAGATGATGGGACAGTTGAAGATGGACTCGTTGGGCATGGCCATCAACAAAGGCGGTTTTGTACCATTTGAGGGCAGAGGCGCACAGTGTGCCCTGCTTGTCAAGGCCACGAAGGACGGCAAGGAAAAGACAGGATGGGTGACGTGTGGTTCCTACCTCTTCCCCTACCAGGGATTGGCGTTGCCCGACGGAACCACCATCGCCATGCCTACCCGTGAGCCGGAACGCTACGCCTCGCTCGTCGACATCTATACAAAAAGCGGCAAGAACATCCAGACCACGATTGAGGTGAACAAGCCATTCACCATCGAGGGCTGGAAGGTGTACCAGCTGTCATACAACGAACAGATGGGCAAGTGGAGCACGCTGAGCATCTTTGAATGCGTGAGCGACCCTTGGCTGCCGGTGGTTTATGTCGGCATCTTCCTGTTGCTCGCAGGAGCCATTCTGATGATATTTGTTGGAGTTAGAAGGTAGGCCCGCTGCCAAGCAGCCGCTTACCAAACGGAGAAAAAAGAATTATGACTTGGAACCTGTTTATAGTCTTTGCGGTCAGCGCTCTCCTGCTCTGGACAGTGGGTGCGTGGGCCGCCTGGAAGGACAAGAGACGTGTGGCTTACGTGACGACAGCCGTGGGACAGGCGGTGTTCTTTGCGTTCATCGTCGGGTTGTGGGTGTCGTTGGAGCGACCGCCACTACGTACGATGGGTGAGACACGACTGTGGTACAGCCTGTTTCTGCCGATGGCCGGCCTGCTGGTCTACAGCCGATGGAAATACAAATGGATACTCTCGTTCTCCACGTTGCTTGCCGCAGTGTTTATCGTCATCAACCTGCTCAAGCCGGAGATACACAACAAGACATTGATGCCGGCACTGCAAAGTCCGTGGTTTGCACCGCACGTCATCGTCTACATGATGGCCTACGCATTGCTCGGTGCCGCCTTCGTCATGTCAGTCTTCATGCTGTGGAAAGCAAAGTCTGACAAGTCCGTCATAAGTGAAGGAATGAACATCTGTGACAATCTGGTCTACACAGGCTGGTCGTTTCTGACCATCGGCATGCTCTTTGGTGCATTATGGGCAAAGGAGGCATGGGGCACCTACTGGGCATGGGACCCCAAAGAGACGTGGGCTGCCGCCACATGGCTCGCCTACCTGGTCTATATCCACCATCGTCTGTGCCCAAAGGCCTCGAAGCGCTTCGCCCTGTGGGTGCTCGTGGCCAACTTCGCCCTGTTGCAGATGTGCTGGTGGGGCATCAACTACCTGCCATCAGCCAAGAACAACAGTGTGCATACGTATAGCATGCAATAAAAGAGGAATCAGAAGGTTACATCGGTATTGCCACCCTCTTCCCACGGATCCACTTCAGCATTGAAGCCACTGCCACCTGACGGAATGACATCAGGCAGAGTGATGGTACGGTCGGGCAGCCCAGCATCGATGACAAGCCGCAAGTTGAGCGAGACATAAGCCGAGACCTGTGTGCTGAGGTCAATCCCATCGTCGTCATAATGAAACAAGTCGCCAACGTGGAACGTGTAGAGACGCTGCGTGTTGTCGCGCAAGGTGAAGGCCAGCTTCAGCGTGTTGAGCAAGGAATCACGGTTAGCGAGGTCACGGTGGTTTTGTGGAAGGCCGAAACACTGGACAGAGGTCGTCATCCATCCGTTGGTAGCGTCGCTGTCCATCGTTGTCGTCCAATTGTCAAGATAGAGATTGCACGTGTCGGTGGGCAGGTCCGGATGGCTCAGGTACAGACCATCGGCCATACCCGTCAGCGAAGCAGCCAAGTTCTTCATGTTCTTCAAGCCCATAACATGCACATTGAGATGAAGCGTGGACAGTAGCGGATACACGGTTACCTTTCGCTCAATGGTATCGCCGCGCTCCACATTCTCCTTGCTCACCACCACCGTGGCGAAACCCACGCCAATGGTTTCCGGTTCCTGCGCATGAGTAAGGTCACCTTCCCATGTCTGATTGACATGATCATAGAGCGGATTGACCTTCACACGGATGGAGTCCATATCGGTCTCATTGTAAAACGTCAGACTGCCGAACTCACTCGGCGAGAGGTTGAACACCATGAGCTTGAACGTATCAGCGTCAACGACAAACTCGTCGCGCGTTACGTTATTGGTCAGATCGGTCTGTTCCCCAGTGTGATTGCCCTTCAACCGGACACTCATGCCGGAAGGATTGCGTTGCATATACTTTGTCCAATCGTAGTTGTAACGCAGCAGGCACGCCTTCTCCTTGCCATTGTCATGATAATAACCCCGGCGGATAAGAAAAGAGTCCTCACCACACGATGCCAGCAGACCAAGCAACAGCAGGCACAGCCAGCCGGTGAAGAAATGGGTAAACGATGGTTGTCTCATCTCTCCACCCTCCTATTGCCAATCATCCACACAAGTGCCACTTTCAACTTCGTAGGCAGGACATAGAACGCATGCTTTCGGTAGAGCCGATGGATGCGGTCGTTGTGCTGCGGGTCGTCGTAACGCGTGTTCACAAAGAGGATGCCACCTAAGGCTCCCGAAAACTCCATGTGCCAGTGACGGCTCAGCGCTGTGGAATAGCCAAGGCTCAGACCCCACGATGTGAAATGGCCGCGGTTGCCCTTGTAGCCCCACTCCACATCGTAGTAGCCTCCTGAGAAATAAGCACCCCAGAACGCACCCTGCAAAGGCGTAAGCGGAGACGTGCGCGCACCATACCAATGGCGGTATTCCAGTCCCACCTCCATCACCTCGTAGGCCCGGGAGTGGTTGTGCCAGGTGTACCAGGGGAAGTTGAACTCAGCCGCAAAGCTATAGCGCGACTCATGACCAAACCAACGCTCCACCTCAATGTTCGGTGTGAGAGCCACATCGTAGAGCAGATTGCTCTTCACGGCCAGCACTGGCAGCGTCAACGTGACTGTCGTGTCGGGAGTCCATGAACGGCTGTCGAAGGCAGACACGTCAGTGCGCTCACCCTGTGCATGCGCAGAGAGCGAGATCAGAAACGCCACTATGATAAGCCAGTTATTCTTCACGTCACTGTTGGATAATGTACGATGATTTGCAGTTGCTTTATGATTGAGGACGGACAAACCGATGACTGAAGCAACGATGCAAAGTTACAACAATTAATCCAAATCAGACTGCCTTAGGCCAATAATTATCACGTCGTTGAGATGGAAAGGCACAAATCGACACCCATATTTGGGCAATCCAATTATTCTTACTAACTTTGCAGATTGTAGATACATTGATTAGCAATAAGATAATATTATACAAGTAACTATAAAGATTATGGCTAAAAGATTTGCCGAACATGACGGTCTTGACTTGACCAAGACCAATGAGGAAGTATTGGCAGCGTGGATGAAGAATGACATCTTCCACAAGAGCATCGATGAGCGAGAAGGCTGCCCCAAGTTCATCTTTTTCGAAGGACCTCCTTCCGCCAATGGCCATCCTGGCATTCACCATGTGCTGGCACGCTCCATCAAAGACACTTTCAACCGCTACAAGACCATGCAGGGCTTCCAAGTGAAGCGCAAGGCCGGATGGGACACCCACGGACTGCCCGTAGAGCTTGGTGTGGAGAAAGAGCTCGGCATCACTAAGAAAGATATTGATAACAAGGCATCAGACAAGTATATCTCCACGGAGGACTATAACCGCCGCTGTCGTGAGAACGTCATGAAGTTCACCGCAGAGTGGCGCAGCCTGACGGAAAAGATGGGATACTTTGTCGACCTGGACCATCCCTATATCACCTACGACAACAAATACATTGAAACGCTGTGGTGGTTGCTCAAGCAGCTCTACAACAAGGGACTGCTCTACAAAGGCTACACCATTCAGCCGTACTCTCCCGCCGCCGGTACCGGTCTGAGCTCGCACGAGCTCAATCAGCCGGGTTGCTACCGTGACGTGAAAGACACCACCGTTACGGCACAGTTCGGGATCGTTAACCCGAAGGAGACATGGACCCACCACGGCAAGGCTTACTTCCTGGCTTGGACGACAACACCGTGGACTCTGCCTTCTAACGTGGCGCTCTGCGTAGGACCGAAGATTGACTACGTGGCCGTGGAGACCTACAACCCCTACGATGGCGAGCCAATGACAGCCATCATGGCCGAGAGTCGTCTCGCTGCCTACCTCGATCCGAAGCAGGAGGTGAAGGAAGGTGAACTGCCCGCATTCGACAAAGCCAAGAAGCAGTGCCCCTGGCGCATCATAGACCGCATGAAGGGTACCGACCTCGAAGGCATGCACTACCAGCAGCTCATGCCGTGGGTGAAGCCCTGCGAGAAGGTGAGCGAGTACAGCCATGCTTTCGTCAATGAATATGCCGAGGCCCATCCCGGCAAGGTGTTCACCGGCGAAAACGGACGTGACAAGTTCGTAGAGATGTCCTCAGAGGCCTTCCGCGTCATCCTCGGCGATTATGTGACCACAGAAGACGGTACCGGTATCGTGCACATCGCACCAACGTTTGGAGCCGACGATGCCAAGGTGGCTAAAGACGCAAAGATTCCTGCCCTGTACCTCATCTCTAAGAAAGGCGAGACACGCCCGATGGTTGACCTGCAAGGTAAGTACTATGTGCTTGACGAACTTGACAACAACTTCATCAGCAACTGTGTCGACAAAGAGGCATACAGTCATCATGCCGGCGACTACGTGAAGAACGCCTACGACCCACGCTTCAACCCCAATGGCGTGTGGGACCGCGTGGCTACGGAGAAGAACGATGACCTCAACGTCATCATCTGCATGGAGATGAAACAAGACGGACAGGCCTTCAAGATACAGAAGATGGTGCACAACTACCCTCACTGCTGGCGCACCGACAAGCCTATTCTCTACTATCCGCTCGACTCGTGGTTCATCCGCGACACGGCAAAGAAGCAAGAGATGGTGGCACTCAACAAGACCATCCACTGGCAGCCGGAGTCAACAGGCACCGGACGTTTCGGCAACTGGCTGGAGAACCTCAACGACTGGAACCTCTCCCGTTCACGTTTCTGGGGAACGCCACTGCCTATCTGGCGCGACGAGAACCGTCATGAGAAGTGCATCGGCTCCATCGAGGAGCTCTATGGCGAGATAGAGAAGGCCGTACAGGCCGGCTTCATGAAGTCGAACCCCTTCAAGGACAAAGGCTTCGTCGTGGGCGACTACTCACAGGCCAACTACGATAAGATCGACCTGCACCGTCCTTACATCGACCGCATCGTACTCGTGAGCGACGACGGCAAGCCCATGCACCGCGAGAGCGATCTCATCGACGTATGGTTCGACTCAGGCTCCATGCCTTATGCACAGCTGCACTATCCGTTCGAGGGCACGATAAATGCCGACGGACTGAAAGCAACCGGCAAGAGTGAAGCTGAATACCGCAGCGAGCTGGTGCACAGCACCTACACGGGTACCCCCGTGCCGCCCGCCTTCTTCCCAGCCGACTTCATCAACGAGGGCGTTGACCAGACTCGTGGCTGGTTCTTCACGCTGCACGCCATCGCCACGATGGTGTTTGGTTCCGTGGCTTTCAAGAACGTCATCTCGTCGGGTCTCGTGCTCGACGCTAAGGGCAACAAGATGTCCAAGCACGTGGGCAACGTCACCGACCCGTTCGAGATGATCGACAAGTACGGCGCCGACGCAGTGCGTTTCTACATGCTCACCAACTCTGAGCCGTGGGACAACCTGAAGTTCGACCCCAATGGCGTGGACGAGTGCCGCCGCAAGTTCTTCGGCACGCTGTACAACACCTATAGCTTCTTCGCCCTTTATGCCAACGTCGATGGTTTCGACCCCGACAAGGCTAGCCTCAGCGACAGCCAAGACCACTTCACAGAAATCGACCGATGGATACTCTCTTGCCTCAACACGCTTATCAAGGGTGTGGCCAATGAGCTCAACAACTACGATCCTACCCGTGCCGGACGTCTCATCGACGCTTTTGTCAACGACGACCTAAGCAACTGGTACGTTCGCCTCAACCGCAAACGCTTCTGGGGCAAAGAGATGAGTGCTGACAAGCAGGCTGCCTACGAGACGCTGTACACCTGTTTGATGACCGTCGCCAAGCTGCTGGCACCGTTTGCTCCGTTCTATGCCGACCAGCTCTACCACGACCTCGGCGGCAAGCTCGAGTCGGTACACCTCGAGCGCTTCCCCGGTGTCAACGAGGCTCGCATCGACAGCGACCTGGAGGCCCGTATGGCCATGGCACAGAAGATCACCAGCATGGTGCTCGCCCTGCGCCGCAAGGTCAACATCAAGGTGCGTCAGCCGCTGGCACAGATCATGGTGCCCGCCGTCGACGACGAGCAGCGTAAGCACATCGAAGCCGTGAAAGACCTCATCCTCAACGAGGTCAACGTCAAGGAACTCACGTTCGCTGAAGGCAATGGCATCCTGGTGAAGAAGGTGAAGTGCAACTTCCGCGTCATGGGTAAGAAGTTCGGCAAACTGATGAAGAGCGTGGCTGCCAACATGAGCGCGCTGTCGCAAGACGAGATCGCCCAGCTTGAGAAGGATGGCCACATCGACCTCAACATCGACGGTCAGACCGCTACAGTCGATGCCGCCGACGTAGAGATCATCTCTGAGGACATCCCCGGATGGCTCGTCAGCAACGAGGGCAACCTCACCGTGGCCCTTGAAGTGGAGCTCACTCCGGAGCTGAAGAAGGAAGGCATGGCCCGCGAACTCATCAACCGCATCCAGAACCTCCGAAAGGACAATGGACTGGAGATCACCGACCGTGTGGTGGTGACCATCGCACCCAACGCCGAAGCCGAGGAAGCTGTAGAGAGCTACGGTGAATACATCAAGTCGCAGGTGCTGGCCAATGACATCATCATCGCCAACAACGATGGCACAGAGGTTGACTTCGACGACTTCAAACTCAACATCAAAGTAGAAAAGAACTAACACATATCGATTGGCGATGCAGGCCTGACATTAGGGCGGACCTGCGTCGCCAGCTTTATTTCAATGAAACGAACAACAATCACAGGGCTGTTGGCCATAGCCATCATCCTGGTGGTACTCATCATCGACCAAATCATTAAGATTGAGGTGAAGACGACGATGACCATCGGCGAATCGTACAAGGTCACCAACTGGTTCTACATCTATTTCATAGAGAACAAAGGAATGGCTTGGGGTATGACATTCATCAACAAGATGTTCCTAAGCCTGTTGCGCCTGTTCGCCATTGTAGTTATCGGCTGGTACATGGTGCATGCCATCCGCGACCACTGCCGCACCCGCTACATCGTGTTCCTCAGCCTGATTTTGGCCGGTGCCATGGGCAATATCATCGACAGCATGTTCTATGGCTTATGCTTCACACCTTCAACACCTTGGAACATCTCCGAGTCTGTGCCAATGGGACAAGGTTACGCAGGCTTTCTCATGGGTAAGGTAGTAGACATGTTCTATTTTCCCATCATCAACACCGACTGGCCTACATGGGTGCCCATCGTAGGCGGTGAGCACTTTGTGTTCTTCTCACCCATCTTCAACTTCGCTGACGCCTCCGTCACCACCGGTGTCATCTGTCTGCTGTTGTTCTGTTCCAAAGACTTGTCAACCATCGGCAACACGGTCAACAAAGCACTTGGACGAAAGGCCGACAGCCACAAAGACAACAAAGACCAACAAGACAACCAATAACACGCTGTCGTCAGATACACGACACTTTGCTATGGCGCAAGTAACCAGTTACTGTTGGTCAATAACATCAAAAAGGTATTACGATGAAAACGTTCCACCGTTTCACTTTCATCATTGGCGTCTGCCTCACACTTAGCTGGCTGATCGGTTGTAAACCGTCGCAGCCCAGGGGCATCATCTCTTACGACGACATGGAGGACCTGCTTTATGACTATCATATCGCTGATGCCATGGCCCAGACTGCCAAAGGCGGTTATCAGGACAACGTGCTCACCTATCGCGCAGCCGTGCTGAAGAAGCATGGCGTCACACAGAGTGAGTTCGATTCGTCAATGGTATATTACATGCGTCACGCCGACCAGCTTCACAACATCTACGAGGATCTCGCCGACCGTCTACAGAATGAATCACGGGCTCTCGGCGGTGATGCAGCTCTTCTCTCAGCAGGCGTGGGCGACTCTGCCAACGTATGGAACGGACAGCGCAGCATCATCCTCATTCCCAACCAGCCATACAACGTATTCTCCTTCAGTCTGAAGACCGACTCCACCTTCCACCGTGGCGACCAGGTGATGCTTAGCTTCAACACTGACTTCATCTTCCAGGACGGCATACGCGATGGCGTGGCCATGCTGGCTGTAACATTCAACAACGACAGCGTATGCCAGCGGGTCAACCATATATCCTCTTCCATGCCGACCGTGATGCAGATCGACGATGCCGACAGCATCGGTATCAAGATGATACGTGGTTTCTTCCTGCTCACTAAGAACGACAACCTCAACACATCAATGACCACATTGCAACTGATGTGCATCAGCAACATAAAGCTCATCAGGCTGCGGCCCAAGAACCAGCCTCAACCAGCACAGCCCATGCCCAGCCAGATACCGGTCAATAAAGAGATGCCCGACTCTGAGCGAATGAGGCCAACAATGTCACCAAGATAACAACACGTCATTTAGACATAACACATAAAGATATGATTAGAAAACTAATCGTCGTAGCCGTGATGATGGCAATTGCCACTACGGCACCGGCCTGTACAAACTTCATCGTCGGCAAGGCAGCATCCTCCGACGGCTCTGTCATATGCAGTTACAACGCTGACGACTACGGAATGTTCATCGGCTTAGCTCACTACCCCGCCGCACACCACGCAAAAGGCGAGATGCGCGACATCGTTAATTGGGACACTCATAAGTACATCGGTAAGATACCAGAGGCCGAAGAGACCTACAATGTCATTGGCAACATCAATGAATATCAGGTGACCATCGGCGAGACCACTTATGGCGGTCGCGAGGAAATGGTCGATCCAACTGGCGGCATCGACTACGGTTCACTCATCTATTTGGGACTTCAGCGCTCCAAGACTGCTCGTGAAGCCATCCACGTGATAACCACCCTGGCAGAGACCTACGGCTACTGTTCAGAAGGCGAGACATTTACTATCTGCGACCCCAACGAAGCATGGATCATGGAAATGATGGGCAAGGGCCCTGGCAGCAAGGGGGTTGTCTGGGTGGCACAACGCATCCCTGACAATGCCATCTGCGCACACGCCAACCAAAGCCGCATTGGAAAGTTCAATATGAAGGACAAGAAAAACGTCATGTATGCCAAGGACGTGGTGTCGTTTGCCCGCTCCAAGGGATGGTTCACAGGCAAGGATGCCGACTTCTCCTGGAAGATGGCTTACGCCAAGCCCGACTTTGAGGGCCGCCGCTTCTGTGATGCTCGCGTGTGGGCATTCTTCAATCACTTCGTCAAAGGCTTCGACCGTTATCTGCCGTGGGCATTGGGCAAGGACAAGAATGCCGAGGACATGCCCCTTTGGGTAGTACCTGACAAGAAGCTCTCCGTGCGTGACGTGGAGATGGCCATGCGCGACCACTACGAGGGAACGCCCATGGCACTGGACTCCTCCGACGTAGCCGCCGGCGTGTGGCAGATGCCTTACCGTCCTACTCCACTTGTGTTCACCTGCAACGGTAAGAAGTATTTCAATGAACGTCCCACATCCACACAGCAGACAGGCTTCAGCTATGTCTCACAGATGCGTTCATGGCTGCCACGCCAGATCGGTGGCGTGCTGTGGTTTGGCAACGATGACGGCAACATGATTGCCTATACACCCATCTATTGTGGCAACACAACTCAGCCACGATGCTACAACACGCCCGGCGCCGACGCCGTGACCTTCTCTATGGACAATGCCTACTGGGTGTGCAACTGGGTGAGCAACATGGTCTACCCACGCTACTCACTGATGTTCCCAAGCCTGAAAGCTGTGCGCGACTCCTTAGAAAACGATTATTTCAATGCACAGTCTGAGGTGGAGGCCCATGCCGCCGCTCTATACAAGACCGACAAAGACGCTGCCCTCAAATACCTTAACGACTACAGCAATACAAAAGCACAGCAAATGCTGGACCGCTGGAAGAAGCTCGCCTTCTACCTGATTGTGAAATACAATGACATGGCTGTCAAGCCGGACAGCAACGGCGTGTTCAAACGCACACCAGAAGGCATCGGCGCAACCGTCAAGCGTCCTGGCTATCCCGATGCATTCAAAAAGAAATTAGTAGATGCGACCGGGACAAAGTTAGAGTGTCCCACTGACTAATCAGACGGCCACTTAAAATCCATAAGTTATATCCTACAGAACCATTAAGGAAAGGGGATGTATTAAAATTGGAGGAGTTCGGAAGTCCAGAAGTTCAGAAGTTCAGTCAAATGCATAAGTATCTTATAATAAGGTATCATTATAGTAATGACTGAACTCCCGGACTCCTGAACTTCCGAACTCCTCCAATTTTGATATATCCCCTTTTTATGTTAAAGAGCCTGCACCGAGCCTGATCAAAAGCCAAGCGGCATCAGGCCACAGAGTATCAGCTCTGCTATTCATACACCTCATCGATGCCATTGCTGCCCACATCGTCCACATCCTGCTTGGCACAAGGATCGAAATCCTCTGGCACATCAAAGGTGGCAGTCGGCTTATAAGGCAGCGTGATGTCGCGATACACCTTCTTCATGAAGTAAGCCCATATAGGCAAAGCCATCGTGGCGCCCTGTCCCATGCGCATGGAATCGAAATGGATATCACGGTCCTCACCGCCGACCCACACGCCGCTCACCAGCTGAGGCGTGAAGCCCATAAACCAAGCATCTGAGTTATTGTTGGTCGTTCCCGTCTTACCGCCAATCTCACCGGGGATATTGTACTTATAGCGCAGACGTCCGGCCGTACCCTCATCGACAACCGCCATCAGTTCGACGAGCATCTTATAAGCCGACTCTGAGCTGATAACCTCGTTCATGCGTGGCTGGAACTTCGCCACTACATTACCCTCGCTGTCTTCGATGCGCGTCACAAACAATGGTGCGATACGTATGCCATTATTGGCAAAAGTAGTATAGGCGCTCACCATCTCGCCCACCGATACCTCACAAGGACCCAGGCACAAAGCCATAGACGGATAGATATCAGGATTGTTGATGCCGAACTTATGAAGAATCGAGACGAACTGACGTGGATTGAGGTGACTCATGAGATAAGCCGAGATCCAGTTGTTGGACTGAGCAAGACCCCATTTCAGGGTCACCATCTGTCCGTAACGGCGTCGGTTGGCATTGCGTGGTGTCCAGGGACGTCCCGCCACCATGTACGTACGCTGCACGTTAGGAGCCTTGTCGCAGGGCGACGACCCGTTCTCCATGGCCAGCGAGTAGAGGAACGGTTTGATGGTGGAACCCACCTGCCGGCGTCCGTTCATCACCATGTCGTATTGGAAGTGGGCAAAGTCCAAACCACCTACATACGCCTTCACCTCTCCCGAATGGGCATCCATGCTCATGAAGCCCGCACGCAAGAAGCGTTTGTAATAACGGATGGAATCGATTGGCGACATCACCGTATCGATGTCACCATGATAGGTAAACACGGTCATGTCGATAGGCGTGTGGAAAGCCCGATGTATCTCTTCCTGAGAGGCTCCTGCCTCTTTCATCGTGATATAGCGGGCGCTCTGCGTAACGGCCCTTTCCATGATTTGGTTGACCTCACCCTGCGTGAGATTGCCGCTGAAGGGAGCATTGCTCTTGCCAGCGTTCTCCTTGTCGAAGGCCGGTTGCAGAAAACGGGCCACGTGACCATACACCGACTCCTCGGCATAGCGCTGCATGCGTGAGTCAATGGTGGTGAAGATCTTCAGGCCGTCGGTGTAGACATTATAGAACGAACCGTCCTTCTTGGTATTTTTCTTGCACCAGCCACACAACGGATCAGTGGCGAAGGCGATAGAGTCGATGACATACTGCCGGCGATTCCATGCCGGATAATTCTCCGGTTCGGGACGGTCCATCATCATGTACTGCCGCAGGAACTCACGAAAGTACACGGCCGACCCATCCTTATGGTCGGTACGATGGAAGTTGAGTTTCACAGGCTCGGCACTGTACTCCTCAAACTCAGCTCTCGACAGATAACCGGCCTTAAGCATCTGTCCAAGCACCACATTACGCCGTTCCATGGCCCGTTCAGGATAACGCACGGGATTGAACAGCGACGGGTTCTTGCACAGGCCGATAAGCAGCGCAGCCTCATCGACATTGAGATCCTTCGGCTCTTTATTAAAATAGGTGTTGGCAGCTGTCTTAATACCAGTGGCACCATGCAGGAAGTCGAAGTAGTTGAGATAAAGCGCGATAATCTCCTCTTTTGTATAGAGCCGCTCCAGTTTGATGGCCGTTACCCACTCGATGGGTTTCTGCAACATACGCTGCGACGTGGTTTTAGCCGGATGTTCGGTATAAAGCTGCTTGGCCAACTGCTGGGTGATGGTGCTGCCGCCACCGGCGTTCACCTGTCCGAGCAGGCCACGCTTGATGATGGCACGCCCCAAGGCTATGAAGTCAATACCCGAATGGTCATAGAAGCGCACGTCCTCCGTAGCCACCAGTGCCTGCACCAGATAAGGCGAGAGCTTGGAGTAAGGAATGGGAATGCGGTTGGCACGGTCGATGTTGTACGTACCGATAATCTTGCCATCGGATGAAAACACCTGCGAGGCCGACTTACTGATTGGGTTTTGCAGGTTCTCAATGTCGGGAGAGTAGCCCACGATGCCAAACCAGATAAGGAAAAAGAACGCGGCACTCAACGCCACGCCCGCTGCCAGCAGCGTCCACAGACATTTTATAAAGGTCTTTCTCATTGGTCGAATCAATATAATTTGTGCAAAAATACCACTTTTCTCTTGAAAATCATCCAGCTTATGGAAAATTATGTGTAACTTAGCGTTCGATTTCCAACCAACCCATTAAAACTCAAATGGAAAAACAGAATTTTGTCACGATTTCCGATCTGACGAAAGACCAACTGCTATACCTTATTCGTATGGCAGAAGAGTTTGAGCGTCATCCCAACCGTGAGTTGCTCAAAGGGAAGGTCGTCGCCACCTTGTTTTTCGAACCTTCCACACGTACCCAGCTTAGTTTCCAAACAGCCGCCAACCGTCTCGGAGCCCGCGTCATAGGCTTTTCCGACGCCAAGACCTCCAGTACCACCAAGGGAGAGACGCTGAAAGACACCATCCTCATGGTAAGCAACTATGCCGATATCATCGTGATGCGCCATTACATTGAGGGTGCGGCACAATATGCGTCAGAGGTAGCTCCGGTGCCAATCGTCAATGCAGGCGACGGTGCCCACATGCATCCCTCACAGTGCTTGCTCGATCTCTATTCGATTTACAAGACCCAAGGCACCCTCGACAACCTCAACATCTATCTCGTTGGCGACCTGCGCTACGGGCGCACCGTGCACTCGCTCATCATGGCCATGCGCCACTTCAATCCCACCTTCCATTTCATAGCCCCCAAGGAACTCGCCATGCCCGATGAGTACAAGCTCTACTGCGACCAGCACCACATCCGTTACGTGGAGCACACGCAGTTCACCGAGGAGGAGATTGCCGACGCCGACATCCTGTACATGACCCGCGTACAAAAGGAACGTTTTTCTGACCTTATGGAATATGAGCGCGTCAAGGATGTCTACATCCTCAAGGCCGACATGCTGAAGAATGCCAAACCCAACATGAAGGTGCTCCATCCGCTGCCACGTGTCAACGAGATTGCCTACGACGTCGATGACAATCCACATGCTTACTACATCCAACAAGCCAAGAACGGACTCTATGCCCGCGAGGCCATCTACTGCTACTGCCTCGGCATCAGCCTGGAGGAAGTGAAAAACGATACAACCATCATCTAACCATCATTAAGCACTATGGGAAAGAAAGAACTGCAAGTCGCCGCCATCGAAAACGGGACGGTGATTGACCATATACCAGCTGAGAAGACCTACGAAGTGGCCAAGCTGCTCAATCTGCAGACGCTCACCGAACCGGTCACCATCGGCTACAACCTGCCTTCAAGCAAACTCGGGAAGAAAGGCATCATCAAGATTGCCGACAAGTACTTCACCGATGAGGAAATCAACCGGCTGTCGGTCGTCGCACCAAAGATCGTGCTCAACATCATCAAGAACTACGAGGTAGTGGAAAAGAAAACTGTTGAGACACCCGATGAGCTACACGGCATCATCAAGTGCAACAATCCAAAGTGCATCACCAACAACGAGCCAATGCAGACGTACTTCACCGTTGTCGACAAAGCACATGGCATCGTCAAATGCCACTACTGCGACAAGGAGCAACAACTGGACGACGTGAAACTCGTGTAAGCAAGCAAAGAAAACCACATATTAACAGACCAAAAACAACATCATGCAAAAAGACCAACAGATTTTCGACCTCATCGAGCAGGAGCACCAGCGCCAGCTCAGAGGCATGGAGCTCATTGCATCGGAGAACTTCGTCAGTGACGAGGTGATGGCCGCCATGGGCAGTTACCTAACCAACAAATATGCCGAGGGTCTGCCTGGCAAGCGCTACTATGGTGGTTGCCAGGTAGTTGACCAGGTGGAGACACTGGCCATCGAGCGCGTAAAGAAGCTCTTCGGTGCCGAATATGCCAACGTGCAGCCCCACAGCGGTGCGCAGGCCAACCAAGCCGTGCTGCTCGCCGTGCTCAAGCCCGGTGACACATTCATGGGTCTCGACCTCGACCAGGGCGGCCACCTGTCGCACGGCTCGTCGGTCAACACCTCAGGTATTCTCTACCACCACATCGGCTACACGCTCGACCGGGAGACCGGACGCGTGGACTACGATGAGATGGAGCGCCTCGCCCTGGAGAACAAGCCGAAGCTTATCATCGGCGGCGGATCAGCCTACAGCCGTGAGTGGGACTACGAGCGCATGCGCAAGATTGCCGACGAGGTAGGAGCTCTGCTGATGATCGACATGGCTCACCCTGCCGGACTCATCGCAGCCGGACTGCTTAAGAACCCTGTCAAATACGCACACATCGTGACCACCACTACTCACAAGACCCTTCGCGGTCCACGTGGCGGTGTCATTCTCATGGGCAAGGACTTCGACAACCCATGGGGCCTGACCAATAAAAAAGGTGAGCTGAAGAAGATGAGCCAGCTGCTCAACTCCGCCGTCTTCCCCGGCAACCAGGGCGGTCCGCTCGAGCATGTCATCGCAGCCAAAGCCGTTGGCTTCTACGAGAACCTGCAGCCGTCGTGGATCGAATATGCCAAACAGGTGAAGACCAATGCCGCCGTGCTGGCACAGGATCTCATCGACAAAGGCTTCGCCATCGTCAGTGGCGGTACCGACAACCACTCCATGCTGCTCGACCTGCGCCCCAAGTACCCCGACCTGACGGGTAAGGTGGCTGAGAACGCACTCGTGGCTGCCGACATCACAGTCAATAAGAACAAGGTGCCCTATGACGAGCGCTCAGCCTTCCAGACTTCCGGCATCCGCCTCGGCACCGCTGCCATGACTACACGTGGCGCCAAAGAGGACATGATGCATCTCGTGGCCGACCTCATCGACGAGGTACTGGCCAACCCCGAGGACGCAAAGACCATTGAGCGCGTCAAGGCAAAGGTCAATGAGACCATGAAGGCCTATCCGCTGTTTGCTTATTAATACACCTTATTGTTAGATATTACCCTCAATAACTTAAGGGGGTGTATCAAAGTGGGAGAAGTCCAGAAGTCCGGAAGTTAGGGAGTTCAGTCATTACTATAATGATATCTTATTATCAGGTACTTATGCTTTTGACTGGACTTCAGAACTTCCGGACTTCTGGACTTCTCCAATTTTGACACACCCCTTTTTGCTGAACACCCCGTCACATAGAAGCAATGATCAACTATCAAAATATCGTATTCGATTTAGGCAACGTACTGGTCCGCCTGGACAGCGTCGCCTGTCAGCAGGCATTTGCCAATCTCGGACTGACTCCCTATCTTGAAGGAGACCACAAGGCTGAGGGACAACAGCTGATGCACCAACTCAGTCTTGGCCTCATCAGCACCCAAAAGTTCTGTGACGATCTCCGCACGCTCACAAAACTGCCGCTTACCGACGAAGCGATTGCCAATGCCGCCAACAAGATGCTGGCCGACATCCCCGATGAGAAGAAGGCCATGCTGTTGCGCCTTCGCGCCGAAGGCAAACGCGTGTTCCTGCTCAGCAACACCATCGACATGCACTGGAACTACTGTGTCAAAGCGCTGTTTCCCTATCAGGGGCACACGGTGGACGACTACTTCGAAGCCGTTTTCCTCTCCCAGCGCCTGCATTTAGAGAAACCCGACCCTGCCATCTACCGGGAGGTGGTAAGACAAACCGGCATTGCCGCCGACGACACCTTATTTATTGACGACCTTGCACCCAACTGCGAGGGCGCGCAGGCATCAGTAGGCTGGCATGTCTATCAAAACCAGCATTTCAATGACTGGCTGTCGCTCTTCAGCAAGGAAGCTCCGGCTCTATAGTCCTACTACTCATTAGTGTCAGCCGCGGCCAATGGCTGCAGCGCACCATCCTTCACACCCAGTCGCACCAGCTCGTTGGCTTTCTGTGCAATGCTCTGCTTGCCCGTATAGGCCTTATTGCTCACATCCTCATAGTCCTTGCTCAGGGTGTCGATGTCCTTGCGCAGTTTGGTGAATCGCTTCACGAACTCATTGACACGTTTCAGCAATTCCTCAGCCAGTCCGTAGACCCTCAACTGATTCTCCGTCTGCACGTACTGTCGCCAAGCCAACTGTATCATCTTCAGGATGGCCATCAGGTTCTGCTGTGACGTGATAAAGACATGGTGCTCAAAGGCATCGTTCCACAGTTTCTTGTCCGTGGCGAGTGCCAATTGGAGCGCCCCTTCATTGGGTACGAACATAATGACGAAGTCAATGGCATGGCGCGGCGGCTTCACATAGCTGCTGTAGTCCTTGCGCGACAGTCCCATGTACTGCGTGCGCACACTCTTCACCAAGTCATCGGCATATTTCTTACGCAACACATCATTATCCGTATTCACGTAATCGTAGTATGCCTCAATACTCATCTTCGAGTCGATGATGACATCCTCGTTCTTCGGATAATGCAGGATGACGTCAGGTATCATACGCTTGCCCTTGTCGTTGGTCAGCGGCATTCCATGTTCGTCGGTCAGTGTCTGCTGTACGTCGTAGTTGACACCTTCCTTAAATCCATTCTGCTCGAGAATATCCTGAAGGAAGAGCTCGCCCCAGTTACCCTGCAGCTTGTTGCTTCCCCGCATCACGTTGGTAAGACGTGTTGCGGTGGTGTCGATTTTCTGTGTCTGCTCAGCCATCGCATTGAGCTGCTGCGACAGCGACGCCGTGCTTTTGGCAGTCTCTTGATTGGTCTTCGCAATGGCCTCATGCAGCTTGTCGATATTGTCACGCAAAGGTTGTGTGATGTGTTGCATCTCCTCGTTGTTGGTAGCCTTGAGTTTGTCGGCCGTCTGGTCGAGCACTTTCGTAGCCAGCGTGCTGAACTGCTCCTGCACCGTCCGCAACTGCTCTTGAAACTGCTGTTGGCGCAACTGCATCTCACGATCGGTTTGCTCCTGTCTCAACTTTGTCTCACTGGCATTGCGCTCCCGCTCCGTGTCGAGCTGAGCCTGCACTCCTGAGAGCTGAGCCTTTGTGTCAGACAGCTTCGTTTGCAATTCCTGTAGCGACAAGGCAGACTCCTGCAGCTGTCGCTGCACCTCGTCCTTGGCCTGTCGCTCTGCCTCTGCCTGCTGTTGGGCAAGCAACAGATGGGCGTGAACATCCTTGACCTTGACTTGCGCAAAGAGAAAGCCAGCCAATGCGCCGGCCACCAAGGCCACGATCATCATAACGATTTCCATAACTTGAATATATAATTGTTAATGCAAATTTAAGCAATTACAAGAGAAGGGACGAAAGATAAGCACTTTATTTTTGAAAGTTCATGAATTGTTTGTACTTTTGCAGACGCAAATAGAAAGTTGGTTATTTGGCATGTTTGCTAAGTTTACACGTCATAAGCTTATTGTTATTGGTATTCTGTTGCTGGCTGTCGGCCTTATGTGGCTCGTAGTACGTTCACTGCCCGCAACAGAGGAGGACTTGCGTCGTTCCACTTGTTTTGTTGAGGGCAAGAGCTATCTTTGTCTGGCTTCTGGCAAAGACACCGTAGTGCTCAAGGCCGACAATATCCGCCAGCAAGGTGTCTGGATCAACCGTCACTGGTGGTGGCCCAGCTGCGACGGCCGTGTGCTCACCATCGACAACGGCATCAATCCCATCCATCGCAACCATCTCGAAAATCCCGACACGCTGAAGAAGCTGGTGGCCGAGGGCACCGACTCTTTGGGGCGTCTGCTCGAGCGCAAGCAGGTAGAGCGCAAGGAACTGATCTACTATCTGCGCAGCCACGGCGTCATCGACGAAGGCTACACGCAGATTGCTACCTACGCCAATGCGCAGCGCATAGAGACCGACTCTCTGGCCAGCCGCTACCGCAAGCTCACGGCCATGAAAAGCATCAAGTCGCTCCGCCTCTTCCGTAAGGGCGTCTATCAAGTATCATGGTACGACAACGGTGGTAAACTGAAGCATGTCAGCTGCAAGCCCATCTTCACCCCACTCGACAACACCGGTCAGCCCATCATCCTGCACACACAGCGAAGCCTCAAGCCTTGGGGTGTCTATGCCGTGAGAAACGTGCCTTGGGGCGTGGCCCGACATAAGAAAATCATCGTTGTGGCACTCTCTGCCACCAACAAGCTCACCGACCATCACGCCATTCTCATCACCGGCGACTACGAACGGGGCCACAACCACGACGTGCCGTCACTGTTTGCCGTTGATGGCAGTCCCGTGTTTTCACAGCACGGCCGTTTCTTAGGCATCGTAGCAGGAAAGGAGGTGAGACAATGAGAAAGTTATTATTATTCATCATGGTACTGCCTTGCCTCGCTCTCTTAGCAGGCTGCACCATCCGCAGCAATGAGATTGTGACCGTCGAGAGCGACAGCCTCACCTACCGTGGCCAGATGGCCAACGGCAAGCGCGAGGGACTGGGTGTGCTCTACGACGGCGACTCTATCCTCTACAGTGGCACGTGGCACAACGGGCTGCGACAGGGACACGGCTGGGTGAAAGACTCGCTCGGCCGCAAGGTGGAAGGCGAATGGGACCACGACACACTGGTGACCGGCACCCGTCACGACTCCACTGGCGTGTACACCGGTGAGTTCAACCGTCACCTGCAGGCCAACGGCTACGGACACTACCGCGACACCCTGGGTACGTACTACGAAGGACAATGGAAAGATGACGAGCGCACAGGCTTCGGCTTCTCCTCACAGCACCGATACTTCCGCGTGGGTGAGTGGCGTCACGATGTCTACAAAGGCGAACGGCTCAACTACACCTCCGAGCGCATCTACGGCATCGACCTCTCACGCTATCAGCATGAGAAGGGACGGCACCGCTACGGCATCGACTGGTCACAGTTGCGCATCACCCATCTTGGCTCTCTGTCAAAGAAAAACGTAAGCGGCAACGTCGACTTCAAGGTATCGTTCATCTTCATCAAGAGCACTGAGGGGGCGTCGCTCCTTAATCCTTATTATTACTACGACTATCAGATGGCGCGTAAGCACGGCTATGCGGTGGGCACGTATCATTATTTCACCCATCGCACGTCGGGCGCCCAACAAGCCGCATACTTCCTTGCCCACAGCCATATCAAGCAGGGCGACCTGCCGCCAGTGCTCGACCTGGAGCCGTTGCCCAGTCAGGTGAAGAAAATGGGTGGGGTGACGACCATGTGGAAACGTGTACGCAACTGGCTGCAGATTGTGGAGAAACGGACGGGTATGAGGCCTATCCTCTACATCAGTCAGACCTTCGTCAACCGTTATCTCGACTATGCGCCCGACATTAAGCGCAGCTATCCCGTCTGGATAGCACGCTACGGCGAGTACAAGCCCGACGTGAAGCTGTGGATATGGCAACTGGCACCTGACGGACACGTCAGCGGCATCAACGGCCATGTCGACATCAATGTGTTCAACGGCTACCGCAATGAATTCAAACTCTGGTTGAACACAGTTCGTAAGAAATAATACTCCTTTTATTATTACTCATTCCATGCACCGCAGTAAGGGCAACGGCCCTTGCGGTGCAGCACGTGCCCACAATTGCCGCAGATATAGCGCGAGCGATTGTGGGAATGACGGTATAGGGCAAACCAGATGTAGGCTACCAACAAGGGGTAACCAATGTAATAGAGCGTGGTGATGCTGAACACGATGTAGTCGACCGCACATACCGAGGCCAGACTGCCCAAGTAGATGATGGCCTCGCCTGCTGGCAACTTGTGGCGCACATCGTCGAAAGCGGCAATGGCGACAATGAGCATGGCCCAAACCGACAACAGAAACACGCCAAGCACCGGTGGCACAGAGAAAGGATTGAGCGTGGGATGGAAGTAGAAATGCTGCCACAGTTGTGGCACAAACATCTGGATGGTGGCATAGAACGTTGCCGACGACGCGACGATGATGCACAGCAACGTGGGATAGACGGAGTCGATGTCGTGGAAATGCACGAGGTGCGCCTTGCTGCGCATGCTGCGCCACAATAAGTAACTGGCACCGAAGATGGCCACTATGGCAAGGAAGATGATCAGGTGGATGTTGGAGAAACTGGAGATAAACTGCGAGATGGGATCGTCGGGCATCACCTTGGGCAACATGTTGCGCTCATGCGTCCAACCGAAGGCCGACGTGTCGTTGGCCAGTTCCACCCACACCGAGTCGATGCTGTCGGTAGGCACAATGCGGATGTCGGCCACCACGACATGGTCGCCCTTGTAGACGTAGAACGTATCGGTGCGCATGCCAGCCAACTGTTCCTCCGGCTGTTGGCGCACCAGCATCAGACTGTCGCCCTTCACCACAAAGTTGTAGTTGTTGGTGTAGTGATGGGTAGAGAAAAATGACAGCGAGTCGAGCGTCTGTTCCGTGAAACGCAGGTTGCCTGGCAGCCGACGGGGCAGCGTGCGATTGTGATAACACGAGCTAAGCATCAGCAGCAAAACCAAAACAGGCAGCAACAGCAGGCTATCATGTTTCTTCTTCATCTTCATCATGTTGATATAATTGGCTGGAATAATTGGCTACTCAAGTGGATAGAGATTCATCTGGCATTCGTCGCAACGGAACTCGAGGCGGAAGCGACGGCCGTCACCCAGACGCAGCACCCATGGCTCTTTCCATTCCGGTTTGCGTCCGCCGTGGCGTACACAGTAGCCGAGGTTATAACGCAGACAGTAGCGGCACTGCATCAAGACACTTCCACTCTCCTCTTTCACCTCCAAAGCGGGGCGGATCGAGCTGAGTCCATGTTGCCGGTAGAAGTCCTCAGCCTCATGGTTGGCAATGTTGTAGAGGAAGGGGAAGTGACGGTATTCCGGCGACCATGCCCCGACGGCTTTGGACTGTGAAGCCGAAGCATCATCGGCCTGCGACTCCTGCTGCAGGCATTGCTTCTTCTGTTGTTGCTTCCAATAGGCGGCAACGGCAGCATCGAGCTGTTCCACCGCGTCTCTGCGAAGGTCTGACAAGAGGCTTGAGGGCACGAACAACGTCGCGGCATCGTCGGCAATATCAATGGCAGCAGGTGCATACACGGTATTGCCCAACCGCGACAGCTGTTTGCGGATGTTGTCGGTCTGGGGCTTGCGTGCCGTCTGGTGCTCAAAGGGTACTTCGGCGGTGGCATCAATGGTATGC
The DNA here is from genome assembly GCA_900319905.1 of uncultured Prevotella sp. Lineage (GTDB taxonomy): Bacteria > Bacteroidota > Bacteroidia > Bacteroidales > Bacteroidaceae > Prevotella. The sequence goes on along the minus strand of ONQB01000002.1, from coordinate 50,243 downwards.
TGCTCGCCGACAGGCAGCGACAGCGTGAGCCGGAAACCACGGTCAACAGCCGCAAAGGTCATGTTGACCGCCATCGTACGGTGCGCGCTGTCACCTTGCAACAGCTTACCGAAGGCCTCATCATTGTTGCGATAGAGAGCCATGCCCGGTTTCAAGGCCTGCGGCATGCGCAAGGGATAGAGACGGTTGCCCACGGCGCGGTTGACGCGGAAGCCTTCCAACTCGTGATGGTCATTGATGAAGCACAGACCGTCGCCATTGGCAAACGAGGCGGTGCCGGCTACGTTGAACGAGTCGTGACGCAACTCCTTGACGTGGCCCACAAACTCGCCCAGCGCCTTTGGTGTCTGCATGGATGCAATGTCCGGCTGACGGCCATGCAGGAAGTAAGTGGTGTAGCCACGGTTGAAGGTCTTAGCGAGATTCGGCTGAAAGTCATAAGCCACGCTGCCCCACGATGCCCGCCGATAGTCATTGGGCCGACGGGCCACCAGTTGGTTGAGGCGCTGACTGTATGCGGCCACCACGTTCTTCACGTAGTCAGCCTCCTTCAACCGGCCCTCTATCTTAAACGAGGAAGCGCCGGCATCGGCCAGCTCTTCAAGATGGTCTATGAGACAGAGGTCCTTCATCGACAGCAGATAACGGCCGTTGACCACCGTCTGTCCGTTGGCGTCGAGCAGGTCCATCTGCATGCGGCACACCTGAGCGCAGGCTCCCCGGTTAGCCGACCGGCCGAAGCAGTGCTGTGAGGCATAGCACTGTCCGCTATAGCTCACGCAGAGTGCACCATGCACAAACACTTCCAGTTCAACGTCAGGATTGGCCTGGTGGATACGGCTAATCTCCTCTACCGACAGCTCACGGGCCAGCACGGCACGCGTGAAACCGAGGCTGTGCAGCCAGCTCACCTTCTCAGCCGTGCGGTTGTCCATCTGCGTCGAGGCATGCAGCACGGGGGCATAGCCCACCTCGCTGAGTGCCACGCGCCGCATGTGCAGCGTTGCCATGTCCTGCACCAGCAGGGCATCAACACCGATACGCGACAACGCCGTGATGAGCTGTTGGGTGTCATCCAGCTCCTGTTCGTAGACAATGGTATTGACCGTGACATAGACGCGGGCGCCAAAGCGATGGGCAAAGGCGCAGAGCTGCGCAATGTCGTCCACACTGTTGCCCGCCGCCGCACGGGCACCAAAGCGGTCGGCACCGATATACACAGCATCAGCACCATGGCTGATGGCAGCCAGACCACACGCCAGGTTCTTGGCAGGGGCAAGAAGTTCGAGTGTACGCATAAGCAATCGTTGATTTCGACGTTATCTGATATCACCGATGTTGAATGGTGTCTCCTGATAGACGTAATAGTTGATCCAGTTGCTGTAGAAAAGATTGGCCGCCGAGCGCCAGCACACGATAGGTCCCTTTGCAGGGTCATCGTCGTAGTAGTAATGCTGGGGCAGCTCCACGTCGTCGCGCTTGCCCAGGTCACGGTGGTATTCTCTGTCGAGCGTGTCGGGGGAATACTCGAGATGACCGAGGATGTAGAACTCACGGCCTTGTCGTGAGCTGACGATGCTCACGCCGGCCTCCGGCGAGGTGGCAATGATATGCAGGTCGGGCACCTTCTCAATGTCGCAAGCCCTGACTTCCGTGTGACGGCTGTGAGGCATGTAGAACATAGCGTCGAACCCACGGAAGATGGGCAGACGCTCGTCGACGGGATAGGTGGTGAAGATGCCGAACTTTTTCGTCGACAACTGGTATTTGGGTATGCCATAGAAATGATAGAGCGCGGCCATGGCACCCCAACAGAGATACAGCGTACTCTGTACGTTGCAACGGGCCCAGTCGAATATGCGGTTGATCTCACGCCAGTAGTCGACGTTCTCGTAGGGAATGGTCTCTACGGGCGCACCCGTGATGATCATGCCATCGAACTTCTGTTGCATGAGTTCCTCTGAGTCCTTGTAGAACATCATCATGTGTTCCACGGGTGTGTTCTTCGATGTATGGCTCTTGAGTTTCATGAAGTACACCTCCATCTGCAACGGTGTGTTCGACAGCAAGCGAATGAGATCGGTCTCGGTTGTTATCTTCAGTGGCATGAGATTGAGGATGACAATGCGCAGCGGACGAATCTGCTGACTGTGAGCACGTGTTTCATCCATCACGAAGATGTTCTCACGCTTCAGTATATCTATGGCCGGCAACCGGTCGGGTAATCTTAAAGGCATATTCTCGTTTCCTTTCTCAATAAATTACGGCATCAGAAGCTATCCAGAAGTTCAGAAGTTCTGAAGTCCAGAAGTCCAGTCAATTGTCTCTTGGGTGTTACTGCTATCAGCATACGTAATGACTGGACTTCCGAACTTCTGGACTTCCGGACTTCTGCATTATCTCTTGGGTGTTACTGCTATCAGCATACGTAATGACTGGACTTCCGAACTTCTGGACTTCCGGACTTCTGTTTTCTTCCGGATTTCCAAATGACAGATGTCCTGCCGCAGGCCTTACCACAATTGCAGGCGCTGCTGCTCAGGTATATACATCTTGTCACCGGGCTTCACATTGAAAGCCTTGTACCAGGCATCGATATGAGGCAGGGCCCCGTTGACACGCCACTCACCCAAAGCATGAGGGTCGCGCTTCACACGGTTGCGTATTTCCTGTTCAGTGATGTTTTGTCCCCACACACCGGCATAGGCGATGAAGAAGCGCTGTTCAGGCGTAAAACCGTCGACCGTCTTGAGCGGTTTGGCAGCCGTAGCGTTCTTGAAAGCGTTGAAGGCTACCTGCAGGCCTCCGTGGTCGGCGAGGTTCTCACCCAATGTGAACTTACCATTGGCGTGAAGACCGGGCAACACCTCGATGGCATCGAAGAAGTCACTGTAGAGCTTGGCACGTTGCTCAAAGCCTTTGGCATCAGCAGCCGTCCACCAGTCATGCAGGTTGCCGTCGGCATCGTACTGACGGCCCTGGTCGTCGAAGCCGTGGGTCATCTCGTGACCAATCACCACACCGATGGCACCATAGTTGAAGGCGGCGTCGGCCTTCGGATCGAAGAAAGGACGCTGCAGAATGCCGGCGGGGAAGCATATCTCGTTGGTCGTCGGGTTGTAATAAGCATTGACAGTCTGCGGAGTCATGAACCACTCGTCACGGTCGACGGGCTTGCCTGCTTTGTCGGCGATCATCTTGTTGACGGCAAACAAGCGGGTGGCCATGACATTGTCGAAGTAGCTCTTTGAGGGGTCGATGGTAAGCTTGCTGTAGTCGGTCCACTTATTGGGATAGCCAATCTTGACATAGAACTTGTCAAGCTTCACATGGGCGTTGTGCTTTGTAGAGTCGCTCATCCATGTCTGTGCGTCGATGCGCTGGCCGAGGCTCACCTGCAGATTGTGCACCAGTTGCTCCATCATCTTCTTGCTGGAAGCTGGGAAGTAACGCTCGCAGTACATCTTACCGAGGGCCTCACCCATAGCGCTCTCCACTTCATTGGTAGCACGCTTCCACAGAGGATACTCCTCCTTGCGGCCAGACATGGTCTTACCGAAGAAGTTGAAACGTGCCTGACGAATCTCATCGGTGAGATAAGAAGACGAGGAATTGATCAGATCCCACTCCATGACGGCACGCAGCTCATCGGCGTCCTGCAGGGGCAGCAAACTGTTGTAGGCAGCGAAGAAAGCTGGCTGGCCGACGTTCATCTCCTGGATGTAGTCGAGCTTCACACCCATGGCCTGACTCATCTTGGCCAAAGGAATGTTGGGATAGCTGCTCTCAAACTCCTTGAGCGTCATCTTATTGTAGTTGGCCTGCGGGTCGCGCAGCTCGGTATTGCTCTTGGAAGCCAGTGCCAACTCGGTCTCAAAGCGGAACACCTTGGCAGCTTTCTGCTGTGCCTGTGCGTCGTTAAAGCCATAGAGCTTGAACATCGTCACGAGGTACTTGCGATAAGCGTTGCGGATAGCCACTGTTGCGGAGTCGCTGTTGAGATACCAGTCCTTTTGACCCAGTGTCAGTCCACCCTGTCCCAATGACAGGATGTTGCGGGTGACATTCTTGTCATCAGCACCGAAGTAGTAGGAATACGGAACACCATAGCCGATGGCAGCATATTTCAACTGCACGGCATGCAGGTCGTCAACGCTCTTAGCAGCCTCCATCTCCTCTAAGTAAGGCTTCACGGGTGCGAGTCCTTCCTTGTTGCGACGGTCCTGGTCCATGGCCAGCTTGTAGAAGTCGCTGAGTTTACGGTCTGTGGTACCTGCCTCAAACTTTTTCTTTGTCAAGGTGTTGAGGATGTCGTTCACCTGTTTGTTAACGTTTTCCTGCAACTGGTCGAAACTGCCATAACGGCTGTAGGCGGCAGGCAGCGGATGGCTCTTCTGCCATCCACCTGTGGCAAACTCATAGAAATCGTCAGCCGGACGGACTGACTTGTTGAGGTTGCTGAGATCAAGGCCACTCTTGCCCTGTGCGCTGACTCCTTGTGTGGAAGAGAAAGCGAGCATGAGCATCATTGGCACAAAATGTTTCATTTTCATCTTATTGTTATTTTAAATAATAGGCGGGGTAGGCGGGATAGGCAGGGTAGGCCAGGTAGGCCTAGTAGGCAAGATAGGAAGCCATAGGCAAGATAGGGGCATAGGCTATTGCCCAAGAGCCTCTACCTTCTCCGACAGCTCCATCCAGTGGTCGTTTTCCTTGTCGAGGGCCTGCTTGGTCGTGGTATATTCTGTGACCAGCTCCATGTTGGAAGCATTCTTCGGATCCATGAGCAGCGAGTCGAGCTCTTTCAAGCGACCCTCCATCTTTGCTATCTTAGCCTCACTCTCTTCCACGGCACGCTGGGCTTTGCGTAACTTCTTTTGCTTTTCCTTATGCTCAGCCCAACTATCTTTGTTGTCAGGAGCCTCCGCTTTGGGAGTCTCGGCGAGTACCGGTTGAACAGCTGCGGCCGCTTCTTTGTCTGTACGCTCTCCGACAACTTCACTGATGGTCTCAGCCTGATGAGCACGCAGGAAGTCATAGATGCCGCCGAGGTGCTCACGCACGCGTCCGCCACCAAACTCATACACCTTGGACACCAGTCCGTCGAGGAACTCACGGTCATGGCTCACGATGATGGCAGTACCGTCGAAGGCCTTAATGGCCTCTTTCAACACTTCCTTGGAAGGAATGTCAAGGTGATTGGTGGGCTCATCGAGAATGAGCAAGTTGACCGGCGAGAGCAACAGCCGAATCATGGCCAGACGCGATCGCTCACCACCGGAGAGCACCTTCACGTATTTCTCACTCGTCTCACCTCCAAACATGAACGCGCCAAGCAGGTCGTTGATCTTCAATCGCATATCGCCCGTCGCCACTTGGTCGATGGTGTCGTAAATGGTCAGAGACTCATCGAGCAGCTGGGCTTGGTTCTGTGCGAAATAGCCTATCTGCACGTTGTGGCCAATCTTCAGCTTGCCGGTGAAGGGTATCTCTCCCATGATACACTTGACGAGCGTAGACTTACCCTCACCGTTCTTTCCGACGAAGGCAACCTTCTCGCCACGACGAATGGTCATGTTGACATGGTCAAAGATGGTGTGCGTGCCATAGTCCTTGCGCACGTCGTCGCAGATGACAGGGAAGTCACCACTGCGCAGACAGGGAGGAAACTTCAGGTGCATCACCTTGTTGTCGACCTCGTCCACCTCGATAGGCACAATCTTCTCCAACTGACGGATGCGCTGCTGCACCTGGACGGCCTTGGTGGCCTGATAACGGAAGCGTTCGATAAACGCCTTCGTGTCGGCAATCTCCTTCTGCTGGTTCTGCCACGCACGCAACTGCTGTTCACGGCGCTCTTTGCGCAGTACCAGGTATTCATCGTATTTTACTTTGTAGTCTTCCACATGGCCGCAGGTGATTTCCAGCGTGCGGTTGGTGATATTGTTGATGAACGCACGGTCGTGGCTGACCAAGACCAGCGCGGCACTGCTGTTCTGTATGAACTGCTCAAGCCATTGTATCGACTCGATGTCGAGGTGGTTGGTGGGCTCGTCGAGCAACAGCACGTCGGGCCGGCGCAAGAGGATCTTCGCCAGTTCGATACGCATGCGCCAACCGCCCGAGAACTCCCGGGTAGGACGGCTGAAGTCGGACCGTTCGAAGCCCAGGCCAATGAGCGTACGCTCCATCTCGGCCTCATCGTTATCACCGCCCATCATCATATAGCGCTCATGCTCCTGGGTGAAACGCTCCACCAGTTGCATGTAGCTGTCGGTCTCATAGTCGGTACGATCGGCCATCTCCTGTTCCATCTTCTTCAGACGCTCGGCCATGGCCGTATGGTCGTTGAAAGCTTTGCGCGCCTCGTCGAGCACCGTAGTGTCGTCGGCAATCTTCATCACCTGCGGCAAGTAACCGATGGTGCAGCCATTGGGCACGTTCACACTGCCCGATGTGGGCTTCTGCAATCCATAAAGCAGCTTGAGCATGGTAGACTTGCCGGCACCGTTCTTACCTACTAAAGCAATGCGGTCGTGGTCGTTGACAACGAAGCTCACATCATGGAATAAAGGCTTGACACCGAACTCTACCGTAATGTTCTCTACTGATATCATGTTTGTTTGTTATTTGACTGCAAAGTTACGAAATAAAACAAACGATTTGCTATAATCCGAGAAGAAAAACAAGCTCTACAAACATAAAGAAGACTAAAAGGAACATGGTGCTAACAGGATTGCATCATCACGTTGTGAATGACGTGTTGAGCAGCTGCCGTTCCATATTTGGCACCTTGCAAAACTCACAACGGCCTCTCGGCGATACTCCGACGGCTTTTCGGCGAAACTCCGACGGCTTTTCGGCGATACTCCGGCGGCTTTTCGGCGATACTCCGGCGGCTTTTCGGCGAGAGGCCACTACCGTTTCACCGAAACCTAAAATACACAGCGCCCTGCCACAATCAATACGGTGGCAGGGCGCTGACAATCTTGTTATTTATCTATGTTGAGCTCATCCCATTTGGGCGGGTCTACATGCAGCAGATTCTTGACGAAGAAGTCGTAACGCTTGTGCTGACCATAGCTCTCGCCCATGGTGTGGTGCACTCCCGGCAGTACGACGAGTTCGAAGTTTTTGTTGGCCTTGATGAGTGCGTCAACGACCTGATACGTAGACGAGGGGTCGACGTTGTCGTCCAACTCTCCCACCACCAGCATAAGCGGGCGCTTCAGTTTGGGTGCATTGTACACATTGCTGGCACGTACATAACTCGAGTCAACCGGATAGCCCATCCACTGCTCGTTCCACCAGATCTTATCCATGCGGTTGTCATGACAGCCACAGGAGCTGTAAGCAGCTTTGTAGAAGTCACCATGCAACAGCACGGCCGTCGTCGACTCCTGGCCTCCGGCCGAGGCGCCAAAGATGCCCACATTGTCAGCATCTATGTATGAGTACTTTTGGGCAGCCGCCTTTATCCACAGCTCACGGTCAGGGAATCCGGCATCCTGAAGGTTCTTATAGCACACATCCTCAAACTTCTTGCCACGATAGCTGGTACCCATGGCATCGAGCTGTACGACAATGAAACCCAACTCGGCCAGCGAAGTGGCCTGCCAGTTGTAAGAAGAGAAGCTCTTCGGCGTATAGGCATCGCCGGGCCCTGCGTAGATATACTCGATAACGGGATACTTACGGGAAGGATCGAAATTGGTGGGCCGCTGAATGATACCCCACATATCGGTCTTGCCATCACGTCCCTTGGCTTTGAACACCTCCGGTGCCACCCATCCGTTGGCGGTCAGCCTGGAGATGTCGGCCGTCTCCAAAGTCTTGAGCAACCTACCGTCCTCACCACTGCGCAACACAGTGACAGGCGGAAGGTCGACTCGCGAGTAGGTGTCAACAAGGTAACGGTAGTCTGACGAATACACCGCTCTGTGATTGGCGTTCTCCGGAGTCAGACAAGTAAGGTTCTTACCGTCGAGGCCAATCTTATAGTAATGCACGAGATAGGGGTCCTCGTCTTTGTTCATGCCCGACGCAGAGAAATAGACTACGCCCTTGGCCTCATCCACATACTGGACACTGCGCACGGGCCACTCGCCACGCGTCACCTGACGCACCAGCTTACCCGAAGCCACGTCGTAGAGATAGAGGTGGTTCCAGTTGTCGCGCTCGGAGGTCCACAGCAACATGCGCTTCTTGCCACCGTCCTTGCCGCCGGGCACGTCGATGAACTGCCGCCACAACCGTGAATAATTGACGAACGTATTGGACTGTTCCCGCACGATGGTACGCAGGCCGCCAGTAGCAGCACTCATAGCAAGCATCTCATAGAGCTGATGGCCACGACGGTTGTACTCCATGGTGACCTCACGTGAGTCGGGCGACCACTGAAACCAATCGAGTGAGTACTGATTGGCCACCGCACCAGCGTCAGCCACCACCTTGCGGCCCGTCTCCACGTCGATGATGACGGGCAGGTGCTGCGGCAGTTCGTCGCCGGGCTTGGCATATTCCTGCTTATGCAAGATGGGTTGAAGCTGGTCTTTGGGCGAGGACTCGACGTAGTAGACATAACGACGCTCCACCTTGTTGCGCAGACAAGTGAAGAGTTTCTTAGAGTCTGGACTCCAGAGCAGATCGCTGCTGTAGTAACGCCCAATAGTGCCATCCTGCGTGAGGACATGCTTCTCACTGTAAGGACGGCCCACCTGATGCACTACTACATTATAGCCTTCCACCCAAGCATCCATCTTGCCGTCGGGAGAGGTAACTACACGCTGGTCCTGCTCATCGTCGGTCTCCATCCAGTGACGTTCATGACGACGGAAAGGAGAGCCCTGACGATTAGCATGGCGGTCGTCGGTACGACCCATTGCCTTGTCCATCGAGGCACGGTCAGTAAAAGTGGACGTAGTGAGCTTGTCAGCATCTACTACCTTATAGACCGGTCCCTTGGGAGTGTCGATATAATAGGAGAAGAGAGTGGTATCGTTTTTCCAACTGACCTCATGAGCCCAGTTGCTCACATTCTTTTGTTGAAACTTGTCATAAAGACCATAAGCCCGTTCATAGTCGGCTTTCGTGCCTTGGGCCATGGCCGACAGCGGGAGAAAGGCCCCTAATAAACAACAAATGATTTTAGATTTCATACTGAAAGTAATTAGTCACCTTGTGCAAGAAAGAAATATGACAAATGCGCAGGGTAAGAGTTGTTGCATACAAACGGCTCAGGAATACCCATCCGGCAACAGCACAATTAGCGAAGGATTGCTACGCTCAGGAAGCGTCTCATAGCACTGTGCCTGTCATGGAAGGATATGCCCGAGCCGGCCATCATAGGATAAAATGTCTTACAAAGAGGGACCTACTTGAAGTAGTAAAGGAACTGCGCCTCACCTTTCAAGGCAGGTTTGCGCTGTCCTTCAATCTCGATCACAAAGTCGATATAGGCTTTGCAGATGCCACGCAGGTTCTCGATGTTGGCCAGCGAGGCGTTGAGCCGGATGCGGCTTCCAGTGACCACAGGGATACCGAAGCGCATCTTGTCCATGCCATAGTTGACCATCATCTTCAAGTTGTTCACCTCTACTATCTCATCCCACAAGTGAGGAAGGAGCGAAAGTGTGAGGTAGCCATGCGCGATGGTGCTCTTATAAGGGCTCTCTTTCTTGGCACGCTCTACATCAACGTGAATCCATTGATGGTCAAGCGTGGCATCGGCAAAGGCATTGATACGGTCCTGGTCAACCGGCAGCCACTCAGAGACACCTAACGGCTTGCCCAAATAAGATGCAAACTCTTCATAAGAGTTGATAATTGTTTTTTCCATTTGCTATTATATGAATAGATAATTACTGTTTCGACCTTATTCGACTGCAAAGGTAATAAAAAACGCTGATTATCAACGAAATATTTTTAGTTCTTTACAATTTTGGTTAACAAATGTTTGATTGCGCGCCCTTTACACTAATTGTGGTTAAAAAGTTAGTGTTTATTTTGGCGCACCTCAAAGAAATATCTAATTTTGTACCCGCAATATGGTAGTGAAGCGTCACACCAATTTAGTTTAGGTTTTAGTTTCGTACATGTTAGGTTTAAGATTGTTTAGCTGATAGACATAGGTCTTCGCTAAGTTAGGTATTAAGACTATTCAGGAACATTATAAGGGTAAGGCGCTGTGAGGCGAATTACCCTTTCCTTATTTTTAGACCTTCCCCTCCCCTATTTGCATTCACGCTTAAGGCATCTGATTAACATCTGTACTACAGCATGTTATCCAGCTTATCGATAGCCGTCGAAATGTCGGAGGCAAAGTTGTCGTGGTCGTACAGAAAGTCTGTCCGACCATCCGCCAACCGGGCATACAGTTCAGGACTCATATTGCCGACATAGTCTGCTATGGCATATTCGATGTCGTCTCTTTGTCGCTCGCTGTGGGAGTATTCGTAAACGCGCCATTTCTGATGGAAGAAGGCGTAGGCCGCTTCAATGCTGTCTTTGGTTATCATTTCTTTGTTTATTGTTATATGTTCTTGTTCCATTTTTCAACATTCCTTCAGCCGCCCTACGCCCTCCGTTCTCAGGCTTTTGCTTGCAGAATCTGTTCAGCGCGCGCCACCTGTTCTGCCGTTGGTACGGGCACATCGTCAAGTGTATAGCGCAAACCCAACTCTTTCCATTTGAACACACCCAGCGTGTGATAAGGCAACACTTCCACTCGCTGCACATTGGTGAGCGTGTCGATGAATGCCCGCAACCGCCTGAGTTGTTCCTCATCATCGGTAAGACCCGGCACCAACACATGACGTATCCATACCGGCACGCCAAGCTCAGAGAGGCATCGGGCACAGTCGAGGATATTCTCATTGCCGTGGCCGGTGAGCTGGCGGTGAGCCTCGGAGTCGATATGCTTCAAGTCTAACAGTACTGTATCGGTGCTTTTCATCAGGCGCAGGAACTTACTATAGAACGGTTCCCGGCGTGTGAACGGCTGCGCCGCAGTGTCAAGACAGGTGTTAATGCCACGCCGGCGGGCTTCCTCAAAGAGAGCTATGAGCCCGTCGATCTGCAGCAGAGCCTCACCACCACTCACCGTGATGCCGCCCTCGGCACCCCAATAAGCACGGTAGCGCTCGGCCTGGTCGAGCAACTCGGTGACGGATGTGGCAGTGTCGGTCTCACCGGCCATACGCCACGTATCGGGGTTATGACAATAGCGGCAACGCATGTGGCAGCCTTTGAGGAAGATGATAAACCGTACACCGGGACCGTCGACCGAACCAAACGACTCGGTGGAATGGACAAATAAAGAAGCCTCGCCTCCGGATTGGGAGGTGAGGCCGTAATGCTTAGAGTCGCTCATGGGCTTGACGGGCAATGACATCGAGCTGCTGCTCGCGGGTCAGGTCGATGAACTTAACAGCGTAACCACTCACGCGGATGGTGAAGTTGGCATACTCAGGTTTCTCAGGATGCTCCATGGCGTCCTTGAGCTTATCCACGCCGAAGACGTTGACATTGAGATGATGGGCACCCTTGTCGAAGTAACCGTCCATGACGCTCACCAGTGTCTCTGCACGCTGGCTGTCGTCGTGTCCAAGCGCGTTGGGGCTGATGGTCTGGGTGTTGGAGATACCATCGAGTGCATAATGATAAGGCAACTTCGTGAGTGAGTTGAGCGATGCCAGCAGACCGTTCTTCTCAGCACCATAAGAGGGGTTGGCACCCGGCGACAGCGGAGCGCCAGCCTTACGGCCATCGGGCATGTTGCTGGTGTACTTGCCATACACCACGTTGGACGTGATGGTGAGAATAGAGGTCGTAGGCTCGGAGTCGCGATAAGTGTGATGCTTCTTCACCATGCCAATGAAGGTCTTGAGCAGCCACACAGCGATGCTGTCCGCGCGGTCGTCATCGTTGCCGTAGCGTGGGAAGTCGCCCTCGGTCTTGAACTCCAGGGGGAAGCCGGTCTCGTCGCGGATGATGTTGACCTTGGCGTATTTGATGGCAGAGATAGAGTCGACCACGTGGGAGAAGCCGGCAATACCCGTAGCGAAGGTGCGGCGCACATCAGTGTCGATGAGTGCCATCTCCTCAGCCTCGTAGAAGTACTTGTCGTGCATGTAATGGATGAGGTTGAGTGTCTTGACATAGACAGCCGCCAGCCATTCCATCATATCCATGAAGCGGGGCATGAACTCATCATAAGTGAGCACGTCACCCTCAATGGGACGGTAGGCAGGGCCCACCTGCTGACGTGTCTTGCTGTCCACGCCACCACTGATGGCATAGGTCAGGCACTTGGCAAGGTTGGCACGTGCTCCGAAGAACTGCATCTCCTTACCGGTCTGTGTTGCGCTCACGCAGCAGCAGATGCTGTAGTCGTCGCCCCACACAGGACGCATCACGTCGTCGTTCTCATACTGGATGCTGCTGGTCTTCACGGAGATGTAAGCAGCATAGCGCTTGAAGGCCTTGGGCAGACGGCTGCTGTAGAGCACCGTCAGGTTGGGTTCGGGCGACGGTCCCATGTTCTCCAACGTATGGAGGAAACGGTAGTCGTTCTTGGTCACCATGTGACGGCCGTCCTGACCGATGCCGGCCACCTCGAGCGTAGCCCACACAGGGTCTCCGGAGAAGAGCTCGTTGTAGGAAGGAATGCGGGCGAACTTCACCATGCGGAACTTCATCACCAGGTGGTCGATAAGCTCCTGGGCATCCTGCTCGGTCAGCGTACCCTCGTTGAGATCGCGTGTGATATAGATATCGAGGAAGGTAGAGACACGGCCCACCGACATGGCGGCACCATTCTGCGTCTTCACCGCGCCAAGATAACCGAAGTAGAGCCACTGCACGGCCTCGCGTGCATTGGTGGCAGGCTGGGAGATGTCAAAGCCATACATAGCGGCCATATCCTTCAGGCCCTTGAGCGCCTTGATCTGCATGGCAACTTCCTCACGCAGGCGTACCACCTCGTCGATCATCTCACGCTCGCCCATGTTGGCGAGGTCTTTCTTCTTCTCCTCAATGAGGCGGTCGATGCCATAGAGGGCCACACGACGGTAGTCGCCCACGATGCGGCCGCGGCCGTAAGTATCGGGCAGACCGGTGAGGATGTGGTTGTGGCGCACAAGCTTCATCTCCGGGGTGTAAGCATCAAACACACCATCGTTGTGGGTCTTCACGTATTTATGGAAAATCTCATGGAGTTTCTCTGAAGGCTGGTAGCCATAAGTAGTGCAGGCCTGCTCGGCCATCTTGATACCACCGTAGGGCATGAACGCACGCTTGAGAGGTTTATCAGTCTGCAGACCTACGACACGCTCGAGGTCCTTGGTCTTCTCATTGATGTAACCGGGGCCATAAGCGGTGAGTGAAGAGACTACTTCCGTCTCCATGTCGAGTACACCCCCTTTGGCTCGCTCCTCCTTCTGCAACTTCTGCAACTCACCCCAAAGAGTGTCGGTAGCAGCCGTAGGACCCGTAAGAAACTGTTCATCGCCGTCATAGGCCGTGTAGTTATTCTGAATAAAATCTCTAAGATTGACTTCCTCTGTCCAAATGGTACCGCGGAAGCCTCGCCATGCGTTGTTCATAAGCGTGGTTGAAAATTAAAATGTTTATTATTGTTGTATACAAAGGGTGTCGCAATACACCCGCTTTGCTTTAGGCATGCAAAGGTAATCATTTTTCTGTTGTTACACAATTAAAACACATACTAAGAAATGGTGATTTGTGATTTTAACATTTTCGAGTCATCAAAATCGACGTAGAAATGTTTCAGAAGTTAAGAAGTCCAGAAGTCCAGAAGTCAAGAAGTCCGGACTTCTGAACTTCTGAACTTCCGGACTTCCGGACTTCTGAACTTCTAAATAGATATAATGTTTAACTGTGCAAAGATAATACTAATTACTTGACAACCACCTTCATGGCATCACCGTTGACACGCACCACATAGATGCCCGGCATGCTGGTGAGCTTTTTGATGGCCTGAGCTATACCGTTCTTGGTAGTTGTGACTGTACCCACCTTGATACCATTCACCGTATAGACATCACCCGTGAACGTAGCGTCGGCTGCAAGGTTACGGATGCCGGTAGCAGCCTGCACCTTCAGCACACCAGTGGGCAGGAAGAGCGAATCGGTGTTCCACTCCAAGCCATCGGGCAGTTCAGGCAGCGTAACGCTCGTCGGAGTACCGGAGAACGTGTTGACCGTCCACAACGTGAACGTATCGCCCGCCTTTGCCTTATTGGCGTACATGCTCAACATCGACACGACAAGGTCGCCATTGAGGGCAAGTGACTTGGCCTCAATGCTGGTAGAAGAAGCCGTACCACTGTTAATACGAAGATTGAACTTCGTTGTGGAGCCAGCCTCACAACGGACACTGCCGTCGCTCTTAAGGCTACCACTGCGAATGGAAGCAACTGACTTACCAGGGTCTAGTGTGCCGCCCGACTTCACGGAGATGTTGTGCAGATAGGCCTCACCCATCAATGTACCGGCACCGGACACGATGACACTACGATTGCCGAAGAAGAGGCTGCTCTTAAGAGGACTGTTCAAGTTGAGCACGCCTCCACTCACAGTGACATCGCCGCTCAACTTAGGCTGCAATGTGCTCAGCGTCCAAGTGCCCTCGCCCACCTTGGTGATCTTACCGCCATTGATGGTGCCGCTATAGGTCACATCATGGTCAAGATAGCCGATGATCCACGTGCCGGAGCCAGAGAGGGTCGAGCTGCCCGTCAGATTGCCGATGGTGCAGTTGTTGCCGTTGTTGTTGAAGTCGGCGCCCACCCTTACCGTGGCGTTTTTGAGTCCATAGCCATTGTTGAGTGTCAGCGACGGGGTATAGCTGCCCGTCTTATGGGCACCGATGTTGATAGTACCAGCAAAGTTGGACCAGTTGCCATGAAGGTTGGTACGGATGTTGGTGGCGTAGAGGTTGAGCGTACCGGTACCCGTCAGCGTGCCACGATAGTCACAGCGGCTGTCGAGATACCAGGAGGCTGTAGCACCCTCAGGCACCTGAACATTGGCATAGTTGTTGGAATAGGAGTACATGCCGTCGGCGTCGCGCAGCGTGCCACCGTTGAGGATGATCTTACTGGGGTATGCATGCACGCTGTTGCTGTTCTCGCTACCTCTCACCTCACCCGCATTGACGATGAGCGAGCCATAATTTGCAGAGGAAGAGAGTTGCAACGTTCCAGCGCCCGTCTTAGTCAATGTGTTGCCAGAACCAGTAATAGCGCCCTGCAAAGTCAGGGTCACGCCACTAGGCGTATTAATGGTACCGCCATTAGCACCGAGCGAGACCGGATGACCGCCCGTCATGGTCGCAGAGGGTTGAAGCGTACCGTTGTTCAGGGTCAGGCGGTTGGTGTAGAATCCCAGAGCTCCGTTGTTTACACCAGACGACTGTCCGAGGTTGTTGACGACGAGTGTGCCAGCATTGACTGTTGTGGAGCCGCGGAAGGAACTGACGTTATTGAGCGTCACTTTGCCAGTGCCATTCTTCTCGATGATGGTGTTACCGGCGATGCTGTCACCGGAGAGGGTGTAGTTCTGCTCATTGTTGTTGAACACAATCTTAGAGGGACGCACGGTCTCGGTCAGCTTCACATTGGTCTGGGCAGCACCGTCCTCAAAATAGACGCTGTCGCCTGAGACGAAGACATCGGCTTCATTGGTCGAGCCGTTGGTGAAGTTATTGGTATTGGCAAAATCCCAGTTGGCATCCTCACTGCCCGTCCATGTCACCTTCGTGGCATCGCGCAGGTCGGCGATGGTGAGAACCACCTTGCCATCAACATAAGAGAGGCTTGCCTTACGGCCATTGAGACCTGTAATCTTCACGTCGTCGAGACTGCCCTCGATTTTACCCACAGTGGCAATAGTGTAGGTGCCAGCCTTCAGTTCACTGGACAGGCTGTTGACATTCAGCCGAGGCTCAAGATACTGGGGACCGACCTTCCAATCCTTCTTTTCCAGTTTCAATACGTTGGCCGTCACTTGGTCAGCTGTACCATCGGCCTTGACATCGATGTCGAGAATTGAACCGAAGTTCATGATCAGCGAGTCGGTAGTCAGAGTACCGACGTTTTTCTCACCACCGGGACGCACGCTGGCGCCATAGTCAGCCTGGATGCCCTTGGGGAACTTACCGCCGTTGGAGTTGAGCACGGCGAAGCGGTTGAGCCACACACGGCTGTTGGTCATCTCACCATCGAAGTTCACCGTACCGGCCCACACATCGGTAGAGCCCGTGTAAGTCTGCTTCACGTTAGGCAACGTCAGGGCACCGTCGCCCTGCTTCACCAGACGCATGCTGCCTCCGAAGGCACCACCTGTCAGCGTATGGGTGTAGTAAGTATACGTGATGTTGTTATTGTTGTCGTGTCCCTGCACCCACGAAGGAGCATTGTCGAAGAAGATGGCAGGTGCCGCTCCATCGGCTACCTGATAGGTTGCATCGGCCGTAGCATCGGCCAGCACATACTGTCCATTGGTAGCGGAAGAGATGGTACCGCCGGCAGCTATTTCTACCTTGCCATTGCTCATTGGAGCAGGCGGAGCCATGGTGATGCCTTCCATCTCACCAAGGAAGTAGCTCACGTGAGGCGGCTGATTGTAGCCATTCATCTGCCACACCATGGCGTTGCGGTACTGCGGATCATGTAGCAGTGTGTAGTTGCGCCATTTCGTAGGTGTGGTCGTGGTCTCGATGCGCATGTTGTTGTCGCCGTCGCGCAGGATGACCTCCTCACGCCAGTCGCCGAAGATATCGGCCTGCATACAGGGCGTAGCCTTCGTATCGTTGTTGGTATAGGTATTGTCAAACGTCTGGATAGCACCCTTGCCATATTTATAGATGGCACCATTGCTGTTGCGCAGAGCAGTGCCATTGAAGGTTTCTTCCAACAGGTCGCCGTCCCAATAGATACGGAAGTTCTGCGATACGCCGTAGTTGGACTTGATGGCACTGGTGTGGGCTGCGGCTACGCACGAGATGAACGAGTCGTGACCGGAGAAGCCGATGGCACCCGGTACTTCATTGGTAAAGTTGCCGCACATCGACCGGCCGTCATCACTGCCGCCTGCCAAGCGATAGTAAATCTTAGAAGTAGTTGCGTCGCGGTAGTTGTTAGATGGACTGGTCTCGTTGCAGGCATACACCTCTTGTCCGTGCTTGTATGGGTCGAAGTCGCCCCAGTGCTGGGCATCGCCATGACCGAGGCCGGTAGTGCTCAGTCCCTTGCCATTGTCGTCGATGACCATGGAACCGAAGCAGATCTCGTCACGTCCGTCCCAGTCGACATCGGCAATCGTATAGTTGTGGTAGCCTTGGCCGTACCAGGGCGAACCTGGCGTGTTGCAGTTCCAGCGCCAGCGCTGGGTGAGCTTATGGGTGGCAGGGTCTACGTCGAGAGCGATCATCTTATGGCGCGTGTAGATGCCGCGAGCCATGAAAATGCTTGGTTTCTTACCGTCTAAATACGGTGCGCCGAAGAAGTGCTTGGTGGAACGGTGGCCGTAACCGTCGCCCCACGCCTTGGAGAGATCGGTCTCACCAGCTTCAAGACGCTTCAGTGGATAGTCAATATAATAAGGCGTGCTGCCCGACCCAATCTCATATGGCTTACCGGTTGCACCGTTGAGGTAGACAAGGTACTCCGCACCGGTATGAATGAACGACTCGCCATTGGTGGAAGCTGCGCCGATGGCCGAGCGCTCGTTCTTCGACGGGTCGCCAATGGTATAGACGGTGCCATCGGCCGCATGAATCTTAGTACCATCAGCCACACGCATGATGCACTCGGCCTTACCGTCCATGTCCCAGTCGTAGGCTGCGATGTTGGTCTCATTGTGCTGGAAGTCCCAAAGGTTAGGACCACAGTCTATCCACCAGAGCAGGGTACCGTCGAGCTTATACACCTCAATACGGTCGAAGTCGATGTCAGCCGTCGTTACCTTGTCGCTGGTGCAAATCTCCTTAACCAGAATTTCCATCTGTCCGTCACCATCCACATCAGCGATAGTGGCATCGTTGGGCTCGTAGTTGTTGGTAATGTCGGTAGTACCGTCATTGGAAGTGCGGTGGGCCTTGGGGATGGTGAGATAGCTGTGACTCCATACGGATGCAACAGCAGAGGTCTGCGCCTTATCCTCCTTGCCATAGACCACAGGCACCACGGTATAGGTGCTGGAAGTGGTGCCACCGGTGTCGGTAAAATTGGAAACGGAGAGTGGCGTGGCGTTGATCTTGGTGCCATCGCGGTAGACATTATAGTCCACCCCATAGTATTCGGTACCCAGGATGCGCCAACTCAGATAGACGCCTGATGATTGCTTGATAGCGATGAGGCCACGATCAATCGTATCCATGAACCGCTGCGCATGCAGCATTGGCGTCATGGCGGCAGTGAACATCAAGGAAAGGAAGAATCTTTTGTTCATATAAGGTTGGATTTTGTTCTCAAGTATGTTGCAAAATTAACAATTCTTTTACGGTCTTGTCCATAAGAATTGCTTTTTAACACATAATTTTTGATATTCTAAGAGGGTTATGGCTCCAAGGAGTGACAACAAGAGGACTTCTCTCACCCTCAACGGGAATGCTTACACCAGAAGCATTGAAAAAGCCCACTAATACTTCCGTTCATATTAGTGGGCTTTACGTATATAAGTGTTCTCTCAAGAGAGGACTGTAGTGTTTATCGATTGATTAACTTATCAATTACTTGACAACGACCTTCTTACCGTTGACGATGTAGAGACCTGCAGGCAGACCCTTGACGGAGTTGGCAACGCGCTGACCGGCGATGTTGTATACACCTTTGGCAACGTTGACCTTGTCATTGTTGACAACAACACCCTTGATGCCGGTAGTAGTTTTGTCAAAGTTAGTCTTTGCAATCTGGAGCAGGCGATAAGCCTTCATGAGGGCAGCCTCGTCGGCAACACCGGCTGTAGCACGAGTATCGGCCTTAGCCGCAGCCTCCAAAGAAGGATCGTGACCAACAGGAGTCTGGTAGTACTTGCCGTCGAGAGCGAGCTTCACATTGGCAGCTGCAATTCTCAGGCGTATGTACTCAATAGAGTCTTTCTGAGCCTCATAAGCCTTCAGAGAAGCCTCAGCCTCAGCAAGCTCGTCGTTAGCTGCGGTCTTGAGATCTGTAGTGAACGCATCGGCATCGCCATAGTAGTAGATGCGGTTGGTGCTGAAGCCATAAGAATTGCAACGCAGGTTGTCCATAGCGTTGAAACCGACCTGATACTCTGTCTCGACATCGTCGGTCTTCACCACCGTGATGAAGAAGCGGTCAGGAGTCTCTTTGCCAATAGCCAAAGAGTCGACATAAACATTCGGTGTGTGCACCTGGATGACGCCTAAGGTGTCGGCAGCTGCATCGACCTTTACAAAGTATACGCAGTTGGTAGGCATGTAGACACCACCATCGCGAGAGCCATTTTCATTCCAAGCCTTTGCCTGACATGAGAACTGATAGACACCGGCGTGCTTGAGAGTAACTTTCTGTGCCGCTCTATTCTTAGAGTAAGCGGTAAAGCCACGCCATACATTGAGAGCAGTTCCATTGTCGTAGTCAGCATTTTTAGCTTTCTTCCACCGGCCATTATCCGTCTGTGAGCCAGCTGTATCCCAGCCACTTGTTGTGGATGCGAAGTCAGGATTGGTGAGTGCAATCTCAGAAGGATTGGCAAACGTAGCGCTCGTAGCACGGAAATTGGTGCTGGCGTCGTTGAGGGCTGCCACAAGAGCGGCACTCTTTTCTACATCACCAGCAAGAGAATCGGCCTGTGCGGCGAAGACTGCAATGGCAGCATTGGCATTGTCAATGGCAGTCTGCAGAGCAGCGCGTGTAGAAGCACTGGCCTTGGCGTTGTCAGGATCGCTGATGACGGACTGAGCATCGTTGACAGCTGCAACGAGGTTGGTGTAAGGAAGGTTCTCACCATAGTAAGCCTCGATGTAGCCACGCATGTCGCGCATAGTCTCCATCAGAGAGTCGGCCACGGTGATCTGCTCACCAGTAGCGACACCGTCGGCGAGCTTGTCAAGCATCGTTGTAGACTCGGTAGCTACGAGGGCATCGTAGACGGCGGTGCAAGCGTCGATACCAGCTTTCAGCTGGGCCTTGCCCCAAGGATATTCAGCCTTGGCGACCACCACGTTGGCAGAGTCGATCATGACCTTTGCCGTATTCTGCTGAGTAGCCTTATTGTTGTCGGCGACGAACTTTGTGATATCAGCTTCAGCCGTAGGACTCACGTAGCGGAGGACCGGGTTGCGATAGTAGAACGTACCACCCTTGACAGTAGCCTGGTGCTTCACACCAGCGATAAGGTTGAGCTCATCGGCAGTGGTGGCAGCAGGGACATCAGCTACAATGAAGTAAGTCTGATAGTTGAGATGGTCGAGCGTGTCGGCAGCCAGCGTATCGTTGCAGATGAAGAGCTGGTTGGTAACCGGTGTGTCGTAGTCGGGCTTAGTGTAGTTGCCGCTCTCATCCTTGCCGGAGAGGTAGGTCAGGCCCTTAGCCTCGATCTGGAACATGTACTTACCGGCAGGCAGCGTCTTGTGGATGCCCAAGACACCTTCATTCAAAGCGTAGCTGCTGGTGATGTAGTCACGCACAGCCTCATCAGACGAAGGATCGTGGAACCAGCGACTGGAGCCAGAGCAGAACCAGTCACCATAGTTGCCATTGCCCTTCTGGATCTTTGTATTCCAAAGTGCCTTAGAGGAGATGATATTATTGGCTACGAGATCATAGGAGTTGGCATTGAGGAACTGATTCTCCAGGTCTTTCATCTGATTGAGGAAGTCGGTCATACCGGCCTCGTCGTCAAGATTCAAGCCCAGAGCACTGCCATCGTTAGCCTGCAAGCAGCCATCGAGGGCTTCCACAAGGCCGGTAAGCTCATCACGATTTTCTGTAAACTCAGGCACGGCGAGGATGGCCTTATCGTAGGCGATGCGACGCTGAGCAATACGAGTGTCATAAACCTTGTTGACCTCGCAAATCTCCACATTGGACACCTGTGTGCCAGGATCCAAGCGACCAAGGGCCACCTGAATGAAACCGGTGGAACCACCGGTAATGGTGTCGGTGAAAGCGAAGGACACTTCCTGCCAGGAGCCGGACTTCACGGCTGTTGCCGTGGCCACCTGCTGGAAGCGGGAAGCCGTCTTGCTGAATGTGCCGTCGGCATTGGCATACACGTCTACGTAGTTCTGGCTCGTCGGTGTCACCGAAGTCGAGAAAGAGGTAGAGGTATTGATCTTCATCGTGATAATGTAGGTCTTGGAAGCCTCAAAAGGCACTGAGGCAGCGATGTAGGCGCCATCATTGCCGTCGGCATTGCTCAGACTTTGGATGGCATTGGAGCCATCGGCAGCCTCACCGGTGGCAATCGACCAGCATTCAGGATCGACCGCATTGCCATTAAGCTGAGACCATCCTGTGAACGTGTTGGAGAAGTTGCCATTAGAGAGCAAGTTCTGACCAACAACCTTGTACTTGGCATCGGTGGTGTAAACGTAATCGCCTACACTAAGGGCAAACGAGGAAGTCGCTCCCAAACCAATCGCCAACGAAAGAAGTAATCGTTTGTTCATAAGATTTGATTAGTTGGTTATTGATATTTTATTGAATAGTATTTACTACTAGATTAGATTATGCCCGAAGGCATATGATCAGTTAGCTTCTATGTTCTTTCAATTTGTGCAAAGATAACAAATAAAATGACACGCCGAAAACGCAAGCGCCTATAATTTTTGATTATCTTATGCATTTTTTGAGCACCGCCCTCCACTGACTATTTGTACAGGGGAGGAAGCGGTGGTATAGAAGCGGTCTTGTACGTCTTACTTGAACGGCAGGTACCAGTTTTCTGGATCAAGCAAAGACTTCGCCGGATTATGCGACTCCAGCTTGCGTGCCAGCCATATGCTGCCGAAATTACTGCCATAGGGACTCGACTGGTTCTTATGGCGGGCAAGGCGCATGAGGTCGTACCAGCGGGTGCCCTCGAAGGCAAACTCCAATTGATACTCATCGCAGAGCAAATCCTCCACTGCATTAATGGTGTCTTGCTTGGTAGTCCCCACGCCGACATTGAACTGAGAGGCGATGTCCTTTAATTTTTGTCCGACAATAGTATCAAGTTGATACGGTGAGCGACCTGGATAATTGCCATCGCCCGTAACACCGGAACCATGCTGATGGATGCCCCAGTTGGTAGTATTATTGGACGAACTTTGTGCTGGGAACTTCGACAGATTAGCCGATGACAGGAAGGGGTAGGTGCTGGTGAGAGCCGTACGCGTGGCATCGGTGATGTAGGTACGTGTTGAGTCGAGCAAAGAGGAAGTGATGCCTTCCTTCAGGATGGCAAAGGCCGCGTCGGAATGGCCCAGACGATTTAAAGCCTCAGCCAAATGCAGATAAATAGTGGTATTGCGGTAAAGGATGATATTACCGTTGTTGTACTTTGTGACCCACACCTTGGTAGAGTCTTCTCCTGTACCCCTGCGCGTGATGTTGCCAAGCCGTTGGTCTCCTATGTTCCACTGTCCTACATACTGTTGCGACAGTGCGCCGGGCACTTCCTGATAATAATAGTAAGGTGTAGCGTCGGAAAGGCTCTTCAGAGCTGTAGAAGGCTCAAGTTGAATCTCATCGACATAGAGATCACTACGATTCACCGCATAGTAGTTGTAGCCCATGACCAAAGGAATGCCGGTGGTGGTGCCACGCAGGCGATTGACAGCCATCGGGATATAGGTCACGAGGTCGACAGTGGAATTGTTGGTGAAGATATCCATCCACTTCATGCCACTCATCGGGCCGGCATAGTCAGAGGGCTTTGATAGGTTGCTACTATTGCTCAAGTTGGGTACCAGATTCTGCGCGTAGCTGGAACCTTCGCGCGACTTGCTGACCGAGGTCAGGTAAGTGGTGTAATGACTGGCAGCCTTGTCGTACTGTCCGGTCTCCAGATACATCTCGCCCAGGATGACATCTACGGGGATGAAACAACGCGAGGGATTGATGGTCTTGGCAGTACCAGAATTGGTGGAGCCAATGTTGTAAGCCGTCACGCCGTAGTCGGGCACGGCATAGCCAGAGTATTGCTCAAGGTCGGGAGCGAGTCTGTCCACAATGCCCTGAAGGTCGAGCTCCGGGAAGTTGTTGCTGTTGATTTGCGAGATCTTGGTCAACGGCTCGGTGAAGAAAGGCACCTTGCCATAGTTGCGGGCCAGCTGTAGATAGGCCCAGGCACGGAAGGCCTTAACGGCGGCATACTCAGGCATAACCACCTTGGTGGAACCGGTAAGCAACGTGGTATCGCGGTGGGCAATGTAGTAGTTGCAGTTGTTGATGACCCGATAGTAGACGTAAGCGGAGTCGTACTGGTTGGCAGCAGTAGCCGAGAAGTTGTAGAGCTGACGCAAGTCGTTGTCGGTGTAATAGGTCAGGGCCACATTGTCGCCTCTCATCTCGCCCTGGAAGACATATTGGTCGGCCAGGCCTTGCATGGCCTGCATGATACCGAAGGCGAAGAACACGGAATCGGTCTTCTGATCGAGGTTGCCGTCGAAGATCTGACGTGAGCTGTCAGTGTCGAGCATATCGCTGCAGCTCGTCACCGAGTACAAGCCCATCAAGGCGGCAATGGCTATAATTATTTTCTTCATTGTTTTCTTCTTTATAAGTTAATCTTTAAACCGAAGTTAAAGCCACGGCTGAGCGCGAGATTGCCGCAGTCGATGCCCTGATAGAGTACGCCGTTGCCGGCACTGAACTCAGGATCAGAGCCCGTGTACTTGGTGAAAGTAAGCAAGTTGACGCCTTCGGCCCATACCTGCAAGCCTTGCAACCAAGAGGTCCAACTTTGCGGGATTGGAATCTGATAAGTAAGCTTCACGGTCTTCAGACGCAAGTAGCTTCCATCCTCAATCCAACGGTCGCTGAAGCGGTTGTTGCCTAAGGGGTCACCATAGTTGAGACGAGGCAGGTCGGTTTGCTGGTCCTCGTAGCGCCAGTGCGAGACCTCGGACACTTGCTGGTTGTAGAACGTGCTGCCGCTGTTGAGCAGAGAACGTTGATAGTTGTACACATCGTTGCCAAGACAGTAGTTGATGCCCAGGTCAAGTGTGAATGCCTTCCAGTTGAGCGTTGCAAAGATGTTGCCGTAGATATCAGGATTGGGATCACCGATGACGGTCTTGTCATTGTCGTCAATCCGTCCGTTGCCATTACGGTCAACGAAGTGAACATCGCCGGCCTTGAAGTAGTTGGCATTGCCAGCATCATCAATCATATAGAGGTAACCGTTCTTTCCGGCGGCCTTGGCATCAGCATCGGTAGCGAATACGCCTTTCGTCTGGTAGCCATAGAACAGGCCTACCGGATGGCCGACACTGGTAAGGATGTTGTTGTCGCCATACACAGAAGAGGTGTAATCGCCACTGGCCAGCGACTCAACCTTATTCTTATAGTGGCCCACGGATGCACCAAGCTCGAGATGCCAGTCACGACCCACGACGGGTTTGCCCGTGAGGGTGAGCTCAAAGCCCGTGTTCTTAAGCGAACCGCCATTGGTCCAATACTTGTTGATACCCGCGATAGGATTGTCGAAGGTCATCATCGTAAGCAGGTTATCGGTTTTGTGTACAAAGAAGTTAAAGTCGATGCCCACGCGGTTGTGGAACAGATACGACTGCAAGCCGACGTTGAACTTCTTGGTAGTCTCCCATTGGATCTCGTCGTTACCGATATTGGTGAGCTGGAGACCAATGGCACGGTAGTTGAAGCGGACCGCGGAGAGACTTGTACGGGCTGCATAGTTGGAGATGTCGTCGTTGCCGCTGACATCATAGCCGGCCTGCAGACGTAGGTAGTTGACAAACGAATGCTTGGGGAACCAGTTCTCATTGGTCATCACCCATCCGGCCTGTACACTGGGGAACAATGCCCACTTGGTGCCGAACGCACTCAGGCCATTGGCTTCGTCGCCAAAGCGGCTGTTGGCCTCCGCTGTGAGAGAAGCAGAGACGAAGTAACGGTTCATATAGTTGTAATCGACATTGCCGTACCATGAGAGATACTTCCACACATCGTTGTCGCCAGCCACCTTCTGATAACCCGACGAAGCACTCAGCGCAGGGTTCTTGTCGTTGGTCTCACTGTTGTACTCGGTGCTGAGGTTGTTGTCGTCAAAAGAGAAGTAGTTGTACTTGAATCCGACAAATGCAGCGAGCGTGTGACGGCCATACTGATGGTTCCAGTCGAGATGGGTGTTGCTCACGACGTTGGTTTCCTTAGAGAACAGGGATGCTGCCATAGAGGTCACGGTGCCGAGGTCGGAAATCACGAATGGCGGCACACCTGTGTAAGGACGATGATAACGCTGAGAGTTACGGTCAAGGTTATAACTGAACATTGACGTGAGCTTCAGACTGGGATTGAACTCGAACGTTGGTTCAACGAGAACATTGAAGTAGGTATTCTCGGCCTTGTTCTTATTGTCACCCGATGCATTCTCAAGGATAGCCACAGGATTGGCCAGCCCATAGCCCGAGCCAAGCTGTTCAAACAGATCATCGTAGTCGGAGAGCAGATTGGTGAAGCGTCCCACCACTGCATTGTACTGATAAGGGCTTACCAACGGCGACTTGATGAGAGAGAGGAATGTGGGCGACGTGATGGTACCAGCCGTAAGATCAGAAGGCGCACCATCATCGAAAACCTTGGCATTGGTACGGCTGATGGACATGTCGAACCTCGTAGAGAGGTTGCGAAGGATGGATATGTCGGTATTGAATCGTACGTTCATGCGGTTGAAGCCATTCTTCTTAGCTGTGCTCTGACCATCGACGTAACCCACTGAGAGGTTGTACATACCTATATCGTCACCGCCCTGCACATTGACGGAGTAGTTCTGTGTGTAGGCGGTACGATAGACGTAGTCGGTCCAGTCGGTGTTGTTGTGATACATATTATAATAGTATCCTTTCGGGTCGTCGTTGAGAAAGCGGAACTCGATGGGGGTGGTGCGATCAATGTTTTCCTGCACCGTGCCGAGCATCTCGGAAGCGTAGTTGCGGTACTGTGTAGCGTTCATCATCGTGGGCAACTGCGGAACGAGGGTGAAGCCGCCACTGATGTTAGCATCGATACGGGTAGCCATGGAGTGACCACGCTTAGTGTTGATGAGGATGACACCATTACCGCCACGTGCACCGTAGAGTGCGGTACCATTCTTAAGAACCTGCACACTGGCTATGTCGTCAGGCGAAATGTTAGCAAGGATATCATTGAACTGTCCGTCATGGAGCGACAGACGGTTGCGCTGCATATCCTGCTCTACCCCATCGATGACGATAAGTGGCTGGGCATTGGCATTGAGTGAGTTGATGCCTCGCAAGAACATCGACATGCCAGCACCGGGAGCTGCAGAGTGGGCGATGGCCCTCACGTCAGCTCCAAGATTGTTCTCAATATCGCTCTCAATGGTAATATTGTTGTTGCTGCCCGTTCGCTCGTAGGTCTTTTGCGCGGTGTAGCTGGTACCATCGTCGTACATCTTACGATAGTTGTCCGGCATCATCTGGATACTGATGGCCTGATTGGGGTCGTTGGAGGCAACCGCCACCTGTTGCGCCATATAACCAGCGGAGTAAACATAGAGTGAGGTAGTGAACGTAGGTACCTTGATGGAGAATGTACCGTCAGCCTTTGTCATGGCTGCGTAGTTATGGTTGCCCAGCGTACGCATCTGCACACCGGCAAGCGGTTTCTTGGAAGTCTGGTCAACCACTTTGCCCTTGAGGGTCATCATCGGATACTTGTCGGCGACCGCACGACGGCGTGTGGGCTGCTTTACAGCGGTAGCAGTCTCATCAGCGGTATTGTCGTCCTGAGCCATCAAAGGGAACGAGCATCCTAAAGCAATGGCACAGAGGAACAGTCTCAGACTGCTGCCCTGCAAAAAGTATTTAGCTATCTTCATCTTGCTTATTTTTCTTTTGATAAATACTCATCCTCTTCCACAGGGCGAAGGATGATGCTGATAATCTTAAAATCACGCGTATACTTGGCCATAGCCGGACGATTGAACACCGTGAAGTCGGTGGTGATCTTCAAGTTCGGCGAATAACGACGGTCCATGCTCAATCCACGATAAGCGACGGGGAACTCGAATGTACCCACCTTGACCGTGTCTATCTTCGTCCAGTCGTTCTCCACCTTCTGATTCAGTTTGATGGTCTGTAGCTTGTTGGCAGCGTTGCAGTAGCTCAGGGAGAAGTCAAACTGATTGGGGCGCAATGCCGTGGTGTCTGAAGCATCCCACGAACCAGGTGCTGTCACCACATAAATATTATACTTTGTTGAGAGCACATTGGGCAAGATGACATCAAGCTCCGGTTTGGAGTAGTTGCTCGTAGGTTGCACATGGATGAAACGCACATTTGTCGTGCCCGGCTCCAAGCCCGCCAACTCTGGATTTGTAATCTGCATGTTGACCATGTAACTTGAACCGTTCCACACCTTGACGTAAGAGGATGTCGGCGTGAACGCGATAGTCGGATTCCAAGTCTCCCAAGACCGGAAGGCCAGCGAGTCGGCTACCCTTGCGAAGCCATTGCTCAACTTCTCAGGATTGGAGGTGCGGGCAAGGATCTCCTGTGGGTTGGAGAGTTTGTTATGAAGGGTAGACAGCAGCGTGTCTTTGTTCTCTGCGCTCTCGTCAACAAGCCAGCGGTTGTAGCCGTTGTTATTGTTGAAGAACAAGTTGTTGACGATGTAATAACGCGTCAGCGAGTCGGTGAGGTATTTGGCATCAACAGTCACAGAGACGGTTGGTGCACTGGTAGCCGACGTAGCGTTGGCAATGTCCTGTGCCGACGTCGTGTTGATGTAGTGGAAATAAGGCTTGATATGGTTGTAAGCAGCGATCCACGCCTCATTGGTCGGCATGAGCATGGTGTAGGAGCTGTCCTCTGAGGATGCCAGCACAGACAGACGGTTGAGCATCTGGTTGTAGGTCACCATCACAGAGTCAATATAGGTCTGCTTACCGTTGACCATAGGGCCGAGCACCGAGCGGTCAGGATCGAGGTAGCTGATGTCGTAATGATGGAAGTAGCTCTGCAACGAGTCAATGCCCGTACCGGTGGAGAGATACTCGTAGACATTGGGATAAAACGTTGCCATACCACTCATCACATGCATGACACCATTACTGCTGGGCAGGTTCAGCTGTGTAATGGTCTGGCCGTCGTAGGTGTACTGTCCGTCGCCCATGAAGCTGAATGACTTCTGGTTGAGTGTATGGATGCGTTCATCCACCGGGCCCGACACATTGTGATTATACTCTGCGATATGACACTTCACAAAGCGCTGCAGCACCATGGCACTGTCCTCGCTCATGAGCGAGGCTGCATCGTAAGTACCGTTGAGCGGAGCCCATACCGTATAATAGTGAGCAGCGGAGAGTTCATCGTCGTAGCCGGCTTTCTTCACCAGGGCAGCGAAGTCGCTCAACTCACTGTCGGCCGAGATGTTCTCCCACAGCGTCTTGTTGGCCGAAGCGGTGACATCTGTCGGCACCGTATTGTAGTCCTCGAAATCGGAACACGATGCGGCCATCATGGTGGTGGCCACAAGCGTGAGTCCTATATATTTAAATGTTTTCATACTGGAGAATGCTTTAGTATTAAGTAACGTCAGTGATCAATACCAGTCCTCTGAATAGACATCGTTGTCAACGATGCTCACCGGCACGAACTCGACGAAGTCGAGCTGCCACTTCAGATCGGAGTCATCATTGATGACACTCTTGAAGCGGAACCAGAAGTCGTCACTTTGTTTAAGGTTGACACGTCCCAACACACGACGTAGCGTAACGATACCGTCACCACGGCAGTTCTTGGTGGTCGTCTCGTCACCCTGATCGCCCGGGTGGCCGCAGAAGCTGTAGGGACCTCTCATATAACCACGGTTGCGAAGAGCCTGGTCGGAGGCGACGCCCTTGTCATCCTCCTCGTAGAAAGCGGTCCAACCAATACGTGGATCTGACTCGTCGATACGCACATCGAGAGGAATGGACAGGGCCTGCATCTCCTGCACGTTCTTGTTCTTGCCCCAATAGAACTGCATCATACCTCCGTGGGCCATAGGCGAGTAGAAAAGCCGGAACTCGTAGGTGCCTGACGGAACAGGAGGAAGCTTGACGGCCAGGTCATACTGTCCCCAGCCCTGGAAGGCGTCGGCTTGATAAGAGCGGTAGTCACCCTTGATATTATATCGAAGCTTTGAGGACTCACCATTGTAGCAGATCACGTTGTCGAAATAATCTGTCGGGAAGGCCAGACGGGCACCGGAACCACCACCATTCATAGCGCTCACTTCATTCATATAAAGGTAACGGAAGCCATTGTTGATGAACTCCGGCAGGAATGTCGTAGCCTCAAAGCGCATCCGCTCATGCAATACGCCATTGGGCACGTCTGAATCGTAGACCAGCATACTGCGGATGGGGTGGATGTAACCGTTGTAGGCTGTGATGTCCTGACGGTCAATGATGACACCCTGTTTCTTAACGGGGTGCATGGCGGAAGAGCCACGTGTACCAACCTCATCGGTGAGGGTGTTGTTGAGCACCCAGCGGTTGATGTAGAGGGTCTTGCCGGGCTGCGGTTCCCAAATTTTCATCAAGGTATGGGGCAGCATGGTCTCATAGTAGTCGTAAGGATCGGCTCCGTTGACATAGTTCCACTTATCAGTACCGGCAGGCACTCCAGGCTTATCCTCGAACACCAGCTGATCCTGTGCCATTGACGCATAAAGGATATGGTAGGCGATGAACATATTAAGGCAGTTGAAGCGATTGGTATAATCGTTGCCTGTACTGATGGTGATGCCTTTCTCAACAGGATACTGGTACCAGCTGGCTGCACCGCCATATACCTTATTGGCATATTGCACAAGGTCGTCGAAGCTATTGATGCCGTTGGCCTTGAGCACGTCGTCGGATTCCGCGAAGATAGTATAGCCGACCTTGCACTCCGTAGGACAGTAAAGCTCGTCACCATTAGTATCTGTGCAGTCACCAGGTTTGGTGAAAGTCTTATTTTTTTTAGACTTCATTACCGAATCAGCCAAGCCTGTACGCTGCAGCGCCTCACTGAAGATACTGTATTCGGGCAATCGCTGCAGGGTGGCTCCAAGCAGACGTGAGGTGCGAGGCACAACATGGTCGATAATGTGTACCAAGCCATTGGTCACTTCATTGTCCTCGCTGATAATCGTTGACACATCGTTGAGGACGGTCTTGCCCTCTGAGCTCACCTTTGAGGAGATGGGGCGGCCGAGCATCGTACTGATGGTAGCACCGGAGCCACCCATAGAGATTATGCTATAGAGGCCGTTGGTGAGGTGGTACTCGGCGATGTCGTTGCACAGACTGTCGCTCAATCCCTCCAAGTCGTCAGAGGTCATGCCATTATGTGGGATGACGGCCTCTTTATCGTTCCAAAGACTGTCGATATAGAGCTTTACGCCCTCATTGGTGGGAGCATAGCAGGTATACTGCCCATAAGTAGACATATTTCTGTCAAGGCCCGAGCGCTTCAGAATATAGTTGAAGGCAGTCAGGTTGCTGTCGTTCTGGATGAAGGTCTCAACCGTCTGTCCGGTGAAGGTATAGAGGTTGGACTCATCCGGCTCTTTGTTACACGAAGCGATGGCAACAGCCAGGCCACAGAGCCCTAAAACGCTATTGATAAGGTATTTCATAAGAGCTTGTTTCTTTTAATAATTCTTTTCATATTCATCATTCGAGCTATAGGCAGGGTTCTGTCTTAAGTTCGAGTTGACATCAATCTCGCTTTGGATAACGGGCATGTACAGATATGGCTCGGTACGCATCTTGGCAGCAGCAGCCTGGGCACCAGAGGTATACTTACGCACCACGAGGTTGAGCATGTTGGTGTAGTTGTTGACAAAATTCTTTCCCTGCTGTTCCTGATTGTAGAGGGTCGTGGAATAGTCAATGCCTTCGACATGGCGGTAGTTGTAGCGCATGAGGTCGTACCAGCGCTTGCCCTCGAAGCAGAGCTCACGCAAGCGCTCGTTGAGCACCAGCGTCTCCATGTTGGTCTTAGTGTTGTAAGAAGCCCATCTCAGCGAGTCGGAGCTAAGGCTTCCCTCATAGATGGAGCGGCTGTTGACAGCCTGCACAAGATTGAAAGCCTCGCGCAAAATAATGTCGTTGTCGTCGGCAGCAAGTTGTGTCATGGCCTCAGCCTTCATGAGCATGACGTCAGAAAGACGGTAGAAGATGTAGTTCTGGCTTACACCGTTAGACACCAGCCGGGCCGACCGTTTCTGTCCTGCAGTAACGTTGACAGGGTTGCCGATGTTCCAACTCTCTGTAGCAATCATCTTACGCACATCATAGGAAGATGCGTCGGTAAGCACATTGTAGCAATCCTCGAGTACACGGTAGTCACCGTTCTGCGAGAAGACAGCAGCACCGGAGCCACGTGAGCCGAAGATAGAAGAAGCACGCACAAAACCCGTAGTGGCACTGTTTTTGTCATTGTAGGTGCTGAACATCTCGGTCAGTCCGAGGTTGGAGTTGCTATTGCCGTCAAACTGAAGTTCAAAGATGCTTTCTTCAGCATTCTGATCAATAAACAGGTCGTTGTAAGCCTCATCCCCATCGGCCAGCGGGTATTCTTTCGTGGTCAGTTCACCACGTTGCGGCTGATGGTTGGCTTGCTTAGAGGCAATGACCTTGTCGCAATAGTTCACGCATTCCTGATAGTCGGATGCAGAATGGAGCACCGAGGCTCTCCACAGATAGATGTCTGCGAGAATAGCGTCGATGGCATCACGGTTGATGAGTCCCTTGGAACGCCAGTCGTTGTACGATGTCGGATCGAGGGCGTTAAGCTCTGCCTCCTTGAGATCAGCGATACAGACATTGAGTATGGAGTCAGGATTGACTTGTGGAATGTTCATCTCCTCCGAGCTCTTCATATAAGCATGACCGCTGTAGGGCACGTCACGGAAGTTGCGTACGAGATAGAAATAGCACAAGGCCCTGAGAGCCAGCATCTGTGAGCGGTCGCTCAAATAGTCGCCCTGAGTATATGAGGGGTCGACCGACATCACGCTTTCGGCTCTGTCAAGCACGATGTTGCAGTTGTTGATGACCTTGTAGATGGGTGCCCATGCAGCGAAGGCATTGGTAGTCTCGACGTTCACGGCATCAATCTGTGTCAAGGCATTGACCGTGGCATTGCTGGTAGAGAGCGACGTAACGGGTACAAGCTCGTCGGAGCGGAAGTCGCCCCACACAATCAAGCTCTTGATGACATTGGAGGAGCACATCGACTGATAAGCGCCCATCACCATGGATGACACGTCGGACTTGGTCTTCCAGAAGTCCTCATCAACGGTCTTGTCGTCAGGCAGCAGCACTGTGTCGACACACGACGAGAGGCACAGGGCAGCCAGGACGACTGGGATATAGTGTTTGAATTTCAGTATATTCATTGTTTACCAATTATTAAATCGTTAAGGCCTTTAGAAACCAATACTTATACTTGCTGTGAAGGACTTGGATCGCGGGGTTTGCGAGCTGTCGGTGGCGACGCCCCATGAACCTGCCGAGATCTCCGGGTCAATGCCACTGTACTTCGTCCACAACCAAAGATTGTTCATACTGAAGTACACCTGCAGTGCAGAGAGTCCCCAGCGCTTGAGCACCTTACGGTCGAAGTTGTAAGACAGCTGCAGGTTGTTGAATCTGACAAACGAGCCCGACTCCACATAACGGCTTGAGCCTTGGAAGTTGTAACCGGTATTGTAAAGGGCACGCGGCATTGGTGTCACATCTCCGTCCTGACGCCAGCGGTAGTTCACCGTGGTAGTCTGGTTATTGGTGTTGAACATCTCCTGCAGTGACATACGCGCAGCGTTGACCACCTTGTTGCCAAAGCGGTAGGCGAAGCGGGTCTTCAGCGACCAACGGCCATAGTTGAAGGTGAAGTTGAAACCGCCCTGCAGTTTAGGCAGAGAGTTGCCAAGGTAGACAATGTCGAGTGCATTGATCTGACCATCGTGGTTGATATCCTCATAGATAGCGTCACCACCTTGGAATGTATAGGTAGAAGAACCGCTGTCATAGTTGTAAACAAGGTGCTGCGGTTCGCCGTTGCTGGTCATGATGACCTTGCCGTCGGCACCCGTAGCTACAGGGAACGTATGTCCGGCAGCCAACTGTTCATTAATCCAGGAACGATACTGGTCAGTAGTGAGGTTGTGCTCCTTCTGATAGTTCTGCAGGTACTGATAGCTGTACTGGAAGACACCTTTGTAGCGGAATCCATAGATAGATCCCAGTGCATTGCCAATCTGCACGCGGTTGAGGTAAGCACCACGCGTGGTAGCGCTCCACTCGGTATTGATGGCATCGAGCACGCGCTTGTCCATTTCCTTGATCTCGTTGTAGTTTTGTGCCGCATTGATACCGGCACTCACTCTGAACTTGCCTATCTTGATGAAGTCGTGCGCATTG
Organism: uncultured Prevotella sp.; assembly: GCA_900319905.1. Taxonomy (GTDB): domain Bacteria; phylum Bacteroidota; class Bacteroidia; order Bacteroidales; family Bacteroidaceae; genus Prevotella. The sequence continues at coordinate 16,607 of ONQB01000002.1, read as the reverse complement.
ATGTTCATCTCCCATCCGTCGTTGTTCATCTTTCCGACATTTGCGTACGACACGGAGGAATAACCGGTGGTTGTGGGAATGGCCACACCTTTCATAAGCAAGTCCTTCGTTGACTTGTGATAGTAGTCGAAGTCCATCTCGATCATGTCATTGAAGAATCCGAGGTTGAAACCAAGGTTATACGAGGTGGTCTTCTCCCAGCGCAAGTCATCGAGTTTCAGTCCGTCAATGGTGGCCACGGTAAGCAGCGAGTTGCCCTTACCATAGCGTCCGGAACTGGTGTTGTAGGTAGAATAGAACAGATAGTCGGCATCTGGAGCCTTACCCACGATACCCCAGCTGGCACGCAGACCGAGCATGGAAAGGAACTTGTCTCGCAAGGGTTTCATGAAGCCCTCATCGATGGCGTTCCAGCGCAGTGACACACCGGGGAAGTACGCCCACTTGTTCTTCGGGCCGAACTTGGAGTTACCGTCGGCACGCAGTGAGAAGCTGGCGTTGTAACGGCCCTTATAAGAGATGTGTCCGTTATAGATCCAGTCCTGTGAGTTAGCACGGCTGTTGCTGCTGCTCATACTGCGCAGGTCACCGTCCGTTGTGGGAGAAGTGATGCCATTAGGCAATTCATTGTTGGTGATGCTCTGACTGTTGCTCTTCGAGGTACTCATCTCATAGCGGAACAGCATCATAGCCGTCAAGTCCTTGTTGTGGAAATACGGTGTATAGACGAGCTCGGCGCGTCCATTGGTCAAGAAGCGGTTCGACTCGGTGTTGGTGCTGACGTTGTAGGTCGATGCGGTCCAGTTCTCCGTTGACAGCGATGCGGGATAGTACGAAGGCACGCTGCGCGCGTAGATGTCGAAGTAGACACGTCCATTGAACGTGAGTCTGTGCTGCCCCACCCCTGTACCAAGCAGTTCGTACTTGATGCTGAAGTCAGGCACGATACGGTAGGTCTGGTCTTTCTTCCATGCCAGGTTGGCAATGGCGACGGGGTTGCCGATGGCTCTCACGTTGCGCATCTCGTAAGAAGAGTAGTTGCCGGTATAAGGATTGATAGCGCCATTCGACGAGCCCGACGGGTTCATGATGTAATACTCATCGGTATCGGTGCCGTCGGCGTTCTGCCGGTAGATGCTCATGTTCGGTGCAAGCGTCTGTGCCTTGGACAGCAGGTTGGCGTAGTTCTGATTATTGTCAGTGTACGTCAGGGCGAAGTTAGTGGAGAAACGAATGCGGTCGGACACATTATAGTCGAGCACCAGTCGTGTAGAGAAGCGGTCGAGTTTCTGCTTGATGATAGAACCGGTCTGATGGTCGTAGCCGGCAGAAATACGGAACTGTGCTTTCTGACCGCCACCAGTGAGGTTGAGGTTATAGCTGTGCATCTGACCGAATTGCTTGACTGCCTTCACCCAGTCGGTATTGTTGTTCCAGTTCTCATACTCTGACCAACTGGGGTCGTAGTTGAGCTCAGCGATATTGGTCGTAGCCGTCGACGACTGCGAAGGATTATAGAATTCCTCCTTCATCAGCATAGTGTAGTCGTCACCATTGAGGAGCTTATAGCCGTCAGGCTGCCAGTTTCCTGTGAACTTATAGGAGAAGTTGACACGCGTCTTACCGCGTGAGCCACGTTTCGTAGTAATCTGAATGACGCCATTGGCACCGTTGACACCCCAGATAGCCGTGGCGGCAGCATCCTTGAGCACGGTGATACTGGCGATATCCTCCACGTTGACGGAGAGCAGGCTGGCGTATTCCTCCTCGTTGGCATTGGCGAAGTCGAAGGTTTCGTCGGGGTTGTCAAAGATCTTGTCGTCGACAACGATCAGGGGCTGTGCGTTGCCGTTGATAGTTGTCACACCACGCAGACGCATGGTCGTGCCCGCACCGAGGTTACCGGAGTTGGCCACGATGTCGAGACCTGCGATTTCACCCTGCAGGGCCTCATCGGCCGAGGTGAACGACAGTCCGTTGAGGTTGTCCATGTTGAACGTCTGCTGTGCCACCGACACCTCACGTTTGGGTATCATCAGACCACCCGATGATGTACGGGTGGCTTTGACCACGACCTCAGTGATGTTGCGTGAGGCCGACTCAAGGGTAATGGTGAAGGTCTCGGTGTCGCCGATCTTGATAGTTTTGGTCTTATCGCCCACATAGGAGACGACGAGTTTGTTCTTCGGACTCTTTATCTCCATGGAGAAGTTACCATTGACATCGGTTTGTGCAGCCGAGACGATACGGTCGTTAGCATCCTTCTCCACCACATTAGCCATCATGACTGGGCCTTCAGGGTCGCTCACCGTACCGGATATACGTTTGCTCTGAGCCGAGGCCGTCAGGGCGAGCAGGCTCAGGCAAGCTGTAGTGATGATTGTTTTCTTAGACATAATCATTAGTCATTTCATGGGTTGTTAATGCTTTCTGCTCATTGCTCTGGCTCTTGCCTTGGCCTTGGCCGCAGCCTCGCGGGTCGCAACGATCTCAGGATTCCAAGACCCTTCGCCTGATGTGTTCTTGTAGAGGTACAAGGGCGATGTGAGCTCATGTACGGCACAGAAAGAAGAGGTGAGGATGGCATTGGCTTTTGTTTTTGAAGAGGCACTGACGGAGTTGCCGGCCGACGACGAGCTCTGGCCGAGCCAGTAGTCGCGCGCCATCTGGTTGGTGAGCAACTTACTGTCGTTGGCATTGATGGTATGCGAGGTGCCGGTACCGTCGGTGATGGTGATGCGATTGTCACCACCCGAGACCTTGTAAGTCTCAGCCACACCGATGGAGTTGGTATACAAGCTCTCGTACGTACCTCCATCAACGCTCTTATCGGCATAGAGGGCGATGCTCTGGAAGTGATAACGGCAGAAAGCACGGATAGCCTTGATCATGTTGAGGGCCTGTGCCTTCACCGAGCTGCTGGCATCTTCGCCGTAAGTGTCGAAGAGTGCCTGCACTTCACTCCAGCGTGGCAGACCATGGCTGTAGGCCACCTCCATGGCTGCGTTGTCAGGGGCGTAGAGTGTGTAGTTATAGGTATTGAACATCTTCACGTTCTCGTCGGGACAAGCATTACGCACCATGTTGTTACCGGTACCGTAAGTTGAGGTAAAGATAATATACTGGTCTTGTTCGGTGGTACCAAAGGAGTTGGTCTCATCGGAGATGCCGGCCCATTTCAGCAGATCAGTGGCGGCAAAGCCGGAGCACAACTCATAGAACTCAGAGAACTGGCTATTGTCTTGCAGCACACGGCTCACGCTCTTCATCGTAGGCTGGATAACGCGGTTGATGCGATAGGCATGACCATTGGCCTCGCTATAGTCCTCCTCAATGGTAGCAGGAGTAGACTTTGCATCAGCGTCAACCTGCGCACCAGTGCCTACCTTGGAACCAACGGCCCCACCGGAGACATAGATTTCACCGCCATGCTTGGTCTTATAATAATGGTTGCCGCCCAAAGTCTCTCCGTCATCAAGAATCACTGTGTGATAGTTGAGGATATCGATAAGCTGCGTCATATAGCGGGCACCGGGCGTGTTATAGCGCACAGTCTCGACGACTGAAGGATCGACCGCACCGGTCGCCTTATTGTACCGATGCACGTCGCAACGCAGCTCCGAAGCACCGGAACGCTCGTTGGTTACATATTTATAATAATGTAAAGCACGCGGCGTCGTGTTGTAGAGCGATGTCGGATCGATGTAGTAATGGTCGAAGGCTTCGTCATCGGGTATGAAGAAAGCATAGTTGGCGCTCATAGCCAGCAGATAGTAGCGGAAGTCGATGCCAAGGTATTTATTGTCCTGCACGGCCCAGTTCATGACATACATGTCGGGATATGAGGACGACGGTGCAAGCACAGCGCGGTACTCGTCAGGAGCGAGCATCTCATTGAGCACATAGACGACACCGTTGTTGGCAATCTTTACGTCGTAACGGCCATCATCGGTAGTGCGCAGCAAACTCAACTTCATGTTCATATTCTCACTGGCATCGTTGATGAGCTGCGGAAACTTACTGGGCACAGAGCTCACGAACGAAGCCTGCTGCAAGTTTCTGATAAACGCCGTGATGATGGTCGGCGCCGCATTCTGCATGCTATCAAGGTTGTCAATGAGGTTTTCCTTGGTGTTAGGTTTCTTACCATATATATTAATAAGGTATGCGCCTGCACCACCAGGGAGGAAATATTTACGGATGGCATCATCGTCGGGAGCAAACAGCGCACCCATGTCGGTGATGGTATAGTCAAGCGACGACACGTTGGCATGAGAAGGATAGTACTGGTTCCATCCCAGGTCGTACTTCAGATAGCGTCCTGCCCCGAGCGCATTGTTATCGGGATCAATAGTGAGCGTAGCGTTCTGCGAGCGCGAACTCACATAGCGCATCTCGAAGATCGAGTCCTTCAAAGGCTGGTTGTTGGCGATGGCCCAGTCATTATACTGATTGGTAATGGTCTGGTTGAAATAAGGAGCGGCATAGTAGTCGACCATTCGGCTGAAGATGCTAGTCTCGGAAGTATTGCGCAGCACGTCGGCCATATTGCCTGGAGGCACCAGCACGTTCTCCAGTTGCTGGATGTATCCGTTCATGCAGGTGACATCCTTGTTGATGATTTTGTCGTTGAAGACGTAAGCAGGCTGGGCGGCTTCATCGTACTTCTCCCCGGTGAGGATCTCGAAGTCGGAACCATCTCCAGTGGTAGTAATGTTGTTGTTCACCATCTGGTCGCGGGTGAAATGCACCATCATAGGACGGGTACCGTCTTTCACGATGTCAATGCCAGTGGCATAGTGCTCGGTCCACCAGCTGTTGTTGCGCGGCATCTGTGAAGGACCATAGAGGTGGGTGATAGAGTCGATGACACTCACATTGGTCTGATGCTTCATAGCCAGGCCGTTCTCCACAGACACTGATCCTGCGGAGACATTGGAGAGCATGCTCACCAATAGGGCGTTGTCGATCATTGAAGAATAAAGCAAGAGCTTCTTCTGTGCCAGCGACAGCTGCTCATAGCTCGTCACACCCCATGCATTGCTCTTGAAGAAACGAGCAAAAGCTTCATCATTGGCAGGGAAAACGGTTTTACTACCTGTACGCGACAGCGTAGAGGTATAACCCAAATCGTCCACCAAACGAAGATAAGTCGTGAAGGTACCAGTGAGGTAGGACTGATTAGGATTCTTCAGCTCCTCATAGATACTGCCTCCCAACCATTCCGGCTTAGTGTCTTCGTCTACCTCCATGTTTTTATCAACACAAGAAGCAAACAGACCAAGACTCACAAAGAGTACACTAATAAATAGTCTATTCATATTAAGGCTTAAAGAGTTAATATATTTGATATTTCTTGTTCCAATAGAAGTCAACTGCAAAATAAGATAAAAAAATCCGAACTTCCAAAGCAAAAGCTTCAAACTTTTAGTAAAATTGTACAGAAACGCTCAAAATGTCAATTAGTACTAAAGAAATATCAAAAAACAAGGGTCTATGCTCCCCAAATCAGCGTTTCAACAGAACTTTAAAACCAAGCATAAATATGTTGAGTATTGAGCAAACAACCATTTTCTCATCAACCATCGTACGAATTTCATAACCTGAACACCAAAGGTTAATCACGCCATACGCCCCATTGTCTAATATATAAGGTGAAGAGGTACGATAAGGTGAAGAGGTACACTAAACGAGCATTGTCGTTCACCGGCCACCATTCATGCGCAGAAATCAAGACAGGGGGTGTGCCGACCATGTTTTTTGATATAATTCTTAGGAATGTGATAAAAATAGACCGTCAGACAAAAAATGAAGCAAAAAGACAAGGGTTTCTCAGAATTATTGTCTATTTTTGCCCTTAATGAGCATCAACTGACAGCAAACTAATAACAAATTCATTAAAACTCATAAAAACAAATGCAAAATAATATGAAACACATCCAATCTCTTTTCGTTGCCTGCCTCATGGCCTTTCCTACCATGACCCACGCTCAGGCACGAACGTTCGACTTCACAAAGTCCCAACCTGTCTACTCCGATGCCACTGGCTACGGCTACGACATCATCGCCGCACCCAAGAAAGCAGGACAGACGTTCTTCTTCTCTGTAAAAGTGCCCGATGGCAACTACCGTGTCAGTGTGGTACTCGGTTCGAAGAAGGCCGATGCCATCACCACCGTACGTGCTGAGTCACGCCGGCTGATGGTGGAGAACTGCGCCACAAAGAAACGGCAGCAGAAGACCTACACGTTTATCGTCAACAAGCGTTCGCCGAAGATTGACGACAAGCATAGTGTGCGTCTGAAGGACCGTGAGCGCGGCTACCTCGACTGGGACGACCGTCTCACGTTGGAGTTCAATGGCGTCAACCCGTCAGTGAGCAAGGTGACCATCGAACCTGATACCGTGGCAACCACCATCTTTCTCTGCGGCAACTCCACCGTCGTGGACCAGAGCCGTGAGCCCTGGGCCTCATGGGGACAGATGATCACCCGATGGTTTGGTCCTGAGGTGGCCATCTCCAATCATGCCGAAAGCGGGCTGACCGCCGGCTCGTTCCTCGCAGGCAACCGTCTCGACAAGGTGCTGGCCATGATGCACAAAGGCGACTACGTCATCTGTGAGTTCGGACACAACGACCAGAAAGAGAAAGGCCCGGGCGCCGGCGCCTGGTACAACTTCCAATACAACCTCAAGAAATACATCGACCTCGTGCGCCAGAAAGGCGGCAACATCATCTTCGTCACACCTACCCAACGCCGCCGCTTCGACGACTCCAAGACCAAGATCATGGAGACCCATGGAGACTATCCCGATGCCATGCGAGATGTGGCACGCCGCGAGAACGTACCCGTTATCGAGCTGCACGACATGACACGCACGTTCTTTGAGACCTTAGGCTATAATGACAGTAAACGCGCACTGGTGCACTACCCCATGGGATCGTTCCCCGGACAGACACGCGAGCTTGCCGACAACACCCACTTCAATCCCTATGGCGCATACGAAGTGGCTAAGATGGTGGTTATGGGAATGAAAAAACTGCAGTTGCCCGTACTGTCGGCTCTCTCATCTGACTGGAAGGACTTCGACCCGTCCCATCCCGATGACTTCCACACGTTTGTATGGTACCCCACACCACTCACGGACACCACCAAACCCGATGGCAACTAAATTCAAGTTTCGCAAGACCGGCCCCTGCATACGGCAAACTTGGCTATAAAGTAATTGTTGCGATGCAAACTTGAAAAACTAAATTAAACTAAGGAGGAACATATAGAAGGTATAGCTACGGCTTAAAGTCACTACGGCATATGCTGAAAATCATGCCAACCAGAATGTCAGTCAAGAAAAAGTTGAAGAAATTCTGAAAGAAAAGCTGAAGAAACTTTTGCCCATTAACAAAAAAGTCGTAATTTTGCATCCTGAATTGGGTGTATCGTGCCCTGAACATATTAAAAGACCCTTAAAATAGTTGGATGAAGAACGACAATTTGAAGAATCAGTACCGTGTGAATGGACAGATCCATGCGCGGGAAGTTCGTGTGGTTGGTGACGGTGGCACCGAGGTAGTGCCTACGCGCCGTGCCTTGGACATGGCCCGCCAACAAGGCTTGGACCTTGTGGAGATTTCACCGAATGCCGAACCACCCGTGTGTCGTATCATCGACTACAGCAAGTTCATCTACCAGCAGAAGAAGCGTCAGAAGGAGATGAAGCAGAAGCAGGTAAAGGTCGAAGTAAAAGAGATACGGTTCGGACCTCAGACCGATGACCACGATTACCAATTCAAGCTCAAGCATGCCCAAGAGTTCCTTCAGGAAGGCAACAAGGTACGTGCCTATGTGTTCTTCCGCGGTCGTTCCATACTCTTCAAGGAGCAAGGCGAGGTGCTGTTGCTGCGTTTCGCCAATGACTTGGAGGAATATGCCAAAGTAGAGCAGATGCCTAAGTTGGAAGGCAAGAAGATGTTCCTCTTCCTGGCTCCGAAGAAAGCCGGTGTGGCTAAGCAAAGCCAGCAGAAGCGCGACCGTCTTGCCGCTGAGGCAAAGGCAAAGGAAGAAGCAAAGGTGAAAGAGGCCGAGGATGCCGAGAAGAAAGGACTGCTCGGCAATGCCAAAGGAGCCGACGCACTGCTCAAGCTGAAAGAAAACACTGAGAAATAAGTAAAAACTGCGTGGTACCGCCAGGTATATGCGTTGCCACCTTTTATTATAAACAACAAATTAATTATTAAAAAAATGCCAAAAGTTAAGACAAACTCCGGTGCAAAGAAGAGATTCACATTCACCGGTACCGGTAAGATTAAGCGCCATCATGCTTACCACAGTCACATTCTGACTAAGAAGACCAAAAAGCAAAAGAGAAATCTGGACCATCAGGCTATCGTGGACCAGACCAACATGAAGCAGGTGCGCGACCTGCTCTGCCTGCGTTAATTAATCTAACTTAGTCGAACGTTTAAAGAAAGAAAATTATGCCAAGATCAGTCAATCATGTGGCTTCTAAAGCCAAGAGAACAAGAATACTGAAGCAGACCAAGGGTTACTATGGCGCCCGCAAGAATGTGTGGACCGTTGCCAAGAACACCTATGAGAAGGGTCTCACATACGCTTATCGCGACCGTCGCACCAAGAAGCGCAACTTCCGCGCTCTGTGGATCCAGCGTATCAACGCTGCCGCACGCCTCCAGGAGATGAGCTACAGCCAGTTGATGGGTGCTCTCCACAAGGCAGGCATCGAGATCAACCGTAAGGTGCTTGCCGACCTCGCCATGAACAACCCCGAGGCTTTCAAGGCTATCGTGGACAAGGTGAAGTAAAAACAAGAAGCAATCAACAAAGCGGAACGACTTGACAATAAGCCGCTCCGTGATTATCACAAAGCAAAAGGGCTATGTCCGGAACACCACCAGACATAGCCCTTTTTGTATAGCTGCCCCGAACGGCTTACCAGCACCGCACCGGAGTTTCGCCGATAAGCCGGCGGAGTTTCGCCGATAAGCCGACGGAGTTTCGCCGATAAGCCGGCGGAGTTTCGCCGATAAGCCGACGGAGTTTCGCCGACATTACAACGGCATATCTACCGAGACATTGCCGAGCGGCATGGTAAAACCATTGACAACATATTCCTCATAAATGCTCTCTAAGATGGCCACGAACTTCTGCTCAGCCTGATTCTCCCACATACGGAACTCCACATCCTCCGTATATTATTTCCCATCAACTATTCTTTGATAAGCCAGACGCTCGTCGCCATTGAGCAGATGTATGATTCCACAATAGCGGAAGCCCAGCGACAACAGGGCATGCTGCATGATGGTGTTGTCGCGATGGGTATCCACGCGAATGTTATTGGTCACAGAGAAGCAATAAGCCATGATGTCGGCCAGCACATGATGACAATCCGGACGACTGGCCACCCGATGAATGACATAATAAGGTGCGACATCGTCGGTCCACTCTCCCCTTTCTATCTCGTTGTAAGTGACGTCAGGACCAGGAATAAACGCCCATGTGGCGATGGCCCGGCTGTCTGTGCCCTCATGATCCATCAGCAGGAAGCTCTGGCCACGGTCGATGTCACGCAGCAGCAATTCCTTCTGCGGATAGCCATCACTCCATTGCAACATATTGCCATTCCGGCGCATGATGGCCTTGCCATCTTCGATAAGCCGCATGATGATGGGCAGATCACCGCGTGCTGCCCTTCTGACGGTTCTCTTCATAAGGATTCAGCGCATATCGCTGTCAGTGAAAGAGAACGGCAGCAGATCCTTGATACTATGCATGCGGTAGATGCCGTCCTTACCAAAGAGCAGAATCTCAATGGGTTGTTTGTAGCGGTCCTCCATCTCGATGACGACCTGCCGGCACGAGCCGCAGGGCGACACTGGCTGTTTGCGCAGTCCGCCACCATCGCGCGCGGCAATCGCCAGCATGCGGATGGGCTGGTCAGGATAGTTGGACTGAGCGGCAAAGATGGCGGAACGCTCGGCACACAGACCCGACGGGAAGGCGGCATTCTCCTGATTGGCACCAATGACAACGGTGCCATCGTTGAGCAGCAAGGCAGCACCCACACAGAAGTGGCTGTAACGCGCATAGGCGTTGTGGGTGGCATCACAGGCACGCTCCACAAGCATACGCTCCTCGGCCGTCAGATCCTCCATCGAACAGTAGTCGTAATCAATCAACAGTTTATGATGTTCCATATATCATTTTTGTTTATATTCGTAAGCACCAATGTCGGGCGTCTTCTTTCTCGAGATGCCCAACCGGTCATCGGGCAGCGCCGTCAGCGGGTCGGCCTTACCGATGGCTGCCGACACACTGTCAAGGCGGAAGTCGTAGATGAGGTTATCAGTGTCCATCTTCATGAAGTGTTTTTCTCCCATGCTCGTCGTATCCTTCACATCCTCGTAGAAGACATGGGTGAAGTGCACGCTGTCGGCTGTCGTCAGCTTCGGCGTGCGGATCATGCAGTAGTCGAAGAGATAATGGTCGAGGGCCGTGGTATCGACAGGCGGCCCCATCAGCACATCATCGGCATAACCTGTGAGTAGTGAGTTGCGCACGAGGAGGTTGACTATCGGGTAGCTGTTGTTGAAGGCCAATGCAGCGCCGCGGCGTGAGTCAAATGGGTAGAACTGGGCAAACGTGGCATTGTTGATGGTAACGTCACCGCCATTAACCAACAAGCAGTCGTGAAGCGTGTTGGTAATCTGCACGTCTTCCAGTGTCACCTTGGCATTGGTAGTGACGAGTCCGTATCCCTGGCAGTTGTGCAACGTACTGTGGCTGAGCAGCAGCGTCTGTCGAGTCACGTCGCAGGAATCGACGGTAACAGCGGTATTGGTACTGTGCAGTTCAGTATAACGCAGTTCGTTGTCGTACGACGACGCATGAAATCGCACGCCCATCCACTGCGCCGGGACGCGGTCGTAGGGCAAATAGTCAAACATACGGTCGATGCGGTCGCCCCGCAGCAGGATGCCCTTGTCGGCCGTGCCCATCGTGAGCAGGCGACCATAGACGTCGATGCCGGCATCGGAGTGGAAGTAAAGCGTCGAACCGGGTGTGAGGGTGAGCGTAGCTCCGCTGTCCACACGCAGACCTCCATAGATGACCGTCGGTGTGGTAGAAGCGTCGATAGTAGAGTCTTTCGAGATGCGCACATTGCGCAGGATGCGTGCGTTCCACGCCCACGCATCGAGGTTGACACGCTGTTCCACCCCGCTCTCCAGGGTGAAGATGATATTGTCTGACTGTTCCTCAGGCTCAGCCGAACTGGCCCGCGGCAGCGTAGCTTCAATCACTACGCGCACACTGTCCTTGTTGCGAAGCTCCACCTCACTGGTGGAATAGTCATTGCCCTCACCTAAATAGATGCCGTCGACATTGACCCGGAAAGCCGACTGCGCTCCACGCTCCAGACGGATGCTGGCACAGCGCAGCCCATCACCGGAGCGGTTGAACACCCATAAGGTCTTGGCTGCCGACGGGACGTTGGCGAACAGCGTGTCCAGCCGGACGGTATCAGTGGAAAAACTGAGCTGATGGGACGGTGACGTCGTAAAACTGTCGTCGTCTTGACAAGAGGCCATTAAGCACACCATGCAAGCCATGGCGAACGAAAGGTATAAAAAGAGAGCTTTCTTCAGCATATCGTCTGTGTATATAATGATAACGGCCTCATCTGTTAATTATTGCTTGATGTCCACACCATGTGTGAAGTCATCTATCATGACATCAGCGTATTGCGCTACTACCTCGCGGGGATTGGTGGTGACGAGGCCCACAAGGTAGATGCCGGCGGCCTTGATACTGCGCATGCCATTGACGCTGTCCTCAAAACCTACACAGACGGCCGGTGCCTCGCCCAAGAGCTCAGCAGCCTGCAGATAGCCGTCGGGAGCGGGCTTGCTGCGGCGGATATCCTCACTTGTCAGGACAGCATTGAAGAGAGACTTAAAGTCGGGATGCTGACGATACACTTGCGCCATCTTCGCCTGGTTGCTGCTCGTCACCACAGCAGTCTTGATGCCCTGTTGACGCAGGCTGACCACATAGTCATGGGCTCCGGCGATATAGTCGTAGCTCATATGGGCCTCGAAGTCATTGAGCGCCTGCGTGATGGTGTGCTGCACCTCTGTCTGACCGGCAAAGTACTGGTCGTAAATCTGTACCAGCGTCATGCCTTTGATGCGGTTGTGGAAGTCGGGCATCTCGGGATGGTACCGTCGTCCCTGCTCTCCCCAGAACTTTGTATATTGGGTCTCCGTGTCGAAGACGACACCATCTAAATCAAATAATGCGGCTTTAAAATTCATGTAGCTTTCTTTTTTGTCTACAAAGTTACGACAAAAAAAGTGCAATGAAGCATAAACCGTACTATTTTAATGGGGATGTATCAAAATAGGAGAAATTCAGAAGTCCGGAAGTTCAGAAGTTCAGTCAAATGCATAAGTATCTGATAATAAGGTATCATTATAGTAATGACAGAACTCCCGGACTTCTGAATTCCTGGACTTCTCCAATTTTGATACACCCTCCATGTTGTATCAATAGGCCTCATCCTCCTTGATTTCCTGCCGCGTAAGCTTGTGGCGGTCTATCTGCCGCCAGGCATACCAGATGTAAGCCAGTACCACGGGCACGAGCAAGGAGACGTAGAACATGACCGTCAACGTGAACTTGCTGCTACTGCTGTTGACGATGGTGAGCGAGCTCTGCAGGTCGGCATTCGACGGATAGTAGGCAGTGTTGTTCCAACCCGTGATAAGCAACAGCACAAGCACAACCAGAACCACACCGATGCCTGCCGGCCAGATACCTTTCACATAGACCTTGCTGCACACCGTACGGATCACGCCATAGAGCAACAGGCCCACGCCAATGACAAACAGGACGAGCAACGGCCACATCGTCAGCAGGTTGTGAAGATACTTGTAAGGTTCCATGGCGATCGTGCCCGTCAGCGGGTCATAGGCATATCCATCCTTCAGAAGTGTGCGCACGAAGTACGTGAGAAACAGGATGAGGAAAGCACCAACATTGCCAAGCACCTGACGGCGGCAGCGCTGGCGCAGCACATCGTCGGCCACATTGTTGAGGATATACAACGCGCCAAGCACACGGGCCAGGAAGAACACGGACAAGCCAAACAACACATTCCAGATGTCGAGCAGGGCATCGAGCCCATTGCTGGCATTGGCCCAGCGGCTGATGACGGGTTGCAGACTGTCGGTGATATTGGCCTTGGAGACAAGGAAATTGCTGCCGTCGAAGAACGTAGCCACGGCACCGCCGAGCAACAGCGGACCTACAATGCCGTTGATGACCAAGCACACCTGAAACACACGCGGACCCAGGATGTTGCCCAACTTGTTCTGGAACTCATAGCTCACGGCCTGCACCACAAAGGTAAACAGAATGAGCATCCACAGCCAGTAGGCACCACCGAAGCTCGTGCTGTAGAACAACGGGAACGAGGCGAAGAACGCACCGCCAAACGTGACCAGCGTGGTGAACGTGAACTCCCACTTACGGCCGGTAGAGTTGATGACCAGACGCCGTTCCTCAGGTGTCTTGCCCAATGAGAAGATCATACTGTTGCCACCCTGCACAAAGAGCAGAAACACAAGCAGCGCACCAAGCAGGCTCACCACAAACCACCAGTACTGTTGCAAAAATATATAGCTCATAGTCGTAAATGCTTAAATTTCGGTTGATGGAACATTACCTTTCTTTATTTGCTTGCAGAGGATGCTCACCTCCACCACAAGCATGGCCGTAAAGAGGAAAAGGAAGAGGAAGAACGTCAGGACGACCGAGCCTGAATGAAGGTCGGACACGGCAGCCCAAGTAGGCAGCATGTCCTGGATGGTCCAAGGCTGACGGCCGAACTCTGCCACAAGCCATCCGGCTTCACTGGCGATGTAGGCCAATGGCAGCAATGCGATGGCTACGATGTGCAACCACCGCTGGCGGTCGATGGTCTGACGACGGAAGGAGAAGAACAGCACCACAAGGAAGAAAAGGATAAACAGACATCCCATGCCCACCATCACGCGGAAGGCCCAGAAATTGATGGGGATGAACGGCACCACCTGATGCTTATCCTTGACGTAGCCATAGCCAAAGTACTGGATGTTGTCGGCCAGTGTCTTGCGCGTCACAGCGTCTTTCTTTCCGCTGCGATACTGCTGCAGGGCGGCAATGGCCTTGCGTCCGCGTGCCATTTTCTCCTCCACCGACGGTTCCTTCTCGCCATTGGCTTTGGTGTAGCCGTTGAGCAAGTCGTTGACACCCGGCACCATACCGTCAGGCGTATGGGTGGCCAGCAGCGAAAGCATGTTGGGCACAGCAATGCGGAAAGGCGGTTCAGCCTCATGGGTGTAGTCGGGTTGCTTCAATGGATTGACCCATGCCACGCCGGTCAGGCTCTGTGAAGGGCCACCGTTGTAGAGGGCTTCCATAGCCGCCAGCTTCATAGGTTGTGTCTTGGCTACCATGTACGCACTGTTGTCGCCAGTGAAGGCGGCCAGCAGCGAGGCACACAGTCCCACCACGGCACCTATCTTGATGCTCTCCTTGGCCAGCTGGATCTCACGTTTCTTCAACAGATACCAACAGCTCACGGCTACAACAAACACAGCACCGATGACCCATGCCGACGTCACGGTATGGAAGAACTTATCCACGGCAAAGGGCGACAGCGCCACAGCGGCAAACGAGTCCATTTCAAAGCGCATCGTGTCGGGGTTGAACGTCTGGCCGATAGGATATTGCATCCATGCGTTGGCCACGAGTATCCACCACGCTGAAATGGTGGCGCCAAGGCCCGTAAGCCAGGTAGAGGCCAGGTGGAAGCCGGGTGACACCTTCTTCCAACCGAAGAACATCACGGCGACGAACGTCGACTCCATGAAGAAGGCGACGATACCCTCAATGGCCAAAGGAGCGCCGAACACGTCGCCCACAAACCAGGAGTAGTTGCTCCAGTTGGTACCAAACTCAAATTCGAGGATGATGCCAGTGGCCACGCCCATGGCAAAGTTGACACCGAAGAGCCGCTGCCAGTACTGGGCGGCATCCTTCCAAAAGCGTTTGCGCGTGCGGTAATAGCACGTCTCGACAATGCCCATGATCAAGGCCAGACCTAAGGTCAGAGGCACGAACAGCCAGTGATAGATGGCCGTCAGGGCAAACTGCGCTCGCGACCAGTCTATGGTGGCGGCAGAGATGGTTAATAATTCATTCATAGGAGGTAATAATGTTTGTGATTTTAGTATGTCGTGATTATTTGGCACGGCTCAGCACCTCATGCGACACGAAATTGCTCTCGTTGCCCTGCCGGCTGTGCGTCTTGATGAAATCGGGAAAGAAAAACAGTTTCAGCACCAGAAAGATGATGCCCAACTTGATGAGAATCACCACCCATAAGGTCTTGCCTATGGTCATGTGACGGAAACCATCGTAGTAGAGGTCGAAGACCCTATATAGGAAATTTCTTCTTTTCATGGGCCACTCATTTTATAGGGTTCAGATAAAAGAATTGTTACGGTTATTGCAATGGTTGACGGCTGGTGGCACGTCAGGTGTATCATTTAAGACATTGCAAAGATATGAAAACATTTCAAACTTGCAAAGCATTCAGGTAAAAAATTGCTACCAATGTGGTAAAAAATCATGATTTGCCGGTCAAACATAGCTAAAAGCAGGTTTATTGATTGTTGCCATATTAACAATCTTCACAAGCAAAGATAATAGATGGAAACCGCATGCAAACCAGTAACATTCATGGCATCAAAACCCGAAACGAGTAATCGAACTCTAAGTTATTTTAATTCTTTGTACATAAATTCGATTATTTTGCGTACATTTGCAAGCCTAATGGCTTGAATCATGAACAAACTATTCAAATACATATTTCCAGCTACGATTTGCCTCACATTAGCATTTCTGGCAATTGCAGGTTTTACGTACGGCGAGAAGTCAGGAACCAACCGTACGCAAGACTCGTTGGCCATTGAGCTCTATGGTAAGATGCTGAAGACGTTCAACGACAGCGTCAGAGGGCTCAAAGACATTGCGCATTACGATAGTGCCTTCCACCGGGCAGGCAATTTGTGTTACGACACGGGACGCTATATCGAGGCCTTCGAGTTCTACACCTACGACCTTGATTTGGCTCAACGGTCAGGAAATAAATACCATTACTACAGCTCTTTGGCCAATATCGGACTGGTGTATGACGTGTTTCAGGAATACAATCGGGCCATGTACTATTACAAATTGGCCTATCCTCAAATCCACAAGAACGGCTGGACAGACTTGGATGCCGCTGTGCTCGACATGATGTTCTCCACATCATGCAATGCAGGCAACCCCAAACAGGCAGAAGTCTATCTCCAACAGCGAAAGGAAATTAAGACGTCCAACCCACACTTTGACCAATACACCATATTGAAGGACTATGGTCAGATTGCCGCAGCAAAAAAAGAATACCTTAATTCCGCAACTAATTGCGTAATTCGTTATTAATATTTTTTATAAGTCTCTGAGGAACAATAAGTTCCCCAGAGTTTTGCCATGTGCAGAATT
>ONQB01000001.1 GCA_900319905.1 uncultured Prevotella sp. | reverse complement strand
CAAAGAACTCTTTCTTGTGTGCCCCCGGTGTTTTTCCGAAAGCGAGTGCAAAGGTATTGCGAAATTTCCATTCCTGCAAGAGATTTGACGATTATTTTCTAAAAATTTAATGATTATTGATTTAAATCAAGTAAATAGCCATACGATATGAGCAAAACAACCGAAAAAAGAGCTAACTTTGTCACGACAAACGAATCCCGCAGGATTCCTAAATATATAACGACAAACAATAGAAACTATGCATAACACCATCATTGGCAAATACGGCCGTCGAAGTGGCCGTCTTCTTCTTTTGCTGCTCATCATCATCCTCGCCGCCCAGTCTCGGGCACAGGAATTGTTGCATGTGGAGCAGTTCACGCTACATAACGGACTGACGGTATGGGTCAACATCGACCACACTCAACCCAAGGCCTTCGGCGCTGTTGTGGTAAAGGCAGGTGCGAAGGATTGTCCCAACAGCGGCATTGCGCACTATCTGGAGCACTTACTCTTTAAAGGGACACAACAGATAGGCACCATCGACTACGACAAAGAGCGCCCATGGCTGGATAGCATCACTCGGCAGTACGACGCTTTGGCACACGCCAATGATGATGGCCAGCGCCGGGCCATCCAGCGTAACATCAATGCGTTGTCGATGAAAGCCGCACAATATGCCATCCCAAATGAGTACAGCAACCTCATAAGCCGATATGGTGGCACACGTCTCAACGCCTATACCACGTTTGACGAGACCGTGTTTCACAACTACTTTACGCCGCAGTACCTGCGCCAATGGTGCGAGCTCAATGCCGAACGTCTGCGCGATCCCGTCTTCCGACTGTTTCAAGGAGAGTTAGAGGCCGTATATGAAGAGAAGAACATGTATGCCGACAACCTGCTCGCCTCCACAGCAGAGAAAGTTCAGCAATATGCTTTGGCTGGCACTCCATATGCCTACCCCATCATCGGTGCCACCGACAGTCTGAAGAACCCACGCCTGTCAGAGATGTACCGTTTCTTCAAGACCTATTATGTACCTGAGAACATGGGGCTCATCCTTTGCGGTGACCTTTCGCTCTGTGATGATTCCACAGGTCACGGCGAGCCGATGAGCGCACTCCGCGAGTTGCTCGAGCGTACGTTCGGGCAACTGACACCGTCGGGCCGGCCAATGAAAGCAACACCGACCGCCAAGTTGCGCGATTTCACCAAAACGACGGCCATGCATCTGAAGGTGCCAATACCATTGGTCAAGGCCAGCGGCTACCTATGGCAGGCACCGACAGAACACGATTCCGACTATGTCGCCTTCCAAGTGATGGTTTCCATGCTGAGCAATGCGTCAAAGACCGGACTGATTGACTCGCTCAATACGTCGGGCAAGTTATTCTACGCCATGGGCATCGATAAGGGTTACAACTTCAAGGACTTCAGCGCCTACGGCTTCGGCCTGGTGCCCCGTCTGCCCTTCGGTTCGCGCAAGAAAGCCGAACGACTGTGTCTGGAGCAAGTAAACAAACTCAAGCATGGCACTTTCTCCGACCGGCAACTATCTACGGAGAAACTCACGCTGCAGCGTAACATGATGCTCAACTTGGAAACAATCGGCGGAAGGAGCACAGCAATGATAAACGCGTTCTCTCACAACGTGCCTTGGGCCGATATCATCAGCCGTTACCAGGCTGTGGCCCGCGTAACCAAGGGTGACATCATGCGCGTGGCACGTCGATGGTTGGGCAACGACTCGCTGAAGATTGTCAAGAAGTTCGGCCATTATCCTAAAGAACATGTCAGCCAACCTGGCTACAAGGCCGTGACACCGTCGCACGCTGGTCAGCAGTCGGCTTATGCCAAGGCCATGATGCAGGAGCCAGCGCACCGTCTCGTGCCCAAGACTGTTGACTTCGACCACGACGCCACCGCTACGGCACTCGCACCACTGGTGAAGCTCTACACTGCGAGGAACCCCATGAACGATGTCTACAGCATGCAGATCGTCTACCGCATGGGTAGTCGAAACAATCCGAAGCTCGACGTACTGGCTTCCTATCTCAACCTCATCGGCACGCAAACCCACGACCACCACACCTTTGCCCGCCAACTGCAACACTATGGCGCCACACTCGAGGCATCGTGCAGTCCCAACAGCTTCACCATCACGCTGAAAGGTCTCGAACCATATCTTACCGACGCCCTGCCACTGCTACACGAATGGCTCACCCAGCCCAAGGCCGACCACAAAAAACTGAAGCAAATAGCCAGGGAGATGCGCCTCGAGCACCTCACCCGTTTCAAAAACAACGCCGACATCGCCAGTGCCGTGCTGACATACGCAGCCAAGGGCAACAACTCCAGCTATCTCAAGGAGCTAACAGCCAAGGAGATACGACAATTGAACGACGGCGACCTGTTACAGCTTTTCAACGAAGTACAGACCACCCAGACCGACATCATCTATTGTGGCGGACAGTCAGAGCAAGCCATCACGACATTGCTCAAGCCCTACATCACCGACCGGCAACGGCACGAATGGAAACCCGTCACGACGCCGCTGCGCAACTATGACAGACGCATTATTTACGTGTATGACAATCCGTCAGCCCGTCAGACAATAGTGGGAGCCTATCAGCCCATCGCCGCACAGCCCACTACCACTGACCGCGCCCGTATGTTACTGTGGGGCAACTACTTCGGCGGCGGCATGCAGTCGGTGCTGTTTCAGGACATCCGTGAGTTCAGTGCCCTGGCCTATTCAGCCCACGGCAGCGTCATCAGCACCGACCTTAAGACCGACCCTGATGGCCTGTGCGCGTTCTATGCCAATATAGGCACACAGGGTGACAAGGCCATGCGCACGCTGCTGCTGCTCGATTCGCTCTTCGACAACATGCCCGTACGCGCCAACAACCTTGAAGCAACAAAACAACTGATAGTCAACAACATCAACAACAACTATCCCACCTTCCGCAATCTGCCTGTCTATATCGCCAACCAGCGACTGTTGGGCTACGACCATGATCCAGACATAGACCTCAGCGGCAGCATAGGCCAGCTCAGCATTGACGACACAGTCGACTTCTACAACCGTCAGGTCAAGAACCAGCCCCGTGCCTTCTTCATCGTCGGCAACAAGCGCATGCTCAACATGGAAGTCCTTCGGCGCATGGGACAGGTCGTGGAACTCAAGCCAAAGGACATCAGCAGATGACGGGGCGTATGCAATCGCCCTGCATCTGCCCAACATAATTGTCAAGACAGACAGCGCAAGATCCAATTTCATTGTCATCATTGGCGGCAGTGTAGTGGCCGGCCTGGTGACGGCCACAGCATGCGGCAGACTTGGCTATACGTAATTGTTAGCATGCGAAACTTGAATTAAATAACTACATCTCAGAATAATAGTTTACAAAACACCGTCAAGAATTTAACACTTTATGGAGATTAAAATAGGTTAAAACCGAGTTGAAATCCTCCGAAAATCGGACAGGTTTTGCTTCTTCGCCAATATTCTAATGCCTTATCGGCGATATCCCATTGCTTTTTCGGTGAAATTCCATTGCCTTTTCACCGACATTCCATTGCTTTTTCGGCGATATCAGGCTGCCTTTTCGCCGATAATCCGATGAAGGCAGAGCTCACGCCCGACAGTCAAACACGCAACAGCCACATTATCAATCTATTACCTAAATGCTCTAAAATCGGCATATTTCAGGCCAACGACCGTCTTGTTGATTAAATCATGATTCTCAGAGGCCATTTAACATAAATAGTTATTACAAGTCAATCCTGAATACTGGAATATTTAGCTCCAACCAAACGTAACGGAGACAGGAGACTAGACAACGCCCAGAAACACCTGTCACTCATCCGACCCGCACAAAGTGAAGCACCGACAACAGAACGGCATGAAGCAGATGAAATGATTGTCAGTGATCGCTAAAAAAACGGAAAAGGATGGCACGCTTCTTGCAGAATAGAAGGAAAATGAGTATATTTGCAATCCTCATTCATTAATAACAACTTCAATCAATCGTCTATGGAATTACAAGATCTTGAAA
This sequence comes from uncultured Prevotella sp., assembly GCA_900319905.1. Taxonomy (GTDB): domain Bacteria; phylum Bacteroidota; class Bacteroidia; order Bacteroidales; family Bacteroidaceae; genus Prevotella. Next base: position 169,173 of record ONQB01000001.1, on the reverse strand, counting down.
GAATGGTCGCCAATGAGCAGCGGCAAGGACGCAGCAGTTCCCTTTCCGCAGCCTTCCCTGCTCTGATGCGCAAAGTATATGTATGGATGGCGCTTGCCCTGGTCATCACGGGCATCTGCGCCTATGGCGTGGCCACGAGCCCAGCCCTGATGCAGATGGTTTATGGCAACAGGGCCGCCATCTGGGTGCTGTTCATAGCTGAAATCGGTCTGGTGTTCTACACCACCGCCCGCATCAACCGCCTGTCACTGGGCACCGCCACCACATTGTTTATCGTCTATTCAGCGCTCAACGGCGTAACGCTGTCGGGCATCTTCCTGGTCTACACCATGACATCCATCGCACAGGTGTTCTTCATCACAGCCGGTACGTTCGGCGCGATGGCACTGGTGGGATACACCACGAAGAAAGACCTCACGCGCTTCGGCGGACTGCTGATGATGCTGTTGCTCGGCCTCATCATCGCCTCGGTGGTTAACATGTTCCTCCACAGCACCATGTTCGACCTCATCCTGAGCTACATCGGCGTAGCTCTGTTCGTAGGCCTCACCGCATGGGACAGCCAGCAGATCAAGCAGGCACTGGCCATGCAGCCCGACATGAGCGAGAGCTCACAGAAAGTAGCGCTGATGGGAGCCCTGACGCTGTATCTCGACTTCATCAACCTCTTCCTCTATCTGCTCAGGATATTCGGAAGAAGCGACAACTGATGAAGTCAAGTCAACAGACTGGTCAGCTGACACACTGACACAAGAGCCCCGAATGGCAACCATTATCCGGAAACGGACAAGATGCCATTCGGGGCTTTTTCTGTCTGCACCCATGCAGGCAATGGCCTACTCTAGGAATATTTTTGTAACTTTGCAGGTGTTTAGCCCACGACGGCATCATTTAATAGCAGCCGTCAGCGGACTAACTCACCCTATTATTATTCACACCGCATGACCATACTTCTGACAGTAGCCATCTATTTCATCGTTCTGCTCATATTGAGCCGTCTCACCTCCCGCCATTCCGACAACGACACGTTCTTCCGGGGCAACCACCGGTCGCCCTGGTACATGGTGGCGTTTGGCATGATCGGCGCCAGCATCTCCGGCATCACCTTCGTCAGCGTGCCCGGCATGGTGCTGAAAACCGACATGACCTACCTGCAGATGTGCCTGGGATTCATCCCTGGCTACTTTGCCGTCGCGTTTCTGCTGTTGCCCATCTATTACAAATACAACCTCACCACTATCTATACCTACCTGGCCCGACGCGTTGGCCGACGGTCGTACAAGACCGGAGCCTCATTCTTTCTGCTGTCGAAGATGACAGGAGCCGCGGTGCGCTTCTATGTGGTATGCATCATCCTGCAACAGTTTGTCCTGGATCCCCTCCACATTCCCTTCCCTGTCACGGTGGTCACAATGGTGGGACTCATCTGGCTCTATACCCGACGCGGCGGCATCCGGACGCTGGTATGGACCGACACATTCCAAACCACCTGCATGTTCGCAGCACTGGTGCTCATCATCATTCAGGTAATGGCAGCACTCCATCTCAGCGTGCCTGAGGCCATGAGTGCCATCGCCCACGACAGCCATAGCCGCGTGTTCGTAATGAACGACTGGGTGTCGAGGCAGAACTTCTGGAAGCAATTCGTGAGCGGAATCTTCGTGGTCATTGTCATGACAGGACTCGACCAGGACATGATGCAGAAAAACCTCACATGCAAGTCGTTGCGCGACGCACAGAAGGACGTGTGCAGCTACGGCCTCGCCTTTGTTCCAGCCAACCTGCTGTTCCTCTCATTAGGCACATTGCTCACGATGCTGGCAGCAAGGGAAGGCATCGCACTGCCCACCAAGGGCGACGAGCTGCTACCGATGTTTGCGGCAACAGGCCAGTTGGGCAACGTCGTTGTGGTGCTGTTCACACTGGGCATCGTAGCCGCGTCCTTCTCGTCGGCCGACTCCGCATTGGCTGCACTCACTACCAGTTTCTGTGTCGACATCATGCAACGTCCCGATGACGAGCGACTGCGTCGGCACACACATATAGGCACGGCTGCTGTGTTCGTGCTCTTTATCCTCGCCTTCAGAGTACTCAACTCCACCAGTGTCATCGACGCTATCTACATACTCTGTTCCTACACCTACGGCCCACTGCTGGGACTCTTTGCCTACAGTCTGTTCACCCGCCGGCCCACCGACGACCGCCGCGTGCCCTACATCTGCCTCGCCGCCCCCATCATCTGTCTGGCCATAGACCTCGTCACTCAGACGATGACAGGCTATCAGTTTGGCTACGAACTGCTGATGCTCAATGGCATGCTCACTTTCGGCGGACTGTGGTTGGCCGGACAACGGGTTGTCAAAGCATCGTGACAGCCGTGCGATGCCACACACTGACTGAATATTCATAAGTCAAAAGTCATATTCATTCTTACATGCATTAACTCCGAGCTAATATTGCATATTTACAACCCTAAAACCGAAACTCACCACGTCTTCAAGCGGATTTCCCTTTACAATCATAACAATAAGCCGAATTTTATTTAAGAACACTAACAAACTAGCAATTAAATGCAATATCAAGAAAATATTATGCATTATCTCTTGCAGGATTGAAAATAATGCACTAATTTTGCAACCGATACGGCATAATTATTCAATATGAAGATTAAAGTAAAACGTTTAGATACCATTAAGCAGCTCATCTCATCCAAGCAGATAGGGAGCCAGGCAGACCTCCTGCGTGAATTGCGCAAGGAGGGCTATTTCCTCACACAAGCCACGCTGAGCCGTGACCTCAAGCAACTCAAGGTAGCCAAAGCCGCCACAATGGGAGGCCAGTATGTATATGTATTGCCAAACGAGACGATGTACAGACGGGTGCATACACCGCTGAACTCCACTGAGCTAAGCATCAGCAACACTGGATTCCGCAGCATCAGGTTCTCTGGAAACATCGGCGTCATACGAACCAATCCGGGATATGCCAGCAGTATCGCCTTCAACATCGACAACAGCGAGATACCGGAGATACTCGGAACCATTGCGGGCGACGACACCATCATCATCGTCATCAGCGACGGGGCCGACCACAACGCGATCACAGAGCATATCACCGACGTCTTGAGAATGTAATACACATTATTATATATACAATAAACAAGATAAAAAAACTACTATTAGTAAACATGAAAGAAGTAGACGTCATTGTGGCCAACGAGGGCCACATCAAGTACGTTGACACCATACTCAAGACCATTGCCGATGCCGCCAAGGTGCGCGGTACAGGTATAGCCAAGCGTTCGCCCGAATATGTTGCCACGAAGATGAGAGAGGCAAAGGCTGTCATCGCACTCGACGGTGATAAATTTGCCGGCTTCAGTTACATTGAGACTTGGGGCAACAAGCATTATGTCACCACATCAGGTCTTATCGTACACCCCGATTACCGCGGACTGGGACTGGCCAAGCGCATCAAGGCACTTACCTTCACACTGGCACGCGTCAGATGGCCCCACGCCAAAATCTTCTCGCTCACCAGCGGCTCAGCCGTGATGAAGATGAACACGCAACTGGGCTACCTGCCGGTAACCTTCAACGACCTCACCGATGACGAATCGTTCTGGAGAGGCTGCGAAGGCTGCATCAACCACGACATCCTGGCCAGAACCGGACGACAATACTGCATCTGTACCGCCATGCTCTTCGATCCAGAGGAGCACCTGCCGGCACGCATTCCAAAGGATGTCATGGAACGTATCAGACGCATCGACGGAAGAGAATAAGCCGTGATGCCCCAACGCTTCATACCATAATACCTTTATGCCCTATCCATCAGTCAGTAACCATTAAATTGAACATATCTATGAAGAAAAAAGTTGTTGTCGCCTTCAGTGGCGGACTTGACACCTCATACACAGTGATGAAACTCTCTCAAGAAGGTTGGGAGGTCTATGCAGCCTGCGCCAATACCGGAGGCTTCAGTAAGGAGCAGTTGCAGAAGAACGAGGAGAACGCTTACAAGCTTGGCGCCCACGAATACGTCACTCTCGACGTCACTCAAGAATACTATGCCAAGAGTCTGAAGTACATGATCTACGGAAATGTGCTGCGCAACAACTGCTACCCCATCTCAGTATCGTCAGAACGCATCTTCCAGGCCATCGCCATCGCACGCTATGCCAAGCAGATCGGTGCCGATGCCATTGCGCATGGCTCCACCGGTGCGGGCAACGACCAGATACGCTTCGACATGACGTTTCAAGTGTTGGCACCGGGCATCGACATCATTACCCTCACCCGTGACAAGGAACTGTCGCGAAAAGAAGAGGTAGACTACCTCAACGACCACGGCTTCTTCGCCGACTTTACCAAGCTGAAATACAGCTACAACGTAGGCATCTGGGGCACAAGCATCTGCGGTGGCGAACTGCTCGATCCTACACAAGGACTGCCCGAGAGTGCCTATCTGAAGCATGTCACGGCCAAGGAGCCCGAGACTGAGTTGCGCATCACCTTCAAGCACGGCGAGATCGACGCTGTCAACGGCGAGCACTTCGACGATAAGGTGAAAGCCATTCAGAAGATTGAGGAGATTGGTGCCAGCTATGCCATAGGCCGCGACTGCAATGTTGGCGATACCATTATCGGCATCAAAGGGCGCGTGGGCTTCGAGGCTGCCGCACCAAAGCTCATCATCGAGGCTCACCGGCTGCTGGAGAAGTCTACGCTGAGCAAGTGGCAGCAATACTGGAAAGACCAGATTGCCAACTGGTATGGCATGTTCCTGCACGAGAGCCAGTACCTGGAACCGGTGATGCCTGATATGGAAGCCTTCCTCGAAAGCAGCCAGCGGCATGTCAACGGCACGGCAATCCTCCATCTGCGCCCTTACACCTGCCAGACCGTCGGTGTCGATTCACCCGACGACCTCACAAAGTCAAAGCTGGGAGAATACGGCGAGATGAACCACGGCTGGACCGCACAGGACGCCAAAGGATTCATCAAACTGCTGAGCATGCCGCTCAAAGTCTACTACGGCACTCACCCCGACGAAGAGAGATGACGCCAGAGGACGTGCGGGAAAACTGTCATTCAAGAGCAGTAGAGACATCACTCAAAGCCTGTAGAGGCATCATTCAATGAATTGACATGGCTAACAAAAGATTAACACGTTCGGATGATAAATGGATTGCCGGCGTCTGTAGTGGCATAGCCGATTACTTCGGTTGGGACCCTGCCATCGTGAGATTGCTGTGGCTGTTGCTCACAGTGTGCTCAGTGGGCTTCCCCGGCGTTATCGCCTATATCATCTTATGCATCTGTATGCCCCCGGTCCATCAATGATTCAAACAAAGAAATAAGGAACTGAAATGATAAGAGTAGGAATATTCGGCGCCGCCGGTTATACAGGTGGCGAGCTCATACGCCTGTTGGTCAATCACCCGCAGGCCACCATCGTCTTTGCCAACAGCGAAAGCCACGCCGGCGACGACGTGACGGCCGTGCATGAGGGACTCTATGGCGATACTGACCTGAAGTTTACGGCCGACATGCCTTTCGATGAGGTCGACGTGGTCTTCTTCTGTTTCGGCCACGGCAAGAGCGAGGCGTTCATGCAGGCACACGACATCCCCGAACGTGTAAAAATCATCGACCTTGCTCAAGACTTCCGGCTGGCGCCTAAGCAGGTGGAAGCTACCCAGCACCCATCGGCCAACCGCCACGACTTCGTCTATGGCCTGCCAGAAATCAACCGGGAGCGCATCGCCAAAGCCCGCCATGTGGCCAACCCGGGATGTTTCGCCACGTGCATTCAGCTTGGACTGCTGCCCGCAGCCAAGCTGGGGCTGCTCAAGAGTGACGTGAGCGTCAATGCCATCACAGGCTCGACAGGGGCCGGTGTCAAGCCTGGTGCCACGACACACTTCTCATGGCGCAACAACAATATGAGTATCTACAAAGCCTTCCACCACCAGCATGTGCCGGAGATACGGCAGAGTCTGGCACAGGTGCAAGGCTCACTCGATGCCGGTATCGACTTCATTCCCTACCGAGGTGACTTCGCCCGTGGCATCTTTGCTACGGAGGTGGTGCACACCGAGGCCGACATCGATACCATCGTGGCAGCTTACAAGGACTTCTACCACAACGCCCCGTTCACCCATTACGTTGATCAACCGCTCGACCTCAAACAGGTAGTCAACACCAACAAGGCGCTCATCCATTGCGACAAGGTCGATGACAAGCTGCTCATCACATCGTGCATCGACAACCTGCTTAAAGGTGCCGTGGGACAAGCCGTGGAGAACATGAACATCATGTTCGGCATCGACGAGACAGCAGGCTTGCGGCTCAAGGCGTCCGCATTTTAACGGCAAAGGCGTCCATATTTATTGGTAGAGGCGTCCGTATTTAAATCATCCAGGCCAAGCCCAACGGCAAGGCCATATTTATTCAAGCGTATGGAACTATTCAAAGTATTCTCATTATTCGACGTCAACATCGTGCGCGGCAAAGGTGCTCACGTTTGGGACGACAAAGGCCAGGAGTATCTCGACTTCTATGGTGGCCATGCCGTCATCAGCATCGGCCATTGCCATCCTCACTATACGGAATGCGTAAGCAAACAACTCTCGCAGCTCTGCTTCTACTCCAACAGCGTCATCAACCGCCTGCAAGAGCAGTTGGCCGAGCGACTCGGCAAGATCAGCGGCTACGATGACTACCAGTTGTTTCTCATCAACAGCGGTGCCGAGGCTAATGAGAATGCGCTCAAGCTGGCCAGCTTCCACAACGGCCGTTCAAGGGTGCTGGCAGCCAGTCACTCCTTTCACGGACGCACATCACTGGCTGTGGAAGTAACAGACAACCAGAAGATCGTCGCGCCTATCAATGACAACCATCATACCACCTTCCTGCCGCTCAACGACCTTGAGGCATGGGAGAAGGAACTGGCCAAAGGCGACGTCTGTGCTTGTATTCTGGAATGCATCCAAGGCATCGGCGGTTGCGTGACGGCTACGGAAGAGTTCGCACAGGGACTGGCCAAGGCCTGCAAGAAATACGGAACGGTGCTCATCTGCGACGAGATACAATGCGGCTACGGCCGAAGCGGTAAGTTCTTCGCCCACCAATGGCTTGGCATCAAGCCAGACCTCATCACCGTAGCCAAAGGTATTGCCAACGGCTATCCTATGGGTGCCGTACTCATCTCGCCAGAATTCAAGCCTGTCATCGGACAACTTGGCACTACCTTCGGCGGTAATCACCTCGGCTGTGCGGCAGCACTGGCCGTGCTCGATGTCTTCGAGCAAGAGCACCTCGTGGACAATGCCAATGAAGTGGGCAGCTATCTCATTACCGAACTGAAGAAGTTGCAGACACGCCAGCCACACATCCTTGAGGTTCGCGGCCGCGGACTGATGGTCGGCGTCGTGATGGACATCCCCCACAAGGAGGTGCGCTCGCAACTCATCCACGAGCAACATGTGTTCACGGGCTGCGCCGGTACAAACATTCTGCGCATCCTGCCGCCGCTCATCATCACCAAGGCTGATGTTGACGACTTCATCTTCCGGTTGGAGAATGTGCTGAAGACGATTCATAGCTAAGCATCAATCGACAAGACCGTCAGGCAAAGGCCAACAAGAATGTCAGGCAAAGGCCAACAAGATTACCAGACAACACCAGACAGGACTGTCAGGCAACAGTGTTGACACATCCTTAAGCAATAAAATAGAGAACAATGAAAATAGCAATTATAGGTGCAGGCGAGATGGGTGGTGCTTTTGCCACCGGACTGCTGAAAAGCAGCTTATTTAAGCCAAGCGATATAACGGTTTCCAATCCTCACGACGGCAAGCTGAAGCCTTTCCTACAGCAGGGGGCCAGCGTAACTACAGACAACAAGATTGCCGTGGAAGGAGCCGACGTGGTGGTCATCGTGGTCAAGCCCAAGGTTGTGAAGGCGGTCATCGATGAGCTTAGCCCCGTACTCAACTATGAGAAGCAGCTGATCGTGAACATGGCGGCGTCAATCTCTTTGTCACAGTTGAAAGAGTGGCTAACAAAAGATGGCAAGACACCGAGTCTGTTTCAAGCCATGCCTAACATTGGCATCGCCGAACGTCAGTCAATGACCTTTCTTGTGCCCGACGACGCAGCCGACAAGAACCTGAAGACGGTGGAAAGCATCTTCGACGACCTTGGACAGACCATGGTCACCGACGAGTCGTTGCTGACTGCCGGTAACGCCTTGGCGGGATGCGGCATTGCCTTCATCATGCGCTACGTGCGTGCAGCATCGGAAGCCGGCGTGGAGCTAGGGCTGAAGGCCGATACAGCCAAAAACATCGTTCTGCAGACCATGAAAGGTGCGGTTGCCCTGCTCGAAGAATCAGGCAGCAACCCAGAGGCAGAGATCGACAAAGTGACAACCCCGGGCGGACTGACCATCAAGGGCCTGAACACTATGGAGAAGAACGGCTTCTCCAACGCCGTCATCGAAGGAATAAAGGCTGCAAGAAAATAGTCTCCACATCAGCGCTCCGCACGAACCCTTCCACAAATTGAGGGAGAGATTTGAAGAATCTTACCGATAAACAACTGACAAACATCATGCATCACAATACCTCAACACGGTTAGGCAATGGTAATCAACCCCTCCACACAGGAGAAAAGAAGGGCGGGCAAACCCCACAGAGAAATGCATCGTCTCTATCTGAGGACATAGAGAACGGCAGAAGCCCACGAGGAGGAACCCGTATTGTCATCAAGATAGGGTCAAACGTGCTTACACGCAGCGACGGTAAGCTCAATGTCACCCGCATGTCGGCACTCGTCGACCAAGTAGTATGGCTGCGCCGCCACGGCTACGAGGTGCTGCTCGTGTCGTCTGGCGCCATGGCCTGTGGCCGCAGCGAGCTTCAGGCCCAACGTAAGCTCGACAGCGTCGAACAGCGCCAGTTGTTCTCTGCCATTGGTCAGGTGAAACTCATGGATCTCTACTACGATCTGTTTCGTGAATACAACGTTCACATCGGTCAGGTGCTCACCATGAAAGAGAACTTCGCCACACGCAACGAATACCTCAACCAACGGGCCTGCCTCACAGTGATGCTTGAGAGCGGCGTCGTGCCCATCATCAATGAGAACGATACCGTGAGCGTCACTGAACTGATGTTTACCGACAACGACGAGCTCGCCGGTCTGGTAGCGGCTATGATGAACGCACAGACCCTAATTATCCTCTCCAACATCGACGGTCTCTACAATGGCAACCCCAAGGATGAGGGCACGAGCATCATCCCAATCGTGGACTATGGCAACGACATCAACCAGTACGTACAAGCCACCAAGAGCGGCTTCGGCAGAGGCGGCATGAAAACCAAGGCACATATCGCCACAAAGGTGGCTGAGGAAGGCATCAAGGTGATCATCGCCAATGGCCAGCGCGACCACGTATTGACAGACTTAGCAGAGCGTCCCTCCGACGTGCCTCATACCGAGTTCCGGCCCAACCCCAATGCCGCATCGGGCATCAAGAAATGGATTGCCCACAGCGAGAGCTTTGCCAAGGGACGCGTTGTGGTCAACGAAAAGGCCGCACAGGCCCTGCGCGGCGAGCGTGCCGTGAGTCTGTTGCCTATCGGCGTGATCGGCATTGAAGGAGACTTCGAGGAAGGTGACATTATCGATGTCGTGGGACCCGACGGACAAGCCATCGGCGTGGGACGAAGCGCCTATAGCGCTGCCGAAGCCAGTAAGGTGATGGGACAGCACGACGTCAAGCCTCTCATCCACTACGACTACCTCTTTATAGAATAGCTGACGCCATATCCTCCTTTTCATTCTCATTTAACGTCATGAACAAACAATTTATTGCGGCAAAGAAAGCCAGCCATACCCTTTCGCTGCTCAGCGATGACAAACGCAACGAAGTGCTGCGTGCCGTGGCCGATGCCATCGTAGCCCACGCGCCTTCACTGCTCGACGCCAACCGGCAGGATCTCGATCGCATGGACAAGAGCAATCCCATGTACGACCGGCTGATGCTCACCGAGGACAGGCTGAAAGGCATTGCCGACGACATGCGCCATGTGGCCACACTGCCATCGCCCCTCGGACGGGTGCTCAAGGACAAGACACTGCCCAACGGGCTCCATCTGCGCCGTGTCAGTGTGCCCTTCGGAGTCATTGGCATGGTGTATGAGGCACGGCCCAACGTCACCTTTGACGTGTTCTCACTGTGCTTCAAGAGTGGCAACGCCTGTGTGCTGAAAGGTGGCAAAGACGCACAAGCCTCTTGCGAAACCGGCGTAAGCCTCATCAAGGACGTGCTGCGGCAGCACGACATCGATCCGTCGGCTGTCGAACTGCTGCCCTTCACCCATGAGGCTACGGGCGAGATGCTGACAGCCGTCGGCTATATCGACCTCTGCATTCCCCGCGGCGGCAAGCGGCTCATACAGTTTGTACGCGACAATGCCAAGGTACCTGTCATTGAGACGGGTGCCGGCGTGGTACACTGCTACTTCGACCAAGACGGTGACCTCGACATGGGGCGCCGCATCATCCTCAACGCCAAGACACGACGACCCAGTGTATGCAACGCCCTCGACTGTATCATCATCCACTCATCTCGCCTCAGCGACCTGCCCCAGCTTGTGGCACCACTGAGCGAGAAAGGCGTTGTGCTACATGCTGACGAACGGGCTTACCAAGCCCTCCAAGGACACTATCCCATCAACCCAACATCCATGCAAGCCACCTCATTACTCACCCTCGTGACGCCCGACAAGGCCGACGAAACCTGGGGCACGGAATGGCTGAGCCTGCAGGCGGGCGTGAAGACTGTGGACAGTCTCGACGAAGCGCTCGACCACATTGCACAATACGGCAGTGGCCACAGCGAGAGCATCGTGACCAACAACAAAGCAGCCGCGGCTACGTTTGAGGCAATGGTCGACGCCGCCTGCGTCTACGTCAACGCTCCCACGAGCTTCACCGACGGCGCACAGTTCGGTCTGGGCGCAGAGATAGGCATCTCGACGCAGAAGTTGGGCGCACGAGGACCAATGGCACTCGAAGAGATCACAACCTACAAATGGCTCATCGAAGGAGAAGGGCAGATTAGAAGTTAGAAAATTATAAAGACATTAGACAGATGAAAACCTTTTTCAACGTACAGGACATCGGCGACCTTAACAAGGCCCTGCAAGAAGCCGAAGAGGTAAAAGCCAACCGCTTTGCCTACCAGCAGTTAGGAAAAAACAAGACGCTGCTGATGATATTCTTCAACAACAGTCTGCGCACGCGTCTGTCTACTCAAAAGGCGGCCATGAACCTGGGCATGAACGTCATCGTGCTTGACGTCAATGCCGGTGCATGGAAGCTGGAGACGGAACGCGGCGTGATCATGGACGGCGACAAGAGCGAGCATCTGTTGGAAGCCATCCCTGTGATGGGCTGCTACTGCGACATCATCGCCGTGCGTTCGTTTGCAGGGCTGAAGGACCGCGACTACGACTACGCAGAGACCATCGTCAACCAGTTTGTGAAATACTCTGGCCGGCCGGTCGTCGCTATGGAGACCGCCACCGTACATCCACTGCAGGCCTTTGCCGACCTCATCACTATCCATGAGAAATGGACGAAACTGCAGGCCGATCCAGCCACCAAGCGCACGCACGATCGTCCGAAGGTGGTGATGACCTGGGCACCCCACTGCCGCGCATTGCCGCAGGCCGTACCCAACTCGTTTGCCCAATGGATGGTGAAGGCCGACGTCGACTTCGTCATCACCCAACCCGAAGGCTATGAGCTCGACCCAAAGTTCACGGCCGGCGCCACCATCGAGTACGACCAGCATAAGGCATTGTCGGGAGCTGACTTCGTCTATGCCAAGAACTGGAGCTGTCCGGGTGTCATCAAGCCCGAGGATTACGGAAAGATACTCTCCAAGGACATGACGTGGACCATTGACGCTGAGCACATGTCGTGGACCAACGACGGCTATTTCATGCACTGCCTGCCAGTGCGCCGCGGACTCATCGTGACCGACGACGTAATAGAGAGCGACCACAGTCTCGTTATTCCAGAGGCTGCCAACCGTGAGATCTCTGCCGAAGTGGTGCTCAAGCGAGTGCTTTCTACCAGGCAAACACACGCGTGACGGTGCCATCGTAAGTCGGCACCGACACCGCCACCCTATCGCCTTGCCGAAACGGCCCGGTCGGGATGCTGACATACAGCGTACTCTTGTAGTACTGCGGCACATCGCCCTGACGGTGACACAACCTGTAATAATAGGTATGACGGTTTTGTGTCTCCGTCTTCATGGAGTCGCAAACCAGTCCGATGGTCTGCCGGGCATCCTGCACGTTGGCCTCACCCGTCATGAGGGCAAGCGAGAAGTTGACATACTGCTTGTTGCTGCTCACCCATGCACTTTGAAAGACCACGGGATCGGTCATCGAAGCCAGCGAGTCGGTTGCAGAATGTGGCTGAAGCACGTAGACCATCGCCACAGCCACCGCCTCTACACGGTGAAGCACCGTCGTGGAATCCTCGTCCTGTTGCAGGTTGTAGTAAAGCAGAGCCCTATAGACAGAGTCGGGCGTCGTAGCCCATGCCGCGGTGGTGGGTGTGATGAGCAGCAGACTGTCGCCATTGTCGGTCATAGCCGACCACAACCGTGCATCGGCATTGGTGTAAACCTTCGAGAAGTCGGTGCGAAGATAGGAGTAGCGTGAGTCGCCCGTATTGTAAGCGTCGTGGTTGCAGGCAACAAGCACCACACTCACGACCACAGCCATCGCCCAACCAATGATACGTATCGTCCTTCTGTTCGTCATACTTCAGTCATCCATCGCGTCGGTCCTTTCAAAATCCAGCCACGGACGCAGGCTCACTACAAGGCCGTGCGGCTCTTACTTCATAAAATTAAACTTATTGAAGAATGCCTTCCACCGACCTCCGCCTTCGGTAGCCGTGAGATAGTTCTTGGTGGGATAAGCATACATCGTGAGCAGGCACTTGCGCAGGAAACGCTCATCCTTGTGCTCGATGTCGATCATCTCCAGTCGGCTGGAGATATAATCGGCAAACTCCTTGTACTGCTCCGGTGTGTAGTGATCCTCATATACCTTCGTGTCCTGTATCATGTCGAGTGCCACATAGTTCTGCGGATAGAGGTGGTAGTTGCGGTGTATCTCCATGTCGATATGTGCGGCAATCTCGTCAAACACCTTATTGCGTGGCTGGTCGAGGTCCACCGTCTGCAGCCATTCGTCGATGCAGGGGGCGCAGTGGTAATGGATATGTCCCTTATAGCCCTTGATGCCCGTCTGCATACTCTCCATATCGTCGCCCGGCGTCTTTTTCCAGAACGGCACGTCGCGTCGCAACTGGTACTCGCGTGCTTTCAGATAGTCACAGGGATCATACTGGTACGAGATAGACAACGGCACGATATGCAACTGCGTAAGGCGGTCGACCACGGTACCCTCGCCACCCATGCACATCATCTTGAGGATGGCAGGCTGTGTGAGGTCGTTGGAGTTTTTGGCACGGCCCTGGCGCTGTGCAATCCACACATTCTCATGTTTCTGGGCCACGGCAAAATGGATATACTCCGACATGCGCTTGCTGGCCCGCAACATCTCCGAGGAGCGCAGGGCACGCTCCACCGTGAATGCCTTGCAAATACGCACAAGGTCCTTCACCCATGCCTGCGAGAGCAGGTTGTCGCCAATGGCTATCTCACACGTGGTGGCAAATCCCACATCCAGCAGCAGCTTACTGAGAAATGCCGAGTCGAGCACGATGTCGCGGTGATTGCTAACGAAGGTATACCGGTTCTTGATGCTGATGCTGGTAGCATCAATGTCGATGCCCAGGCTCTCATCATGAACAATGTTCATGAGCACAGGGTAGCAGAAAGCCCTTTGGAAGTCGAGATTGGTCTTGCAGGCCCGTACCTTCTCACTGAGTATCTCAAGAGGGATACCGGGAAAGAGCACAGACAGCACCTGCTGAAACTGAGGATCCTTCAACATACGGTCGTAGACCGCTGGCAACTCCTCAGGCTCAAACGGCCTGATAGGGTCAAATTCTGATGGCACTTTCATTGTCTTGCGTTATTTAGCTTTCTATTTCTTTTTGATTTTATCTCATGATGACTCTGCCGTGTCAGCCGGGTCATTCACCTGCCACGACGAGTTCGATGCCGTTTTCCTCGAGCCATCGTCTCGCCGAGGCCGGGATTTTATTGTCGGTGACCAGCATGTCGATATCGTCTACATTGCATATCTTGGCAAAGCCACGCCTGCCGAACTTACTGCTGTCAGCCAGCACGATGGTCTGCTGTGCCGCCTGCATCATCTTGCGGTTGAGCGTCGCTTCTCTAAGGTCCGGTGTTGTGATGCCATAGTCGAAGTCGATGCCGTCGACACCGAGGAAGAGTTTGCTCAACGACAGGTTCTGCAACAGGCTCTCACTATACTTGCCGACTACCGACAGATTGTGAGGACGCACCATGCCGCCCAACTGAATGACCTCGATATTATCTCTTAAGGCCAAAGTCTCTGTCACCTGCAGCGACGATGTCACCACAGTGAGCTTGTCAGAACTGTAGATACACTGAGCCAATGCATGCACGGTAGTTCCCGATGCAAGCACAATGGAATCGTCATTACTAATCAACTTTGCCGCTTCACGGCCTATTGCCAGCTTCTCATCGGAATAAGGAATCTCATCCTCACTCGCCGGCTGGTTACAACCAAACGGATAGATATAGATGGCTTTTCCATGACTGCGATAGAGCTTCCCTTCTTTCTCCAGTTCGGTAAGGTCCTTACGGATAGTTACCGAGGAGACCCGCAACGAAGCGGACAGTTCGGTAACCTGCGCTGACCCTGACTTCATCAAGCTGTCTAAGATGGCGCCTTGGCGTTCTTCCTTGGTCATTCGAGTTTCAATATGAGGTAAACCAATTTATGTTACAAAGATATGCTTTTTCCCCATATTATATGCTTTTACACCTTATTTTAAGAATAAATTAACAACTCGTACCCCAGCATTTAACAGATAGGCGACCCCAGTCCTCAGTCTACTCCGCAACGGCTCATAGCTGGTAATGCCGATGGTCAAAGTAGAATGAGGACTGCATGAGTTGTGGTAATTCCGATACAATGGCGTTGCAATCCAATGACGAACCTATGAAACTTACAAAACAATGTTAAACATTAGGTCATTATGTAGTTATACTAAAAAGAAAACCTTAATTTCGTCATGCGATTTCTACCGGATGACAACTCTCAGAAGCAACAACGGCCAGAAGAAACAAACAGTTTTTATTACTCTTATAAACCACAAACAATTATGACACACAGCATCAAGACGCTCTTCGTCACTATCATGGCATGCATCGCCTGCAACACACTGGACGCACAGACACAAATCATCGCTCATCGCGGTTACTGGGATACGGCAGGCAGCGCGCAGAACTCTATCACCTCGCTGAAACTGGCCGACAAAATTGGCTGCTATGGATCGGAGTTTGACGTGCACCTGACCAAGGACAACCAGATTGTGGTCTTCCATGACGATGATGTCCACAAGATTGCCATTCAGACACACGACTATAAGACCATCAAAAAGTTTCCCTTGAAGAACGGCGAGACGATCCCGACGCTTGACGAATACCTAGAAGCTGCCAAGCCGCTCACGACACGCCTCATCCTCGAAATCAAACAGCAGTACAGCAAGAGTCACGAGGACAGCCTCGTGGACCAAACCGTGGCAATGGTGAAGGCCAAGGGCTTGCAACAGCGCACGGAGTACATCTCGTTCAGCAAGAATGCCTGCGAGCGTCTCCATCAGCTGTGTCCGGATGCAAAGATTGCTTACCTCAACGGCGACTGGGACCCGCAGACCTCAAAGGCAAAGGGCATGACCGGCATCGACTACAACGCCCAAGTGCTGGCCCTCCACCCCGACTGGATAAAGGAATGCCACGACCTGGGACTGACCGTCAATGTGTGGACCGTCAACGACCTCAACGACATCGACCAATGGATAAAGGCCGGCGTAGACTTCATCACGACCAACAAGCCCGTGGAAGCCTTGAAACTGGCAAAGTAATCGGAACTTCTTACGTAGATTGTAACGAGTCAACCACTAATCCATCATAGGAATGGAGCAGAAGGACTGCTGTATAAGTTGAAGGGAAGTTGATAAATGTTGACAAAACACTATTTTCATTTTAACACTTTCCCAAAATGAAAAGAAGGCAGCACCAGGCCGTAAACAACCAAAAAGCGGCACAAAATGGAGTTTACAACACTTCTGCACTGGCTTTTCGGCGAAATGATGCCGGCCTATCGGCGAAAAGCCGGCGGAGATACGGCGAAAGGCCGGCGGCATTTCGCCGATAAACCGATGGAATAGCGGTGAAAAGCCAACGGGGATTCGGCGATATTCCAGAGCTTAGAAGAACATATCTTAACCTTGATTTACACAAATCATTAAGAATCAACTGTTTATCCGAACTACTTCAATACCGTCTTATTTAGGCAGAAAGAGAGGGTTGTAGGCAGGAATGCGATTCTCAGAGCGATTTAACACGAAAAAAAATGACACTTCGGTCAATAGATAGAGAAGTCCAGAAGTACGGAAGTTCAGAAGTTCAGTCATTACCAAAATAGTAAAGTCCGGAAGTCCAGAAGTTCAGCCATTAATAAAATAATCATATGACTGGACTTCTGAACTCCCGGACTTCCGGACTTCTTTATTTGCTCAACTTCCGATTCAGCCAACTATAGTACGCTTAGAACTGGTTCTCCACGATGTCGGTCAGTACGTCGCTGATATTCAGCCCGGCCGCACGCACCTGTTGCGGAATGAAGCTGGTGGCGGTCATGCCGGGAGTAGTATTGATCTCAAGCATGTTCACCTTATCGTTGCCGTCCTTATCCTTCGTGATGATATAGTCGATGCGGATGATACCGTTGGCATGCAGGATGTCGTAGATACGGCTGGTCTCAGCAGCAACCGCCTTAGCCGTCTCGGGGCTGAGACGGGCCGGTGTAATCTCCTGCACCTTACCATTGTACTTCGCGTCGTAGTCGAAGAATTCATCTTGCGACACCACCTCCGTAGCGGGCAGCACTACAGTCTTGTCCTTTGTCTTATAGATGCCCTGCGAGATCTCGGTGCCCTTGAGGTAAGACTCGACCATGGCCTCGTCCGACTCCATGAAAGCCACACGGAGCGCCGGAGCCAGCTGATCGGCATTCTTCACCTTGCTCACGCCAAAGCTCGAACCGTCGGCGGCGGGCTTGACAAAGCAGGGCATGCCCAACCGCTTCTCTATCTCTGCCGGATCGTAGTTGTCACCACGACGCAGCAAGATGCTGTCGGCGACGTTGACACCAAAGCCGCGTAGATAATTGTTGAGCACGAACTTGTCAAATGTCATGGCCTCCACCAGAACGCCACTGGTGGAATAAGGAAGATGGATCAGGTCGAAGTAGCCCTGCATCATACCGTTTTCACCCGGCTGGCCATGGATAGTAATGTAAGCATAGTCGAACACCACAGCCTTCCCATCCAGTCCGATGAATGAGAAGTCGGCCTTGTCGATGGGGGCTACCTGACCGTCTTCGAAGCTCACGTGCCAGTTGGTACCCTTAATGTCTACGATATAGATGTTGTAACGTTCCTTGTCGAAAAAGGAATACAATCCCTGTGCCGAGCGCAGCGACACGTCGTGCTCAGAAGAGTCGCCACCGCAGACGATGGCGATGTTTCGCTTTAAGTCTTTCATAACTATATTAAATGTTGCTTTTTCCATTGATATACTGCCGCCACTTGTCGATGAGTGCGGCAAAGTCAGCCGGCCACTGCGAGTCGAAGTCCATCTGCTGTCCCGTGCGGGGATGCACGAAGCCCAGAGTCTTGGCGTGAAGGGCCTGCCGCGGACACACGGCGAGACAGTTGCGTACAAACGCCTTGTAAGTGCTGCTGCGCTGTCCCCACAGTATCTCTGTGCCGCCATAGCGTTCGTCGCCAAAGAGCGGATGGCCTATGGCTTTCATGTGGGCGCGAATCTGATGGGTGCGTCCCGTCTCCAGCACACATTCCACAAGCGTGGTATAGCCGAAGCGCTCCAACACGCGCCAGTGGGTCACAGCTGGTTTGCCGATGCCCGAGTCGGGCGCCACCACCTTCATGCGCAAGCGGTCCTTGGGGTCGCGGGTGATGTTGCCCTCAATGCGTCCCGTATCGTCGGAGAGATTGCCCCAGACCAGGGCGTTGTAGGCACGATGGGTGGTCTTGTTGAAGAATTGCTTGCCAAGCGATGTCTTGGCATCGGGCGTCTTGGCCACGACGAGCAGGCCGCTGGTGTCCTTGTCGATGCGGTGCACAAGACCCACCTGAGGGTCGTTGGCGTCGAACGACTCGAGGTCGCGCAGATGCCATGCCACAGCGTTGATGAGCGTCCCATTGAAGTTGCCGGCACCGGGATGCACCACCATGCCGGCCGGTTTGTTGACCACCATCACATCGTCGTCCTCATAGACGATGTCGAGCGGTATCTCTTCCGGCTGTATGCTTGAGTCATGCTTGGGATGGTCGAGCATCAACGTGATGACATCCAGCGGACGTATCTTGTAGTTGCTCTTCACCGGGCGCCCGTTGACCTGTATGCACCCAGCCGCAGCCGCTGTTTGTATGCGGTTGCGCGAGGAGTGCTGCATGTGCTCGGCCAAGTACTTGTCGATGCGTACCGACTGCTGGCCCGCGTCCACGGTGACGCGCCAGTGCTCATACTGTCCCGGGGTGTCGGTCTGCTCCTCCACCTGACCTGTCAACAGGTCATCGTCGAGGTCAGAATCATTGATGTTCATACTGTCTGTCATTCTATGCTTCCGCTTTCGTCACCATGAGCCGGCTCTGCAGGTTGCTCGTGCTCCGGCTCAGTCACCTCTTCAAACTCGTCGATGTCGCCACCATCGTCCTCCTGGAAATCAGGATCGACAAAGTCAACGGAGTCGCTGGCATTGCGCATGCCGTTGCCCACCTGTATGATGAGCTGTGCGTCGACGCTGATCTTGTCGCCATAAACCACATGGCGGCCATTCACCAAGATGCCGTACACCCAGTCTTTCTCTCCCGGAATAAACTGCGGGGGACCAAGCTTAAAGCCCATCGCCTTCAGGCGGGCCATGGCCTCACGCAGCGAACAGTTGTCGATGACATCGGGCAGCGTGATGGTGGGCGACTGTGTGGCATTGATGGTCACATAGATCACATGCCCGGCCTTCACCTGCTCGCCGGCTGCCGGAAACTGCTCAAGAATGCACCCCGGAGGCAGGGTCCTCACATAGCCCGTATCGCTCACCTGCAAGGTAAGGCCCATATGATCGGCTGTGGCCGATGCGCTGTCAAACGACCTGTGCACCAGGTTGGGAATGGTAATCGACTCGCCATGATGGGTGTAGACATCAATCGCGAATTTGAAGCCAATAAGCAAAACGGCAATCACGCCGGCCATTGCCAGCAGATTGCCCCAAAGCATCTTGCTTTTGAACTTTCCGATAAACTCTGATAATGTCATTGGCTCTATTTTCGGCAAAGGTAATGCAAAAAGGCTGGAAAGCAAAGTTTTTGGCCGACTTTTTAGGATAAAAAGGTAGCGAAGGCCCTGATACCGCCTTGTCAAGGGATGGGAAAAGCGCCATCCGGCCTGCACGGCAACACTACAAAGCTCGTTTCACCCTCTGTCGCTCCCGAGACAGCACTTGACCGAAACCAAAGTCAGGAAAGCGCCGCTCACCATGGAGCAACTGACGTACAGAGCCGAAAAAAGGCAGCCAAGCAAAATGCTTTGACTGCCTTTTTATCGTCCTGCATAACAGAGACAATCGCACGGATTACTTACCATGGTTCTCGTCAGATACAGTGAGCTTCTTGCGGCCATGGGCACGACGGGAAGCCAATACACGACGGCCATTCTTGGTGGCCATTCTCTCGCGGAAGCCATGCTTGTTCACGCGGCGACGGTTGTGCGGCTGAAATGTTCTTTTCATCTTTGTTTATCTTTTGTTGTTTTGTAATAGCACTAATTGACGGGACACACATCTCCAACCAGGAGACACATATCCCCCGAAGTACGAAGCCTATTGTCCGTTTGGCTTGCAAAATTACTCATAAAATTCGAAATAGCAAAGAATTATGAGATTTTTAAGTCGTCAGACGTTGTTTTTTTCCAAATTTATAGTAACTTTGCACCCGCCAACAAACAGGTAATACATAATAAGTTAACATACAACAATGATTAATTCACAAGAAATCAAGAAGGGAACATGCATCCGTATGGACGGAGGCATCTGGAAGTGCATTTGGTTTGAGCACCGCAAGCCTGGCAAGGGTAACACGGTGATGAACACGAAGCTGAAGAACGTGGCCGACGGTCGTGTGCTTGACCGTACGTTCCAGGTTGGCTTCAAACTCGACGACGTGCGCGTGGAGCACCGCCCCTACCAGTACCTTTATGAGGATCCCACAGGCTGCATCTTCATGAACCAGGAGACCTTCGAGCAGTTCCCCATCGCACGTGACCTGATCACCGGTGGTGAGTTCATGAAGGAAGGTGACATCGTTGACGTACAGATTTCTGCTGACGATGGCGCTATTCTCTCTGCCGAGATGCCTCCAAAGACCAACCTGAAGGTGACGCACAGCGAGCCCGGCGTGAAGGGCAACACTGCCACCAACGCTACCAAGCCCGCTACACTGGAGACCGGCGCCGAGGTGCGCGTGCCTCTGTTCATCAACGAGGGCGACGAGATCACCATCAACACCGAGGATGGCAGCTACGTGAGCCGCGTGTCTGAGAAGAAGTAAGTCACATCTTTAACTATAGTCTATCCTTTCGGACAGACAATGACACCCATGCGCAGGGTGCGATGCTTGCATGCAAGGGTCGCACCCTGTATTGTTTTATCCATCTATAAGCCTTCTTTTACTATGACGCTACAGCAGCACACCCCAGACCAACAGCCGCAGCACGGCAATGTCACAGCCAACGACCATGTGAGATTCAGCATCATCGTGCCCGTTTTCAACCGACCCGATGAGGTGGACGAGCTCTTGGACAGCCTGACACGGCAGACCATGCGCGACTTCGAAGTGGTGATCGTCGAAGACGGCTCGCAGCAACCCTGCGAGGACGTCTGTCAGAAATATGTCGGCCGACTGCCACTGCACTATTACGCCAAAGCCAACAGCGGCCCCGGCCAGAGCCGCAACTATGGCGTGGAAAGGGCCAGGGGCGAATACGTCATCATCCTCGACAGCGACGTCATCGTGCCAGAGGACTATCTTAAAGCGGTGGACGACGAGCTGCGACGCGAGCCTTGTGACGCCTTTGGCGGACCCGACCGCGCCCATCCTTCGTTCACACCCACCCAGAAGGCCATCTCCTACTCCATGACCTCCTTCTTCACCACCGGCGGCATACGCGGTGGAAAGAAGAAGCTTGACAAGTTCTATCCCAGGTCGTTCAACATGGGCATGCGGCACGATGTCTACAATAAGCTCGGCGGCTTCTCGAAGATGCGCTTCGGCGAGGACATCGACTTCTCCATACGTATCTTCAAGGGGGGCTACCGCTGCCGGCTGTTCCCCGGTGCCTGGGTATACCACAAGCGCCGCACCGACTTCAGGAAATTCTGGCGGCAGGTGTTCAACAGCGGCATCGCACGCATCAACCTCTATAAGAAATATCCCGAGAGCCTGAAGGTGGTTCATCTGTTGCCGGCCGTGTTCACCGTCGGCATCTTCGTGCTGGCCATCCTATTCCTTGAGTCATTCGCCGCCTTTATGTTCGTCGATGTGTTCAAGACCTATACCGGCGACACCCATCTGGCCAAGGTGGGCATGGCCGTAGCAGTGGCACCGGTGCTGCTCTACAGTCTGCTCATCTTCCTTGACGCGACCTGGCAATATCGCAGCCCGAAGATAGGACTGCTGAGCATCCGTGCCGCCTTCACCCAACTCCTGGGCTACGGCTCAGGCTTTGTGCAGGCCTGGTGGCGCCGCTGCGTGGGTAAGGACGCCGACGAGAACGGAGAGTTCGAGGCCTACAAAAAGAACTTCTACAAATAGCTATTTACTATGAACAAACACTTTTCCGTCTTCC
The DNA here is from genome assembly GCA_900319905.1 of uncultured Prevotella sp. Taxonomy (GTDB): domain Bacteria; phylum Bacteroidota; class Bacteroidia; order Bacteroidales; family Bacteroidaceae; genus Prevotella. The sequence continues at coordinate 146,964 of ONQB01000001.1, read as the reverse complement.
TCGTCCTGATAATGGCGCTGGTATTGATGGCCCGGCAATCGGCAACAGCCAAGCGCGTCCTGCTCATCTCCTGCGACGGTTTCCGCTGGGACTACCCGCTGTGGTACAACACGCCGGCGCTCGACGCTATGGCGCAGCACGGCGCAAGCGGTGAACTGATACCTTCGTTCCCGTCGAAGACCTTCCCCAACCACTACACGCTGGCCACGGGACTGCGGCCAGAGCACCACGGCATCATCGCCAACTCGTTTATCAACCGTAAGACGGGGGCACGCTTCAGGCTCTCTGACCCGAAGACGAAGTTCGACCCACATTATTATAAAGGTGAACCCATCTGGCTCACGGCGCAGCGTCAAGGCCTGCGCGCTGCCGTGTTCTACTGGCCGGGCAGCGACGTGGCTATCAACGGACACTATCCGAACCTGTGGCACCGCTACGACGAGAAACCACACATGACGTTTGAGCAACGCGTCGACGGGGTGATGCAGCAGCTCACCGACAAGCATGGTCCCGAACTGATCATGGCTTACTTTGAAGAGCCCGATGCCTCCGGACACAACTACGGACCACAAGCCCGTGAGACGCGCCACGCCGTGGAGCATGTCGACTCGCTGTTGGGCTCACTGCGCAGCCGCATCGCGAAGGCTGGCCTCAGCGACAGCGTCAACATCGTAGTGCTCTCCGATCATGGCATGACATGGTTTAAGCCCTCAAGGCAGATCAGCGTGAACCAATACTTAAAGCCAACCTGGTACAAATCCGTGGAAGGCAGCCTGCCCACCAATATCTACGCACCCGAGCGATGGCAGCAGGACAGCATTGTCAAGGCACTGAGCCACGTGGCTCACCTCCGCGCCTGGCGCAAAGCCGACATGCCGCAATGGCTGCACTATCAGGCCGACCCGAACATCGGCGACGTCGTGGTGCTCTGCGACGAGGGATGGCTCTTCACCGATGAGACTTGTCACGACGGCGGCATGCACGGCTACGATCCAGCTTACAGCGACATGCATGCGCTGTTCCGAGCCTGTGGTCCCGACATACAGCAAGGTGTCAGCCTCGGAGCGTTCAACAACACCGCCGTTTATGCCATTGTCAGCCATCTCTTAGGCATCCAACCGGCGAAGAATGACGGCAACGATGATTACCAACGGGTGGCACGGACACTCTTCATCAACAAGTAGTAGTCCGGCCATCTCCACCTTTCCTAAAACCTTCCTAACTATGCAAAACCTGACCATTCACGACTGGGCAGCCGAAGACCGCCCACGGGAGAAACTGGAGTCGATGGGCGCCGAAGCGCTCACCAATGCTGAGTTGCTGGCCATCCTTATCGGATCGGGAACGGCCAAACAGAGCGCCGTCGACCTGATGAAGACCATCCTCAACGACTGCAACAACAACCTTAACACGCTGGGCAAGATGACCATCAGACAACTCGAGACATTCAAAGGCATCGGACCGGCCAAAGCCATCACCATTCTGGCTGCCTGCGAGCTGGGCAAGCGACGCGCAAGGGAGAAAGCCGAGGAACGCAGCAAACTCGACTCGGCACAGGCCATCTATGAGCTCATGCATCCCAAGATGCAAGACCTGGACGTGGAGGAGTTTCACATCCTGCTGATGAATCAGAGCTTCAAGCTCATCAAGGAGGTGCGCATCAGTCATGGAGGCATCACCGAGACGGCCGTCGACATACGCGTCATCATGCGCGAGGCCATCATCAACAATGCTACGGTCATCGCCGCCTGCCACAACCATCCCAGCGGCAACACCCATCCCAGCCGACAGGACGACCAGCTCACCGACCGCATACATAAGGCATGCGACATCATGCGTATCTACTTCCTCGACCATGTCATCGTCACTGATGGTGCCTACTATAGCTACCGGGAAAAAGGAAGAGTATAACCGTCAGACTGCAACGGCCCGAACCAAGCCCGGGCGCTGACCTCTTTATTCCTACACTTCCAACAATAATTTGTCATATTTCTTGCGGGACTCAATTATTTTGCTTAAGTTTGCAAATAAAGCAAAGTAATTGAAGTATCAAATGACACAAGAAGAGAAGACAAAAACAGAAGAGCGCATCGTAGATGTATTAAAGACCGTGTACGACCCTGAGATACCCGTCAACATCTATGACCTCGGCATGATATATAAGATTGACCTGCAGGACGACGGCACCGTGAACGTAGACATGACGTTCACCGCTCCCTCATGCCCGGCGGCCGACTTCATCCTCGAGGATGTACGCACGAAACTTGAAAGCGTGGACGGCGTGAAAGCCGCCAACGTAAACCTTGTGTTTGAACCCGCATGGGATCAAAGCATGATGAGCGAAGAAGCAAAGATTGAACTGGGCTTCGAATAACATCATCCAACGGCAGAGCCTATGAAAAAATACATCTATTTTCTTTCCGACGCCCATCTTGGGTCGCTCGCCATACCTCACCGCCGTATGCAGGAGCGCAGGCTTGTGCGCTTCCTCGACAGCATCAAGGACAAGGCGGAGGCCGTGTATCTGCTCGGCGACATGTTTGACTTCTGGGACGAATACCGATATGTAGTGCCCAAAGGCTATACGCGCTTTCTCGGCAAGCTGTCGGAACTGACCGACATGGGCGTGGAAGTGCACTTCTTCACCGGCAACCACGACATCTGGACCTATGGCTACCTCGAGGAGGAATGCGGCCTTATCGTCCATCGGCAGCCGCTCACCACCGAGCTGCACGGCAAAGTGTTCTATCTCGCCCACGGGGACGGACTCGGCGATCCCAATACAGATTTCAAGTTCTTACGCTGGATGTTTCACAACCGTACCTGCCAACGGCTGCTCAACTTCATGCATCCGTGGTGGGGCATGCAGCTAGGCCTCAACTGGGCCAAGCACAGCAGACTGAAGCGTGTCGACGGAAAGGAGCCGCCTTATATGGGAGAAGACAAGGAGTATCTTGTGCTTTGGACCAAGGAATACATGAAGACGCACCCCAACATCGACTATTTCATCTATGGCCATAGGCACATAGAGCTCGACCTCAACCTGCCACGCACCGAAGGTCATACGGCCCGGATGCTCATCCTCGGCGACTGGATCACACAGTTCACCTATGCAGTGTTCGACGGCGAGCACTTATTCCTGGAAGAATATGTCGAAGGAGAGTCGAGGCCATAGTGCTTTCTCTCCCCCGTCCCTTTCCGCGCATTAATGCGCGGAAAGGAAATCCACACTCCATAAACCCCACAACCTCAACAAGATTATTCCACAACCCCTTTCGACAATCCCTTCATACTCTTATTCGCCAACAATAGTTATCAACCGTTTGTCTCACCACAGACGATACCCGTTTAACCAAAAAACCTATAGCGTATGGACTCTATTCCCCAAGGGGCTCCCATCGTGAACAACGAAGAGACTCGAAACAACTCGTTTGACAGAAGACGCAGATGGTTCGGAGCCATCTGCGGTCCTATCTGTGCCATTCTGGTATGGCTGACTCCCATTCCGTCCCTTTCGCCAGAAGCCCACAAGTTGCTGGCCATCATGACACTGGTCTGTCTATGGTGGATTACCGAACCGGTGCCCATCCCCGTCACCTCACTCTTTGGTCCCACACTGTGCGTGGTGCTTGGCGTGACAACCATGAAGGAAGCATTCGCAGCCTTTGCCAACCCCACTATCTTCCTTTTCATGGGCGGCTTCATCATTGCCAAGGCTATGACTGTCAACGGCATCGACCGGCGCATCTCGTATGGCATCGTGTCGATGCGCTGGGTAGGCGACAGCCCTAAACGCATCTTCTTCGCCATTGGTCTGGCCTGCATGCTCTGCTCCGGCTGGATTAGCAACACCGCCACCGCAGCCATGATGTTTCCCATTGCCCTCGGTTTGCTGGAAGCCATCCGGGAGATGATGGCTGCCAAGGGGCGCAACATCAACCTTAAGACCTACAAATATGCCACAGGACTGATGCTGATGACGGCCTACGCCTGCTCCATCGGCGGTGTGCTGACACCCATCGGCACGCCTCCCAACATCATCATGCTGGGATTCCTCGACGAGCTATGCCACATCAACATTGGCTTCTTCCAATGGATGATTTGGGGCTTTGTGGCCATGGTCATCTATTTCATCATTGCCTATATCGTGCTGAGCAAGATGTTTCCTGCCGACGTCAAGCGCATTGAAGGCGCCCATGAGTTTGTGGAGGAACGCCGAAAGGCTCTCGGCAAATGGACTTTAGCACAAAAGAACACGATGGTAGGCTTTGCCATCGCCGTTACGCTATGGATCACGCCCGGCATCCTGAGCATGATCTATGGAAGCTCAAGTCCTGTCGTGAAGTCGTACAACCACCTCTTCCCTGAAGCCATTGCAGCCATGGTGGGTGCGCTTGTGCTCTTTGTACTTCCTGGTGGAAAGAACGAGAAGGGCAAGCCGCGTCCCGTCATCACATGGAAGCAAGCCGTGGATGGCATTGAGTGGGGCACGCTGTTGCTCTTTGGCGGCGGATTGGCCATGGGCGGCATGATGTACAGTCTGGGCTTGTCGCAATGGGTTGGCGACAACATCGTCGGTTGGATGGGCGGCGAGCCGTCACAGCTGTTGCTCGTAGCCGTGTTCTGCGTCGTGTCGCTGCTGATGTCGGAGCTTACTTCCCACACCGCAGCCACCAACATGGTAGGGCCACTGGCCATCGGCGCCGCTGTGGCCGCTGGCTACAATCCAGTTCCCGTCGCCGTGGGTGTTGCCCTCTCGGCATCGCTCGGCTTCATGCTGCCTGTTTCCACGCCACCCAACGCCATCGTCTACGCCAGTGGCTACGTGCCTATCACCAAGATGATAAAGACCGGTGTCGTCATCGACTTCATAGGTATCGCCTTCGTCACCATTCCCATCGTGCTTTATCTGGTCAACCTCATCCTGTAAAGGTATCAACGTCTGCAGGGCAGTATATAAGCAATAAGGGCTGTGCCAATGCTCAATGCATGACACAGCCCTTATCACTGTATGCTTATGTTTAGATGATTCTATTTCACGTAAGCCTTACTTATCACTTTGTGTTAGGCTTCCTTACCGCTTACCAAAGCCAAGGTATCACGGGCAATAACGATTTCCTCATCGGTAGGAATCATCACCACCTTCACCTTAGAATCGTCGGCAGAGAGAATCTGCTCCTTCGAGCGGACATGGTTGCGCTCCTTGTCCATCTTGACGCCGAGGTACTCCAGACCAGAGCAAGCATCCCAACGCACACCTTCCTGATTCTCACCGACACCGGCTGTCCACACGATGATGTCCACACCGTTCATGGCAGCGGCATAAGCGCCAATGTACTTCTTGATGCGGTAGTTGTACATCTCCAATGCGAGATGAGCCATCTTGTCGCCCTTGTTGTCGGCTTCCTCAATCTCACGCATATCGCTTGAGATGCCGGTGATGCCGAGCACGCCGCTCTTCTTATTGAGGTAGTCGGCCATCTCCTGAGGAGTCATGCCGCTCTTCTGCATCATGTAGGTGACAGCCGAGGGGTCAATATCGCCCGAGCGAGAACCCATCATCACACCGGCCAGCGGGGTGAGGCCCATGGAGGTATCGATGACCTTGCCATACTTGACGGCAGCTACAGAAGCGCCATTGCCGATGTGGCAGGTGATGATTTTCTGTGTCTTGATGTCAACACCCAAGAACTCGCACACGCGGTGAGAGACATAGCGATGGCTGGTACCATGGAAGCCGTAGCGGCGCACGTGATACTTGGTGTACCACTCGTAAGGAATGCCGTAGAGATAAGCATAGGGTGGCATGGTAGAATGGAAAGCATTGTCAAACACCGTCACCTGCGGCACGTTAGGCATGAGCTCGTCGACGGCACGGATGCCGGCAAGGTGACCTTTGTTGTGTACCGGAGCGAGGTCGATAAGGCTCTCGATGCCCTTCTCCACCTCAGGAGTAACGATGCAGCTCTTCTCAAAGAGGTCGCCACCCTGCACGATACGGTGGCCTACGGCACCAATCTCATCAAGACTCTTAATAGCACCGAAGTCGGGATCGAGCAGGCACTTGAACACAAGCTCTACACCTTCTTTGTGGGTAGGCAGGTCGGCCATAATCTTCTTTTTCTCGCCGTTGTCGAGCTTCACCTTGATGAAAGCCTCGTCAAGGCCGATACGCTCCACACCGCCCTGAGCCAGCACTGACTCATCGGCCATGTCATATAACTTGTACTTGATGGAACTGCTACCACAGTTTAAAACCAAAATCTTCATTTTCTTATTGTTAGCGTTTTATGCGTCGTTGTAATAGTATCTTTTCAAAAGCTAAATGCCGTGCAGCAGTCGTTTACCCCTGCACGGCATTCTATTTTTATTCTGCCTTCTTAGCGTCCTGCGCCTGGCAGCTGGTGATGGCCACCATGTAGTAAATATCGTCTACGCTGCAACCACGGCTAAGGTCGTTGACAGGGCGTGCGATGCCCTGCAGGATGGGGCCAATGGCAGTTGCGCCACCGAGACGCTCCACGAGCTTGTAGCCGATATTACCCACCTCAAGGTTGGGCACGACGAGCACGTTGGCACGTCCGGCGATGTTGCTGTTGGGTGCCTTCTTCTTACCGACGGCAGGCACGAGGGCTGCATCAGCCTGCAGCTCACCGTCAACAAGCAGTGTCGGGTACTTCTCGCGGGCAATCTTCACAGCGTCGACCACCTTGTCGATGACATACACGCTCTTGCCGGTCTCCTTGTTGATGGCATCCTTGGCCGAGCCCTTGGTGCTGTAGCTCAGCATGGCCACGTGAGGCTCTGCGATGCCGGCGATGGCACGTGCAGTCTGGGCGGTGGTGTAAGCGATCTGGGCCAGCTGGTCGGCTGTAGGATTAGGAGTAACAGCGACATCACCCATCACCACGACGCCGTCGGCACCGTATTGTGACTTCGTGACGAGCAGCATAGCGCCACTCACGCAGGTGATACCGGAAGCGCACTTGATGATCTGCAGGGCAGGACGCAACGTGTCACCAGTAGTGCTCAGCGCACCAGAGATCTGACCGTCAGCGTCACCCGACTTGATAATCATGCAACCCAGATAGAGGTTGTTGTGGGTAACCAGTTCGCGAGCCTGGTCAATCGTCATGCCCTTTTTCTTACGCAGCTCGGCCAACAAGGCAGCATATTCCTCGGTCTTGTCGAAGTGCAGGGGGTCGATGATGCGCGCCTTGCCAATGTGGTTGAGTCCCCACTCCTTGGCTTCCTCAAAGATATGATCACGGTTGCCAATAAGAATGATGTTGGCAATGTCGTCGGCCAGTACACGGTCAGCAGCTTTCAGTGTGCGCTCCTCCTCAGCCTCAGGCAACACGATGGTCTGCTTGTCAGCCTTGGCACGAGCCACAATTTGGTCTAATAAACTCATAGTTATAATATTGTTTTAATCGATTAAAATCCACTTTTCATTAGCACTTGCAAAGTTACACCAAACGGCATAGATTTCAAAACTTTCAGCAATGAATTTACATCCGTCGGCATAATATTTTGCTTCACAGCGGTCTGCATCAGCTATTATATTACAGTCCGCCCATCTCACGGGCGAGGATACTCTCCAGGTCTTCGGCCGACAGACGCAGCTTGAAGTTACCCTTGATGGCCACGCTGATGCGTCCGGTCTCTTCCGACACGATGACAGCGATGGCATCAGAGTCCTGCGAGATGCCAAGGGCCGCACGGTGACGCAGTCCCAGCTCTTTCGGGATATCCATGTTATGGCTCACGGGCAGGATGCAGCCGGCGGCCTTGATGCGTCGCTTGGAGATAATCATAGCGCCGTCGTGAAGGGGAGAGTTCTTGAAGAAGATATTCTCTATCAGCAACTTGTTGATATTGGCGTCGATGACCTCACCCGTCTGCACGATGTCGTCGAGCGGTGTGGCACGTTCGATAACGATGAGCGCACCCACCTTGCCTTTGGCCATATCCATGCAGGCCCATACGATAGGCATGATGGCCGACTTGTCTTTCGGCTTTCTGCCGTCTTTCCGATAGAAGAAGAGGTCGAGCAACCGTCTGACGCGCTGACGCTCACCAAGTTCATAGAAGAACTTACGTATCTCATCCTTAAACAGCACGATGAGACCAATCACACCCACCGACACCAACTTATCCATGATGCTGCCCAGCAGACGCATCTCCAGCACCTGCGACACAAAAAGCCACACCAGCACAAACACCATGATGCCGATAAACACATTGAGCGACCGGCTTTCCTTCATCAGCCGGTAGATGTAGAACAGCATCAGGGCGACAAGACAGATGTCGATGATATCTTTTATGCCAAAATCAAAAAACATGGTCATCAATCCTGTTTATGGTACAGATTGAACAGTGTGACGGCCTGCACAGCCTCTTTCACGTCGTGCACCCTCAAGATGCTGGCTCCTCCGCACAGCGCCAGGGTATTGACGATAGTGGTGCCATTGAGGGCCTCGTCGATAGTGATGTCCAATGGCTTCCATATGAGCCGCTTACGCGACAATCCGGCCAGAACGGGCAGACCCAGCACGTCCAGCTCACGCTGATGACGCAGCACGCGATAGTTCTCCTCCACACTCTTGCCAAAGCCATAGCCAGGGTCGAGGATGATGTCGTTGACATGAAGGTCGCGCAACTGCTGCACCTCACGAGAGAAGTTGAGGAGCATGGTGTGGATATCGGCTTGCACAGACATCAGAATGTAAGGCACCTTAAGCCTTCCCATCATGCGGAAGATGGCTGGATAGTCTTTGAAACGGCTGTCACCTTCCACCTCATACTGTTCGTCCAAGGGCTTGTCAACGATACCCGTGATGCCACCTTCCGACACGTCGTTGATAATGTCGGCTCCATACTCCTCCACTGCCATACGGGCCACATCGGGCCGAAAGGTATCGACAGAAAGCGGCATGTCGGGCTGTTCGCGACGCACAATGGGCAGGGCGAAGCGCAGGCGTGCCATCTCCTCTGCTTCAGTCACTTCCTCCGCACCGGGACGCGTAGAGAACGCACCCACATCTATCATCGTGCCCCCTTGACTGGCAATCTCATTGGCACGGTCGGCAATCTCCCGCTCGGTCTGCTTACGACTGCCTGCAAAGAAGCTGTCGGGCGTACAGTTGAGGATGCCCATAACCTGAGGCGTGGCCAGCGACACCAACCTACCATGAATATTTAGTGTATAATCCATTGCTGTATCAGTTCTGAGATACAAATTTAAACAATTATTTCTTAGCTTCGTGAGGGTTTGTTCATTATTACCGTTTTTTAACGGGACGACAGCACTAAATGCGCTGCTTTTTTAAAGAAAAAGGTTGGAGAGATGGAATAAATAGACTAACTTTGCCTTAAGAAATCACAAATACTATGGATATAAACCAACTTTATCAACTCTATCAGCAACACCCTCAAGTGACCACCGACAGCCGTGACTGTCCGAAGGGCAGCATCTTCATTGCACTGAAAGGTGCCTCGTTCGACGGCAACAAATTTGCAAAGAGCGCACTGGAAAAAGGATGCAGCTACGCCATCGTCGACGAGCAGGAATATGCCGACCCTGCCGACAGCCGCATCATTCTGGTGGACGACTGTCTGCTGACGTTCAAGCAACTCGCACGCGAGCATCGCCGACAGTTCAACATACCCGTCATTGGTATCACCGGCACCAATGGCAAGACGACGACTAAGGAACTCGTCTCCGCCGTACTTGCCGAGAAATACAACGTGATGCACACGGAGGGCAACTTCAACAACGACGTCGGCGTGCCCAAGACGCTGCTGCGCCTGTCGCCGGAGCATGAGATTGCAGTTGTCGAGATGGGAGCTTCTCATCCCGGCGACATCAAGAAACTGGTGGAATATGTGGAACCGACTTGCGGACTGATCACCAACGTGGGCCGTGCCCATCTGCAGGGATTCGGTTCTTTCGAAGGAGTGATGAACACCAAGGGCGAGCTCTACGACTTCCTCAAGGCACACAACGGCCTCGTCTTCCTCAATACCTCCAACGAGCATCTCGTCAGCATGAGCCAGCAGCGTAACCTCGACCGCATCATCAGCTACGGTCACGACGATCAAGCAGAGGTACAAGGACGCGTAACTGCCGCCACTCCATTCATTGAGATAGAATGGTGGAGGGGATCGGAAGAGCACGCTACGGGCAACATCAGTCAGATACGCACCCATCTTATCGGTGCCTACAACCTCGACAATGTGCTGGCCGCCGTCTCCGTGGGGCTGTACTTCGGCCTGACACCGGCACAGATCAATCATGCACTGGAAAACTACGTGCCCACCAACAACCGCTCGGAACTGGTGCAGACCAAGGACAACGTGTTGATCGTCGATGCCTACAATGCCAACCCAACAAGCATGGCAGCCGCCCTCGACAGCTTCGTACATATCAGCCTGCCTCAGCCTAAGATGGCCATTCTCGGTGACATGCGTGAACTGGGTGAAGTAAGCGCAGAGGAGCATCAGAAAATCGTCGACACGCTGAAGGCCGACCATCTGACCGACGTATGGCTGGTAGGAGAAGAGTTCATGAAGACGCACTGCGACTACAATAAGTTCAAGGACGTGGCGGCTGTGAAAGAAGCCATCGCCCGCAACAAGCCACAGGGCAAGTGCATTCTCATCAAAGGCAGCAACGGCACACGGCTGTTTGAATTGCCGGCTTTGCTATAGGTGGGTTTTATTATAATGAACGAATAATTTGTGGATTATGAGGAAGCTATTGTTCACCATGCTCCTGGCCTGCCTCCAACTCTGTGCATGGAGCCAAACCCCAGGTATGACAAAGTATACCATACAATGGAAAGACTACCGTCCAGCTGTTGTCACCACGACCGATGGCAAGAAGGTGACGGTGGGTCAGGCCAACATTCTCCTCAAGCGTAGCACACTCGTCTACCGCAGCGTGCTACGCAACCACATCATGGAGGCACAGATGGACAACATCAAATGCGTTGACTTTGGCGACCGCCACTACGAACGCATAGACACCACATTGGCCTGGCGCGTTGACACCGTGGGGAAGAACGCACTCTACTGCGTCACCAAGATTGACCAGCACGCCTTCAGGCAGAACCTCATCAACAACCGACAGATGACCAACGTGGAACTCAACACAGAGTACGTGGAGACAGCGACCCTTGACCCAGCCGACTCTGACATCGAATACCCTGTTGTCAATATCTACTATTACTACTTGAACGGCAAGTTCGTGCTCTGCCACGAGCGCGAACTCTACCGTCATGTGCCAAAGGCGATGCGCGAACGGTACAAGGTAGCGCTCTCCATGCCCGATTTCTCATGGAGCTCTCCCAAGTCTCTCCTCAACGTGCTGCGCAGCATCACTCGCTAAGGACACACTACTTACATGCACGCCACGGTGAGACCCGCCATGACGATGCTCACCATCGACATGAGTTTGATAAGGATATTCAGACTCGGGCCTGAGGTATCCTTAAACGGGTCGCCAACAGTATCGCCTACGACAGTGGCCTTATGACACTCGGAGCCCTTACCTCCGAAGTGACCCTCTTCCACCATCTTCTTGGCATTGTCCCATGCGCCACCAGCATTGGCCATGAAGACAGCCAGTGTGAAGCCTGCGGCCAGTCCACCGGCCAGCAAGCCCATGACACCAGCCACTCCCAGCACCATGCCCACGATGATAGGGATGAGGATGGCCAGCAGACTCGGCAGAATCATCTCGTGCTGGGCACTGCGTGTAGAGATCTCCACGCAACGGCCATAGTCGGGAGTAGCCTTACCCTCCAGGATGCCTTTGATCTCGCGGAACTGGCGGCGCACCTCCTCCACCATCGTCTCAGCGGCACGTCCGACGGCTCCCATTGTCAGCCCACAGAACAGGAAGGCTGCCATAGCTCCCAAGAAGGCTCCAACGAGCACACGGGGGTTCATGAGCGTCACCTCAAAGTACTGCATAAACTGCGTCACATCGGCTGTGGCGGGATTGAAGAGGTGGCCGGCGGCATCAACAAACTGCTCACCTTCGTTCACGGCCCGCATCATAGCAATCTTTATCTCTTCCACATACGATGCCAGGAGTGCCAGCGCCGTCAAGGCAGCCGATCCAATGGCAAAGCCCTTACCCGTGGCGGCAGTCGTGTTGCCCAGCGCATCGAGCTCATCGGTACGTCTGCGCACCTCTTCGCCCAATTCACTCATCTCCGCATTGCCACCTGCATTGTCAGCTATCGGGCCGTAGGCATCGGTAGCCAGCGTGATACCCAGCGTAGAGAGCATGCCCACTGCTGCAATGCCGATGCCATAGAGTCCTCGGGAGATGCTGGACGCGCTCATGCTCATATCGAAGCCATTGGCGCAGAGATAGCTCAGAATGATGGCCACCGAGATGGTGACCACAGGGATGCAGGTGGAGATCATTCCAGTGCCTATACCTTTTATTATTACCGTTGCCGCACCGGTCTTTGAGGCCTCTGCTATCTGCTGTGTGGGACGATAGCTCTGCGAGGTGTAGTATTCTGTGGCTTGTCCGATGATGACTCCCGCCACCAGACCGCTCAGCACCGAAAGTCCCACACCCCACCAGTTGTCAAGTCCAAGCAGATAGAGGATGACGAAGGAGGCGATGGCGATGAGCACAGCAGCCGTATTGGTGCCGCGTCCCAAGGCATGAAGCAGGTCGCGCATGGTAGCCCCGTCACGCGTGCGCACCAGGAAGATGCCGAAAAGCGAGAGAAAGATGCCCACGGCGGCGATGATCATCGGGGCGATGACCGCCTTGAGCTGCATCTCACTGTCAAGGGCAAAGGCCGTGGCACCCAATGCAGCCGTGGAGAGTATCGATCCGCAGTAGCTCTCGTACAGGTCGGCGCCCATGCCGGCCACGTCGCCCACATTATCGCCTACATTATCGGCGATGGTAGCAGGATTACGTGGATCATCCTCGGGGATATTGGCTTCCACCTTGCCCACAAGGTCTGCTCCGACATCGGCCGCCTTGGTGTAGATACCGCCACCCACACGGGCGAACAGAGCCTGCGTGGAAGCACCCATTCCGAAGGTGAGCATCGTGGTGGTGACGGTGATCAGTGCGGCATGCTCGCCCTGATAGAAGACTGTGAGGATGATAAACCAGAGGGCGATGTCGAGCAAGCCGAGGCCCACCACAACCAGGCCCATGACCGCACCCGAGCGGAACGCCACACGCAGACCGCGGTCCAACCCCTCACGGGCAGCATTGGCAGTACGACCACTGGCGTAAGTAGCCGTCTTCATTCCGAAGAAACCGCTCAAGCCAGAGAAGAAGCCACCGGTGAGAAAGGCAAACGGTACCCACGGATTCTGCACATGCAGTCCGTAGGCCATGAATGCAAACAACAAGGCCAGGACGATGAAGACAATGAGTACAACCTTGTATTGTTGACTCAGATAAGCCATGGCACCCTTGCGTACATGCGAGGCTATCTCACGCATGCGAGGAGTGCCTTCGTCGGTTTTCATCATTGAACGGAAGAAATGCCAGGCCATCAACAGTGCCACTACCGACGCAAAGGGCACCAGCCAGAATACGTAAGGAATAGATGCCATAAGTGTAAAAGATTTAAGAGTAACTATTCAAATGGTTGCCACGCCTCTATCACCTACCGCAATCGTCGCACCAAGATCTAGCGGCTCATAGACTTCGGCTTATCAGCGAAATTAGCCTATCTTATTGACAAACACAACTAAACTGCCAATTATTTTCAGCTAAATCACATTTTTTAACCTGCCTAAGTAGATGAGAATTATTCAGCCATCGATACCATGCGTCCACCTTAAGCTAACGCACAAGTGTCCTACCCCGCCTACTCTTGCCTACCCCGCCTACTCTTGCCTACCCCGCCTACTCTTGCCTACCTCGCCTACCCCGCCTACAATAGCCTACCCCGCCTATTAATTAAATTTACCCATAAGCCGGATAATGAGACAAATAATAACTAATTCGTAACGTCAAGCTAACCTCATCTGCCAAAGAATCGCTAAATTTGCAGCAAGAAAGGACACACCATACTCAAGACAAACAATATACAATCAATATGAAACAATTTATAAAGAACTTGTTCAGCGTCGCCATGCTGTCGCTGGCAACCGTATCACTAACAGCTCAGACCGCTGCCGATGGGCTCAAAGATGCTTACCGCAACTATTTCAGCATCGGTGTTGCTGTAAACCAGCGCAACATTTCCGACCCTGCCCAGGTAGCTCTCATCAAGAAGGAATTCAATAGTATTACAGCAGAAAACGCCATGAAGCCCGTCAGCGTTCAGCCTGAGAAAGGGAAATGGAACTGGGCGGCTGCTGACAGCGTGGCTAACTTCTGCCGGCGCAACGGCATCAAGCTGCGCGGCCATTGTCTGATGTGGCACAACCAAATCGGTGCCTGGATGTATGAGGACAAAAATGGCCATCTGCTCTCCAAGAAGGAATTCTACCGTAATATGAAAGAACACATATTTGCGGTAGTCAACCGCTATAAAGACGTGGTCTATGCATGGGATGTAGTCAACGAAGCCATCTCCGACGGTGGTTTTCAGACCTCCCATTATCCAGGTCAAAAGCCTTATAACGGTCCTTATCGCTACACGCCGATGTTTCAGATTGCCGGCGATGAATTTATCAAGATGGCCTTTATCTGGGCTCATGAGGCTGATCCAAAGGCACTGCTGTTCTACAATGACTATAATGCGGCCGACCCTGCCAAGCGAGATCGCATCTACAACATGGTAAAGAAGCTTCAAGCAGAAGGCGCGCCCATCAATGCCATTGGCATGCAGGGCCACTACAACATCTACGGCCCCGACATGAGCGATGTGGAAGCCGCCATCAACAAGTATTCCGAGTTGGTAAAGACCATCCACATCACCGAACTTGACATCCGTGCCAATGAGGAGATGGGTGGGCAGCTTCAGCACAAGATGGGCGGCGCCAAGATCACGCCATGGGTCAAGACTCTGTTCGAAGACCAATACACCCAGCTCTTCAAAGTGCTGCGACGTCATAGCGACGTGGTGAAATGCGTGACCTTCTGGAATCTCGGCGACCGCGATTCATGGGTTGGCGTAAACAACTATCCCCTGCTCTTCGACGCCGACTATAAGCCCAAGCATGCCTACTTTCTCGTCAAGAACTTCAACGCCGACGCTGACAAGGTGGAGGTCAAAGAAGATTTCCAGCCATCGTCTATGAACCAGCCGGGGCAGACTTATCCCATGGTCAACTCTCAGGGATTTGCACGCTTCCGAATCGTGGCACCCCAGGCCAAGTCGGTCATTGTCAGCCTAGGCCTCGGCGGGCGTGGCGGCACCGTGCTCCACAAAGGCAAGGACGGCGTGTGGTTCGGGCAAACTGACGGCCCCATGGACCCAGGCTTCCATTATTATCATTACACCATCGACGGTGGTACTTTCAACGACCCCGCCACCAACAACTATTTCGGTTCCTGCAGATGGGAAAGCGGCATAGAGATACCCGCCCCCGACGAAGATTTCTATGCCTTGAAGCAAGTACCCCACGGAGAAGTATGCCTTATCAATTTCTGGAGTGA
Source organism: uncultured Prevotella sp. (assembly GCA_900319905.1). GTDB lineage: Bacteria > Bacteroidota > Bacteroidia > Bacteroidales > Bacteroidaceae > Prevotella. The sequence goes on along the minus strand of ONQB01000001.1, from coordinate 131,360 downwards.
GAGCACCAAGAGTTTCCATCCTGCGCAAGTATATCTGCCAGCCGGCTACGGTAAGGGCAAGCAGCGCTATCCGGTGCTCTACCTTCAGCATGGATGGGGCGAAAATGAAACTGCATGGTTCAACCAAGGACGGGCCAACCTTATCATGGACAACCTCATTGCCGAAGGCAAGGCTCAGCCTTTCATTATCGTCACCACCTATGGCATGACCAACGACGTTAAGTTTGGTACCATCGGCTCTTTCACAGCCAAGGAATTTGAGACCGTACTAATCAACGAGCTCATCCCTTATATTGACCAGCATTTCCGCACCATTGCCAAGAAAGATGGACGTGCCATGGCAGGTTTGTCGATGGGTGGAGTAGAGACAAAGCTCATCACCTTGCGCCACCCGGAAATATTCAGTGCCTACGGTTTGCTCTCCGGCGGCACCTATGCCGCACAAGACATACAGCCAAAGGCACAAGTGAAATATGTCTTCATCGGATGCGGAAGCAAGGAGAATCCTGAGGCCGTCAACCAATCAGCCAGCGACCTGAAAGCAGCAGGCATCAATGCCGAGAGTTATGTCTCGCCAGGTACCGCCCACGAATTTCTCACCTGGAGACGATGCCTCTATCACATGGCTCAGAAGCTGTTCTCCAAACGGTGAGCCTGCTTCGAAACCGTAGGAAACAATTATATCAATTCCCATGAAATCTATTTTCCGCCACCTTGTCATGTTATGCCTGCTCGTCCTTCCTGTGGCTATGCAGGCACAGACGCGGCGTCCCATAGACTCGCGCCATCCGCTTTGGATGATCCACATCGACGTTTGGAACCTGGCCAATCCACAGCGAATTATCGATATGGTACCAGCCGACATCCGGCCATATGTATGCATGAACCTGTCGCTCTCCTGCCAGTACGACACCAAGCTGAACATCTACAAGAAGCCACAAGATGGTGTCTCCACGCTGCGTTCCTGGGCCACAGTGTGCCAGCAAAACGGCATGTGGTTCACCTGCCAGCCTGCAAGCGGCGGACATACCCACATTCAGGATAACGACCTCGCCACATTCGAGTCGTTCTTCAAAGACTATCCTAATTTCCTCGGCTGGAACTATGCCGAACAGTTCTGGGGGTTCGACGAGCCCAACGACAAAAGCTCAAGCTCACAAGCATCTCGTCTGACCCTCTTTGCCAACCTCGTCAACATGTCGCACAAGTATGGCGGCTTCCTCACGGTGAGCTTTTGCGGCAATATGTGGTCTTATGGCCTGAGCCCGCTGGGCATGCTCAAGCGCAATGCCAACCTGATGGCAGCCTGCAAAAAACACCCGGATGCCATACTCTGGCTCTATAAGTACACACAGTCGGGTTGCTATTACAATTCGGAGAGTACCACCTGGGGACCTTTCATAGCCGGTCTGGCCAATAACTACGGCGTGCGCTACGACCGCTGCGGATGGGAATTTGACAAGAACATCATGGCAGGTTCCGACAACAACAATCTGCAATACCCGCTTTGCGCGGGTGTATCCACCGTGATGGAACAAACCTGCGTCAATGGTGGTGCCGTTTGGGACGGACCTGAGACCATCCCCACCGAATGCTTTAACGCAGAGAAAGACACCCGTACCACCGACGGATACATGGCCCACCAGTGGACAATGTTTCCGGGATTCAAAAACGTTTGGATCGACATGTTCCGCAAGATCATCGACGGCACGCTCTATATCCCTACACGCAAGGAGGTGCTCGGCAAGACCAAGGTGGTGGTCATCAACAACATCAACTACGGTTCCGACGAAGACAAATATGCTGGTTGGAAGAATATCTACGATGGTCTGTACAAGCAGGACGACCCCTTCAACAAGAAAGCCACGACCTATCAGACGGGAGACGGAGACTTCATGAACAACATGACATGGTTTAAGAAAACGGGCCGCTATGGAGCATTGCCAATCGTGCCGTTGCTCTACGACGACCTTGCCAAGGCGATTCCCGTGCAGGTGAAGAAGTCAGCCAGATGGTCTACCATCAGCAGCAAGGTACAGGACTTCACAACCCAATATCCGGAAGTGAGCACCGGCGACCTATACGTCAACCGCTTCCGCAACCAGCTCATCACCTACACCCCGTATTCCTACTTCAACGTCAAGACCACTGCCTCGGCCACCATCCCGTTGGCGTACAACACATGCCAAGAGCTGCAGCTCACCTGGGGCAAGCTTTCCACAGGGGCCATCCGTGAATATGCCGACCATATTGATTTCTACTTGAACAACTACCGCACCGACACCACACAACTTGTCACCGACCGCATCACCGTGACTGGAGCCAATCAGAAGCCTACTTACTCCATGAGCGTGGGCACGGCCAACGTGGACCATGTGGCCAAAGCTAACGCGCCCCGTGCCATCATTACCGATGAGCAATGGAACGACACCACAGGTACATATACCATCTCAGTCAAGCATTGCGGATCGGTCAACCTTACATTGCACTGTGCCGGTACGGCTACCGGGCGAGCCACCGACTATCTGCCCGCCACCCATCTTGACACACCCATGCAGCCACTGCCCTACACCGGACCCGTCACCATTGAGGCCGAAGACATGGACTATCGGTCGATACAAGACTGTCCGCGCGATCCTTACTATACCTATCAGAGCGAGCGCGGGCACCACGGCTGTGGCTTTGTCGTCATGGGCAGCAACAAGAGAGGTTCCCTGCGACATGTCTTCCAGGCTCATAAGGAAGGCAACTATCAACTGACCATTCGCTACATGAACACTCACAAGGAGGGCAACCTGCAAGTCAAGGCCAACGATGTCACCAAGCTGGCAGGCTGCCAGCTCACCAATGTCAACGAATGGAAAGAGGTAAAGCTCGGTTTTAAACTCAACAAAGGCAACAACACCATCAAGTTGAACAACATCGATGGTCTGAAGCTCTATATCGACCAGGTCACCTACTCACCCTCCGACACCGTTGTCAGCGACGATCCGGCCTACAGCGACTCCATCTACAACAATCCCGACAATCCCGGCTATGCCAACGTCATTCTGCGCGACAGCTTCTCCATTGAAGGAGCCGGCATGGTGCCACAAGGATGGGTCATGGCCAACGGTGACGACACCGTGATGCCCGGCCGTGCCTCCAGCGGTCCACGCATCTTCGCCTTCCCCGAAGGCAGCAGCTTTACCTACGGACTCTACATTCGCACACCGAGCTCACCCATAGGCTACGGCCTCTACGGTTCACTGCCAGGCCATGAGGTGCCTCTCAAAACCAAGGCCAAATACAACCTCAGCCTGGACGCGGCCGCATGGAAAAACAATCCATGGCTCAAGGTGGAGGTTCTTGACAGCAACCTTCAGGTAGTGAAGAGCACAATTATTGCCTGCGAGCCCAACATTGGCGGCTCGACAGCCAATGTCTTCACCGGCGCCACCCATGTATCATTGAACTTCACCGTACCAACAAACGGCAACTACCTCTTCCGCTTCTCACCCGTGGTTGACGAGGACGGCAACACCGGCTATTGGCTTGAGACAATGATTGGCAACATAGCGCTCTCCACCGATACTTCCACAGGCATTCGAATGATCAAAAACCATACTGATGCTGCCGCCAAGGCATACAACCTCTACGGCCAGAGGGTCAACGCCAATGCCAAGGGACTACTTATTGTCAACGGGAAAAAAATAATACGCAGATAAAAAACAATGCACGCCACTCTTCATCACTTACTGGCTGTCTTAGCTTTGATCTTGCTCACACACAGCTCAGTCCGGGCCACCGACTTCGTCATAGCTGAACAAGGTCAGTCGCCAGCCACCATACTTGTCGATACAGCCGACTTCACAGGTGTGCGCCTTGCAGCCCGCAACCTCAGTGCCGACATAGGCCGCGTATGCGGAAAGACAGCGCCACTGACAGTCACAACCAACCGTCAGGCCACGCCTGTCCATGGCTGTATCGTCGCAGGCACACTAGGCCACAGCCCGCTCATCGACCGCATGGTCAAGCAGCACGGCACGGATGTAAGTCAGCTGCGGAACCAGTGGGAAAGCTATCTCATCGACGTGGTCGATGGCAACCTTGTCGTCATCGGCGCCGACAAGCGCGGCACCATCTACGGCATCTACGAGTTGAGCCAGGAGATGGGGGTCTCACCATGGTACTGGTGGGCTGACGTACCCGTAGCACATCGCGACGAGATTGTCTATGACCACGGACGCCAGCTACAACCCTCACCACGTGTCAAGTACCGCGGCATCTTCCTCAACGACGAAGCGCCCTGTCTGACTTCATGGGTGAAAAACACCTGGGGCACCAATTATGGCGGGCATCAGTTCTATGCCAAGGTATTTGAGCTGTTGCTGCGCCTCAAGGCCAACTTCATCTGGCCGGCCATGTGGGGCTGGGCCTTCTATGCTGACGATCCGGCTAACAGCCGCACGGCCGACGACATGGGTATCATCGTCGGCACGTCACACCACGAGCCAATGTGCCGCTCACAGAAAGAATGGCATGGCCACTCCGACAATCCCAACGTGGAAGCCCAAGACAGCAAGTCGCGCATATCGGCAGGCGGCAAGTGGGACTACACCACCAACCAGGCGGCACTCGATGCCTTCTGGGCCGGAGGCGTGAGGCGCAACCGCAACACAGAGGACGTGGTGACCGTAGGTATGCGCGGTGATGGCGACATGGCCATGAGCGACAACACCAATGTCAAACTCATGGAGAAGATTATCCGCAACCAGCGCAAGATCATCGCCAAGGAGCGTGGCTGCAAAGCAAGTGATGTGCCACAGCTGTGGGCACTTTATAAAGAGGTGATGGACTACTACGATGAAGGAATGCGCGTGCCCGACGACATCACCTTGTTGCTCTGCGACGACAACTGGGGCGACGTGCGCCGCGTGCCTACCCCACAAGAGCGCCAGCGTAAAGGCGGATGGGGACTTTATTACCACGTCGACTATGTAGGAGCGCCCCGCAACAGCAAATGGCTGAACGTAACACCCACACAGAACATGTGGGAACAGCTCACCTTGGCCGCTGAGAACGGCATCGACCGCTTGTGGGTGCTGAATGTGGGCGATCTCAAGCCCATGGAATACCCCATCCAACTGTTCCTCGACATGGCACGCGACCCAAAAGCGTTTACGGAAGCTACGCTGACAGAGCACACCCGTCGCTTCTGCGCCTCTGCCTTCGGCGAGAAGCAGGCCGATGAGGCAGCACGCATCCTCAATCTTCAAGGCAAGTATGCCGGACGCTGCACGCCTGAGATGCTCGACGCCCAGACCTACAATCTCAGTTCAGGTGAATGGCAACAAGTGGTCAACGACTACGCAGCGCTGGAGCGTGACGCCCTACGACAATACACCACGTTGCCCGAAGCGGCTCGCGACGCCTACCAAGAGCTCATTCTCTTCCCCGTGCAGGCTATGGCCAACCTCTACGACATGTATTATGCACAAGCCATGAACCTCGCCCTTGCCGACAAGCAGTGTCCGGAAGCCAACCGATGGGCAGCACGATGCCGCGCAGACTTCCGCCGCGACTCACTGCTCTGCGACAGCTACAACCACCAGCTGGCCCATGGCAAATGGAACGGGATGATGACCCAAAAGCATATCGGCTACACCTCATGGAACGACAACTTCCGCCATGACAAGCTGCCTGCCTTAAAGACCGTGGCCGACGGGCCCGACAAAAAGGTGTTCACGGCCACCAACAACCAGGTGGTCATCGAGGCGCCTCACTGCTACAGCAAGACTGACAGCCAGCAGGCCCGATGGATAACTATAGACGGCATGGGCCGCACCTTGGGAGCGCTGACGTTGCGACCCACCACAGCCTCAGTCAAAGGGGCAAAGGTGGAATACCGCTTCCGCGGACTCAACGACGCTGACAGCGTAACGGTACACATCATCGTGAAATCAACCCTCGACTTCATCAACCGAGGCGGTCTGCGCTATCAGGTCAGTCTCGATGGTACAGAGTCAGGCCTCATCAACTTCAACCGTAATCTCAACGAGAAACCGGCCAACATCTACGACATCTACTACCCCACCGTGGCACGCCGCGTAGCGGAAACCACCGTGCGCCTGCCCATGAAGTCAATGGAAGGCCATGACCACTCATTGGTCTTCACGCCCGTTGACCCAGGCATCGTGCTTGAGAAAATCGTCGTTGACGGCGGAGGCTACCACTCTCAGTATCTCTTTGGAGCGGAATCTCTCTACCAATATCAGCCTTAAATAGATTATTATGTTCCTTACTTATTAATACATTATGAACTATACAAGAACTATCCTTACCTCCTTGGCGCTGACCTCTTCGGTGATTGCCTCAGCTCAGCAACTCACCCTACACATTGACCAGGCGCAGAAGGATGTCAGCCCCACTCTCTACGGCATGATGACCGAAGAAATCAACTACTCTTATGAGGGCGGTCTCTACGGTCAACTGCTTCGCAACGCCACGTTCCGCGAGGACAAGCACGGCCGTCGGCCCAATCCCTGGACACCCTGGAAAAGCGGAGGTGCCAAGTATTGGACAGCCACTGACACCACGCGTTCTGTGCTCACACTGACGCAAAAGGGAGGCTACAGCCGTGCGCTGCCCGCCTGTCTCAACTGGAAGGCTCAGGCCGGCTCATCACTGGCCAACGACGGATATTGGGGCATTGCCGTACGTCCGGGTGAACATTACAAGGGGTATCTCATTGCACGCGCCACACAAGGCGGCACGTTGACCGTAAGCCTGCAAAGTACCGATGGCAAGACCACCTACGCCTCTACCCAAGTCAGCGGACTTTCGGCCCAATGGCAAAAGGTCAGCTTCGAGATGGACATCCCGGCCACTGGCAAGACAACGGTATCGCCCACCAAGGACGTGCGCTTTGTGCTGACAGCACCAGTTGGCGGCTACTACGACTTTTCCAAAGTGGTGCTCTTCCCGCGTACTTTCAACGACCGTCCCAACGGACTGCGCCCGGACCTCATGAGGATGATGACCAAGATGAGCCCGAAGTTCCTGCGATTCCCTGGTGGCAACTATGTGGAAGGCAACGACTTCCACAACCGCTTCGACTGGAAGCGCACCGTAGGCTCGCCCGACGAGCGTCCCGGCCACTGGAGTCCATGGGGTTACTGGTCGACCGACGGACTGGGCTTGCCGGAGTTTCTCACCTGGGCCGAGGACTGTGGTGCCGAGCCCATCCTGGCCGTGTTTGCCGGCTATGTACTCAAAGGCGACTACCTCCCCGCTGACTACTGCGGTCCCTTCATACAGGATGCCTTGGACGAGATAGAATATTGCATTGGCTCAGCCGATACCAAGTGGGGCGCCCAGCGCGTGCGCGACGGTCATCCCGAGCCTTATCCTCTGCACTATGTTGAGATTGGCAATGAGGACTTCTTCGACGAAAGCGAGTCTTATGCCGGAAGGTACAAGGCATTCTACGAGGCCATCAAGGCCCGTTACCCTCAGTTGCAACTCATAGCGACTGCCGGGCAGAAACAGATAGAGCAATGGGCACGCGAGACAGGTGTCACCGGACTGAAGTTCGACGTCATCGACGAACACTACTATCGCAACACCAAAGGCATGTACCAGGCTGTCAATCTCTATGACGGCTACGACCGCAAGGGCCCCAAGATCTTCTGTGGCGAATGGGCCTCGCGTGAGGGCAAACCTACAACCAACATGAATGCGGCCCTGGGTGATGCAGCCTGGATGACGGGCATGGAGCGCAACGCCGACCTGCTCATAGGCCATTGCTATGCACCGCTCTTTGTCAATGTCAACCCCGGTGGGATGCAATGGGAAAGCGACCTCATCGGCTACGATGCTCTCAAGGCCTACGGTTCGCCTTCATACTATGCACAATGCATGTTTGCCTCCAATGTGGGCAATAAGATTGTACCTGTGGAAGCAAAAGACATCCCTCAGATGGACTACCAGGGCAGCAGCCTGCCTCAGCTCTACTTCTCAGCCACCACATCGACAACCGACGGACAGACCTATCTCAAGATTGTCAACGGCGGCACTACGCCACAAACCATTACCATTCACACCATTGGCGGCAAACCGGCCAAGAAGGGATTGCTCACCGTGCTCCACGCCAACAAGCCCGACGAGACCAACAGCATCAACGAACCAACCCACATCGTGCCGCAAAGCAGCAAGGTGAAGACGGGCAGCAACTTCAAGCTGACCGTGAAGCCTTACTCGGTCAACGTGATTAAGATGTAACGCGTAGAGCTCACCAACGGCTCACTATCAGAGGAGATATATCAAAATAGGAGAAGTCCAGAAATCCGGAAGTTCTGAAGTTCAGTCAAATGCATAAGTATCTGATAATAAGGTATCATTATAGTAATGACAGAACTCCTGGACTTCTGAACTCCCAGACTTCTCCAATTTTGATACACCCTCTTTTTTGTTGGTATCGGAATCAACACGCTGACATCTTCCTGTCTTTGGGTGATAGTGTAGTGCACGTATCATAGCAAGGGGGAAGAAGGCTCACTTACTTTATCCCCTCACTATGCTTCTCGCCGTACTGCGTCGGAGTCATGCCATAATACTTCTTGAAGACGGTAGTGAAATGGCTCGAATTGTTGAAGCCCACAGAGTAAGCCACCTGATTGATATTGACACCACCCTTGGAGATGATTCTGGCAGCCTGCTCCAGGCGAAGGTTCCTGATAAACTCTCTGGTGGCGATGCCGGTCATCTCCTTCATCTTGCGGTGCAGGTGCGCTCTGCTGATACCCACTTCCTCACATAGTTGTTCGACACTGAAGTCTGGGTCTTCGAGATGATTGTTGATGCTCTTCATGATGCGGTCCATGAGCGCGTCGTTGTTGGACTCCACCTCAATGTTCTTCACGTTATCCTGCTGATCCACTGCACCACTGTACTTACCCTTGATTCTCCTGACGGCATCTATCTGGTTGTCGATAAGGATGTGCAGCTCTTCCATGTTGAAAGGCTTAGGCAGATAGGCATCGGCTCCGAGTTTATACCCCTGCAATCGGTCTTCGATCTCATTCTTCGACGTGAGCATGATGACAGGTGTGTCGAAGATATTAGGATTGCTTTTGATGCGCTTCAGCAGTTCGGTGCCGTCCATGACCGGCATCACCACGTCGCTGATCACCAGGTCGTAGTCGCCCTGCATGATCATGCCAAGCGCCACATCACCATTGGGTGCAGTATCAATATAGTACCACGAGCCCAGTTCGCTGGCGATGTAGCGGCCTATCTCCGGGTCATCATCAACGACCAGCACATGCTCGCCTTTGTTGTGCATACTCTTTGTAGCAGCCGTCTTGACGGGCATTACTGTCGCCACCTGCTCATCTTTAAGATGAGCCCGTCCCAAAGGCAGCTTCACCTCAAACACCGATCCCTGCTGCCCGTCGTTGCGGTTGCGGGCGCTGATGGTACCTCCATGCATCTCAACGATAGACTTGCACAGATTGAGCCCTATGCCGGTGCCGGAGTGGTGGTTGTGCCATGCGTTGTCACCCTGATAAAAGCGGCTGAAGAGATGAGCGGGGTCCTGATTGCCCAGTCCACTGCCAGTGTCGACAACCTGCAGCGTCATTGTAGTCTCGTCATGGCTGAGGTGGAGCACTATCTCACCTCCGTCGGCGCTGTACTTGAAGGCATTGCTCAACAGATTGGTCACCACCTTGTCGAAGTTGATACGGTCAATCCATGCCTTTGTGTCAGGCTGGTCACACTGGATATGGAGATTGATGTGTCGTGAGGTGGCATTGAACTGGAACAGTGAGCAGATGTTTTGCAAATACTCCAGCATGGCCGTTTCCTGGCACTTGATGACCATTTGATTCTTATCAAGGCGTCTCACGTCGAGTATTTCATTGACGAGCAGCATCAGTCGGTTGGCATTCCGGCTGATAGTGTCAAGGTCTTTGTAGTCGTCGGCATCGGTGACGTGCCGTCGCAACTTCTCCAGCGGGCCCATGATGAGTGTCAGCGGCGATCGTATGTCGTGTGTGGCATTGATGAGGAAGCGCATCTTCTGCTCGTCGAGCTCATCTTTCTGCCTCTTGATGATAATACGTATGATGAGGTACACCAAAGCGATAAAGGCCAGGGCATAGACGAGTCTGGCCAATGTCGACGAATACCATGGATGACTGATGCTGATGGTGAAGACGGCCGGTTTGGAATAGGCTGTACCACCATAAACGGCACGCACCTCGATGACATACTTGTCGGGCTGCAGATTGGTGAAGGTGATGGCATTCTCCCCCTCGCGCGTACGCTGCCATCTGCCGCCATTAATGCGATATTCGTAGACAATGTTGTCAACATTGCGGTAGTTGAGCATTGAAAACTCCATGACAAACGAGTTCTCCGAATAAGGCAGGCTGAAGCTGTTGTTCAAGCAGGGCTTCATGGTACCATTGACGATGAGGTTGGTCAGATAAACGTTGCCCGTCCTTGTCTTCAAGTTGTTCACCTGATTGGGATAGAAGGCAACGATGCCGTCAGCGACGCCGAAAGCGATCAAGTCAGAGGCCCTTTGATGCAGTTGGCAGTGCGTGTATTCATGGTAGGTGAAGCCGTTTCCCTGTATGTGGGCCACAAACCGGTGCTTGCCTCGCACATACTGCCAGATGCCATTGAGCGTGCTTATCCACAGGTCGTTATTGTTGTCACGCACAATGGCCCTGATGGGTATGGAGCTCAGAGCCTCGCCTCCCGGGAAGGCAATAGTGCGGCGTTTCTGCCGCTGATAGATATAAAGTCCATTGTCGGTACCGATGACGATGTCGCCATTGGGTTCCTCGCAGATGCTCTCAATCATCTGGTCAGCAAGTATCTTGTGCCATCCCAAGGCATCGAAATGGTCGTTGGCAGTGTTGAGACAGCAGAGTCCGTTGGCAGTTCCTATCCACAGAATGCCCTTACGGTCACACATGAGCGAATGCACCCAGTCGTTGCATATATGTCCGTTTTTGGCAGTCACCATGTTGTTGGTGAAGTGGCGCGTCGTCTCCGTCTCGGGGTCGTAGACGAGGAGGCCCTTGCTGTAGATGGAAATAAAGAGACGGCCCCGCGCGTCACTGGCCATGGCATGAATGCCATTACTCTCATATCCCACCTTAGATGTAAACGATTTACTTTCCGGGTTGAAACCATACAGCATAGAGCGTGTGGCCAGCCACATACGACCTTGCAGGTCACGCATGATACAATCGGGCGACTTCGGTGTCTCGAGATGCTTGACCACATTGCCCTTACGGTCAAAGCCGTAGAGGCCGTCATCGCCGGCCAGTCCCCACACGATGCCGTCACTGTCGTCAGCAATGCTCTCTATGGCATTGCCACTGATGTAGCCCTGCTCCGACAGGCTCCACGACTGGAAAGGCCGGTTCTCCGAATCAATCTCAAAGAGGCCCTTGGCATAGCATCCCAGCCAGATATTGTCATTACGATCGGTAAGGATAGTGCCGACTGAGGAATGATAGAGGTTGACATTCTTGTTGCCCGGTGACGACAACTGCACGAAGCCCGGTATCGTTCTCTGTGATTTGAATACACCGTTACCCGACGTTCCAAGCAAGATGTTACCCTTCCGGTCGCGCGTGGCGCTGATGATGTCAATGCCGGCGGGCAGTATCGCGTCAGACTTGAAAGGTTGCAGGATAAGGTTTCTGTTGAGGTCGTAGCGGAACAAGCCTTTCGTGCACACCACGACGATGCGTCCGCGTCCCTCAGAGAAGAAAGCCACGGGAACGCCCACAGGAGAGACTATTTCTTGTCGGCTCAACTTCCGGTGCCCCTTCATCACCCAACGGACAATGCGTTCCGACTGATCGCCTTGCCAGATGGCGCCCTGTTCATCCAGAAAGATGAGGTCAAAGAAAATGCTCTTGGGCTTCACCTCATTTCCGATGAACGATTCAAGGTGGTCACTGCCACGTCTGATAAGAAACAGCCCAAAACCCGACGTGCCGACGAAGATGTTGCCATGCGCATCCTCTATGATGCCCTTGACACGCGAACGCAGGCTTAGGGGGAAAGAGAATCGCTTAAATGAGTTGGTCGCCGCCTCGTAACGCATCAGCCCATGGGCCGATCCAACCCACAGACGTCCTTCTTTGTCGTTGAGGAAAGTAGTGATTTCGTTGTCAACAATACTGGTCGTGTCTTGCTTATTGTAACGGTAGGTCACGAAGTTGTAACCGTCGTAGCGGTTCACCCCATAGTTGGTGCCCAACCAAATAAAGCCTTTTTTGTCCTGGACAATGCAGTTGACCTTCGTATTGGATATCAGCCGGGCATTGAAAATACGACCCTCGTCTGCACCAAGCAACAATGTAAACGACAGCAAACAGAGCAAGGCAAAACTGCGGACAACACAATTATTAAGTATTTGTTTCATTCGAATATAATATCATTTTTAGCTTCGGAGTTGACAATTGGTCCACCTCATCATTCAGCCGTTGGGCCTCATGAAGAACTATGTCAGAAGCAAAATTAATTAGATTTATACAAACTACCAAGTAATTTTATTTTTTTATTCACCGGCAGTCAACTGCCTTGCCCATAAACATTAAGCGCAGCTTTTTGAAAGCATGACAAAGCAAATAGGAATTCTACTGATTTCAGAGAAAACTGCAAATATTTTTCATCATTATTTAACATTGTGGCGGCCGTTGTTGTCAACGAAGCCGATATTGACACGAAATCAGGCAGAAATAAGCAACTTCAGTAACTTATTAATTATCAATCAATTATACAAAGCACATCCTACAAGTCAATGCTTTTGATCCCCGATATTGCCGAAAATGGGTCGGCTTTTCGGCGAAAAGGCACCGGCTTATCGACGAAGAAGCGTCGGCTTGTCGACGAATAAGCACCAGCATTTCGACGAAAGGCCGACAACATTACATCGAGAAGCCGACGCTTTATCGGTTTATAAAGAACATCTTGACGATTTTGACCAATTTCTCACTCAAAACGGGAGTTTTCCCGCAACCGCATTTTGTCAACTAATTTCCCAAAAATTAACAATAATCAATAACTCAAGTTTCGGAAGTATATTTCCGCAACCAAAAAATAACTTTTCCAAGGAAAGGTTGCGGACGGCCACAAGGGCCGCCCCTGCAAGGAATGACTTCACTTCCGAAATTTGAGTCAATAAGTGTGTAACTGTTCAACGAGGTTACGTCCGTGCTAGCGAGTACGCATAAAGTAAAAAAAGAAGTCCGTAAGTCAGGAAGGTCGGTCATCACTTCAAATAACTGAATACCAGATACTGAAGCGTATGACTGAACTTCCGGACTTCCGGACTTCCACAATACAGTCTCTTAATGGACTATAGATTGAGGATGGGCAATCTATCCACGATCATACTAATTATACTCATACGTTATCTTACAACAACCTTCGAGGTACGTGTCTTACCGTTGCTCAAAGTCTGCTTGACGATAACCACGCCCTTTGTGGGTGAATTAAGCTGTCGGCCATCAACGCCATAGAATGCGGTCTTCACTACATTGGCATCACTGTTGTCAACAGTCTTGATACCGGTGGTATAGTTAAACTCATCAGCGGCTCCCTTCATGTAGAGGCGTACGTAGTTGACCAACGGACGACCTTCCTGCTGATTGATGACAGCAAGATCGAGGTTGCCGTCAGTGATGACCAGGTTCTTGATAATAGTAGCAGCATCACCGTCTACAGCATCATTGCTACCCGGTATAATCTTCACGGCAACGCTGTCAGTACCGGCAGCAGTGGTGTACTTCACGAAGCACTTGGGCGCGCTTTCGTTATCGCTATTACGGTCGCCCACACCAAGGACAAGCTCATAGGTGCCGGCAGGCAGACCTGTCACATGCTGAGTAAGCGTCATCTCACGACCCCAGTCGGCAACTGAGCCATTGGCGGCAGGATTGGACTTGTTGACAGTTGTATATTTCCAGGTATCCTTGTCTGCGAACCATGCCCATGGATAGTGATAGCTGATAGCCTCACTCCAACCTGTACCGGCAGTCATCGTCCAACCGGGAAGCGTCTGTGCGACATTGTCAAGATTGACCGTTGCCTCAGAAGAGTTGGAACCATCAGGATTGCAGAGGAAATAGAACTCCGGGTTCTCAAGGAATACCGACATATCGAGAGAGTCGACATAAGTCTCAAGCGTAGTGGTGTCAAGTTTCTCACTGAACACCGTGTTGGCAGGATCAGACAGTGCACGGTAGAGAGCCGTAGTAAGCTCATCGCGCACGGCTTGCTTTACTGTAGCGTCATCAGTGAGCACGCTGTTGACCGAAGCGGTAAGGGCAGCACTTGGAGTGGTGAGCATCTTCAAGGTGTTGTAGCCACTCTGGATAGACTGTGTCAGAGCATCGACGACACGCTTGGCAGTAGCCATGTAACGCATGCTCTCATTGAGGGTATTGATGGCAGTCTTGAGTGAGTCGTTGTCGGTGAGCACCTGGCCAGAATAGGTATTGATGGTGGCAAGCAGTTCGTCGTAAGCCACGTGGCCGTCGTATTGCTTGTAAGCCTTATACTTATCTTCCACACCGTCGAGCACACCCTGAGCCTTGCTCACGAGCGGGTCGTAGGTATCGCACAATGTGCGATGTTCCTGCATAGCCTTTGCAGCTGCATCGAGCTCGGCAGCGGCGTTGCGATACCAAGAAGGCGCAGTCGACGACTGTCCGTCATACTTGGCGATGGCAGTCTGAAGAGCCGTCTGGTCAGGACCAGCGTAACGTACTGCGGAGTTGTTGGCCAAAACAGTCTTGGCATTATCCAAAGCCGTTGCCAGAAGCTTTTTCTCTACGATACCACTCTGATTGGGGATGTAGGTTACTTTCACATTGCCGAGAATCACCTCAAGCCATGCACCGCCACCACCGTCGGCATTGGCCACAGGACTCCACTTCATGATGTAGTTGCCGCTGTCGGTCGGACGATAAGTGAAGGAGACAGCAGTAGAACCTACGATGGCATTCTTGCTGCCATTGAGATTTGGCTTGGCAGCGTCGATACGTGTTACAACGCTCGTGCCATTGGCATCAATCAGTTCAAATTTCACATAAGGAGCATTCTTCCAAGCAGCGACATTGTAGCTGATCTGATATTTCTTACCAGACTCAAGAGGAAGCTCGTAGCCCTCGGTTGATCCGTATTCTGCCCAACCATTGTCTGGATCGGTGGTGCGGATGTAGAGACCGCCAACAAAGTCTCCACCGTCGGCAAACTTGAACGGACGCGGACCGCTGCCAGCCTTGCTGCCCTGCTCGAGCTTATTGTTGGCCGAATAGATATTCCATCCATAAGGAATGAAGCCCTCACCCTGCTGACTGTTGGTAACAGTTTCGCTGATGCTGTCCTTCATCACGACATAGGCAGTGTCATTAGGATCGGCAGCTGAAGAGCCAAAGGTCAAATCAAACTTGTAAGTGCCAAAGACATCATCGCTCAGGCGCACACGAGGATAGACCTTATTGAGCGTGAGAGTGTACTCACCTGCGGTCAGAGCGGCTGTCGGAGTGAGCGTGAAAGAGGATGCATAGCCCTCAGAAGGCTCAACGGTGAGCTTCTGTGAGCCCAGCGTTGCCTCAAGAGCCGAAGCCTCAACGTCTTTGTTGAACACAACGGTAAAATGCTTGGTGTCGAGCGGAAGGTCGAAAGATCCGTCCTCGGGATCAGCCTGCTTCACGCTTGGTGTGACATATTGCCAAGAGAAGATGTCGTCAGACATACCGCCATCATACCAGGCAGCCTCCTCGGTGAAGTCGGGCACAAGCTCATAATTAGGCACCTTGGCACCCTGATACTTCAACTGATAGTCGCCAGAAGGATTCTTGAAGGCGATGGTCACCTTGTCACCGTCTTCCATAGTGCTGCTCGCCAGGAAGATATACATGTAGCCGTCGCTGCGAAGCTCGACAGAGAGAACATCCTGCGGCTCACCATTCTGTGTCAGGGTGACACAGTCGTTGGGAAGAAGGAGCGTTCCGCCCTCTCCATATTTCTCTACCAAGCTCTTGATGTTGGTATCAAAGCCGAAATCAATGCGGCAATAGTCGTTCTTGAACGTGGCACCAGCAATATTTGTCTTGACAAGTTGTACGTCGTCAATGTAGAAGTCGCCGGGATTGTAGACATTGAGCGTGGCGAAATACTTCTCCTCCAACGGAGCTGCATCGGGATGCTGAGAAGCGTAATAGGCTTGCTCGGCTGCCTTCGTGCCATAATAGAAGAAACCGGTGTAGTGCTCATAGTCACCTTCGTTGAAACGTGAGATGTCGCTGACGTAGGTTGAAGTACCATCGGTAGCGACAAAGGGTGCGTCGGCATTTTCAACGCCCTGCATCAGTGCGAAGCGAGCCGAGCAGCGCTGCGATTTGCCATCCACCGTGTAGGTATTGCTTCCCTTGAGATAGAAAGAGAGCCGATAGGCGGTATTCTCCTCAATGGGGAGGTTGCGGAACTTAATGGCGCGTTGCCAATTGTTGCCGGCCACATCAGCACTGTTGAAGAAATGCAGACTTTGTGAGCCGCTGTGAGCATCATCGCTCGTCAACTCGCGCACGTCACCTGTCTGCGTGTTGATGTACTGATACCAACCAACTACGGTAGTGTCAGCAGATTGTTCCTCCTCAAAGCCCTGGGTGAAGACTTGTGCTCTTGCTGCCATGGCTGTCGTTAGGAACATACCTAAAGAGAGTAATAGTTTTGGTTGCATAATGTTGATAAATTATGGATTGAACATATTGGTTTTATCGCAAAATTAGATTAAAGAAGCGAGACAGCCCTTAAGTCATGTCTCAAACGATATTCTGTTTATCTCATGACACATTTCCGTCTATTTGACTGCTATCTTCCTGCCTCCAATGATGTAGATACCTTTTGACAATCTGGCTATTGCCTCCTGTTCGTCGGCTGCCTGGCAGATTTTGGTCCCGGTTAGGCTGTAAACATCCACCCTGTGGCGAGCAGGCTCTGTCTTTGCAGATTCCGTGATGCCCGTCGTTGCCAGCCGGAAAACAAACGTATTGATGCTACGGCCCTTGATGGGGCACGTCACCGATGTAGTTCCCTTCTCGATGTTGACATCTGTGGCCTGGCAGAGATTGCCCTCAGTAGACGTTATCAACTTACAGCTGCTGACGGCAAGGGGAAGACTGATGTGGCAGTTGACATCATGGCGGGTGGTGTCGATGGCCATGACGATGAGACTGTCGCCCTTGATGTAAGCGCTGCTCTCGAAGGCAGGTGTCGTCACCGACGACCGGCTCTTCAGACGTGTGCTGCCTGTAAGGTTCTTGGCAAACTGTCCCATGATGCGGCCACGATCGAGTACTTTGCCATAGACATTACCTGGCTGGATGGTATTCTCGCCGGAACCTATGAAGCTATAGTGCGACACCATGTACCAGTAGACATAGGCTGAGCCGAAAGCCTGCATGACCTCATTGACCTCTTCGGCAAACTCAAGCTGCTCACGCCAGGTGGGCAGGTCGATGACCTTGGTGTCGCTCTGCGAGTCACCGTCGGTATCGGAGCGAGGGTCAACAACATGCTCCGTCATCCATGACTCTATGCCGTAGCCGAAGGCCTCACTAGCCGCCTGCACCATATACTTCAGCGGCGCATGGCCATAGAGATGGCCACCGAGAATGTCGATGTACTTGCGGGCTGCCGTATCCTTGATCGTCGGCTTGTAATAGTTGTAGGTGTAGCCCAAGGCCTCACCGCTCATGAGCTTGATGCCATATTTATCCTTATCGAGAAGATTGGCATAGCCGGCCACCAGCGTGTCGAGATCCTCCGGAGTGTAGAAACAGCCGGAATAGCCGGGACTCCAGTCTGGCTCATTCTGAAGAGAGACCACGTCCACCGCCGCATGGTTGTTCTTCATATAGTTGCAGAACTTATTGAGCCACCTGAAGAACTTGTCGTAGCACGACCGCTTGAGCTTGCCTCTGGTCTTGCCGTTGTCTGTAGATCCAAGATTGGAGTTGTTGGTTTTGTAAACGGCCGGCGGCGACCAAGGGGCACCAAAGATAATGGCTCCATACGACTTGGCCCGCTTCACCACCGGAAGATAGCCATGCCAATCGTAAGGCGTATCCCAAGGGGTGATGACATCGCCGATCAGATTGGGTGAAATCTCCATACGGAGAATGTTAAGTCCCACTGGCGACTGTGGCCCATAGAGCGAGTCGATGACCGACACGTCTTGAATGGGGGCCATGGGACCTGACATGGCTGCTGCGCCGAAACCAGTGATATGCTGCAAGCGTGTATTGTCTACATAGACGTGCACGGTGCCAATGGCCATGGCACGGCTTACGGCGAGTACACCGACAAGCAGCAGGGCAGCAATGTAATGATGTTTCATAATGATGGGTATTAATAAATAGTCTGACGGGCATGTCACCGGCATGGCCTGACACTGCAGGCCGCCATACGAGATGCCCATCAAGACTGATTACTGTTTCGGAAGATACCAGTTGGTGGTATTGAGGAGTCTTTGGTAGAGTGCGTCGTTGCGCTCACCGTCGCGCCGCGAGACTGGATCGGCAAGATAATTGGGATCGTTGCGACGCAAGGCCACGCGCATGAGGTCATAGAAACGCTGTCCCTCGAACGAGCCCTCCAAGGCTTCCTCATCGACGATGAGGTCTTCAACAAGAGGCATCTGATAAGCTACGGTGTCAGCACGACTGGCCAACTCCGTGGCAGGCTCGGGCAGCACATAGAAGGCATTGGCGGGAGAATCGCCGCAGCCACGTGAGTGAATGCCCTGGGTGTTGGCCGTGGTGAAGACATTGGCGTTGAAGTCGAGCAGACTGCCGACTGCCTCACGCTCTTTCTCTGAGATGTACTTGCTGATATTGTCGTTGCAAAGTCCGTACTTCAAGATACAGAAAGCTGACTCCGGGAAGCCGGCACGGTTGAGCGCCTCAGCAAAATGAAGGTAGATCAACTGGCGCCGGCAGAGATTGATGCCATAGCTGTTGATCTTTTGTAGCGTCTGGCGATAGCTGGAATATTTAGAGAAGGAGCTCTGCTTATTGACATGGTGGCTGTAGTTGGCGTAGAGACGCAGGTCACCGGCATAGAGTGGATTGGCGAGCTTCTCCTTCGGTGAATAGAGCGTGTCAATCTTGGTATCGCTCAGGTGGTATTCGAGGCAATACGCCTGACGGGCCGACAGACTACGCATGGCCTCAGAGGGCGTCACCTGATAGTAGTAGTTGTTGAGCTCTGTCGAATTGTAGATGTTTTTCAGGTCAGAATTGATGCCGTCGAAAGCTGACGTCTCCATCGGGATATAGCTGCTGCACTCGGCCGAAGTACCTCCGTCGGTACTGACGACGCTTGAGCTATAGCCGTTGGACACATTCTCAAAGCGGTTGGAGTTGCTGGCCCAAGCCACACGGCTGGTGCCGGTGGGCACCTCGTGACCGGTACGTGTGAGATAGTCATGATAGTAGGTGGCAGCCTCCTGGTACCGTCCGGCCCACAAGCAGAGGTCGCCCAGTAGCACTCTGACGGGAATGAAGAACTGTTGGGAGCTCATACCAGAGATCGTGCCATAGTTGGGCAGGTCCACGTTGACGAGGTTTTTCAAGTCGTCAATGAAGAAGTTGCAAATGTCTGTGAGCGACGACGGCTGTTTTTTCAAAGCCTCCTGTGCCTGATGCTCATTGACAATCGGCGTGGTGATGAGAGGCAGTGAGCCATAGACCTTGGCTGCTTCCAGATAGGCCCATGCGCGGTAGGTACGCACAGCGGCCACCTCATCGGCAAACACCTTCTTGTTGCGGATGGTAAGCAGGGAATCGACATGAGACAGATAGAAGTTGCAGTTGTTGATGACGGCAAAGTAGTCGGCAATGGCATTATAGGTATTGTCAGTGCCGATATTGAAATTGGCCACATCCTTGAGAGCCGCCGAGGCATGGTCGGTAGGCGTGAGAAGGTCGCCTCGCATCTCACCGAGGATCACCGTGCGGTCAGCAATCTTCTGCATGTTATAGATGATACCCATCACACTGTAGACTGAGTCCTGAGGCGTATCTATGTGGTTGTCTTCTTCAAACTCCACCAGCTCCGAGTCGGTGTCAAGAATGCCGGAGCAGGACGTCGTGAGGCACAAGGCTGTGGCTGCCGTCAATGCCATACTGACATGTGTCATCTTGCCGACAAGGCCATGAAGCCAGGCCGGAGTGGATATGCTGGAGTTGATATAGAATGCTAATTTCATATTTGTTGTGATTTAGAGGTTGAGTTTTAGACCTAAACTGAATGAGCGTCCGTTGCCGAGCAGTCCTCTGTCGATGCCTTGCGAAAGAACACTTCCGCTGAGGCTGCAGTCGGGATCGTCGCCAAGATAGTGGGTCAGGGTGAAGAGGTTGTAGATTGAGCCCCAGATGGTAAAGCCCCTAAGGAACATCAGGTTCAAGGGCATCTGATAGCTCAGTGTCAAGGCCTTGAGGCGCAGGTAGCTGCCGTCTTCTATCCATCGGTCACTGAAACGGCTGTTGCCCATGGGATCGTTATACTCGATGCGGGGTACCTGTGTCTGTTGTCCTTCGGCATTCCAGCGACCGAGCATGGCAGTAGTCTGATTGATGAAATCGTTGCCGCCCTCCAGGACAGACCGCTGGTAGTTGAAGACATCATTGCCCAAGACGTAGTTGAACACGATGTCGAGGTTCCAGTGGCGCCAGGTCAGCGAGGTATTGATGTTGCCATAAATATCGGGATTGGGATCACCGATCACGACCTTGTCACGCGCATCGATAAGATGGTCACCATTCTGGTCAACAAAGCGCATGTCGCCAGCCTTGAAGTACTGTCGGTTGCCGTTGTCGTCGATGAGGTAAAGACCAGCAGCATCGGCTTCAGCCTGGGTGCTGAACACGCCAGCTGTACGGTAACCATAGAACTGTGCCACAGGACCACCAACAGCGGTAAGCACGTCAGCACCATAGATGGTGTGCTCCTGTGCCTTGTTGCCGTCAGGCAGCTTGGTCATTTCATTCTTGTAGTGGCCCATGGAGCCACCCAGCTCCCATTGCCAATCTTTCAGATTGAGCAACTTCATATTTACGGACAGATCGAAGCCTTTGTTCTTCAGACTACCATCGTTGCCCCACATCTGCCGCAGGCCACTGGTGTAGGCCAGCTGATGGAGCATAAGAAGGTCGGTGGTCTTCGAAGAGAAGACGTCAAACTTCAGATTGACGATGTTGTTGAACAGATTGGTTTCAAAGCCTGCCGTGAAACGACTCGTTTGCTCCCAAGTCAGCGAGGTGTTGCTGATGTTGCGGAGCGAGAGACCTGTCACATTGCCGCCCAACATACGGTGGGAGGCAGAATAGGTGCGCGAGGCCAGGTAATCGATATTGTCGTTGCCTGTTATATCAAAACCGACATTGAACCGCAGATAGTTGATGGGCTTGACGGCGGCCATCCAGCGTTCGTTGGTCAGCACCCATCCAGCCTGCACGCTTGGGAAGACACCCCACTTGACACCAAACAGGCTCAGGCCCTTGCTGTCATCGCCAAAGCGTGAGGACGCCTGACCGCTGATGCCTACAGTGAAATAATACTTCTCAGCAATGTTGTAATCCGACAGCAGATAGGCTGTAAAGTCACGGCTCTTGTCGTCGGCGCCCTTTGTCGTCTTGTATGCCAGCGACCCCGACATATTCGGCGTCTTGTCATTGCTCGAGTTGTAGCCCCTCTGAAGATTGAGGGTGTAGCTCTGTGAGAGATAGCGCAGACCACCAAGGACCTTGACATGGTGCATGCCATAGCGCTTGTCCCAATTGACACGGAAATCGTTTTGGAACGACACATCCTTGCCTGACAACGACTGTGCTATATTGTTGACGTAGACATTCATGTCGGCAGCCTTGAAGCGCGGCACACCGGTGAGCGGCAGATAGTAGTTCTCATCAGTATTGACCAGCATAAAGCTGAGCTGATTAGAGAGGGTCAGATGTTTGTTGACATTGTAGCGCGGTGTCATGGCCATGGTGATGAGGCGATTGCCGAAATGGTTGCGGTTGCGTCCATCACCATGTTGGAGAATACTCCCCGGATTGGCCAACGACTCGTCAGAGCCATAGACATCTTTCAGATAGTCATCGGCCTCACTGAGATAGCTGCTCAGATTGCCGTTGATGTCATAAGAATAAGGTGAGAGAAAAGGAGCCTTGACGAGTCCCAATACGCCGGGCGACGTAATGGTACCACCATTGACATTGTCAGGCATGCCATCATCGAAGAGGCTTCGGTTAATGTCACTGTAGCTGGCATCGAAATGAACGTTCAAACTTCTGATTACCGAGATGTCTGAACTCAGGCGCATGTTGAAGCGAGAGAAATCGTTCTTCTTCAGTGTGCTGTTAGCATAGGAGTAGCCGACTGACAGGTTGTAGTTGGCCACGTCATCACCTCCCTGCACATTAATGCCATAGTTGGAAGAAAAGCTGTTGCGGTAGACAAGGTCCTTCCAATCCGTATTGTTGTGGAACTTCTTATAATAGTAATAGCTTGGGTCGGGAGTGGCGAAGCCCAATGACGACACGTTTGTCGTCTGGTCACTCAGCAGTTCTGTGGCATAGACACGGTAATCGTCAGCGCCCATCATTTCCGGCAACTTAGGTATGCGCTCGAAACGGCCATTGATGGTAAGGTCAATCTTCGTAGCCATGCTTTTGTTTTGCTTTGTCTTGATGAGAATAACGCCATTGGCACCCTTGGCTCCATAAATGGCAGTGGCATTTCTCAGTACGGTGACCTTCTCAATGTCGTTCACATTGATATTGGCAAGTATGTTGTTGTAATAGCCACTGTGGAGCATCTCACGGTCGTACTGCATATCCATAATGACACCATCGACGACAATAAGCGGTTGGGCCGACGTGTTGAGCGAGTTGAGACCGTCGATGAACATCACGTTGCCAACACCCACATTGCCACCCTTTGAGACACATCTCACGGTGCTTCCCATGTTCTGTGCAATAAGGGGGTCGATGCTCTCATACGATGTATTGTCGAAGGCCGATGAGCTTGCCTCTGTGGCGGCCGTTGTCAGCTTGTCATACTGCTGTTGGAACACTGACGGATAGAGCGATGCGTTGACGGGATGGGTAGCGCGGCCTACAGGCACCTGAACCAGGTTATAGCCTTCCACGCGCATCGTCACCGAAGTCACCCATGCAGGCACCTTCAGCGTGTAACGGCCGAGACTGTCGGTCATGGCCGAATATTTGTTGTCGCCATAAGCTGTTACCATCACACCAGGAAGTCCGATATGGCGGGCCGCTTCGGTCACGGTGCCGCTGATCGTTTTGTATCCCGTCTGAGCAAAGGCTGCAGAGGCAGCAAAGGCGAAGACTGTTGTTATGATCTGTTTTTTCATGTTCGTCTTATTTATGGGTTCTTGGACGGAGATAGATGCAGTCTAGATACATCTCACGGTTGTACTTAGAGGTCTCCCTTGCCAGAATATTGCACTGCAGGGTGACGCTTATCTTGTTATTCGTCTGGTCAAAGTTGCAGGCGGGGAAATAGAAGTCTTCAGCCAATACGACGGTATCCACTCGCAATGGGTCGCTGGTGAGCGTCTTGCGGTTGGTATAGGTCTGTGCGTGTCCAAGAGTGTCGATATAGTTGATGGTATACTTGAACTTGCAAGGACGCAAATCAGGATTAACCGAATTGTAGACAGACTTGGGCGCTACCACAGCGCAGACATCATAATAGCCGGCCAGCGTATTGTCAATCTTGACGGTAAGTTTCCAGTTACTCGTTGATGTAGCAGGCACGATGTCCAAATAGCCAGAGCCGTGGACGCTGTCGGCCGTGAACGTACGACTGTTGTAGTTGCAGCGCGAATAGTCAGTAATATTGCCCGTCCATTCGCCTTCGGCATAGCATTCCGTGAAGTAGGTCTGCTCAGGCTTGAAAGGCCATGTTTCAGCCATGTAGATGATGCCGTTGCTGCACTTCAAGGCCTGTGTGCCCTTCAGAATGGAATTCTGCGGGTCATAGAAGACATGGTACTTCGGATTGGAGATATTGTACTGGACAGAGATAAGCGAGTCGACGGGTGAATTCTGAAGGGTAACATTGAAGATAGCGTCGTCGATAAGACCACGATTAGCCCAGTAATCTTGTATGGAGTCGCCATGGCTGACGCTGTTGTCGTAGCGGAAGTGAGCGCGGGCTTCAGCCAAAGCCTCCTCATAGGATGCCCGTGTGGGAGCAATCATCCAATAGGTGGAGTCCTCGCGATTGATATATCCAATGCGCTGCAGCAAACGGTTGCGCTCTACAATGACGGAGTCAACATAAACGGGCACGCCATCAACGGTTCCGCTCGATAACGAGGCATCCTCATCAAAGTAGTCTTCGTCATACTTGTGGAGGAAGTTTCCGATAGGCGCGAAGCCGGCAATATTGCGCAAGGCCTCATAGATGTTGTACTGATAAGGCAAGGGTGCAGCCACCACATGCAGCACGCCATTTCTGGCATGGATATTGGTATTAGTCAAGGCTATTGTTCCGGCCTGGCTGTCAGTCACCACAAGGCGTTTATCGTTGAGCAGCCGCGTCTCTTGAGGTGTTGCCGATAAGGCTACCGTCAACTGTGCAAGGTGGTTCTTGACGAAGAACTCCACGACAAGGGAGTCGCCCTGGTCAGTGCTGGCCAAATCAAGAAGCGAGTCCTTATTAAAGGTACCGTTGACCGGGGCAAACACGGTATAGGCCTGACCATTGTCGAGCAATTGGGCATAACTGACACCCGTACGTTTGTGATGGCGGAAAACCTGTGTTCCCTTCATTACCTGGCAGAAGTCGGTGAGCTGTGGATCAGCCTGCATCACTTGCCATAGCGTCGCAGAGGTGTTCTTATCGGCGATGTTGTAGTGATCGTCCCAGTCGGAGCAGCCCGCCACGAGCAAAGTGATAAGGGCCGCTGCGATGAATTGGGTTAGATATCTCATAGTGTTTTAGAATTTCAATGTTGTAGATGCCTTTATGTCTTCTGTGGGATTGTCATCAGCCATCCCATCAATGGGTGTCTTCGCCCGACGGACTGTCATAGACGCTCTTTGGACAGAGCTCAATATAGTCAAACGACAGATAGCAGTTGGGGTCATCGAGCACCTGACGGAAGCGCAGGTAATAAGTCTGCTTGTTGTCCAGATAGACAGTGGTGAGTATACGTCGCAGGTTTTCCACATTTCCTCTGAACGGATTGCCGTTGACCGACCGATAAGAATCCATACCCTTCATGTAGCCACGATTGTGCATGGCCTTGTCGTTAGCATTGTTCTCGTCGGGGTCGTCGGTATCGGCCACCCATCCGATGTTGTTGCTTGGGCCATACTCACGCAGGTCAATAGGTATGCCGCACGGCTCATTGTTCAGATAGACCTGCACCACACCTCTTTCTACACCGACGGTATAACCAAGACGTATCTCATAGGTTCCGCTGGGTACCGGCGGCAATTTCATGGTCACGTCATAGATACCTGTGATGCAGACGGCATTACCCTCGTAAGAGTGCCAATGGAGCTCATTGCTGTGCACACCGATAAAAGTCTCAGGTGAGAGCTTCCAGTCTTGTATGAAGTCGTTTTTGAAGCCTGTGAGGTAGTCTTCGCCGAAGTGGCCTCTTGCCCCGGCATTCATGAAATCGGGACTCATCGTAGTGCCATCGACACGTATGCGGCAGTTGAGCACATTGTCGCGCACCTCGGTTGAATAGACCAACGGACGGTCTATATAATGGTATACTCCGTTCAATGCGCTTTGATCAGTAACGCCCGATTCAGAAGGCGACAGCACTTTCACGCCACGTATGGTGGCTTTGTTCTGCAATCCCTTCCGATTGATGAACAGACCGGCTGATGGCGAGCAGAAACGCATGATGGTACCCGGACACATTGTCTCATAGAAGTCTTCGGGGTCGGCCACACTGGTGATGCAGCACTGGGTTTTAATTTCACCGCTCGAGCACCAGTCACTATAGTTGCCCAAACGGTTGATAAGATGGTAACTGATGAAGCGGTTGAGCGGATTTTTGCGGTTGGTCCAGTCATTGTCATACAGTCCCGCATCCTCGGGGTAGGTTGCATCGTAGACGCTCTTGGCATAGGCCTTGAGGTCATCGAGATTGTTGATGCCTGCCTCGTGGAACACCTTGTCCGGCTCCACAAAGGCCGTGTATTTGAAGTAACGATGCTCCGGGAAGTGACAATACTGCCAATAGCCGCCATAGAAGACACGTACACCATCGGTGACGGAGTCCTCGCCAACTGAATAACTCTCGTCAATGTATTTACCGAGCGAATCTGCCATGCCGGTGAGTCTCAGGGCCTGTGCAAAGATTTGTGTCGTTGAGTCTGCCTCGATCAGGTCAGGGAGGAAGAGATTGCTGGCGGTAAGCACCGAGTTGATGGTTTGTACCACGCCATTGGTCACCGAGTCATCTTTCTGTATGATGCGTGCTTTCTTGTTGACATAGAGCAAGAGGGCATTGTTGTTGTTGACGTCTGAGTCGGACGATATAGTGATATACCTGTCGCACATGTTCATCTCCGGCAGGGCACCGTCGCTGATGTCTGACGTAAAGTAAGCACCTTTACTTACGATATGCGTTCGTGCCAGCGTGTCGCATTCCGCGGCTGGAATATCGTTCACCGATGCATATCCATGTTGGTGAAGATAGTCATTGACTGCATCATTGGTGGGTGCAAACACGGTGTAAGTGCCATAGGTCTCGAGGAGAGAGAAGTAATTGGCCCGCTGCAGGATATCGACGAACTCGCTATAACGGTCAGGCTGTGAGGCCATGAAGTCGGAGGCCGTGAGACGAACCGACGAATAGAAGTTGAGCTGCGTTGCATTGTCATCGTCGCTGCATGAGCCGAAGATAGTCGTCAGGGCCACCAACAGCAAGGTAGTCAACCCGATGGCATGGGCACTCAGGCTATGATGAAAGAGTTGTTTCATAGTTTTATCTAATAGGGAGTTGAGATGATATTAGTTGGTTTTCGTTTGCTCTGAGTTGCTGTAGGCTGGATTTTGCACCAGCTTCGGGTTCACCTTGAGCTCGTTGCGTGAATAGGGAAAGTAAAGAATGTTAGGATCGGCCAGCTTAATCTTGATGGCATTGACATTGTCCTCGTATTTGTTGGACACGAGGCTGATAAGCCTGTTATTGTTGCCATCACGGCGAGCCAAGCGCACGAGATCGAACCAGCGCTTGCCCTCAAAGAGTGTCTCGCGATGACGCTCTTGGAAAACGAGGTCCTCCATGCTGCGCTGCGAGGAGGCATAGTCGGCATAGACCAGCGTATCCTTCACGGCTGTGGTAGTGACGTTGACAGCACGTTTGTTAACTGCGTTGACAAGCGAGAACGCATCCTTAAAGAACTGATCGCCCTTCATCACCTCAGCCTCAGCCTTCATGAGCATCACATCGGTGAGACGGTAGATGATCCAATTGGCGTAATTGTTCGACCGCCGCGCATCGCTCAGACGCAGGTCTTGGTCGGTGGAAAGGTTCTCGTTGCGGAACGAAACGCTCTGGCGAGCATATTTGCAGATAGCATACTTTGACGACGACAACTTGATATCCTCGTAGGCACGGCAGTCACGCTTCTTGAAGATGTCGTTGGTACCGGCCGAGGTATTCTTATAAAGGAAGTCGGGAGCAGAGAACTGTCTGAGATCGTTAGAGCGATCGCCATAATAGTTGCTCACATAGCTGTTGGTGACGCTTTGGTTATCACGGAAATAGAGTTCGAAGATACTCTCAAATGAGTTGCCCTTGCCGAAGATTTCGTTGTAGGCGTGTCCACAAGTATTATTGCCGTCGAGTTGCTCAACGATGAGTGGAACGCCATTGAACAGTTTGATGTCAGTTACATCAACATTGCGGTCGTAGAGATCCTTATATTGCTGCTTCTTGTAGTCAATGATGTAGTCACAGTACTTAATGCAGTTGTCATAGTCTCCCTTCCACAGATACATATCGGCAAGCATGGCATAAATGGCCCAGCGGGTGATACGGCTCGAGTTGTAATAGGCCAGCTCGTTCTCCTCCAGATAGTAACGGCGTACGGCATAGTCCTTTACATTTTCGAGGTCGGTGATGAGCGAGTCGAGCACTTGGCTGAACGGTGTTGCGGGCAGGATGTAGTCCTCGGTATCGTCAACGCTTGGCTGTGTGGAGTACGGCACATCACGGAAGGTTCGAATGAGGTAGAAGTAGCAGAGGTCGCGCAATGCCGAAGCTTCGGCGATGTTGGCGTTCATCTCTGTCATCGTGTAGTTAGGATCTACCTGATGCACATGTGGAGCGTAGTGAATCACGGTGTTGCAACGGTTGATGGTGCGGTAGACAGGCTGCCAAGTGCAATAGGAATTGGTGGGCAGGATGTTCTCCTTGAGTATCTCACTCAACTCAAATCCTGTAGAATTACCAGCAATGATATTGTCCGACCGCAATTCTCCCCAAATGGCGAAACGGTTGAGACAATCACTTTGTTCGAGCGATTCATAGCAACCATTGAGCACGCTCGAGACATCGGCCTTCTCCTTCCAAAAGTTGTCGAGCACCACATCATTGGTGGGCAGGATGTCGAGGTAGTCGCTGCAGCTGCCCAAAAGAATGAGCGAGGCAGTGGCTGCCAGTATTGTGCGTAACTTTATATGTTTCATTTGTTCAATCGTTAAGAAATTAGAATCCGATGGTAATGCCTCCCGTGAATGATTTGGACCGTGGTGTTTGCGCGGAGTCATAGACAAGACCGTAACCGCCATAGCCCACCTCCGGGTCAGCTCCCGAATATTTGGTAAGGCAGAAAAGGTTGTTGGCTGAGACATAGAAAGATAGCCGGCGCAGACCCAGCGACATAGCCATCTTTGATGGCATCGAGTAAGACAACTGTGCATAGTTGAGGCGGATAAACGAACCGTTTTCTATAAAGCGGTCGGAGCCCAGCCAGTTGTATCCACTCTGATAGAGGGCACGAGGTATTTCCGTAATGTCTCCCTCGACACGCCAGCGCCAGTCTACCGCCCGGCTCTGGTTGTTGTTGCTGTACATATTCTCAGCAAGCATGCGGGCGCGGTTGATAATCTTATTGCCATAACGGAAGTTGAACTGACTGTTCAGCGTCCAGTTGCCATAGTGTACCTTGAAGCCGAATCCACCGGTCAGCTTAGGCAGTGAGGAACCAAGGTATACAATATCGAGTTCATTGATGTTGCCATCGTGGTTGACATCTTCGTAGATAGCATCACCACCCTTAAACTCATATTGCGAGCTGGCGCCATAGCTGAAGTACATGGGTTTGGTTCTGCCGCGCTCATCGAGCACCACCTGTCCGTTGGCATCGCGCACCACAGGAGCATTAGGGCCGCTGATGCCCTTGACCTCCTGCTCGCTATACTCGGAGTAAGCATAGACGCCCTTGTAACGGAAGCCATAGATGCCGCCGAAAGGCTTGTTGATTTCCACACGCGTGAGATAAGAGCCGTTGCTATGGTTAAACTCAGAGTTGAGTCCCTTAAGCACCGTTTCGTCCATCGAGGTGATGCGGTTCTTATTGTTGGCAATGGTGATGTTGGCGTCAAACGACAGTTTTCCGGCTTTGATAAAGCGGTTGGCATTGAGGTTGAACTCCCATCCGGTGTTGCGCATGCTGCCCACGTTCTGGTAGGCGAAGCTTGTGAAGCCGGAGGATGTAGGAATACCACGGTTGAGCATCAGCAGGTCCTTGGTGTTTTGCTGATACACCTCAAAGTCGCCGGTGATGATATCATTGAAGAAACCGTAGTCGATACCCAGGTTATAGGTAGTCTTCTCTTCCCACTTCAGATTTTTCAGCTGGATGTTCTGAGGATATACCGAGCCTGAGCCGAGATAGCCATTACCATTGGAGTACTTACTGAGGTAGAGAAAATCTCCTCCCGGCTGGTTACCTACGATACCAAATCCCGGGCGCAAGGACAGCATGCTCACCCATGGCAGTCCTTTCTTAAACCAAGGCTCACGACTCACATTCCATCGTACGGAGAAAGCGGGGAAGTTACCCCAACGCTGGTTTTCACCAAAACGGGTAGAACCGTCACGGCGCACGGAGAAGTCGGCCATGTAGCGACCCTTGTAGGCATAGTGGGCCGAGAAGGTGAAGTAAATGGATCGCCACTCATTGGACGAGGTGCCAAAGGAGTTGATGATACCTTCAGCCCCTGAGCCCTGGATGGTTCCAGTAGGAAGGCCATACTCGCCCGTGCTCTGGGCGTTGGAAGTACCCTTCACCATTTGCGCACGGGCCATCATCATGAGTGAGTGGTCCTTGTTGCG
Source organism: uncultured Prevotella sp. (assembly GCA_900319905.1). Lineage (GTDB taxonomy): Bacteria > Bacteroidota > Bacteroidia > Bacteroidales > Bacteroidaceae > Prevotella. The sequence goes on along the minus strand of ONQB01000001.1, from coordinate 100,930 downwards.
GAATGACGGCACGAAGGTCAACGTGTGGGTGGTAGTGATTCCCAGGCTCTTGGACGAATTGTAGGTCGTTCGGTTGGCCGACGACGATGTCCATCCTGTTGCAACAAGACTGGAGGGGAGGAAGGTATCAGTATAATTGTTGAAGATGTTGAACACTATCTTTCCCTCGTAGGAGAGACGTGTCTGTCCCTCACCGGTGCCCAACAACTCGTAGTTGATCTTAAACTCGGGTTCAATGTTGTAACTGCGTGCCCTGTTCTTTGCCAAATGGGCCAAGGCTACCGGGTTGTACTGTCTCAGTTGGTCTTGGAGCTCGCCCGACACGGTGGGCAACATGTTGTAGTAGTTATTAGTGTCATGTCCCTCCGCATCTTGCTCGTAGATTGACAAGTTAGGCATACGAATATAGGAGATGGCCAGCAGGTCCTGGTAGTTTCTCTTGTTTTTGGTGATAGTGGTGAGCAAATTGGTACTGATCTTAATGCGGTTGCTCACGAAATAATCGAGAGAGACACGTGCCGTGAAACGGTCGAGACGCTGTTCGATGATACTACCGGTTTCCTTATCATAGCCAAGGGCAATGCGGAAATTGGCCTTCTCACCGCCTCCGGAGACTGATAGATAATGCTTCTGCTGCCAACCAGTGCGCTTGACGGCTTTCACCCAGTCGGTATTGTTGTTATATTGCTCATACTCGGAGAAGCTGGGATCGTAGTTGATCTCACGTATGTTGCTCGAGGCGTCGCTCAGTTTAGGATTGAAATACTCCTCCTTAAGCAGCATGGTGTACTGGTCGCCCGAGAGCATTTTCATGCCTTCAGGCTGATAAGTACCGGTGAGACGATAGGAATAGGTCACCTCGGTACGGCCACGCGCGCCACGCTTGGTTTTGATTTCGATAACACCATTGGCGCCCTGCGATCCCCAGATGGCAGTGGCGGCTGCATCCTTGAGCACGGAGATGGACTCGATGTCGTCGGGGTTGATGTTGAGCAACTCAGCGAACTTCTCGTCGTTGGCACTCGAAAGGTCCAGGTTCTGGTCGGTCTGCCAAACATTACCGTCGACAACGATCAGTGGATCGGACGACATATTGACCGACGACACGCCACGCAGGTGCATGCTTGTGCCGGCACCCAGGTTACCTGAGTTGGCCACGATATCCAGTCCGGCGATACGTCCCTGCAGTGCTTCGTCGATGGTGGTAATGCCGAGCCCTTGGAACTCGTTGGCGTTGATGGTCTGCTGGGCAGTAGAGATTTCATCCATAGGAATAGCCAGTCCACTGCCGACACTACGCTGCTTGGCTTTCACCACCACCTCACCAATGGAAGTGGCACTTTGAAGCTCGATGTTATAAGTAGTGCCCTTGATGGGCAAAGTCTTTGTCTTACAACCGACGAAGGAGACGCGGATCCTGTCCTTCGGATTTACAATCTTGAAGGAGAAGTTACCGTTGATGTCGGTGGTGCTATAGGCAACAATACGGTCGGACGCATCAACCTCTACCACATTGGCAGCTACGATAGGTCCTTGTTCGTCGGTCACAGTGCCCGAAACGATGTCGCCTGCGTTTTGAGCCTGTGCAGTGAGGGCTGCCAGACAAGCCACCGTGGCGGCCGTCCGAAGTCTGCGGCTCCAAGAGTTGTATTTCTTATTTAGATGATTCATGTTCGATTTGTCTTAGGCATTGGTATTTCGGTTATTTATACATGAGAGGTGCATCAATAAGATGAACGACGGCCGATGAGCTGGTCTCAATGAGGCGAGCATCCATTGCATCCTGCGTGTTATACTGATACTCGCGGGCCTGCTGATTGTACAGACTGGCATTGGATGTGAGCACATGACGAGTGTTGCCGACAACGTCTCGAAGGGTGATGCCATCATTGTTGCCTTGAACACTGATCTTGTAGAAGCGTCCTGTAGCGTTGTTGATGCACGATGTCTCATAATCGGCCGATGTCGTTCCGCCACCGATAAAGACGGCGTTGTCCTGGATGTGGTATTTCACGAAGTTGACAATAGAGAGCGAGTCTTTGGTACGGCGTGTGCCCTCTTCGTTGTCGACCTGTGTCCAGGTAGGCAGCTTGCCCTGCTTCTGGAGTTTCTCTATCGACTCGTTGGTAGGTACGTAGACCGTATAGTGATAGGTGTTGAACAGACTGATATTGGTTCCACCGCAAGCGTATTTGTTGTTGTGGATGGTCTCAAAGAGTCCACTGCCATCCATGAGCTCAAGGAACTTGGAGTACTCACTGTGGGCAGCCAGGATATCGCGCACGGTATGGCGTGTCGTCATGATGGGCTCATCGTTGAGAATGTAGGTTTTACCATTACCCATGGCACTCTGGTCATAGATGTAGCTGACACGCGCTGTCCTTCCCTCGTTGACCTGCAAGCTGCCGGCGACGGTCATTGCCCCGGCTCCCTGGCGGGCGTGGTCCACACGTATCTCCGTGCCGCCCATGGTACGATAATAGGTATTGCCGTCCTCGACATTGCCTACCACAACATGGGTGCGCAGAATGTCGAGCAACCGGTTGCTGACTTCTGCCGTCGATGCCTCACGAATAGAGTCACCGACAGTGCCCGTTTCGGCATCGTAGTTCCACACGCTGGCCCATACGGTCTTCAGACGCGTGTTGTAATGGAAGCGGAAGAGTTGCAGCGACGGCTTACCATAGGATACGGGATCCACATAGTTGAGCACGGCTTCGTTGTTGGGAACGAAGAAACTGAAACGAGAGTTGAGCGAGTTGAGGTAGACATTGTATTGCCGGTCCTCGATGCCCCAATGAACAACGCTCATATTGTCGTTGACCAGCGTAGGAAAGCTCACACTGACGTAGGCTGTAGGCGAATAGACGCGATTGGTGAGGTATACGGCACCATTGCAACCAAGCCAGACACTGTCGATGGCATCGCGTGTGACACCCATCTCGTCGTTGGCGTCGTTGAGGATATTGGAGAACTTGCTGGGTACGGAGCCCACGAAGGAACTGAGCATGTTGTTGTTGATGAGTTCTACAAGCACGTTGTCGGGCACATTGTCCCAGGTACCATAGCGATCCTTGAGCACACGGCCTGCGCCACGCTCCCAGTACTCTGTCAATGCTTGGTCGCTGGGCACCATGATAACGCCCATGTCTTTCTCAAGAGCCACGGCAGCCGATGTGGACTGAGCCGCTCCCGAGTAATAAGAATTCCATTCGGGGTCAAACTTCAATTGTCCTGACACCACTTCATTGTCGGGCGTACGGTTGAGCTCTTCTCCACCTTGCGATTTCTTTGAGAAGAAGCGCTTCTGAAATACCGAGTCGACCGACGTGCCGTAGAGACGGTTGTAACCTTCCGTAGCCTCCCTATTATAATAAGGTGCACAGAAGTGTTCCATCAAGTGATTGAAGAGACTGCATTGTGACTTACTTCGGATGAGTTCAGCCAAATTGGGCAGCGGCGTGATGACCTCCGCCATCTTATGTACAAAACCATTGGAGCACTTGATGTTTTGCTCCTCTATCTTCACACCATTGACACTGGCATCGCCTGCCTGGCGGCTGACGGTGTTGTTATAAAGAAAATTATAATCATCGTTAGTGATCTTGCTATTGTTCAGGAAGGCTTCAATGAAATGCACCATGGGCACTGTTGACATATCTTCCATACACACGAGGTTACCCTGCTTGCGGTAGCGGTCCCAGTAGTGTGAGGTCGGCATCTGGCTTGGCGTAAGCACAGGCACAGAGTCGTAGAGCGTCTGCGAGGAGAGGCGACGCATGCAGTCACCTTCTGTTGGACCCTCCGTGCTGGAAAGGTTACCCACCTGGAAGCTGTTGTTGATCATACTTCCAAAGAGCAGCATCTTTTTCTGCGAAAGGGAGAGCTGCTCATAGGAATGTGCACCAAAAACATTGTTCTTGAAGAAACGGTCCCAGGCATCATCATCGGCCACAAAAAGCGTTTTACTGCCCGTACGTCCGAGCACATCCTGATAATTGAGATCTTGGATGAGCCTGACAGTGTAGTTGTAGTGACCATCATGGGCCAAGTAGTCATAAATCGACTCTCCCAGCCACGCAGGAGATCTCTCATCAAGATCGTAACCTGAACAGCCTGTCAGTACGACAAAGAACAGTAACGTCAGCCACATAGTGGCGTTCTGAAGCCGACGGAAAGAATGAAATATCTTCACGGTCATGTTAATTAAATGGTTTTCCTTGTTCTATAAGTCTTTAGTATGCCGCAAAATTAAAAAATCCTAACGAATGTCCTCTGTCGGCAAGTCTCATGATGTATTGTTTTTGTTTCAATGGGCAAAAATAGGGCCAATACATAATACACGTATATGATATATGCAATCATCAATGTAACATGCCGTATAATATATGTAAGATTTGGGCTGTCTTTGCCATGGTGATCTTTACCACCTAACGCGATGAGCACGGATATACAGAATATTTGAGAATATTAAAAGGACTGCATTGCAAAAGTGATTCACCGAATGGTTACGGTCGAGGGGGTTTATTTGTTTTTGAAATAATGGTATTACTGTGCTTCCTTCTTCAAACACAGGGCAGATAGGGTGCGCCAAAGATGTTGAAAAGAAAAAAGACCAAGTCATTGACAAATCAACGACCTGGCCTTTCTTCTGGTCGGGATGACCGGACTCGAACTGGCGACCCCTACGTCCCGAACGTAGTGCGCTACCAACTGCGCTACATCCCGAAAACCACATGAAGAAAAAGAGCCGTGCAACTTTTGAAAAGCGGCGAATACCCTTTGCTTCTTCATTGCGAGTGCAAAGTTACATCTTTTTTCTTAAACATCGAAAAATTTTTAAGGAAAAATTTGTTGGGTTTCAAAAAAAGCACTACCTTTGCACTCGCAATCAAGAAAACAACAGTTTTGAACATTGCAACACGGTACCTTAGCTCAGGTGGTAGAGCAATGGACTGAAAATCCATGTGTCCTTGGTTCAACTCCAAGAGGTACCACTTCCTCCTTTCATTCATTCCGGTCCTTGCCTTGTGCGGGGCCGGATTTTTTTTGCATCGTTCGAATGAAAGCAGCCTGACAATGTGTGTTGTCAAAAGCATCCATCTCTCCTCCTCGTTGAAAATCCGAGGCAGTACAGCCGATCCAAGAAAGTGAGGCGGTCGCCACGCACAAGTGAGGCGGTCGTCACGCACAAGTGTGGCGGTCGTCACGCACAAGTGTGGCGGTCGCCACAGCTTGTCGTTTAAGCCATTTGACGGTATCGTATAACGCGTAGACTGACCATTCTAAGCACATGCGACGACAACAGTACAGAGCCGTAGCGATGAGATTATAACTGGCAACCTCTTCCCCGAATTACTCGTAGCTAAGATAATGGCAGAGACGTTCGAAGTCGGCTTCGGTGAAATTCTCAAGAAGCTTCAGGTCACGAATGTCTTTCAAAGGTCCTCGCATACGCCGGTAATTGACGATGTCGCGGGCCTGATAGAAGTTAATGTAGGGATGTCGCTTCAGCTCATTCAAGCTAAGCTGGTTGACCCGCAGTTTGTTTACGGGTGTCTTAATTTCAAAATATCGCAAAGCCTCTTGCGGGAAGTCAGTAATCTCCATCAGCTGCCTCACATCATAGAAGCCGCCCAAACGCTGGCGGTAGCGCTCGATGCTTCTGGCAAAATAACTGCCGATGCCAGGCACACGCATGAGCATCGTAGTGTCAGAAGTGTTGAGATCAATCTGTTCGGAGGGACGAAGCTTGGGAGAGTGATGACGGGCGGTGTCATGAGCAATAGACATGGTAGACTCGAAAAGTTCCGCTGCCGGATGATGGGCATCACCTATTACTATATAGGGCTCAAGCTCCCGGTATTGCTGCTTCGTAAGTCCATACACTTTGGCGAAGTCGGACGGCTGACGGAACACTCCGCCTTTGGCGCGGTAGCGGTATATGCTGCGCACCTGCCAAGGAGCCAGCCCCAACTGCAACAGCGCTGTGGAGTCGGCGGTATTGGGATCGAAAGGAAACCGCGCCACGCGACGGCCATTGTCTACCGCATAGGTGATGGGGCGATGCTCATAGCCCGAACGGTACCACACACTGTCACGACGCTCAACACGGATGGAGTCGGATGCGCCAAGAGACGTAAGTTCGTCACCTGAATGAAAGAGCAGCAGTAACAAACTGACAACAGCAACGAGAGCCATCAGAAGCAGTAGTGCCTGACGGTCGGAAAAACGCAGATAAAAGAAGTCTTTCAGTCGCATAGACAATCAGGTTTCAGTTGGTCTGTAATAGTCTATTCGATGAACGCCCGACTACGGATTTTATTATGCCATTCAGATAATATTGAGTTGATGGAGGAACACTAGAGCGATGCTCACGGGCGACACGTAGCGCACAAGCAACAGCCACACCTTATACAGCGCGCGGCTTGTCGTACCCCAGTTGGTCACCTCGTCGCGCACCAGCTTTTGCGGTGCCACCCATCCCACAAGGATACAAGTGAAGAAAGAGCCGAGAGGCAGGAGTATATTGGACGTAAGGAAGTCGCAGAACGACAGCACGCTCATGCCGGCTATCTCCAGGTCGACAGCACCACACGACAGTGAGCAGAGGATGCCGATGACGATGGCCAGCACAGTCTCTATCAGCGCGCCCTTGCGGCGGGAGATATGCATCTGCTCAAAAAACATCGCCGTGCCGATCTCATGCTGGGAGATGGTGGACGTGAGAGCCGCCAGCGCCAGCAGCACATAGAAGAGCACACCCACAAAATAGCCAAGCACCGGCGGAAAAGCCTGCTGGAACACATTGGGCAGCGTGATGAAGATCAACGAGGGTCCACTGTCTGGATTGATACCCACGGAGAGGGCGGCAGGGAAGATCATCAGACCGGCAAGAATAGCGATAATTGTATCTATGGCGGCAATCTGTCCTGCCGACTTGAGCAGGTTGGTCTGACGCGAGAAGTAAGAGGCATAGGTGCAGAGACATGCCGTACCAAGTGACAAGGAGAAGAAAGCCTGACCGAGGGCATCGAACATCACACTGTGGGTAACCTTAGAGAAGTCGGGCTTGAACAGAAAGACAACGCCCTTACCGGCATCGGGCAGCATACATGAAGCCACCACGATGAGCAGCAACAGCACAAACAGCACCGGCATGAGCACGTTGCTCACCTTCTCGATGCCACGCCGCACGCCACGAACCACTACAAGATGGGTGAGGATGATGAAGACAATTGTCCACAACAATGGTTTGATGGGGTCGGTGGAGAACTGCTGGAAATAATTCTTCACATAAGCTGCATCGCCATTAAGCTGACCCAGCAACGACGCAAACAGGTACTGCACGCACCAGCCAGCAACGACGGAATAGAAGCCGAGGATAATGACCGACGTAAGCACGCCCATGTAACCGACGATGCTCCATGCCTTGCCGCCGACCAGCGAATAGGCCCGGGGCGCATTGGCTGCACCATGACGACCCACCACAAACTCGGCAACCATGCCGGGAATGCCCAACACGGCAACGGCCACCAGATAGACCACAATAAAGGCGGCGCCACCGTCCTCACCGGTGATATAGGGAAAACGCCAGATATTACCAAGGCCTACCGCAGAGCCTGCGGTAGCCAACACAACGCCTATCTTTGTTCCAAAACTGCCACGCTCCATAGTCACAATGATTTAAATGATGCCGAACTGGTGCATGAAGATACAAAGGATGGCGATGGGGGCCACGAAGCGCACCAGAAAGAGATAGGGCTTGAAGAAATGCTGGCTCACCGTGCCCCAGTTGGTAAACTCGTCTTTCACCAACTGCTTCGGCACACACCAGCCTAAGAAGATACAGGTGAGGAAACCGCCTATAGGCAGGAAAATCTGTCCAGTGACAAAGTCGAATACGTCGAACAACGATTTGCCGCCAATCGACAATCTATCCCACACACCCAATGACAGAGAGCACAGACAGCCGATGAGAGTCGTGGAGATAGTCACAATGAGCGCGCCGCTCTTGCGGGAGATGTGCAGCTCCTCAAAGAAGAAGGCAGTGCTGACCTCATGGAGCGACATCAGCGACGTGACGGCTGCCAGCGTGAGCAACAGATAGAACATGATGGAGATGAGCCATCCCAACACCGGCATGCCCTGGAATACTTCATTGAACACGTTGGGAAGCGTGATGAAGATAAGCGACGGACCGCTGTCAGGGTTGATGCCCACCGAGAAGGCAGCAGGGAAGATCATCAAGCCGGCAAGGATGGCAACCAACGTATCGATGACCGAGATTTGCACGGCAGAGTTGAGCAGATTGGTTTGCCGCGTATAGTAAGAGGCATAGGTACAGATACAGCCCATAGCGATGCTGAGCGAATAGAATGACTGCCCCAGGGCACCAAGAAAGACACCTTGATCCAGCTTACTGAAGTCGGGCTTGAAAAGGAACTCAATACCCTTGGAGGCGTTGGGCAGCAGGCACGACGACACGACAATCACCAACAACAATATAAATAAGGTAGGCATCATCATCTTTGAAGCCTTCTCAATGCCTCCCCGCACGCCATGAATGATGACGACATGCGTAGCAAGCATGATGGCCACCAGCCAGAAGATAGGTTGGATAGGATTGGTGGAGAAAGACGCAAAGTAGTTTTTCACGAAACTGGCATCACCGCCAAGCTGACCCATGATGGAAGCATAGACATACTGCAGGCACCAGCCGGCCACCACACCGTAGTAACCCATGATGAGAAAACCGGTAATCACGCCAAGCAATCCCACAAAGCGCCAGGCCGAACCATGAGCCACTCGCGAGTAGGCGCGATAGGTGTTGGCGGCACCGTGACGGCCAATGATAAATTCGGAAATCATACAGGGAATGCCCAACAGCAACACGCATCCCACATAAACAATGATGAATGCGGCACCACCATTCTGACCGGCCATGTAAGGGAAACGCCATACATTGCCCAATCCTACGGCTCCACCGGCCGTGGCTAATATCATGCCTAACTTACTGCCAAAGCTTGCTCTCTCTTCTGTCATAACAAAATCGATGCTATATAATATCTTTAACGTCTCAAATTTATTGCAAAATTATAAAATAGAATTGACATTAGAAACAAAACGAAAGGATTTCATCGAAAAAACATCAAAACCTTAACACAGTTTTGAGAAATTGACAAGAATTGAAACATTTGGCATTATCAATACCTGCTTTTGAGAGGGGAGCACAATAACAAAACGAAGATAAATAATTCCGTAAAGCCAATCGCGTAAAGAGAATTGTTGGTAACTTTGCACGACATAGAGCATAATCACATAAACCATCACATAAACCATCATCGCCACATGATGAACAGCCAACACTCCAACACTTACGCAGGTCAGCCGACCCGCTTATCCTGGCGCTATCTCCGCCAGTTGTTCAAGCATTATCCTTTCAGTTGGTGCTGCATCGTCTGCATTTGGGTGCTCTGCCTCATACCGATTCCCGAGACACCACTGAGCGACATCAGATTCATTGACAAGTGGACGCACTTTGTATTCTATGGCGGCCTGTGCCTTGTCATCTGGTTGGAATATGGGCATCGTCACAGCGTCATCAACAAGACGACAACCTTGATAGGTGCCATCGTCCTGCCCGTCGTGATGGGCGGCCTCATCGAAATCGTCCAAGCCACGTGCACCGGCGGCAATCGCAGCGGTGACGTGACTGACTGGTTGGCCGACGCGGTGGGCGTGGCCTTGGGGCAGCTCATCGGTATTCCTCTGGCAACGTGGCTCGCCAATCGGAATAAGGCGAAGTGAGCAGGTGGGAGTTGTAGAAACGACCGTCGCCCGTCACCTCCGGTCCGATGAAATCGGGCTTTTCATAGGCTTCCGTCTCACTGCCCAACTCCACTTCCGCCATCACAAGGCCGTCGTTGGCACCATGAAACTCGTCCACCTCAAACGTGTGGTTGCCGCACGGCACCAAGTAGCGATGTTTGTCAATGACGCCACCTTTGCACAATTGCAACAGATGGGAAGCCTCTTCCAGCGTGATGGCTTTTTCAAACTCGTAGCGCGACAAGCCGCCATCCACACTCTTGCTCTTAATGGTCAGGTAGGCTTTGTCGTCACGTACACGCACACGCACCGTGGCTCCCTCTGCGGGGATATAGCCTTGGCGGATGTGACTAAAAGAAACGGCGGCGCGTTTATAGGCGTCGCCGTGCTTGACTAAGAACTTGCGTTCTATCTCCAGTCCACTCATCTTTTTATAATCAGTTTGTTATAATCAGACAATGAACATCGACCAAACCATGTAGATAATGGCAAGGAGGACGAGTGCGCCGAAGATCCACTTCACGACCTTGTCGCCCTGTGTCTTCTGCTGTTCCTCTCGGTTGGCACGCTGCTTCTTATTCTCCACATTGTTGACCTCTTTGGTCGGAATGTGCTTCGCTTGATCTTTCTTATTGTTTCCCATGACAAGTGATGAGTTAATTATGAGTTATTTTTTAAGTTGTTTATATTCAAATGATGACGGTCACTTCTCAGCAGCCTCGGCGTCGCTCTCAGCAAACTCCATGAGATAAGCCTTGATGAAACCATCGATTTTACCATCCATCACGCCATCAACATCCGATGTCTGATAGCCAGTACGATGGTCCTTCACGCGGCGGTCGTCAAAGACATAGCTTCGAATCTGGCTGCCCCACTCGATTTTCTTCTTACCGGCTTCTATCTTTGCCTTCTCAGCCTGCTGCTTTTTGAGGGCTCGATCATAGAGCTGACTCTTCAAGAGCTGCATAGCTTTGGCACGGTTCTTTGGCTGGTCACGCGTCTCGGTGTTCTCAATCAAAATCTCTTCTTTCTCACCGGTGTCGGGGTCTTCGTATTGGTAACGCAGACGCACACCCGACTCCACCTTATTCACATTCTGGCCACCCGCACCGCTGGACCGGAAGGTATCCCAGCTCACCTTGGCCGGGTCGACATACACCTCAATGGTATCGTCAACAAGAGGCGTGACGAAGACGCTGGCAAAACTCGTCATGCGCTTGCCCTGAGCATTGTAGGGCGACACACGCACGAGACGGTGCACACCATTCTCACTCTTAAGAAAACCATAGGCATACTCGCCTCCCTCAATGGTCATAGTCATGCTCTTGATGCCCACTTCCTCACCTGGCTGCATGTCGGTAATGGTCACCTTATAGCCATGAGCCTCGCACCAACGCATGTACATGCGCATGAGCATCTGAGCCCAGTCCTGGGCCTCGGTGCCACCAGCGCCACTGTTGATCTTCATCACGGCGTCCATGGAATCCTCCTCCTGACGCAACATGTTCTTCAACTCAAGGTCCTCAATGGCATTGATTGACTTCGCATAGTCGGCATCAACCTCCTCTTCGGTCACCAAGTCTTCTTTGTAATATTCAAAGGCGAGCTTCAGTTCCTCAGCATATTGCTGCACCTGACGATAGCCGGTAAGCCACTTTTCTATGCCTTTCACCTTCTTCATCTGCTCCTGGGCACGCTTGGGATCATCCCAAAAATCGGGGGCCTGCGTGCGCAGTTGCTCTTCTTCAAACTCTACCTTCTTCTGGTCGATATTGAGATAATGATGGAGCTTCTCAGTGCGGTCCATCACATCTTTCAATTGGTCAGCTGTTATCATAATCTTTAATTTTCTACCATTTCACCGCCGTCATCCGCCGTCATTAATGAGCAATCAGACCGTCAGACGGTGTCTTCTCATACATCTTGTTGATGACGTCCTTATAATCCTTATAGATGACCGGGCGGCGTATCTTCAGCGTATTGGTCAACTCTCCATTATTAATAGAGAAATGATGGGCACAGAGCGTGAAGCGCTTGATCTGCTCGTAGGGCGCCAGTCCCTGCTGCAGCGTCTCGATGCGCTCCATCATCATGTTGTGAACCTGCTCATTGGCGCAAAGCTGCTCCCTGCTTTCAAACTTGATGCCGTGAGCAGTGGCCCATGCCTCGATCTCATTGAATGCCGGAACGATGAGTGCTGAAACGAACTTGCGCTGGTCGGCAATGACTGCCACCTGGTCAACGAACTTGTCAACGAGCAGCAACGATTCTATCATCTGCGGAGCGATATACTTGCCATTGCTGGTCTTGAACAGGTCCTTGATGCGCTCGGTGAGATACAGTTCGCCATCCTTGAGATAGCCTGCATCACCCGTATGGAAGAAGCCCTCCTCATCGAAGGCTGCCGCAGTCAAAGCTTCCCGCTTATAATAGCCCTTGGTAATAGTGGGCCCCTTGAGCAGTATCTCATTGTTCTCTCCAATCTTCACTTCGAGACCTTGAATGGGACGACCCACCGAACCGATGGTGAACTTCTCACCCTTATGGTCGCACGACACCGTTGCCAGACTCTCGGTCAGTCCATAGCCCACAATCATGCAGATGCCGATAGAATGGACGAATTCTTCCACCTCCGGGGATACATAAGCGCCTGCCGTAGGAAAGATGTTGGGGTGTTCCAGGCCAACCTGCGCACGCACCAAAGAGAGTACGTACTTGTTGGCCACCTTATATTTCATAGCCAACGAGAGAGGTGGCTTGCGACCAGCCGCCAAGTACTCGATGTTATATTTTCTGCCTATCTTCCATGCCTCGTTAAAGATCTTTTGCTGAACGGCATTTGAACGGTCGATCTTTGACTTGACTGCCTGATAGACCTTCTCCCAGAAACGGGGCACACTCGACATGCTGGTGGGGTGAGTCTCGCGCATGGCCTGCTGGATGTTATGGGGGTTGGTGTTGACAATGAGCATGGCACCCTCCGACAACGCCAAGTAAGCCCAGCCGCGCTCGAAGATGTGTGTGAACGGCAAGAAGTCGATGACTCGATCGTTCTCGCCCACCGGCACGCAGGCATCATTGGCTTTCAAGGCTGCGGCGTACTGACCGTATGACAGCATCACGCCTTTGCTCTCGCCCGTGGTACCACTTGTGTAGAGGATGTTGCACAAGTCGGCATCATTGGCTTGCGTGTACAGCTTCTCCACCTCGTCCTGACGTGGCAGCCCTTCACCGAGCTTCAAAAAATCTTCAAAATAAAGAGAATTGGGGTCATGAGTACTGATGCGCACGCCATGGTCGAAGACGATGATCCGCTCCAAAGAAGGACAAAGCGCAAAGATGCGGTGCGCCTTGTCATACTGATCCTGCTCACCGACAAAGAGGATGCGTACCTGCGCATCGTTGATCATGTACTGGATCTGCTGTTCTGAACATGTGGCATAAAATGGTATCGACACCACGCGTATGCCATAGGCTCCAAAGTCTGTGAACAGGTATTGAATGCAATTCTGGGAGAACACGGCAATGTTCTCCTGTGGTTTAAGACCCAAATTCAGCAGAGCATTGCTGACCTGCTTGACATTCTGCGCAAACGCCTCCCACGAAATGGTCTTCCATTCCGTGCCTCCAAAATCCTGGTACATCATGGCTGCCCGTTTGCCATACTTCTTTGCCTGACTCTGAATGAGGACGGATAAATGACTCCTATTCTGCATAATCGTAGTTTTTTATTAATGCAAAGATAAAATAATAATATGAGAAAGGCAAAGCAATTTGCTACTTTTTCTTAATTTTGTAGCGTCGACTAAATGAAAAACAAACGAATATGAGACAGCATGACTATTTAAACGATGCAGTTGACCTTCTCCAACACTTGATCGCCACCCCGTCGATAAGCCGTCAGGAGAAAGAAGCCGCCGATGTACTCGAAAGGCAGATGACCGCATATGGTCTGCAAACCAAGCGGGCCGGCAACAACCTGTGGGTTGCCTCGCCACAATGGGATGACGATAAACCGACGTTGTTGCTCAATGCGCATATCGATACGGTGAAACCAGCACAATCGTGGTCGCGCGACCCCTTTTCGCCCACCATTGAGGGTGACCGACTCTATGGCTTAGGCAGCAATGACTGCGGCGGCGGACTGACAACGCTGTTGCAGGTGTTTCGCTGGCTCACACTCAGACCGCAACCTTATAACACCATCTACCTGGCATCGGCCGAGGAGGAAATATCTGGGCAGCAGGGCATCAGCAGTGTACTGCCGTTGCTGCCACACATCGACGTCGCTGTCGTGGGAGAGCCTACGGGCATGCAACCTGCCGTTGCGGAGCGGGGACTGATGGTGCTCGACGTCATCGCACATGGAAAAAGCGGACATGCCGCCCGCAATGAGGGCGTAAACGCCATCTATGAAGCGCTCGACGACATGGTCTGGATAAGGGATTATAAGTTTGACAGGGTGAGCCCACTGCTAGGGCCAACAAAAATGACACTCACCGTCGTCCATGCAGGCACGCAGCACAACGTGATACCCGACCTGTGCACCATGCTCGTGGACGTACGCACCAACGAGTGCTACACCAACGAGGAGGTGTATGAGATAATCAAGTCGCACGTCAAGAGTGAGGTAAAAGCCCATTCCTTCCGCCTGCACTCGTCACATATCGACAACCGTCATCCTCTGGTGCAGCGCTGCTTAAGTCTGAATCTGACTCCCTTCGGGTCACCTACGCTGAGCGACCAGGCACTCATGCCATTCCCATCTCTCAAACTGGGACCGGGCGAATCGGCACGATCGCATTCCGCCGACGAGTATATCTGTCTGAGCGAAATGGTACATGCCATTGACATCTACCAACAATTGTTCGACCAGCTCGACATCCGGTTCAACAACAAATGACGAGGTTGCTGATAAGAAGCGACCTCGTCATTATAGGGATGCGACGATGCAGCTTATGAGAAGTATCGAAGCTGCTTATGAGAAGCAACGAAGCTACTTATGAGAAGTATCGAAGCTGCTTATGAATTCGGAAGGGATTCCGCACATCGGAGTCCATTACCTGCCCAGCCATGCCTCAGGATTGAGCTTGGCGCGCTCCTTACGCAACTGGAACTGCAGGATGTGCTCACTGCCCACCGTGCCGAGAATCTGCCGGGCGCTCACATGCTGACCACGACTCACGCTGGCCGAACTGAGGTTGGCGTAGACGGAGATGTAAGCACCATGACGCAACATCACGACCACCGAACCGGCATAGCTCAATACTGCACTTACCTCACCGTCGTAGATGGCACGTGCCTGACAGCCGGGGCCTCCCATGATATTGATGCCCTTGTTGTCGAGTGTCACCCCTCTCAATCCAGCGACATTGTACTGACCAAAGTGGCTAACAATCTTATAACTGCCTGTAATGGGCATAGGCAGACGGCCACGATTGGCCTCGAAACCGTTGTTCATCATTCGGTCGACCGACGAGAACTTCTGTACTTCCTGCTGTTGCTCCTGTGCCTTTGCGATTTCCTTGCGTGCTCTTTCGGCATCAACCTTCTGCTTCAACTCAGCGGCCTCACGGGCAGCTTCAGCCTCACGTGCGGCCTGTTCGGCGGCAGCTTTCTTCGCAGCCGCTTCTCTTGCCGCAGCCTCTTGTTTGTTTCTCTGTGCCTCAGCGGCGGCAGCGGCAGCTTGTTTCGCAGCCTGCCGGGCTGCCTCTTCCCGCTTCTTGGCCTCCGCAATACGGCGGGCATTCTCTCGGGCAGCCGCCTCAGCAGCCGCCTTCTTCCGAGCCAACTCTGCCGCACGTCGCTTGGCCGCAGCCGCAGCCTCTGCCGCTTTCCTACGGGCTTCTGCCTCCGCACGGGCACGCACCTTGGCAATCTCAATCTCAACCTGCCGGTCAATCTCAGCATTGAGTGCAGCGTCTTTCTTACGCTGTTCAGCGATGATCACCTGGATGGTGCGCTGCTGTTTCTGCAAGCCATTGACAATCTCCTGTTGCTGATCCTTATTGGCTTGCAGCTTCCGTTGCTCCTGCTGACCTTTATACAATAAGGTATTCTTCTGCCCTTTGACACGCCGCAACTGCTGATGCTTGTTGTCCACCTCCAGTTGCTTGGCCTTCACGGCCTCACCCTGCGCCCGCTGGTATTGCGCATACTCGCGAACAAAGCGCAGACGGCGGTACATCTGATAGAAGTTTTTGGCCGAGAAGATAAACATCAGCCTATCCTGCACCGACCGGTGACGCGCCATATAACGCATCGACTTGATATAGTTGTTCTGCCGTTGCTTCAACTGCATCTTAAGCGAGTTAAGCTGCGAGTTGAGGATGCCGATATTGCCGTTGATATGACGGATGTCTTTCTGAATACCATCGATGTTCTGCTGATTTTTATCGATCTCACCGTTGATTGCCATCAGGTCGTTCAAGCGTTTGGACACATCAGCCTTGTTTTGCTTGAGCGCCTGTTCCTGCTGTCTGATCTTACGCTGAATGTCAGCGCGCTGGTTTCTCAGCTTCTGTATCGAGGCATTGGTGATATTATTGTTGTTTCTCGCCACACCTTTTCTTGAAGCTTTCCTAGCAGTAGTCTTCTTCGATGACCTTGAAGTAGTCTTTGAAGAAGCACTACGTCTTGACTTCTGCACGGTGGTCTGCCTGTGCGATGACGTGCTCCTTGACCTGCTGTTCTGGGCACCTGCCGGAAGCATCAAGCCTGCCATCAACAATATAAACAATACAATCTTCTTCATTTACTTGCTAAATGATTTACTACATGTACTTGCTAAGCGATTTACTACATGCTCAGTAATTTACTCAACGCCTGCTTGGCATCCACCTGTTTGTATTTAGACGAGAGCGTCGTCTCGCTGTCCCATCCCGAAGTGGTCTGTATGTTATCCATCTCGAGGGTCACCGTCACGGCACTGACTTTCTGCATCTGTTTGCTCTCAAAAGCGAACACTTGTGTGGCAGGGAACATCTTTGCGCCGACGGACTTGAAGTTGGAGTAGTCCCACGTAAGGGTAGAACTGCCATTAGCAGCCGATGAGTATACGACCTTTGCCTGGTTGATGAGTCCCGTTGTACGCGCGGCCTTCCACACGAAACTAAGGTTGTTGTACTTGATGCTTACGGGCACATATTGACCGGTTCCATCGAGATTTGCGCTAAATTTCTGGAGATCCATCTCTCCTACTTTCTTAGTTCCCGGCAAGAGCAGCTGGTTCCAAAACAGCGATTGCAGAGAGTAGAAATCCAGTCCGTTATTGCGAAGGAAGTCGATATCGTTGTAACCGCCCTTCACATATTGCTTGTGCAGCCTGTCAACCACCAGCACATAATCCGGCGTGAAGTCGATGCGTCCCACTTCCGTACCAATGATAGGTACAAACAGCTGCAGGCGAATCATCTTGTCTTTTCTCATGCGGAGCGATCCCGGTGCCGAGATGTCCTTGTTGCCAGCCTTGATGCTGAAGGTCATGCTTGACACGATGTTCTGCGCATACACGCTGTTGTCGCTTACCTTCTGTACAAACGACAGCGAGGTGGCTGTGGCATTTTGCTTACCGGTCACCTCCTTTTGCTTGGCCACCGTACTGACCGTTTCCTGTTTCTGGCCAGCGTTATTGACGGCTTGTTTCGTGGTGCCGCATGCCCAAAGCAGACAAGGCAGGGCTAAGAGTATGATGTGTGACTTTCTCATTTGCTTTTCTGAATTCGTTTCTGATAAAGAATGATTTTACGGTTGAGCGCTTTCACATCGCCGCCCCGCTGTTGAGCCTGCTTGTAATAAGCCACGGCAGCTTTGTAATCATGCAGTTCTGAATAGATGTCACCGGCATGTTCATACAGCGTACCGTCGGAAGTGCTGTCGCTGCTGTTCTTCAGGGCCATGTCAATATAGACCTTCGCTTCGGCAAAACGCTGTTGCTTATAGAGAATCCACGCATAGGTATCGAGATACGTAGCGTTCTTGGGTTCTGCCTTTACCGCCTTGGCACTCATCTCTTCAGCTTTGGGCAACTGCTTGCCATCAACACTGAGGAAGTAAGCATAGTTGTTAAGCGTTACGATGTTGTCGGGCTTATAAATCAAGCAACTGTCATAAGCGGCATAGGCTTCCTGGTTGAGTCCCTTATTATGATAGATCTCACCCATGACCGAGTAGAGGTCAGCGACGATATCCGGACTACTCTGGTCATTGATTTCCGCGGCGCCACGCTTGAGCACATCCAGCGCGCCATCGTCGTCTTTCAAGTAGTAACGAGACAGGCCGTTGAAGAAATAAAACACCATTTCATCGGGATTGTACATCATACCCGGTTCGCTGAGCTGAGCTATCTCTTTCCAATTGTCCTTGCCCCAGTTGTTCTGAATAAGCTGCATGCGAGCGCCCGCATTGTCAGGCTGTAAGGCGAGCAACTGCACAAGGGCGCTGTCGATGGTATCTTTAGGCAGTTTCTTCAAGGAGTAGTAAGCCACCTTGAGCTGTGCCACCATCGTATCGGTAGGCACCACCTGCTGTATTTTATCGATGAGACCGATGATTTTTGTAGAGTCACCACCTTCCTGCTCATTGTCCTGTATGGCTTGTCTGAGGAATTGAATGCGTGTGGCGGCAGGCGTGTTACGTCCCAAGAGAATGCGCTGCATCATGCCACTGGCCAATGTATCCTGCGACGTGGCACGGTAGTAGTCATACATTGCTCCCTGCGCATAGGCGTTGTCGGGTTCGAGCCGCATCACCTTCTCGTAAAGCGAATAGGCTTCTTTCTGCCTTTTGTGTTGCATGAGCCAGTTGCCAAGCATGATTGTGAAGTTCAAATCATTGGGATGACTGTCAGCCAATCCTTTCAGCGTGGCATACGCGTTCTTGGTATCGCCCATCATCTCATAGGCATTGACGCGCATCATTGTGATCTGATCACTTCCGCCATCGACCTGTTCCAGCCGATTGATGGCATCGAGCATATGCTTGTAGTCTCTCTGTTGCCGATAGAGTTGCACGAGCACCTCCAGCACGTCGTCACGGTCACGGTGTGTGGCATAGAGCCGCTCATAGGCATCGATGGCCTTGTCGTAGTTGCCGATACCGATGTAGAGCTGTGCGACACTTTCCTGATAAGTGCTGTTCGATGGTTGCAGACGTGCCGCCGTCTCGAGGTCGCGTAAACCGAGCGTGTCAAGGTGGAGCGTGGTGTAATACTTCGAGCGCATGTAGTATGCCTCGGCAGCATTGGGATTGATGTCAAGACAATGGTTGATCAAGTCGAAGGCGCCACTGAAGTTCCCGGCGTTCTGCTGCCGCGATGCCTCCAGAAAGAAATAAGCATACCGCCGACTGTCCTCGTAGCTCAGTGTGTCTCTCCGGCCTACGACGGTTGTCCGTTGCTGCTTCTTCCGCGACTTTGCCAGTGCCGACGTAGTGACCACACTGCCGAGCAGCACCATCGTCAACAAGAGGCTTAAATGTAGAAACCTGTATCTCATCATTTCACTCCTGTATGTCCGTATCCACCTTCTCCCCGCTCGGTGCAGTCAAGTTCCTGGACGACTTCCCACTGCGCCACCTCATGTGCGGCAATGACGAGCTGCGCGATGCGCTCACCCGCCTTGATTACAAAGTCCGTGTCGGAGAAATTGATCAACAACACCTTCAGCTCGCCCCGATAGTCGGCGTCGATGGTACCTGGCGAGTTGAGCACGGTGATGCCATGCTTCAGGGCCAGTCCGCTGCGTGGTCTCACCTGAGCCTCGTAGCCTGCCGGCAGCGCGATGCGCAGTCCCGTGGGGATGAGCTGACGTTCCAGGGGATGCAGCGTGATAGGATCGTCGATGTTGGCGCGCAGGTCCATTCCCGCACTCTCACTCGTAGCATAGGCCGGCAACGGCTGGTTTCCGGCATTGACAACTTTAATCTTTACCATATTAAATGCAAAATTAAGCAATTCTCCCAACATTTCTTGTTATATAACTCATTTTTATGGGTTAAAAAGAACAAATGTAAGTCTTTTGCCGTAACTTTGCTCACATGAACTGGCTACAACTCATTTCCAACAAGCGTCTCGGCCAGGAGCAGCACTCCCTGCGCCACGATGACCGCTCCGAATTCAAGCGCGACGGCGACCGGCTGATCTATTCGGCGCCGTTCCGTCGTCTGCAAAACAAAACCCAGGTGTTTCCGTTGCCCGGCAGCATCTTCGTTCACAACCGTCTGACCCATTCTCTCGAGGTGTCCTCACTGGGCAAGAGCCTCGGCGACGATGTGGCGCGTCGTCTTGCCGACCGTCATCCGGAGCTCCGCGGCACGTTGTTTGAGGAGATTGGTACCATCGTGCAGACGGCCGGTCTGGCCCATGACATGGGCAACCCGCCGTTTGGCCATTCGGGCGAAAAGGCCATACAGACGTTCTTCACCGAGGACAGCGGCAATTTCCTGCGCCACAAAGTGAGTCAGGCTTTTTGGGACGATATCACGCATTTCGAGGGCAACGCCAATGCCTTCCGTCTGCTGACCCATCAGTTCGTGGGTCGTCGCAAAGGCGGTTTTGTGATGACCTACGCCACGCTGGCCTCGGTGGTGAAGTATCCTCGGGCGAGCAGTCTGGCGGGCGACCACGGGAAGTTTGGATTCTTCTATTCCGAAGCTCCTATCTATGAGAAAATAGCCGATGAATTGGGCATTATTCGCATGTCGGCACTTGGCGAACCGCTTCGCTACGCACGTCATCCCTTGGTCTATCTCATGGAGGCTGCTGATGATATCTGCTACGAGATCATGGACATTGAGGATTCTCACAAGCTTCGCATTCTGTCGTTTGAGGAGACGCGCGACCTGTTGCTGGGTTTCTTCGATGAGAACACCAAACACAACATCCTTCAGCGGCTGAAGGATGAGGAAGTGACCGATGAAAACGAGCAAATCGTGTATTTCAGGGCTTGTGCAGTCGGTAAGTTGGAGCATGAGTGCGTCAAGGCGTTTGTAGACCATGAGGAGGAGATTCTCAACGGTACGCTTCAAGGTAGTCTGATAGACAACATCGCCGAACCGCAACGCGAGGCTTACCGTGCGTGTTCCAAAGTGTCGTATAAGAAGATTTACCACTCCAAGCCGGTGCTTGACGTGGAGCTGAGTGGTTACAAGATCATGGAGACGCTCATGCGCACGTTCATCGGTGCAGCCGTTCATCAGGAGAAGTTCCACTCACAACAGCTCATCAACCGTTTCTCCAGTCAGTATGACATCCGCAGCAACGACCTTGAGACGCGCATCATGGCGGTGCTGGATTATATTAGTGGCATGACGGATGTGTATGCACTGGATATCTATCAGAAGATTAGCGGGATTGCACTGCCGATAGTGTAGTCCGACCCCTCGGCGCTTCAGCGCCGAGGGGTCGGGGCTAAAGCCTTATATTCCTCTCATTCCCCGGAAGATTGAGGGCTTCCGGATGTTCCTTGACAAAGCTGTTGATATGGCGCACGCGCTTCTCCTCGAAGATCTCGTCAACGGCAATGAGGATGGCACTCTCCTCCACCTCACCAAACTCATGGTTGATGGCAGTGCCAAAGAACTTCATCGTCGGCGAGAGATTCATATAAGCGTTGACCAATGGCGGAATGTTATAGCCCAACTCTCGCACTTGATGATTGAGGATACGGTAGTCCTTACGGAAGTCGGACTCGGTGAAAATCTTTTCCAGTTGCTCCTTCGGCGTGCATGTAACGAGCGGTTCCATCGGGGTAATGAGCCCGTCCTTGTCACCAAAATGCTTATGCAGGAAGAAGAGAATCATGTCACGGCCGAGCTTTGAGAACGACGGATACATGGTCATCTTTCCAAAGAAATACTTACACTCCGGGTTGATGACAGTCAGTGCACCCAGACCGTCCCACAGGTTGTCAAGGGCAAAGATAGACTTTGTGTTCTTCCGCACGTTCTGGTATTCAAGAGACACAAACGAGCGTCCGAGCTCCACCGTATGCGGTGCGTAGTCGTGCATGAATTCATCGGAGAAATGGAACATGTGTCCCGTGGCGAGGATAGGCTGTCCTTCGGCATCTATCTTCCAGTCGTGTCCGAAGAGATAGCGGTAACCACCGATAATCTCTTCAGCCTCCGGGTTCCACACGATGAGCTGGCGGCATCCGTTGTCCATTGTATCAAACTCGTCTATATCGGCCGATTTACCCGTTCCACCGCCCGCTGTCCGGAAAGCAATCTCTCGCAGACGACCTATCTCGAGCATCACGTTGGGACACTCCTTAGCGGTAACGACGTAAATCTCATTGTTGCTCTTGTTGGTAGAGCGCAACTCACGCTCTGGTGTCAACTCTTTCTTCAACAGAGCCTTGCTGACGGGTTGGATGATTTTTTCTTGCATCTTTTGTTTTTGACTCCTTATAGGCATCGTTACTCAGCCTTTAGACCGGCGGGACCTGCCTGTTCATAAACCTTGTTTTCTACAAAAATAGCCCATTCCATCGGCGATTTGCTATGGTCGAATGTCTGCCATGGGATCGGTTTTCCGATGACGATGCGGAAGTTCTTTCCCACATTCCGGTACATCTCATCGACCAAGAAGAGCATGGCGATGTTCACTTTCAGGTGCAACCGCTGCTGCCATTTTGCAATACGGTAGAAGCGGCGGCTGTTGTGGCCACTGAAATAGATGGGCACCACATCGCGATGGTACTGGACGCTCTTAGTGATGAACGTCTTCTTCCATGGCAGGTCATGGATATGACCGTTGATGAAGCGGGAGTTGAGTCCTGCCGGGAACATCAGGATATGGTTGTCACTACTGAAGCCCTCTTCTACGACACGCGGAAAGCTGCGGGCCTGTTTGCCAGTCTTGTTGATACCGATGCACACCGGCTTCAGTCCTGGCAGGAAGAGCAGCAGATCGTTGACCAGATAGCGGAACCGGCCATCGTAGTGCCGTCCGATGATAGACCCCAGGCACACACCGTCCTGTCCACCCAAGGGATGGTTGGATACAAAGACATAGCGCTTTCCGTCGTCCTTTGGTGGCAGATTGTCCAAGCCCTCTATCGTAAGGTGCATACCAAGATACTTCACACACTCCTCCAGCCACACCGTACCTTCCTGGTTGCGGTGCTCCCACAGAAATGCGTTGATCTGGTCCTCATGAATGATGCGGCGCAACCAATTGACAAGAAAGCGAGGTATAAACTTTGCCTTGCTGCCCATCTTGCTTTTTAGTACTTGGTCCACATCAATAGTCTTCTGCATGCTTTCTTCTATTTGATTAACATACTAATCAACTGCAAAAATAGTACTTCTTTTTTTAAATCATTCAAATAATCAAAAAAAAATATCCAATTTAACCAATAAATCCGATATTTGTAGGACATTCCGACCATCAAACAAGACTTAAAGTAATCCACGGAGGTAGATTACATGACACGCTGCTAAAGAAGCGAACACCACAAAACATCACAAAAGGCAGATAGGGCCAGAAGATTGTTAAACCTTTAGAACAGTATTTAACAATCTAAGAAACAAGTTTACAACATCCCTTCTGAGAATCACGTATTCGTCATCAACCCTTTCCTCGGTCTTAAATATGCTGCTCGTGACGGTTTTAGCAATGTTTTTATATCGCGTTGTGTATCAATAACTTTCAAGCATTCTAACAAAATCAAGATTTATGCCCATAGCACTTTGTTTGCGATATCGGCGAGAAGCCGATGGCTTGTCGCCGATAAGCCGATGGCCCGCCGCCGATAAGCCATTGACATTTCGGCGATAAGCCAACGCTATATCGGCGACATAGCAACCCAAAAAGGAAGGTAAGGCCCTTAAAAATGGTAGCAGGTTAGGTTTGGCATCACCCAAATGGTCAATTAAACTGCATTTTTTTGAGGAAACGAACTGAAATTATCGCCTTTTCTTCTGGTCATAAAATGAAAACGCACTCGGGCTGAAGTGTTAAATATACTTGAATTATTCTGACAAAACAGAAGCAGACAGAAGGTTACCGGCTGTTTTCATGATGGCAATGCAGAACACAATGGTGGAATCAATTAACAAAGCGACGCGACTCGGTAACGATGAAGACAAAGGCCGTTGGTCAAAAAATGAGGATGAAAAATAAAAAAAGTGGGGCAAAGTGGTGTAAAGTGGGGGAATTATTTGTAACTTTGGACCCGATAAACAATAAAGAGGTATAGAGAATGCGATTTTTGGGCAACATAGAAGCCAAGACCGACACGAAGGGCAGGGCCTTTCTGCCGGCTTCGTTCCGCAAGGTGCTGACAGCATCGGGCGAGGACACATTGGTGCTGCGCCAAGACGTATTTGAGAATCTGCTGGTGCTGTATCCTCAGCGCGTATGGAACCAACTGATGGATGACATGCGCTCGCGCCTGTCACGCTGGGACCGCAAGCAGCAGATGGCATTCCGCACGCTGGTCAGCTCGGTGATGGAGCTCAGCATCGACGGCAACGGCCGCATCCTCTTTCCTCGCAACTACCTCGACGCCATCGGCGTGGTGCAGAAGATACGGTTTGTAGGCATGGGCGACACCATCGAGGTGTGGCCCAATGAAGACAACAGCCCTTCTCCCATCATGGACAAGCAAGCCTTTGGACAGATTTTGGAGCAACAGACAGAAGCCGCACAGGAACAATCATGATGATGGCTCGTCAGCCATCACCGGCAACAGCGCAGATATAGAACAGAGATGAAGACAGCAGGAACCTACCACGTGCCCGTGCTCTTACACGAGAGCATCGACGGTCTTGACATCAAGGCCGACGGCATCTATGTGGACGTCACCTTCGGTGGTGGCGGCCACTCCCGTGAGATTATACACCGGTTGGGTCCCAACGGCCATCTCTTCAGCTTCGACCAGGACGCCGACGCCGAGCAGAACGTGCTGGAGCCCGAGCAGGCCGATGGCACCACGGCGGGGCCACGACGCTTTGTCGACGACGACCGCTTCACGTTTGTCAGATCCAACTTCCGCTACCTGCGCAACTGGATGCGCTACTACGGCATTGAGCACATCGACGGGCTGCTGGCCGATCTTGGCGTATCAAGCCATCACTTCGACGACGAGAGCCGCGGCTTCTCCTTCCGCTTCGACGCACCGCTCGACATGCGCATGAACAAGCGGGGCGGGGCTACGGCGGCCGACCTCGTCAACAACAATACCGAGGAGCAACTGGCCGACATCTTCTACCTCTACGGTGAGCTGCGCAATGCCCGACGCATCGCCGCCGCTCTCGTCAAGGCCCGCAGTGTCAAACCCATCGCCACCACCCATGACTTCATGGAAGCCGTGGAGCCACTCTTCCACCGCGAACGTGAGAAGAAAGACATGGCCAAGCTCTTTCAGGCGCTGCGCATCGCCGTCAATCATGAGATGACAGCACTGCGGCAGATGCTTCTCGCTGCTACCGATCTGCTGGCACCCGGTGGACGACTGAGTGTCATCACCTACCACTCGCTTGAGGACCGCATCGTGAAAAACATCATGAGAAGCGGCAACCCAGAGGGGAAGGTGACACAGGACTTCTTCGGAAAGATCAGCAGCCCCTACCGACTCGTCAACAACAAGGTCATCGTGCCCACACCCGACGAGCAGGAACGCAACCCAAGAAGCCGAAGCGCCAAACTCAGGATTGCCGAGAGACAGTAAACAAAGACGAAGAAGGAACGAGATAGACCAATGGATAAGACATCAGACAACAATATAGATAGCATGGACAACGGCAAGATGGCTGGAGACCGGGCCGGACAGCAGACTGCCAACGACGCCAAGGCCGACAAGAGCAGCAAAACCGACAAGGACACAGCCAGCATGAACCCGCTTCTGGACTCTGACAAGACCAACAAGGCCGGCAAATCGAGCAATAAGAACCGCAAGGAACAGAAGAAAGTCAATGTAGAGAAGACTGACGACAACGACGACAAGGAAAAGAGCGACGACGAGCCGTTGTCGCTGAGCGAGGTCATCAAGGAGCAGGCCACCGAAGAGGAGTCGCCCTTTGCCCGCCAGTTCTCGCTGCGCAAGATTCTTGGCGGCGACATGCTCAACACCACCTTCGTGCGCCGTCAGGTATGGCTGTTGCTGCTCATCGCCTTCTTCCTTATAATCTATATAGCCAACCGATACAGTTGTCAGCAAGACATCATTGAGATTGACCAACTGGAGACGCAACTGAAAGATGCCAAGTACAAGGCGCTCTCAAGCAACAGTCAGCTTACTGAGAAATGCCGGGAGAGCAACGTGCTCGAGATGCTGAAGAACCAGAAAGACAGCACGCTGAAAATGCCAAGCCAGCCGCCCTACCTCATCGAGGTGCCCGACGACAAATAGACGCCGCAAACCACGAGGGCCGCTGACTACAAACGAATAGATACAGAACATATACGGATTGACAATACAGAATGAGCAAATTCGACCATAATAAGATAATGCCGCGCTACAGCATCATTGCCTTTGTGCTGACGCTGCTGGCCATCACGGTGGTAGGCCGTGCTGCCTACATCATGACGGTGAAGAAGGACTACTGGATGGAGGTAGCCGACCGCGTGAAGCAGGACAGCGTCAGGGCTGAGCCCATACGCGGCAACATTCTCAGCTGCGACGGAGAGCTATTGGCCTCGTCACTGCCTGAGTTTAAGATCTATATGGACTTTGAGCAGCTGGAAATCAGCGGTACCGACTCGCTGTGGAATGCCAAGATAGACAGCATCTGTCAGGGACTGCACGACATCTTCCCCGAGCGCAGTGCGGCACAGTTCAAGGCCAATCTCGCCGAGGGGCGCAAGAGCAGGAAACGGCGCCACTGGCCTATCTGGCCCAAGCGCATCAACTATAACACCTATTCAGAGGTGAAGGAGCTGCCCGTGTTCCGTCTGAGCAAGCTCAAGAGCGGCTTCCACGAGGAAGAGTTCAACTCCCGTGAGAACCCCTACGGCTCATTGGCCCGCCGTACCGTAGGCGACATGTTTGCCGCCAAGGATCAGGGCCGTACGGCCCGCTGCGGACTGGAGCTGAGCTACGACTCACTGCTGCGCGGCACCGAGGGCATCGTGCACCGCCGGAAGGTGCTCAACAAGTTCCTGAGCATCACCGACACGCCGCCTATCAATGGCTGCGACATCGTGACCACCATCGACGTGGCCATGCAGGACCTTGCCGAGCGCGCCGTCATCGATGAGCTCAAGGAAATCAACGGCAACGTCGGCGTGGCCATCGTCATGGAGGTGAAAACCGGCGACGTGAAGGCCATCGTCAATATGGAGAAATGTATCGACGGCGAATACCGTGAGATCAAGAACCATGCCGTGAGCGACCTTCTGGAGCCCGGCTCCGTGTTCAAGCCCGTCTCCATCATGACAGCCCTGCAGGACGGCGTGTGCGACACCAACGAGGTGGTGGAGACCGGCAACGGTGTCTTCCCGATGTACGGACGCGACATGAAAGACTGGAACTGGCGGCGCGGCGGCTACGGCACGATGAACCTGCCGAAGACGCTGAAGGTGAGTTCCAACATCGGCGTAAGCCGCATCATCGACAAGTACTATCACAACGACCCCGCAAAGTTTGTACGTGGCGTCTACCGCTCCGGCATCAACGCCGACCTCCACATCCCCATCGTGGGTGCGGCACCGGCAGTCATTCGCATGCCGAAGAAAAACAAGCGCGGTGAGTGGGTCAACTGGAGCAATACCGATCTGCCGTGGATGAGCATCGGCTACGTCACACAGATACCGCCCATCTATACCCTGACGTTCTACAATGCCATCGCCAACGGCGGCAAGATGATGCAACCCCGCTTCGTAAAGGCCGCCATCAAAGACGGAGAGATCATCGAGGACTTCCCGCCCGTGGTGGTGAAAGGCCATGAGCAGATAGCCTCGCCCGAGGTCATCAAAGAAATGCAGGAGATGTTGCGCAAGGTCGTGAGCGAGGGACTGGGCAAGAAAGCCGGTTCCGACGCCTTTCAGGTGGCCGGCAAGACAGGTACTGCACAAATCTCGAAAGGTGCCGCAGGTTATAAGAACGGCATGACCAACTACCTGCTTTCCTTCGCCGGTTACTTCCCCGCCGACAACCCGATGTACAGTTGCATCGTCTGCATTCAGAAGTCGGGTCTGCCCGCCTCGGGTGGCGGCATGAGCGGTGTGGTGTTCCACAACATCGCTGAAGGCATCATGGCCCAAAACATACGCCGTGACATCAGTGAGGTGCGCGACTCCAGCTACACCCCCATACCCGATGTGAAGGCTGGCAATATTCTGTCGGCCGACTATGTACTGTCCACACTCGGCATTCGCCGGCAGACCAACTTCTCTGCACAGCTCTCACCCGTGGGCCAACCCATCTGGGGCATCGCCGAAAAACGGTCTGGGGGCCTGGCACTGTTGCGCCGGCGTGAGCCATCGAGCAAACTGATGCCCGACGTACATGGCATGGGAGCACGCGACGCAGTGTACATCATCGAGTCGCGCGGCGTGAAGTGCGTCGTCAAGGGCCGGGGCAAGGTGACCGCACAGAGCATCGGACCAGGCATGCGCATCCACAAGGGGCAGGTATGCATCCTCACCCTGGAGTAGCCTCTCTTGGGGTTGCCTATAGTGCCTACCCCGCCTATAGTGCCTATGGTTGCCTACAGTGCCTATGGTTGCCTATAGTTGCCTATAGTGCCTACCCCGCCTATAGTGCCTATGGTTGCCTATAGTGCCTATAGTTGCCTACAGTGCCTACCCCGCCTACAATTGCCTATCACAATAAAAAACAAAATAAAGATGAAACTGCACGAATTGCTGAAAAACGTAAAGCCGACGACCATCATCGGCAGCACGGATGTAGACATCACCGGCGTGAACATCGACTCACGCAAAATCAAAGACGGCCATCTCTTCGTTGCCATGAAAGGCACGCAGACCGATGGCCACAAGTTCATTCCCAAAGCCCTTGAGCTGGGCGCCAAAGCTGTGCTCTGCGAGGACCTGCCCGAGGAGAAAGCCGAAGGCGTGACCTATGTACAGGTTGCTTCCACTGAGGATGCCGTGGGCAAGGTTGCCACCTTGTTCTATGGCGACCCCTCCAAGCATCTCAAGCTCGTGGGCGTGACGGGAACCAATGGCAAGACCACCATCGCCACCTTATTATATAATATGTTCAGAGCCTTCGGCTATCGCTGCGGACTGCTCTCGACCGTCTGCAACTATATCGACGGACGCGCCGTGCCTGCCGACCACACCACCCCCGACCCCATTGAGCTCAACGAGCTGCTCGGCGAGATGGTGAAAGCCGGTTGCCAATATGCCTTCATGGAGTGCTCGTCACACGCCATTCATCAGAAGCGCATCGGAGGACTGAAGTTCGCCGGAGGCATCTTCACCAACCTCACCCGCGACCACCTCGACTATCACAAGACATTCGAGAACTACCGCAATGCCAAGAAGGCCTTCTTCGACGGACTGCCCAAGAGCGCCTTCGCCATCACCAATGCCGACGACAAGAACGGCATGATCATGGTGCAGAACACGAAGGCCACTGTCAAGACCTATTCCATCCGTCAGATGGCTGACTTCCGCGCGCGCATCATCGAGATGCACTTCGCCGGCATGTATCTCGACATCGACGGTCACGAGGTCGGCGTCAGCTTCATCGGCAAGTTCAATGTAAGCAACCTGTTGGCTGTCTACGGTGCCGCCCGCATGCTGGGCAAGGACCCCGAGGAGATACTCGTGGTACTGAGCACACTCCACAGCGTCAACGGACGCCTGGAGCCCATCCACTCGCCCGAAGGCTATACTGCCATCGTCGACTACGCCCACACACCCGACGCACTGAGCAACGTGCTCAGCACCATCAACGAGGTGCTCGACGGCAAGGGCCATGTCATCACAGTGTGTGGTGCCGGCGGTAACCGTGACCACGGCAAGCGACCCATCATGGCACAAGAAGCCGTGCGTCAGAGCGACACCGTCATCATCACCAGCGACAACCCACGATTCGAAGACCCGCAGGACATCATCAACGACATGGAGGCAGGTCTCAACGCACAGCAGATGAAGAAGGTCATCACCATCGTCGACCGCAAGGAGGCCATCAAGACAGCCTGCAAGCTCGCCAAGAAAGGCGACGTCATCCTCGTGGCCGGTAAAGGACATGAGAACTATCAGGAGATAAAAGGTGTGAAGCACCACTTCGACGACCACGAGGTGCTGCATGAAATCTTTGGCAACTAAACGTAGTAGCAGATGTTATACTATCTTTTCCGTTTCCTCGAGAAATTCGACATCCCCGGCGCCCACATGTGGAGCTACATCTCCTTCCGCGCCCTGCTCACGATGGTTCTCTCGCTGCTCATCTCAGCTTGGTTTGGCGCACGCTTCATCAAATTCATGAAGCGCCGCAACATCTCCGAAACCGAGCGCGACAAGAGCATCGACCCATTCGGCGTTCAGAAAAAAGGCGTACCCACGATGGGTGGTATCATCATCATGATCTCCATCCTCGTGCCGGTGCTGCTGCTTGGCCGTCTGCGCAACATCTATCTGTTGCTGATGATTGGCACTACGGTGTGGCTCGGTTTTCTGGGTTTCCTCGACGACTATATCAAGACCTTCCGCAAGAACAAGGAGGGCCTGAAGGGTAAATACAAGATTGTGGGACAGGTAAGCATCGGCCTCATCGTGGGTCTCGTGCTGTGGTCCAGCCCTGACGTGGTGGTGCGTGAGAACATGACCACACAGCGCCAGGGGCAGGAAGTCGTGATTCACAAGTCGGAGCCGGTGAAGTCATTGAAGACCACCATTCCCTTTGTGAAGAACCACAACCTCAACTATTCCAGCATCATGGGCTTCTGCGGCAAGTACGCCGTAGCCGCCGGCTGGGTGATCTTCGTCATCATGACCATCCTCGTGGTGACAGCCGTGAGCAATGGCGCCAACCTCAACGACGGCATGGACGGCATGTGTGCGGGCAATGCGGCCATCATCGGTGTGACACTGGGCATATTGGCTTATGTGTCGAGTCACATTGAATTTGCCGCTTATCTCGACATCATGTATATCCCCGGCTCGCAGGAGTTGGTGGTGTTTATGTGTGCTTTCGTCGGTGCGCTCATCGGCTTCCTGTGGTACAATGCCTATCCCGCACAAGTATTCATGGGCGATACCGGCTCACTCACCATCGGCGGCATCATCGGTGTGTGCGCCGTTATCATCCACAAAGAGTTGCTGCTGCCCATCCTCTGCGGCATCTTCTTCGTCGAGAGCCTGAGCGTCATCATCCAGACCACGATGTTCAAATACTACAAACGGAAGGGACAGCGCGTGCGCGTATTCCGTGCTACGCCTATTCACGACAACTTCCGCCGCCTCGACAGCCAGCTCGACAGCACCAGCCGTTACATCTTCCGTAACTGGCCACGCCATCAATTCAGCGAGTCGAAGATCACTGTGAGGTTCTGGATCACAACCATCATCCTTGCAGCCATCACGATCGTGACGCTGAAGATGAGGTAAATATAGAAGTCCGGAAGTCCAGAAGTCCGGAAGTCCCGTCATTACAATAAGAATAAGCAAGGACTTGAATGAGTTAGAGGTCAAAGATAAAAGTACAACAAAGCCAGCCATCTCCCGGTAAGCTTATGGTAATAAAACCCTCCCCTCTATGTGGGGGAGGGAGCCGCGCGAAGCGCGGGGGTGGGGCTAAAATTTTATATGTATGAACAGAATTGTTGTTTTAGGAGCCGGCGAGAGCGGTGCAGGAGCCGCCGTGCTGGCAAAGAAGGAAGGCTTCGACGTGTTCGTTTCTGACACCTCCCTGATAAAAGACAAATATAAGAAGATGCTCAACGACCATCACATCGAATGGGAAGAAGGACATCACACCGAGGAGAAGATCCTCAATGCCGACGAGATCATCAAGAGCCCTGGTATCCCGAAGGAAGCGCCCATGATACAAAAGCTCATGGCAAAAGGCACGCATATCATCAGCGAGATAGAGTTTGCAGGACGCTACACTCACTCCAAGATGGTCTGCATCACGGGCAGCAATGGCAAGACCACGACGACTTCGCTCATCTACCACATCTTCAAGTCGGCTGGCTACGACTGCGGACTCGCCGGCAACATCGGCCGGAGTCTGGCGCTGCAGGTGGCTGAAGACCCGCACGAGTACTATGTCATCGAACTGAGCTCATTCCAGCTTGACAACATGTATGACTTCCGCGCCAACGTCGCCATCCTGCTCAACATCACCCCCGACCATCTCGACCGCTATGACTTTAAGTTCGAGAACTACGCCGACGCCAAGATGCGCATCATACAGAACCAGACACCCGACGACAGCTTCATCTACTGGAACAACGATCCCGTGATAAAAAAGGAGCTCAAGAAATATAAGATCACTGGCAAGGCCTGCCCGTTCTCAGAGCTGAAAGAGGACACTTCGGTGGCCTTCACGGAAGACGGACAATACAAGCTGGAGTACCCCACCCCGTTCAACATGAAGCAGGAGGAGCTGTCACTCGCCGGCAAGCATAACCTCTACAACAGCCTGGCTGCAGGACTGGCTGCCAACATCTGCGGTATCGATCAGAATGTCATCCGCAAGGGCCTGAGCGACTTCCCGGGTGTGGAGCAC
This sequence comes from uncultured Prevotella sp., assembly GCA_900319905.1. Taxonomy (GTDB): domain Bacteria; phylum Bacteroidota; class Bacteroidia; order Bacteroidales; family Bacteroidaceae; genus Prevotella. The sequence continues at coordinate 68,450 of ONQB01000001.1, read as the reverse complement.
CGGTTGGAGAAGGTGTGCAAGGTGGATGACGTGCAATACGTCAACGACTCCAAGGCCACGAATGTGGACGCCTGCTGGTATGCACTTGAAAGCATGCGCACACCCACCATCCTTATCCTTGGCGGTAAGGACAAGGGCAACGACTACTCCCACATCTTCGACCTCGTGAAGCAGAAGTGCGTGGGACTCGTCTACCTCGGTGCCGACAACAAGAAGCTGCACGACAACTTCGACCAGTTCGGACTGCCCGTAGCCGACACCCACAACATGGCCGACTGCGTGAAGGCTTGCCACGACATGGCCAAGCCCGGCGACACTGTGCTGCTCTCGCCTTGCTGCGCCAGCTTCGATCTGTTCAAGAACATGGAAGACCGTGGCGAACAGTTTAAGGAACAGGTGAGAAAGCTCTGACAGACAATCGGACATATTCCAAGAACAATCAAGAAGCAGGATAAGCTATAATGAACAAAATAGGTGTAATATTCAAGGGCGACAAGGTCATCTGGATGGTCTTTTTCTTCCTTTGTCTGATCAGCATCATAGAGGTATTCTCTGCCTCATCAGAGCTGACCTTCAAGGGCGGCAACTATCTCGCGCCTATGCTCAAGCATATCGGCATCCTCATCATCGGCATCTTCTTCACGCTTGTCACGCTGAACATTAAGTGCAAGTACTTTAAGATTGCCACGCCGATACTCTTGTTGCTGTCGGTGCTCACGCTGATATGGGTGCTCATCGCCGGTCACTCCACCAATGGAGCCCAGCGCTGGTTCTCCTTCTTCGGCCTTCAGTTTCAGCCGTCAGAGCTGGCCAAGGGCACCCTCGTGCTGGCCACGGCGCAGATACTGAGTGCCATGCAGACCGACTACGGTGCCGACCGCAACGCCATGAAGTACATCCTCATCGTGTGCGCCATACTCGTGCCGTTCATCATGGTTGAGAACTTGTCGACGGCTGCCCTGCTGTGCACGGTCATCTTCATGATGATGATCATCGGCAGGGTGCCCGCCCGCCAGCTCCTGCGGCTCGTGGGAGGTGTCGTGCTCATCATTGGACTCGTCGTAGGTGCCGTCATGGCCTTCGGTGAAGACAATGGCGACAAGGCCACGGCAGCGGAACAGACCAAGGCCATGGCTGCCAACGGCGAGGTGGCTGTGACACCCTCGCGGGGCGGCATCTTCCACCGATTCGACACATGGAAATCGCGCATCGACAACTTCGCCAACAAGAGGGATGTGCCACCCGACAGCGTCGACCTCGATAAAGACGCACAGACAGCTTATTCCAACATCGCCATAGCGTCGAGCAACTTCATCGGCAAAGGACCCGGCAACTCCGTGTACCGCGACTTCCTGCCGCAGGCGTTCTCTGACTACATCTACTCCATCATCATAGAGGAGACTGGACTGGGCGGTGCCTTCTTCGTAGCACTGCTCTACATCATCCTGCTCTTCCGTACAGGACGCATTGCCAACCGCTGTGCCAATACGTTCCCGGCCTTCCTGGCCATGGGACTGGCGCTGTTGCTCGTCGTGCAGGCCCTGTTCAACATGTGCGTGGCCGTGGGCATCGTGCCCGTCACCGGACAACCGCTGCCTCTCATCAGTAAGGGTGGTACGTCGAGCATCATCAACTGCATCTACATCGGAGCCATCCTCAGCGTGAGCCGAACGGCCAAACAGAACGAGGATGTCGGCGACAACGACACGCAGACAGGCGACATCACACCACGCCTGAAAGCTACCACAGCATAACAGATCGCGGCATGACATGGCACCGTCAAAATGTTGCCATCAAAATAAAGTGGATGAATCATGCCACAATAATAAAAAAATTGAGTACTTTTGCCAAAAACATAAACGTTTATGGACAAACCATTAAGAATCATCATTAGCGGAGGCGGTACTGGCGGCCACATCTTTCCCGCAGTAAGCATTGCCAATGCCATTATGGCCAAGCACCCCGACGCGCAGATATTGTTTGTCGGCGCACTGGGCCGCATGGAGATGCAGCGTGTGCCACAGGCTGGCTATCAGATCAAAGGCCTGCCCGTCAGGGGACTGGCGCGTCCCCTCTACTCGCCAAAAAATATTGGCGTCATCATCGACTACTTCCGAAGCAAACGTCTGGCAAAGAAGATCGTGCGCTCGTTTAAGCCGCAGGTGGCTGTGGGCGTAGGCGGTTACGCCAGTGCCGCAGCACTGAATGCTGCTGAGAGCCTCGGCGTGCCCTGTCTCATCCAGGAGCAGAACTCCTACGCTGGCAAGACCAACAAGATGCTGGGCTCCAAGGCCAGCGTCATCTGTGTGGCCTACGACGGCATGGAGCGTTTCTTCCCGGCCGACAAGATCATAAAGACCGGCAACCCCGTGAGGCAGAATGTGGTGAACAGCGATATCACACCGCAGGATGCACGCAAACAGTTCGGCCTCGATCCCGATAAGAAGACCATCCTGCTCGTAGGTGGCAGCCTCGGCGCCCGGACCATCAACGAGAGCATGAAGCAACACCTCGACAAGGTGAAGGCGGCCGACGTGCAGTTTATCTGGCAGACCGGCAAATACTATAACGCAGAGATGAACAAGGCAGTGGCCGATTTCGGCGAGATTCCCAACCTGAAAGTCGTTGACTTCATCAGCGACATGGGAGCAGCCTACAAGGCAGCCGACCTCGTCATCAGCCGCGCCGGAGCCAGCTCTATCAGTGAGTTCTGCCTGATTGGCAAGCCCGTCATCCTCGTGCCCAGTCCCAATGTGGCCGAGGACCATCAGACGAAAAACGCCATGGCACTGGTCAGCAAGGATGCCGCCATCTACGTCAAGGACGCAGAGGCTGCCGACACCCTGCTCGACAAGGCACTGGCTACGGTGGCCGACGATGCGAAGCTCGCCTCGCTGAAGGAGAACATCCTGAAGCTCGGACTGAAAAACTCGGCCGATGTCATTGCCGACGAGGTCATCAAACTGGCCAACAAATAAGTTGAAGCCGACAAGGCATAACCCGGCAAAGCATAACGTGGCCAGAAGCGCCAAGGCAATGCCGGACTTCGCAAGTCATGACAAAGTACCTGCCACAACCAGTGGCAGGCACAATGATATAAAGTAGAAAACGAAAAAGCATTATATATATAATGGAACTCAAAGACATTAAAGCTGTTTATTTTGTTGGTGCAGGCGGCATCGGCATGAGTGCCATCGCCCGCTACTTCATCCATCGCGGTGTGGTAGTGGCAGGATACGACAAGACACCGTCGGCCCTCACACAACAACTGGAAAAGGAGGGAATGATTATTCACTATGAGGAAGACATCAATGAGATTCCTCATGCGTGCCGCGACAAGGCTTCCTGTCTCGTGGTCTACACTCCGGCCATCCCGGCTACCCATCAGGAGCTCACATGGTTCCGCGACAATGGATTCGAAGTACAGAAGCGCGCACAGGTGCTGGGCATCCTCACACGCACCCACAAGGGTCTGTGCGTGGCCGGCACTCATGGCAAGACTACCACATCGACCATGTGCGCCCATATCATGCACCAGAGCCATGTTGACTGCAACGCCTTCCTCGGCGGCATCTCGAAGAACTACGGCACCAACTATATCCTCTCTGACAGCAGCGACTACGTGGTCATCGAGGCCGACGAGTTCGACCGCTCGTTCCACTGGCTGCGCCCATGGATGACGGTCATCACAGCCACCGACCCCGACCACCTCGACATCTACGGCACCAAGGAAGCCTACCTCGAGAGCTTCCGCCACTATACCGAGCTCATCCAACCTGGAGGCGCACTCATCATCCACACCAACCTCGAGATGAAACCCAACGTGCAGCAGGGAGTGAAGACCTATACCTACAGCCGTGACGAGGGTGACTTCCATGCCGATAATATCAAGATCGACAACGGAAACATCACGTTCGACTTCATCTCACCCATCGAAAACATCACGGGCATCACTCTCGGGCAACCCGTGCCAATCAATATCGAGAACGGCGTGGCTGCCATGGCCCTGGCCCAGCTCAACGGCTGCACGGCTCAGGAAATCAAATACGGCATGGAGACCTACCATGGTGTGGAGCGTCGTTTCGACTACAAAATACGCAACGACCGCCACGTACTGCTCTCCGACTATGCCCACCACCCCAAGGAGATCAAGCAATGTGCCAAGAGCTTAAGAGAACTCTATAAGGGACGCAAGATCACAGTCATCTTCCAGCCCCATCTCTACAGCCGCACACACGACTTCTATCTTGACTTCGCCGACGCACTGAGCCACTTCGATGAGGTAATCCTCACTGAGATCTATCCTGCCCGCGAGCAGCCTATCCCAGGTGTCACGTCGCAGCTTATCTACGACAACCTCAAGCCCGGTGTGGAGAAGAGCATGATACGCAAGGACGACGTGCTCGACCTCGTCAAGAAGCGCGACTTCGACGTGCTCGTCACACTCGGCGCCGGCGATCTCGACAACATGGTGCCGCAAATCACAAGAATCATCAAAGAGAAAGAACAGAAGAAATAAAGGCTGACAGATGCGTTTCAACTGGAAAAGAACCTGTCTCATCACCTGCGATGCACTGCTATGTGTATATCTCGTGGTGGCTCTTACGGCTTTCAACAAGCCGGAAGACACGAAACGTGTCTGCAGCGGCCTGAACATCGACATCCAGGACGAGACCGTCAACGGCTTCATCTCGAAGGAGGAAGTGGCTGAACGCCTCAAGAGAAGCCATCTCTACCCCGTGCATGAACCACTCTCGACTGTCAACACACGACGCATAGAGAACAAGCTCAAGCAGAGCCCGTTTGTCAAAAACGCAGAGTGCTACAAAACAGAGGACGGCAAGGTCTGCATCTCGCTCACGCAACGCATGCCCACCCTGCATGTCATGGCGGCCAACGGTGATGACTACTATCTCGACGACAACCACAAGGTCATGCCCAACTCCCATTACACCAGCAACCTCGTGGTGGCAACCGGCTACATCAGCAAGAACTTTGCACAGCACTACATCTCTTACCTCAGCGAGGCAATCATGTCCGACGACTTCTGGCGCAACCAGATAGTGCAGATCAACGTGCTGCCCAACAAAGGCATTGAATTGGTACCAAGAGTGGGCAACCATGTCATCTATATCGGACAACTGCCCTACTCCAAGTACGCCTCTGAGCGAAAGCAGCTCATCACCGACTACGCTAATGTAAAGATGGACCGGCTCAAGAAGTTCTACATCTACGGCCTGTCTCAGGCCGGATGGAACAAGTACTCCTACATCGACGTGGAGTTCGATAACCAAATTATTTGCAAAAAACGTACAACAAACCAATAGCAATTATCTCATGGCAGAATTCATAGTTGCAATAGAATTAGGCTCGTCAAAGATCACCGGCATCGCCGGACATAAGAATCTCGATGGCAGCATCACCGTGCAAGCTGTGGCGCAGGAAAACTCCGCCGAATGTATCCGGAAAGGCGTGGTTTACAACATCGACAAGACCGTGCAGGCTCTGACCAGCATCATGAAGAAGCTGGAAGCCTCTCTCAAGAGAAAAGTCGCGCACGTTTATGTAGGCGTGGGCGGACAGTCCATACAAAGCGTGAGAAACACCAACGTCAGAGAGCTTTCTGCCGACAGCGTGGTGACACAGGATATGATCAACTCACTGATGGACGCCAACCGCAGCATGCAGTATCCAGACAAGCTCATCCTCGACGCCATTACACAGGAATATAAGGTGGACAATCAGTTCCAGCTCGACCCCGTAGGCATACAATGCTCACGGCTGGAAGGCAACTTCCTCAATATCCTTTGGCGCAAGGTGTTCTACCGCGCTTTGAAGAAGAGTTTCGACCAGGCCAACATCTCTGTCCTCGACATGTATCTCTCACCGCTGGCTTTGGCCGACAGTGTGCTGTCTGACAGTGAGCGCCGCAGCGGCTGCGTGCTCGTAGACCTCGGTGCGGAGACCACGACCGTCTGCATCTACTACCGCGGTATCGTACGCCATCTCGCCGTCATCCCATTGGGCAGCAACAACATCACCAAGGACATTGCATCGCTGCAGATGGAGGAATCAACAGCAGAAGCCATGAAGATCAAGTATGCCAGTGCCTATACCGACGATAACGCACTCGACCGCACACTCAACTACCCCATCGACAACGACCGCTCGGTGCCCGCCACGAAGTTCGCCGAGATCGTGGAAGCACGCATGCAGGAGATCATCGAGAATGTGTGGTGCCAGGTGCCCAGCGAATTTGCCGACAAGCTGCTTGCCGGCATCATCCTCACGGGCGGCGGTTCCAACATGGCCAATATCGAGACGGCCTTCCGCAACTATACCCACGTCGACAAGATACGCATCGCAAAGTTCGTCAACGAAACCATCAAGTCGGGCAACGCCATCGTCAACGCCAAGGACGGACGTTTGTGCACAGCGCTCGGCATCCTCTGCAAGGGCAACCAAAACTGCGACGGCGGTGAGCTGTCGAACGACCTCTTCGGAAGAATGACTGAAAAACCGACGGCTGCGACCGAGGAAACCGGCAAGTCCGCAGCCTCCGAAGGCGTGGGACGCGTACTCGACCAGCAAGAACAGCTGAAGCCCAAGGAGGAAGTAAAGAAAGAGCAGCCCAAAGAAGACAACAAGCCTCACGAGGAAGAACCAAAGGAGGAACACGGTGACGGCAAACCCACATGGCTGCAACGCACGCTGACCGGGCTGAAGAATTTCGGCAAGAAGATGGTGGCTCCCGACGACGAGCGGTAACAAGACTCACATGACAACATCGTATATTCAAAGCAATAGCACTATGCCAGACTACAATAAGACAAATCCGAAGCCAGACATCCTTGACTTCGGTGAACCACAGAAGGAAAACAGCATCATCAAGGTGATTGGTGTGGGTGGTGGTGGCGGCAACGCCGTCAACCACATGTACCGTGAGGGCATCCATGACGTGTCCTTCGTTCTTTGCAATACCGACGCGCAGGCCTTGGATGACTCTCCCGTTCCCGTACGCCTTCAGTTAGGCAAGGAAGGTCTTGGCGCCGGCAACCGTCCGGCACGTGCCCGCCAAGCCGCACTGGAGAGTGAGGAGGACATACGGCGCATGCTCGACGACGGTACGAAGATGGCCTTCATCACAGCCGGCATGGGCGGTGGCACCGGAACAGGTGCCGCACCGGTCATCGCACAAGTGAGCAAGGAGATGGGCATCCTCACCGTGGGCATCGTTACCATTCCCTTCCGCTTCGAAGGCCCGAAGAAGATTGACCAGGCACTCGACGGCGTCGAGGAGATGGCCAAGCATGTAGACGCACTGCTCGTAATCAACAACGAACGCCTGCGCGAGATCTATCCCGACCTCACCCTCATCGACGCCTTCGGCAAGGCCGACGACACCCTGAGCGTGGCGGCAAAGAGCATTGCTGAGATCATCACCATACACGGCCTCATCAACCTCGACTTCAACGACGTGAAGACGGTGCTCAAAGACGGTGGCGTGGCCATCATGAGCACTGGCTACGGCGAGGGCGAGGGGCGTGTGAAGAAGGCTATCGACGATGCCCTCAACTCCCCGCTGCTCAACGACAACGATGTGTTCAACTCTAAGAAAATCCTGCTCTCCATCTCGTTCTCCAGTGACAAGAAAGACCAGCAGGGTCTGATGATGGAAGAGATGAACGACGTCAATGACTTCATGGCACGCTTCGGCGAGGACTTCGAAATCAAGTGGGGTGTGGCTGTCGACCCGAACCTCGGCAGCAAGGTAAAGGTAACCATTCTGGCAACAGGCTTCGGTGTGGAGGATGTGGAGCCCATCGAGCGCAAGCAGCACCGCACACAGGAAGAAGCCGACCGCATCGCGGAAGCCGAAGAGAAAGCAGCCGAAAACGCACAGCGGCGCTCGCGCTACTATGGCAGCGACAACAACAGCACACGCCACAAGCGCAGACCGCATATCTTCATCTTCAACCAAGAGGACATCGACAACGAGGACGTCATCCTGGCTGTAGAAAACACGCCTACCTACAAACGCACACGACAGATGTTGGACGACATTCGCAAGCAGGCCAGCGGCAACACCACAGAGCCCACACAGGACGATAATGGTGAACCGGTACAGGGCGTGATAAGTTTTGTATAACATAACAGCTGAAGTTATTTATCAAAATCATTTTTCAAGGTTAATATGGAATCACTTTTCGATCAAGTTAGCAAAGGCATACGCGAGGCTATGAAGGCACGCGACAAGGTGCGTCTCGAGGCCCTGCGCAACATCAAGAAGGTATTCATCGAAGCCAAGACGGCACCGGGCGCCAACGACACGCTCGACGACGCTACAGCCATGAAGATACTGCAGAAGCTCGTCAAGCAAGGCGAAGAGAGTGCCGACATCTATACCAAGGCCAACCGTCCGGAACTGGCAGAAGGCGAGATGGCGCAGGTCAGAGTTATCAAGGAATTCCTGCCCAAGCCATTGTCCGCTGAAGAGGTAGAGGCACAGGTTAAGGCCATCATCGAACAGACCGGTGCTTCGTCCATGAAGGATATGGGCAAAGTCATGGGGCTGGCCACCAAGCAAATGGCAGGCAAAGCCGACGGCAAGGAGATTTCAAGCATCGTGAGAAAGCTCCTCAACGCATAAACCATCATAGAATGAAGGGGAAGCCCGGAAGATTAGTCAATTGAAGTCCGGAAGTACAGAAGTCCGGAAGTACAGTCATATGCATGAGCATCATTTGATACTACAATAGTAATGACTGAACTTCCGGACTTCTGGACTTCTATACTTCCGGACTTCCATTAGATGCTTGTGCATATGACTGAACTTCCGGACTTCTGTACTTCCGGACTTCCATTAGATGCTTGTGCATATGACTGAACTTCTGGACTTCCGGACTTCCGGACTTCCCTATTATTCCAATACTGGGATGGCCACCGCACAGCCGGCAAACTCAAAACAGCTCCTTAAGCACAGCCAGCGAGCGCAGTTCAGGGAAATCGGGAAGATGAAGACGGTAGTAATACAGAATGATATCGGTACAACGATTGCGATCTACCCGTGACATACGGAACAGCTGCATGTTATCGAGCGACATACGCATGAGCGTTACTACATGCGTTGCCTCATCAGGGTTGAGGCAGTCGGTATGGGCAGGCCGCAACAGCGAGAAGATACCGTCGCGCAGGTCGAACCAGGCCCCTTCCTGATAGCTCTCCATATTGGGAAAGAAACCGATGAAGAGCGAGATGCGCATCATAAAGACCAAATGAAAATTGGAGAAGCCATCTGTGGCATTATCCAGCCACAGCAGACTAGTCTCAATAAAGTCGAACAACGGCCAGTTGTCCTGTTCGTCACGCGTGGCATAAACCAGGAATTCAGCCAGAAACAGCGAAATAGACAATTTGTAAGCGTCGAATGGCAACGACAGATAGGCATGACCGATGCGCAGATCCTGAAAACGCTGCAGCGTCAGGTTCTTACGATAGTCAAACACAATGTCCAACAACGTAAGCGGCTGGAACAACTGCTTTTTGATTTTGCCATGACCCGACTTCGTAAGTTGACAGATAAACGACACCCGTCCAACCTCCCGTGTGAGCAAGTCAACAATAAAGCGCGACTCCCCATATTTCACCGTTCGCAGCACAATTGCTTTGGTCTTTACTTCCATATAAGGGCAAAAATACGAAAAATCAAGCAATTATGGCAAAAATTAGCGAAGAAAATTTTGGCAGTTGCCGAAAAAGTCGTAACTTTGCACCCGCATTTAAAAATGGATGGTCCATTCGTCTATCGGTTAGGACGAGAGATTTTCATTCTCTAAAGAGCAGTTCGACTCTGCTATGGACTACAAAGCCTTAAGGCTAAGGAAACAAGGAAAAGTAAAAAGTAAAATATAAAGATGGCAAATCACAAATCATCAATCAAGAGAATCCGTCAGACGAAGGTCCGCACGTTGCACAACAAATATTATGCAAAGACCATGCGTAATGCCGTGCGCAAGCTTCGCGCTACCACTGACAAGGATGAGGCCGTGAAGCTTTATCCCTCTGTACAGAGCATGCTGGACAAGTTGGCAAAGACCAACATCATCCACAAGAACAAGGCAGCTAACTTGAAGTCAAGCCTGACAGCACATATCGCAAAGCTGGGCTAAGCATCGGGTCTGAATGTGGTTTAGAAATTTAGCCGTTTCCCTTTAGAAGGGAGACGGCTTTTATTTTGTCTTCAACTTTCACCCTATCGTTTGTTATGTTTTCAGCGTCTACGTCGTAGCCGAATAAGTGCTTTTCCGAAGCATAACAGCTCCCGAAGCAATGGCCTTCAACCATCCGAAAACTGTCCTTGAAAAGTACGTTTATTTAACACTTGCCATCACCCGATTTTTGTGACAAAAGTTTCCTTATTAGGTCGGTTTTTCGTACCTTTGCATAATAATATAAACCAAGCTAAAATGGCAGAAAACCAACATCCTGAAGATAATTATTCAGCCTCCAATATTCAAGTATTGGAGGGTCTTGAGGCCGTGCGCAAACGTCCGGCCATGTACATTGGTGACGTTAGCGAGAAAGGACTTCACCACCTCATCAACGAGACTGTAGACAACTGTATCGACGAGGCCATGGCAGGCTTCTGCACCGAAGTGGAAGTGACCATCAATGCTGATGGCAGTTGCACCGTAGAGGACAATGGCCGAGGCATCCCCGTTGACGAGCACCAGAAGTTGCACAAGAGCGCACTCGAAGTCGTAATGACCGTGCTCCACGCTGGTGGTAAGTTCGACAAGAACTCCTACAAAGTATCCGGTGGTCTGCACGGCGTAGGTGTGAGCTGTGTCAACGCACTGTCCACCCACATGCTCTCGCAGGTCTACCGCGACGGTCATATCTATCAGCAGGAATACGAGAAAGGCAAGCCGCTCTATGCTGTGAAGATGGTGGGCGACACCACCAAGCGCGGCACACGTCAGCAGTTCTGGCCCGACCCTACCATTTTCACCACCACGACTTTCCAGTGGGACATTGTTGCCCGCCGCATGCGTGAGCTGGCCTACCTGAATGCAGGCATCAAGATCACGCTCACCGACCTGCGCCCCGACCCTGAGACGGGCAAGACCCGTCAGGAAGTGTTCCACGCCAAGGACGGACTGAAAGAGTTCGTGCGCTACATCGACCGTCACCGTCAGCACCTCTTCGACGACGTCATCTATCTCAAGACCGAGAAGCAGGGCGTGCCCATCGAGGTGGCCATCATGTACAACACCGACTATTCGGAGAACCTCCACTCCTATGTCAACAATATCAACACCATCGAGGGCGGTACGCATGTCACCGGTTTCCGTCAGGCACTGACCCGTGTGCTGAAGAACTATGCCGACAACGACCCGCAGATCTCCAAGCAGATAGAGAAAGCCAAGATTGAGGTGGCCGGTGAGGACTTCCGTGAGGGTCTCACAGCCGTCATCTCCATTAAGGTGGCCGAGCCTCAGTTCGAGGGCCAGACCAAGACCAAACTCGGCAACAGCGAGGTCACCGGTGCCGTCAACCAGGCTGTGGGTGAGGCACTGACCAACTACCTCGAAGAGCATCCTGACGAGGCCAAGCTCATCTGCGAGAAGGTCATCCTTGCTGCCACCGCACGTATCGCTGCCCGCAAGGCGCGTGAGAGCGTGCAGCGCAAGAGCGTGATGAGCGGCGGTGGTCTGCCTGGCAAGCTTGCCGACTGTTCCAACAAAGACCCGAAGGACTGCGAGATCTTCCTCGTCGAGGGTGACTCCGCAGGTGGTTCGGCCAAGCAGGGCCGCGACCGTTACACCCAGGCCATCCTGCCGCTGCGCGGTAAGATTCTCAACGTGGAGAAGGTACAGTGGCACCGCGTGTTCGAAGCCGAATCGGTGATGAACATCATCCAGAGCATCGGCGTACGCTTCGGCGTGGACGGTGAGGATGACCGCGAGGCCAACATCGACAAGCTGCGCTACGACAAGATTATCATCATGACCGATGCCGATGTCGATGGTTCACACATCGACACCCTTATCATGACCCTCTTCTTCCGCTTCATGCCGAAGATTATTGAGGAAGGACACCTCTACATCGCCACACCGCCATTGTACAAATGCACCTATAAGAACAAGATCAGCCAATACTGCTACAACGATCAGCAGCGCCAGGCTTTCCTCGACAAGTACGGCAATGGCGTGGAGGACGGCAAGAGCATCCACACGCAGCGCTACAAAGGACTTGGTGAGATGAACCCCGAGCAACTCTGGGAGACCACCATGGACCCGAAGACACGCCTGCTCAAGCAAGTGTCCATTGAGAATGCAGCCGAAGCCGACGAAATCTTCTCCATGCTCATGGGCGACGACGTAGAGCCACGCCGAGAGTTCATCGAAGAGAACGCTGCTTACGCCAATATCGACGCATAAGACTTCGATGCAGAACTGCATCAGACGTCATACAATATAACAATACGAGGGTGTATCAAAATTAAAGAAGTCCGGGAGATCAGAAGTCCTGAAGTTCTGTCATTACTATAATGACACCTTATTGTCAGATACTTATGCATTTGACTGAACTTCCAGACTTCTGAACTTCTCCAATTTTGATACATCCCCTTTTACCAAACATCAAGAGAACCGCAAAACGAAAGGGACAAAAGACCACATGCAATGGTATCAATACATCCATCAGCCGAAAGGCGCTGGTCTTTCGTCCCTATCGCTCATGGGGTTCTTTTTTTTATGCGCTTTCCACAGCGTCCCAGCCCGGTCACAGGCGTTCAACACACCTTGGATTTGCGAAGCGCAGCCCGACAGTCTGTCGCACGTATGGTTTCGACAGACTTATCTCTTTTCCGGACGTCCCCGACAGGCCAGCATCACTGTAACGACCACCGGATACTACAAGCTCTACATCAATGCCTGCAACGTGGGCACAGCCAGGTATTACCCGCAGCGCAATTCAGCCAACGACCACCGGTCATTGGCCATGACATTCGACGTCACTCCTTATCTGCGTGCCGACACCAATGTGGTGGCGCTTGTCTACAGTCCCACAGCACCCTCACTGCATCGCCGGCAGATTGCCGTCACCTTCTTTGGCACCAGCCACAACGGCGAAGCCTTCAGCTATGACAGCGACGGCAACTGGCAATGCCGCAAAGCCAACAGCCGTCTTACTACTGACGGTGGTGAATGGATAGACGGACGCGCACACAACACCGACTGGAAGACAACAGCCTACGCAGCCGCATTGTGGCAGTCGGCCAACAGCGTCGCCAACGACAGCCTGAGCACCGGCGACATGGCCGACGACAGTGCTCTCACGGCTTATCCCCTGTGCTACGAGGCCCCCACGATAACGCATGTCGTTTCCTTCCCCTACCCCGGTGGCCGCGGCCGTGAACTGCGACAGACGCTGTCAGACGGCTTCTACGGCTTTGCCACTGCCACCCTGCGTGGGGCACGGCAGGGCGAACAGATACAGCTCGGACCACTCACCTACATCTGCAACGGTGAAATGGACGAACAGGCCTGGCCGGTATTCGCCACAACTTACGCAGGCAACATCATCGTAGAAGGTGACAACCGCTTCCGGCCAGATCAGATAACGCTGCTCGAAGCGGTATCAATCAACAAACACATAACGGATTTATATTAAGTACCTGATATGAAGACAGAACTTGAACACATCACGATCGACAGCGTGAGCAAGGCAGGTCCCGTCGAACGCCTGCAAGACGACGTGGCGCTTGTCTATGACATCTCCCGCATCAGACTGCCGGAGGAGCCCAAACGCATGGACTGTCTGCTTTTCGCCTTCTGCGTCAAGGGACAAGCCGAATATACGGTTGACACGATCCACCACACCATATCGGCAGGACAGATCATCATCATTGGCATCAAGCAGGTGGTGAGCGGCGTTCATTTTAGCGACGACTGCATCGGCCGCGGTGTCTTCATATCGGAGAACTATACCAGAGAAATACTCTCGGGCATGCGCGATCTGTCATCGATCTTTCTCTTCTCACGCATGCACCCGGTATTCAACATGAACAAAGAAGGCATACAGAGCATGCTCAGCTTTTTTCTGCTCATCCGTCAGAAAATCTCCGAGACTGACCATCGCTTCCGCCGCGACACCGTCCGTGCCCTCATGCAGGCGTTTGTCTACGATGCCGGCAACATGATATGGCACATCATACAGTCCGACACCAACACAGCGCAAAACCGGCGCTCGGAAGAGATCTTCATGAAGTTCATACAAATGGTAGAGAAGAACTTCCGGAACGAACGGCGCGTGACATGGTATGCAGAACAACTGTCGATTACACCCAAATATCTCTCCGAGGTCATCCGGCAGATCAGCCGTGAGACGCCAAGCAAGTGGATTGATGACTTTGTGACGCTTGAACTGCGCGTCTTGTTAAAGAACAGCAATCTCAGCATCAAGGAGATTGCTGAACGCATGCACTTCCCCAACCAAAGCTTCTTAGGGAAGTTCTTTAAGGAGCATGTGGGCATGTCGCCCAAGGAATATCGCAAGGCCTGACTACAAGCGGCTCAGAGCAAGAGACAGCACAGAGAGCATCATCACCCTCCTCAGATCAGTCCTTGCGCCTTCAGCTCCTTGGCTACGGTGGTCAGTTCGTCGTACCACGCCTGTCCAAACCGACGGATAAGCGGTTCTTTCAGAAACTCATAGACGTGCATGTTGAGTTTCTTGCCCAGTGCCACCGCATCCTTGCACACGTCCCAACGATGGTAGTTGATGCCAATAACATCGTTACCGAAATTCTTTTCTCTGATGGGATAGAGCGCGCAGGAGATGGGCTTGCACCACTTGGTGCGCTTTTCCCTGTAGGCCCGCTCGAATGCACACAGACAGCAGTTGGGAATGACATGACCGTCAGCTATGTCGTTGATATCGTGATAGCAGGTAAAGACGCAGTCACGTCCATCGACGATGCTCGTCACGAGGTCGCCGTCAGCATCGGTATAGGCCACGCCCTGCCGGTCGATGACATGCTGGGCCGACGCCGAGAGGTCGGTCCACACCGTGTCAAGTGCATCTTCCATGGCACCAATCTCATCGAGGGTCACCGGTGCGCCCGCATCGCCCTCCACACAGCAACGGCCCTTGCACTTGTCAAGGTCGCAGCAGAAGCATTCCGTAAAGATATCGGGTGAGACCAACACATTGCCCACCTCGATGATATGCAGTTCAGTCATAATCGCAGATTGTTTACCAGTCGATGGGTGTCAGTCCATTGGCCTCTAAATAAGCATTGCAGCGCGAGAACTGATGCATGCCGAACCATCCCCCGCGGTTGGCGGAGAGTGGTGAGGGATGAACCGACTCCAGAATAAGGTTGCGTGAAGCGTCGATAAAGCCTTTCTTGCTGCGCGCATAGCCACCCCACAGCATGTAGACGATATGGTCGCGGTGGGCCGCCAGCGCCTTGATGGCAGCATCGGTGAAGAACGACCAACCCAGCCGCTGATGGCTGTTGGCCTGATGAGCCCTGACGGTAAGTGTGGCATTGAGCAGCAACACGCCCTGACGTGCCCAGCGCGTGAGGTCACCATTGGTCGACATCGGTTTGCCAAGGTCGTCACTGATCTCCTTGAAGATGTTGACAAGCGACGGCGGCATCATCACACCCTCGGGCACTGAGAAGCTTAGCCCCATGGCCTGGCCGGGCTCATGATAAGGATCCTGGCCGATGATCACCACCTTTACCTGATCAAAGGGGCAAAGGTTGAAAGCATTGAAGATGAGATGGCCCGGTGGAAAGCATTGCTGGTGCTGGTATTCCGTGCGGACGGCGCTGGTGAGGCTGACGAAGTACTGCTTATCAAACTCCTCACTTAAATATTTCTTCCAAGAAGGATCTATCTGGACGTTCATAATAAAGGTGGGGGCAATCTATTACCACCGGGAATAATGGAAGAGGCTGTACCAGGAGTTATGAAGTCCGGAAGACCTGAAGTTCAGTCATATGATTAAGCATCTGTTAATCATGAATTATTAATGTAATGACAGAACTTCCGTACTTCTGGACTTCAGAACTTCCGATACAGCCTCTACTTATCTACTGTTTACTTGTTGTCACTGATCAGGCACTCACCGGTCATGTCGTCAGGCTGCTCCAGTCCCATGATATGCAGGATGGAAGGAGCCACATCTGCCAGACGGCCGTCCTTCACCGTTGCCGAGTTGTTATTGGTGACATAGATGAAGGGCACGGGGTTGAGTGAGTGGGCAGTATTAGGTGTTCCGTCGTCGTTGATAGCGTGGTCAGCGTTACCGTGGTCGGCAATGATGATAGCCTCATAGTCATTGGCCTTGGCAGCCTCGATGACGTCACGCACGCAGGAATCAACAGCCACGACAGCCTTGGCAATAGCGTTGTACACACCCGTGTGGCCCACCATGTCGCCGTTGGCGAAGTTCACCACGATGAAGTCGTACTGCTGGGTGTTGATGGCACCGACGAGCTTGTTTTTCACCTCGTAGGCGCTCATCTCCGGCTGCAAGTCATAAGTTGCCACCTTCGGCGAGTGCACGAGGATGCGGTCCTCACCGGCGAAGGGCTCCTCACGGCCGCCATTAAGGAAGAACGTCACGTGGGCATACTTCTCAGTCTCAGCGGTGTGCAGCTGACGCTTGCCGTTCTTTGACAGATACTCGGCCAGCGTGTCCTTGACATCCTCTTTCGGGAAGAGGATGTGCAGGCCCTTGAAGTTGGCGTCATACGGGGTCATGCAGTAGTACTGCAGGTCCTTGACGGTGTGCATGCCCTCCTGAGGCATGTCTTCCTGCGTCAGCACCTGTGTGAGCTCACGGGCGCGGTCGTTACGGAAGTTGATGAAGATGATGACGTCACCCTCCTGAATGGTACCGTCGATCTTAGCGTTGTTGATAGGCTTGATGAACTCATCGGTCACGCCGTCGGCGTAGCTCTCGTCCATAGCCTTCAGCAGGTCGTCGGCCTGCTTGCCCTTGCCCTCAACGAGCAGGTCGTAAGCCTCCTTGACACGATTCCAGCGCTTGTCGCGGTCCATGGCATAGAAGCGGCCCACGATAGAAGCGATGTGTGCGTCGTTCTTCTCGCAGCAGTCGAGGATATCCTTGATGAAGCCCTTACCGCTCTTGGGGTCGGTGTCACGGCCATCCATGAAGCAGTGCACGAACGTGTTCTTCAGGCCATACTCCTTGGAGATCTCAATGAGCTTGAAGAGATGATCCAGTGAAGAATGCACGCCACCGGTAGAGGTCAGTCCCATGAGATGGAGACGCTTGCCGGTCTTCTGAGCATAAGAGTAAGCGGAGATAATCTCCTTGTTCTTCAGGATGTCACCGCTCTCGCAGGCCTTGTTGATCTTCACAAGATCCTGATACACGATGCGACCGGCACCGATATTGAGGTGACCTACCTCAGAGTTGCCCATCTGTCCTTTAGGCAGACCCACATCCTCACCGCAAGCCATGAGCTGCGAGTGAGCGCAAGTAGCGTTGAGCAGGTCAAGATAAGGTGTAGGGGTGTTGTAGATAACATCACCGCGGTCGTGTTTGCCAAGTCCCCAACCGTCGAGGATCATCAGCAGTGCTTTCTTTGCCATAGTAATATTGAAAATTTAAATGTTTGTACTTGTTGTTGAAGACCAATGTCTTTAAATGCTCTTGCAAAGTTACCGCATTTTAAGTGATTAGCAAAATTATAACCTTGCTATTTTCATTCCTTCTCAATGCGTCTTGAAGAACTCGGCGGCATAGCGTCCCATCTCCCGGTAGCCGATGGCGTTAGGATGCAGGGCATCGGCAAGTCTCCACTCCGGTCTGAGGGCGAGCTGCTCATTGGGATTGCGCATGAGCTTGTCGAAGTCGAGGTAGCCGTCGGCCTCTTTCTGCAAGCGTATCCACCCATTGATAATCTGCCGTCCCAACTCATGATTGATGCTGTAGTAGCCGGCTCCTTTCATCGGTGTGATGGTCGCCAGCCACACCCTGAGGTGGGCGCGGCGGCATTTCTGTATCATCAACTTATACTGAGCGATTACCGAGCGTGCAGTGGTCTTGCCGTCTCGGCTCGTGCCGAGATCATTGATGCCCTCGAAGATGATTACGTCTGTCACACCATGCTGCTGAAGGATGTCGCGGTCGAAACGGTCCTTGGCCGGTTGACCAAACCCCACGCTGAGCACACGGTTGTTGCCAATGCCCAGATTGAGCACACCCCACTGCTTATAGGCCGATGTCATCTGCTGGTTCTGTGCCGCCTCCTTCAGTGGACCGTTGAGATAAAAGCTCATCTCGTCGGGCCATCGGTTTTGGTGATCGGTGGTCGAGCCCTTGCCGTCGGTGATGCTGTTGCCGATGATGGCGAAGGTGCGTATGTCGTTGCTCAACACCTCCAGGGCGGCGATGTTGAACCATTTCTCGTAGCGGAAGGCTCTGGAAAAGTCGGTCTCGGGCGTCGACACTCCTTTGAGGATGTAGCTGGTAGTGCGTGAGCCCATATGCACGGTAGGATTGCGCGGTGCCGACTCATAGTTGATGGTGATGGCCAACGACTCCAATGGGCGGAGGTCGAAGGCCAGCGGGTCGGAGAAAAGGCTGCGTCCGGGCTCGATGGTGACAGCGTCTTTGCCGGAGAACTTCAGGTAGCGTGCAGACTTAGCGTCGATGCGGAAAGAGTCGAGGGCATGGGCTATATACACCGAGCGGATGACAACGGACTCAGTGGAGAAAATATTGGACAACTGAAGCCGGACAACCTTACCGCCCGCCGACACCTTGACGATCTGACGCACCGAACGGTTACTCATGCGGTTGTTGTAAGGCATAAACGATTTCACCGGTGTCTGCATGGCAGTGGCCCATGTTCCGGACCATCGGCCAAACACGGTTCCGACGGGATGGTAGGCTAATGCGTGGGTAGTGGCGCTAAGAAGGAAAAACAATAAAAGAAGTAACTTATGCCTCATCATTTTCATGTGTTGAAAGTCATCACTGAACTGAGTGCAAAGTTACTTCTTTTTATTGTGAAATGTATCGTATGTGTCTGAGAAACTTTCTGATAGTTATGGTCTCACGACCTTCCGTCCGTTGACGATGTAGATACCCTTTGGCAAGCGTGAGAGTTGTGTGCCCACATACTGTCCGCTCAGCGTGAAGATGCGTTTGTCGTCGGCGCGTTTCTCGGAGCGCACGTAGCTGATGCCGTTGGTCACAGGTTTGGTGACGACGACCTCATCGAGGAAGAAGCGACGGTCGGGCGTAAAGCACACCCGCGTTGCTCCGTTACCGACGAGCTTGAGGGTATACGTGGTCCAGGCGCCTTTCTGCATGGTCAGCAGGGTGTCGGTACCTGCATTGGCGATAGAGCCGGCTCCTGAGAGGGTCACCTGCAGGTTGGTGCCATCGCCCGTTGCTTTCCAGCAGGCAGCCTTGAAGGTCAGTGTGGCGGTATCGCCCACCAGCGTGAACGACGGTGTAATGACATAGCCGGCACCCGAGGCCATGCTCGAGGAATTGAACCGGGCGCACTGATCAGCGCCATAAGCAGAGCCTGCGTATTCCCAACCGCTGTTGTCGGTCTTGAACTTATTGAAGGCCACGCCACCGGAGAAGCGTCCATCATTGCCGCCGGTGCCATTGCATTGGTCAAATGTCTCCTTAAACAGCACATCGCCGTCCTCGTTATTGGTAGTGTCCTTGGGGGCGACGGCTATCTTGGTGAAGTTGAAGGAGATGGTGCTGTCGTCATGCTCAGTGATGCCGGTAATGGCTATCGGCAGGTAGCGGCTGCCGTCAGACAACTGATGATAGACGGTAGTTGCCGGCTTGGAGTTCATGGTCAGACTGTCGTTGCCATTATATGGGAATGGGTCGGACTGCTCATTGTAGTAAGAAGCGCGGTTGTCAGCGGGTAAGATCGTGATGCGCTGATGGTCGTTGATCTGGGAATAGTATCCGGACGTCGTGTTAGGACAATTATTGCTCCATACATTCTCATCATAGTCGACATACGTCACAAGCAGACCATGTCCATACTGCTCGGCATCGAAGCCATCGAGCTGGCGGTTCTCCAAGATATAGTACTCATTGTCGTAGTTCGGATTACGGATGAGGTAGGTCTGTCCCATATTGGTGAGCGACTTCATGTCGGTGATCACCGTGTCAGCCGTCAGCTCAACGGGAGTGGTCCATCCACAGACGGCCCGCTCATAGCCCGTGTAGTTGCTGGGCACAAAGGTATCGCCATTATAACTGCCGTAGCACATCAGGTCCCAACGACCCATGCCGTAATTGCCGCCATTGGCGACGTCGTAGACATCAGGGAAGCCCATGCAGTGGGAGAACTCATGACAGACAGTACCGATGCCGTCGACAGCTGCCGTGCTGCCAAGCTCACTGGAACAGGCATATACATCAACGGTCTTGCCGCCGTAGGTCTGTGCCCCCACATTGGTGTAGCTCAACTGATACATGTGGGGCCATATCGTCGTGGCGTCATTATAATCGGCCTCACCATGACCGGCGTAGATGACAAACACTTCCTCCACATTGCCGTCATTGTCCCAATCGTAGGGTGTGAAGTCGGTAGAGTCGGCGATGGAATCCAACGCCTCCTTAATCATCTCCTCGGGGCAATTATCCTGACTCTGACCGCTGACATAGACATTGCGGCCATAATACTGGTAGTTGTTTGCAACCGTGACGGGACCTTTGACATCGAACTCAAGATCGAACTGTCCACCACTCTGTGCCAGGAAGTAATCGCGCACGCTTCCCTGGAAGTTGCCATCATGGAAACCTATCTCATTGGCAAAACGATTGAAGAAAGCCTGGGGATCATTCATAGAGAACTTCGAGTTGGGGAACTGTGCCAAGATGATGAGTCCACGCTTCTGACCCTTAAAGAGAGAGCCGGAAGCGGCACGGCGGGCCGCCTGCCTGGCAACGGCTGCTTGGGCCTTGCGTCTCTTGGCAAGACCGGCAGTGGCATCAACCGTCTTCTTCGAGAAACGGCCAGATGTCTGATTCAGCACATACTGATTGCCATCAGCGTCCTGCCACCAATGCGTGAACTCATCGCCCATGAGCTGGGCCCGGACAACAGTACCATCAGTGAGGGTGATGGAACGCCACAAGCCAGGTTTGGCAGGCACAGCCATCATGATGATGGAGAAAAGACAAAATAGGGAAGATAATGCGATACGCTTGATCATAGTCTAATATATTATGACCACAAAGTTACCATTTTTCCTACTAATCTCAAACAAATGGCTAAACTATTCTTTTATGAACCTCATCAAACACAGAGAAAGTTGTCATTTGCTAACTATTCGTTTAAAAGCATGCACAACCAGACACACAGGCATCCATTGAAGCCGGTATCGCATTTCGGCGAAGGGCCGTCGGAGGTTCGCCGAAAGGCCGACGGAGGTTCGGCGAAAAGCCGACGGAGATTCGGCGAAAGGGCGAGATAGGCGAGATAGGCAAGATAGGCAAGGTAGGAAAGGTAGGAAAGATAGGCAAGGTAGGCAAGATAGGCAAGGTAGGGAAAAGTAGGAGGGGTAGAAACTATAGAGGGGGTAGGCACCATAGGCGCTACCCCCTCTGAGTATTATCTTAATTAAGTTACTTGTTGATGACTTTCTTGCCACGATGGATGAGCAAGCCCTTGGTGGTCGGCGACACACGCTGGCCGGCAAGATTGTAGTAAGCATCGTTGTCATCATCCCGGGTGAAGGTGATTGTTGAGATGCCACTGGTGAGATTCTGGCGCTTGAAGAGCTGGATGGCCGGAGCGGTGCTGGCGGTATATCCGGCAAACGACAGCTCGTCGGCATTGAAGCCAATGGTATTGTGCTTGTTGGTACCAATGAACCGAATGGTGGCATTACCATCTGTGATGCTGATGGTGGCAGCCGCATTATATGACAGCTGATTGCTCGTGGTCAAGGTGCCGGCAGCGGTGGCGACGGTGATATACTGGCGATTGGCCGGGCAGAGCATCCAGTGAACATGATCGGCCGTGTGGCTCAGCAAAAGCGGTGTAGCGTCATAACCGGCCCATACAGTATCGTTCTCAATATAGACATCCTTACCAATGAGGTGATTGCGTCCGGTTTGGGAGGACAGGGCCATGCTTCGGTCTTCATTGACGATGAGCACGGTGTCGCCACTGGCAAGGTCGTCCATCGAAGTGACCTTCACATAGGTATTACCTTCCTTGGGGATGCTGCGAAGCTCAGAGGTCAAGAAATTGAACGTGCAAGTACCGTCGTTGTGCTTCTGTATGCTTGTAATGCCTGCGTATTGCTTTTTCGTGCTGTTGAAGAGCGTCAGCGAGTCGATACTGGCATAGCCGTTACCGAAGAGTATGGACGGCATGAACTTGCCATCTGTGATTGTCGAGCCATCGGCAGTGACAATCATCGCACGCTTGGCGTTCTGATTGTTGTTCACGTCGTTATAATAAGTCCAAGAATAGAAATTGTAGGCATAGCGTGTGAGCATCAATCCCGTTCCCAGTAAAGAGGGATACCACTTGCCTGTCTGACGGTTCTCAAGAATAAAATACTCATTGTTGCTGTTGGCCCGTGAGAGATACACGGCACTGCCTTCGGCTGTGCCCAAAGGCGACTGAAGGGTGACGTGCTGAGGTTCGGTGAGCTCAGGTATTTGAAGCCAACCCATAAAACTCTTCTCATAAGCGGTATAGCCGACCGGCATACGGGCATACAGACCATAGTAAGCGCCCTGGTCCATGACATCGTACATGCCGAAGCCAGCATTGTTCTCATAGCTGTAGTCGGTGCAATAGAAGTCGGGCAGGCCGAGGGCATGGCCAAACTCATGAACAAAGACACCGATACCCATGTGCTCTGTATAGGTGCTGTCGCCAAAGATCTCATTTCCTACGAAATAAGAGTTGATGTTATAGCCGTCAGTCCTGCCATAGAGACCTGAGAAATGAGGCCAGATGCAATCGGCGTCGCCTCCGGTAGCCTCACCGGGACCGGCATAGTAGATGCTTACGAGGGGCATGCTGCCATTGTAGTAATAATTCTTGAAATCGATGCCTTGATTGGCAGCAGCAGTGACGGCATCGGTAATCAACTGACGTACATTATTGTCCTGGCTGGGGGTGTTGGTACCATAGTAGCTATAGGGGTGGTTGAGAGAAACCTTGGCTACGACATCGAAGGTAGGAATGAACAAGCCACCACTCTGGTCAACGAAATACTGACGGGCCGAACCGTCAGCACCAGTGTCTCCGTTGTAGTCATCCTGATTGAACATGTTGCTGACCAGCTCCTGCGTTGTAGACTCCATGAACTTACGGTCGCTGAACTCAACCATGATGACAGGAATGGTATAGCTGCCCACGCTGGGGAATGTTCCGTTAAAAGAGTTCTGGCCATAGGTGCCCATACCATTGACCTTAAGCGGAGCAGCCGAGGGGATGCCACGGACTTTGCGTACAGCTTCATTTTTAGCGGCCAATTCTTTGATGGCCGTCTCTTTAACCTGCTGTTGCATCTTCTGCACGAAGGCCGTTTCTTCGGCACTACGCTGGTCAGCCTCATGAGCGAGCAAAGAAGAGGCTGCGAGCTTGCCATCGGTGACAGTGGCATAGCAGAGATTGTTGGTAGCGGCATCACGCATAAGGATGACACCGTCAACCGAGGTATAGAAGGCCTCAAAGCCATTGCCATGTAGATAGGCAGAGATGGTGGTGCCATCACTCTGATGATGCGGGAATGCCACGGAGATGGGGCGGATAGCACTTGCTGTCAGCGTGGCAACGATCATCACGAGGATGAGGAAAATCTTTTTCATTTGTGAATGATAAATGGGTGGTGTAATACTATTATGATTTGTGTTGCAAAAGTACAAAGAAAATATGAGAAGAAGGAGTTGACTGACAATCTTTTCCCTATGAATCAGTCAAATGGCTCAAAACAGGATACCTAATAGTTAGCAATCCATCATGACCTCATGTACACACGGCCAGTGAATGCATCAAAAAAGGGGTAAGACCAAAGGCCCTACCCCTAAAAAGAAGTATCTGTAAGTTGTCAGGAGACCTGACTGGAAACTGATTACTTGTTGAAGAACTTCTTGCCGTTCTTGATAACAAGACCCTTATAGTCCTTGCTTACCTGCTGACCGGCAATGTTGTAGATCTTATCGTTGGTCTTCTTCTCAACAGAGATGTTACGTACAGCTGTAGGATCAGGAATGTTGGTTACATCACCCTGAGTGAGCTTGATCTTCAGTTCCTTACCGAAGCAGTTCAGCGTAACGACACCACGGCGACCAGCGGTACCTGCGGGCAGAGCGTCAGCCTGGAGGAAAAGACTTTGAACGCCATAATCAGCATAACTGCTATCCCATTGATAACCAGTCACCCAATCTGGAGCATCTACCGTAATATTGTCAGCGCTGGACAGTGTATAGAAAGTGATATCATTATAAGACTTACCATCCTCTACACCAGTCACTCCAATGCCGCCAGCTGTCGGGAAGTCAACAGCGAAAGAGGGATCGGTACTAGCCAATTTCAGAACAGGCATGGCTGCATTGAAGCCAATGTGGAGGTTGCAGGCACTATATTCAGTATTTTTATAATCAAAAGATGCCAGGCTGTCGTTATCAAGAATTGCATAGCCATTACCTAAGAAACCATTAGCTGAGCTGAACAACATCAACGGATTGAATGTTGAAGCGAGCTTGTCAAAACCAGTAACAGAGACACGCAAGGGACGTTTAGGCAAAACGATAGGAGTTGGCAGTTCACCAAGGATAGGATCCGAAGACATGAAGGTGAATACAGTGTAGTCAAAACCACCCGTGTTGACAACATCAGATGCGCCAGCAGTCACACTAGTAAAACGATACCAACCCTTAGTGGCCTCATCATAGTAATCAATGTTTGCTGTCAGCTTATTGCTGCCAAGGGCATCTGCAAGAGACCCCGATGTAGAAAGGGTTGCCATGTAGATACTTGAAGCCTGCACTGTATCTGTTGGAGCATCAAAAAACTCTACGAAGCCTGTAACCTTGTGGCTTGTGCCATAGAAATTGGTATTAGCAGCGAATCCAGTTCCCTTATAGTAATAAGCATAAGTTCCAGATGCGGGATCAGCGTTGCCCATAGCGCTGATGCTATCGGTGCCACTAAACCAGTAGGCATCTGTTGGATTATCGTTATTATCGTAACCTGTATAAACATAAGAGCTGGTGTTTGTACCATCAGTGACAGTCAATGTTGGCATAGGATAGGAACCAAATATCTGATAGACATAGTCCTTGTCAGTAGACTTTGTCTTGCTTATGGTATCAATCTGCCAAGTATAAGAAAGGTTATCGCCATCACTATAGTTGACCCAGGTCTGGTCAATAAAAGCAGGGGTATAGTATACAGGTTTTGTATACCAGCCTTCTGGTTCCATTCCACGCCAGAAGCCACCCTTCGGCTCACCATAAAATGCATTAACAGAGCTTTCTTCTGCACGCTTCTGTGCTGGCGCAGCATTCTTGCTTCTTAATACGATACCGCCAACCTTAGCCTTCGAAAATACGGACTTGATGGCAGATGTCTTTTGCATAGCCTGTGCTTTCAGACCGTTGTTAAATTCCACAGTCTGAGCATTGGCAGAAAGCGTACCTAACGCCAACGCAGCAATAGAGAATAAATGTCTAATCATAAAAAACGTTTTAAAGATAATACTAGTATTATAAATTAAAGCAAATGAAGATTCATCACCTTCTCGGAAGATGAAGTTGAGGTGAGGCGCAGCGTCGTGAGATCGAATACAGACGAAGCACCTGTCACACTATAAGTATCGGACACAGCGTCCAGCATATTTTTAAGGGTCGGAATGGCATTGAGCACCGTTGTTGACAAGTTGTCCTCAGGTGCGTCATAGGTCAATTTGACATTGCCATTGTCAACCGTATAGTTGAAGAGGTAATACAAGCGCAGCTGTTGATTACGATTAGTACGCACGTTGATGTTCAGGCGCAGTTTGTCGTCAACCTTCGTCAAGGTGAAATAATTTCCATTAATGGAATATTTCATACTGCGCAGAGCCGACGTGAATGCGGTCCAAAGTGAAGAATAAGCATCAGAGTTACCCTGGTCGGAAGCCATATATCGCCAGCTGGAGCCCGCACTGACCTTGTCAGAGAAGAACGTTGTGGGATCTTGACCATGGATGGTGTAGATCTCATTGCCATCGCCTACACCCGTGAACATCTGCTTGTCGGGGTTGTAGACAAACTCCTGGACGGTGCTGTCCTGTCCCACCTCAAACGCCCATTTGAAGCGCAGATAGTAGTTGCCGTCACGCTTGCTGACGATGAACGGGCGACGGAGCATGCAGAGGATAGAGTCACCATGGAAAGGATAGATCTTAGGAGATGCTGCCTTGGAGAGCGACTGGATGCAGTAGCTGCTCTTGCCCAGGTCGAGGACGGGCTCGGAATAGCGGCTGCCGCCGAAGACTACGTTGCGGAAGCTGTCGCACTCGGCGAGGTACTGCTGGAAGTCAGTGCCCTCGGGCAGACGCGTCATACGAACATAGGTACCACGCTTCTTGCCCTTGATAGTGCCCTGCTCCGCATTGTCCTGAAGGTCAGTGATCACAAACTCGTAGTCACCCTCAGCACCCAGACCGGTCACGCTGGAGCCTCCGCCACGGATGGACGTGGGCAGGTCGTTAGGATCGCAGAATGCATGAATGCAGTCGTTGTAGGTTGAGAACGAGAGTACAGGACCGTCGTCGGTGATAATGTCCCAAAGCGAGCGGTCGGATACGTAAGTATCATTGCTGAAGCGGTTGTTCATGCCCATGGTGACGGAACCATCACTGCTGAACTTAGCGCAGAGCTGATAGCCAACAGCACGATAGTCTGTTGCGCTACTGCCAACGCTGTCGTTGGTAGCATAATATTCCATGGCCCATCCGCCATTGGAAGAAGCGAGCAGGGCCGAGTACTTGGTCTTTGCCTGATTGAGTCGCTCAGCAGCCGAGCTGCTGAAGAGATCGTCTTCCTCATTGCTGCAAGCAGAGAAACTCAGCACGGCAAGACAAGCCAATGAAAGACTATATATCTTATTCATCTTGATCATATTCGATTGCGATTGATGATATGATTAATCAATGTGGGTGTTATTGCAAAGCTTTATACTGGTTGACACCATCAAGCAGCACGTCCATCACCGTTCGCGACGGATCGGTAGAAGAGGGTTGCATGAGCGCGTTGATGGGATCGCCATTGGCATCGAGCTTGTAGGTACCGTCATCGTTCACGACATACTGGCGGCGCTGCACCTCTTTGTGCACCTTGTCGATGTCGTAGTTGAAGTTGGTTTTCAACCACTCTTTGATAATACCAAACTTCTGTTCCAGTACAGAACGGCCGTTGATGCCATCGGAGTCGAGGTAAACTATCTTGCCATCCTGATCAAGGGCAGGATAGCCATCGGCGTTGCGCTGAATCTGCTTGCGGACGACCACATAGCTGGCGAGGCCGCCACCCTCGGATTTGACATCACCGGTGAAGAGACGATAGCCGATAGAGTCGAAGTTGACACGGCCTTGGCGCTGCATCTGCTTGATGAGTTTCTTATACTGCTGCAGCGAGTAGCTCATGGTGTTGACGCCGAGCGAGCGGGTATAGCGCTCAGCAGGGATGGTGTCGACCTCCCAACCGTAATTGGCGGTGTTGAGATAAGCTTTCCACTGATCGTCGGTACGGGTAATGTAGTTGGCGATGAGCTCTACCCAGTCCTCCTCGTAACCGGAGGAAGCATACTGAAGGAAGAAGCCACGGGACAACGCGATGGAGTCGGCGGTCTCCTGCCAGTTCATGGCATTGTACTGACCATTGCTGATGGCACGGAACGAGGTAGGGATAATCACATTCTGGTGAAGGATGTGACTGAACTCATGGTGCATCGTGCGGAAGAAGTACTCGTTGAGGGAGTCGATGCTTGTCTCATCGAGTTCGTTGCCTTTATAAAGGGTGATCTTCAAACCGCCCTCGGCCGTACCCAACACCTCCGTACCGGAATTGGCATTGTAAGCCGGTGAGCCGATGAGCTGGATGATATGCGGAGTGTACTTCTTAAGGAACTCGTCACCCACCTCTTTCTTATATACATCATACCAGAGATATTTGCCCAGCACGGCAAACTTGACCGCCTTCTGGTAGTCGACCGGCACGAGGTTGTAGTTCATGTTCGTACCGATATCCTCCATCTTATAGATGAAGCGGATATTGTAAGGCTCACGATAGTTGACCTCCACGAAGGAGTCGAGCGGGAACGAGTAGAGACTCCTGTCAAGGGGATGATAGGTAGCGTCGAAGATACTCGGGCCCAGATCGTCGTCGGAGCATGACGTCATAGCCCCGCAGACCATAGCTATCAGTCCGAGAAGCCAAATGTTAAACTTAATAGTTTTCATTGTGAATGCTTTCATTACTAACTAAGTCCAATAAGTCCAATGAGGGTTATTTATTGATTTTGCGTACCGAGCTGCTGCTCACTCTTGTGGGATTGGTATCAGTAGCCTTCGGACGTGAAGAAGCGAGGCCGGCAGCGAGTGCATCGGCAGGCACCTCGATGGCACGACGAGGATCGTTCCAGGTGAGTTTAAATTCCTCATCGTTAGGACCATAGATATGGCTGTACTCAATACCGAAACGCTTCAGGTCGAAGAAGCGCATACCCGTGAAGAGCAGTTCGGTGCGGCGATAGTCCTGAATGAGGTTCATCCACTTCTCACAGTTCTCGGGCACGACGAACGAAGGACTCATCCTCTGCGTGAAGCTCCAAGAAGGATACAGGCTCTGTCCGGCATGCTGCCTGTTATAGGCGGCACTGAGGTCGCCGGGATACTGCCAGTAACGTCTAACCAACTGCTCGGTGAGCGGAGAGAAGGCATCATTGTATTCAGGCGTCGTCTGACGGCTGTTCTCGATGGCCTGCATATCGGCCAGAGCAGCAGCGGTATCGTGACGGGAGCACAGCACCTCAGCCTCGGCGCGGTTGAGCAATACCTCGGTATTGGTGAACTCCTGGCGGATGTTGTGATAATAACCGATGCCGGACACGCGGTCAGTATACTGGAAGGAAGGACCGCAGTTGCGGCTCCACCAGAGTCCGTAGTCCTGGTTGCCATTGATGAACAACCCGGAGACGAGGGCGCAGGGCAGAATGGTGTAACCTGCAGTAGGCCATGCGCGGTTGACCGTGCAGTGAGCTGCCTCAGCGTTGTGGCTGTAGCGGCTGCTGGAAGCGATGTGCTTGAAGAAACTACTATAGGTGTCGATAAGCATGATATTGTTGGCCACATCAGAACCCGTCCAGTGGTTAGTGTAGTTGGTCAAGTTCTGATCATCGACGAACTTAGCGTAGTTGATCAACTGCGAGGGCAGCAACGTAGGATCGGTGCCGAGCACCTGATTGGCCTGTTCGATGCACTTGTCGTAATCGCGGGTGAAGAGATAGAAACGGCAGGCGAAAGCGTGTGCCGCCTTCACATTGAAGTGCCACTTAGGCTGTGTGTAGTACTGATCAGTGATAAGGGGAAGTGCTTCCTCCATATCGGCTTTAATCTTGGCATAGACATCGGCCACGTTGCCACGATCGTAATGGACCAACACCTTATTCTCGGGCTCTGTGACATAGGGCACGCCGATGTCGGCTTTGCTCAGTGTGGAGTCTTTATAAGCCTGGGAGAAGATGTTGACCAGCATGAAGTGGCTGAAGGCACGTATCATGAGGGCCTCACCTTTGGCAGCAGTCATCTGCGCTGTGTAGGTGCCGCCATTCTCGGCAGCAATCTCATCGAGGGCCCGCAGGGCATGGTTGGCCGTAGCGATGGCATGGTAGTAACTGGTCCATACACCATTGGGAGAGTCCTGCTGCGTAGAGGAGACAATCGGTTCGAACTTAAAGGCCTCATCATCGGAACGATCGTAGCTGTTAAGATTGTAGTACATCGAATGCAGACTGCTCGTGTTTCTGTCCCAATAGCTATGATGGGCGTTGTTGTCGATGATGTTATCGCTCGACATCTCGCAGATGAGTGCGGGACTATTGTCAGGGTAGGCACTCACCAGCAGACTTGTCACCTTTTCGGGTGTATCAATTTCGGTACGCTCGTCAGGGTTCTTGTCAAGGAAACTGTCGGTGCAGGATGCCAGCGAGAGAAGCCCGCCCAGCATCATTGCGGCTATATAATAATGTTTGCTCATTGAATATACTCTGATATGTATTGACTAAACTATGAAAATACTATGTCCTATTTAGATACCCAAACGGAGGGTAAAGGTAAACTGCTTAGGCGTCGGGCTGGCCACACCACCTGCATTGACGTACTCCGGATCCTGACCGTTGAGTTTATCGTCGGCATAGAGGAGGAAGAGGTTGGTGGCATCAAGCTTGAGGCTCAACGTGCTCAGACCTAAGTGAGAGATGAGAGTCTTGCTGAACTCGTAGGTCAGCGAGATATCCTTCAGGCGAATAAAGTCACCCTTAGCCACGCGTGCCGTTGAGTAGTTGTATGCATTGTAAGCATAGCTCAGCTGGCTGTCGTTGTGATACTGACGGGTAGAAGCGATGGTAGGAATGTTAGTGACTTTCTCATCACCAGGCTCCACCCAGCGGTTCTTGAACTCCTTCGGCATGGCATCCATGTCGGAATAAGCAGCAGAGAACACAGGGTCGAGACGCAACACATTGCCGAACGAATAGGTGAAGAAGACATTCAGGCGCCAGTTCTTCCATTCCACCGTATTGTTGAATCCACCGGTAGTTGTCGGGTCTGTAGGACCTTCATACTTCAGGTAATCAAGCTGTTCGAAGTTCTGGAAGTTGACGTTGGTGGTCACCACGTTGCCATTCTGATCGATGGTCTGAGGTATACCCTCGTCGTTGAGTCCAGCGAAAGGAATAGAGAACAGGGCACGCACAGGATATCCCTGGCGGGCATAACCTGAGCCACTAACGAGAGTCAGCACGTTACTGCGAGACTTCAAATCAGTGATCTTGGTCGTCGCATAAGAGAAGGTCAAGTCGGAGGTCCACGTCAGATCCTTGGTCATGATATTCTTGGTGCTGAGCGTGAACTCTATACCATGCGAGCGCATGGCGGCCACGTTGGCAAACTTCTGACTTTCACCGCCAGATTTCTCTGTAGAGATATAACCCATCAGATCATAGTTCTTGCGCCAGTAGAAGTCAGAAACGAGGTTGATACGGTTGTTGATAAAACCGAGGTCAACACCTACGTTGAACTCCTTCTTCTTCTCGTAGGTCAGCTCCGAGTTGCCCAGACTGTAAAGTTCAATACCGGTCTCTGCGTCGTTGGCCAGCGGACGGAAGGGTTGGTAAGCCATGTAAATAGGCAGGGCGTTGGAGGCGCTGCCACGCTCACCGACCAGTGAGTAGCTCAAACGAAGTGTTGCATTCGACATGGCTCCATGAGTGCGCTCCATCCATTTCTTGAAGAACTCCTCCTCGTGGGCGTTCCAAGCACCGGAGACATTCCAGGTGGGGAGCCAGCGGGCACTGCGGCTCTTACCCAACTGGTTACTACCATCGTAGCGACCGGTCACATTGAAAGAGTAGCGGCCCTTATAAGAATAGTTGGCATTGGCAAAGTAAGCTAATCGGCGGTCCCAAGTACGGGAGAAGGAGGTCAGGGCCGTACCCTGCTCCTTAGCCATCTTGTAGAAGAGAGGGGTGATGATCACTTCGCGGCCATTGTCGTAGTCCACACCATAATCCTGGTGCATCTGCGCATCGTAGTCAGAACGGTTGGCTTCCATACCAATCAAACCGTTGAAGATATGGGTATCGTTCCACACCTTATTATAATTAGCTGTACCACGGAAGGTCAGCTGCTTCACATCGTTGTCGTCACGGATGTAGATACCACCTTGCGGCATCACAGAAACAGGCAGTGCATTAGAAACTGATTGGTCGGTATACAGATAGGGGTTGCTGTACATGATGGTAGGATCGTTAACACCTGCACGATAAGCCTCAGCCTGGTTTGATTTGTTGTAAACAAAGTGCTCGGTCGTGGTCTTGTAGATACGATAAGCACCCAATGCATGGAGCTCAAGACCAGAGACAGGCTTCCAGTTGACCTCACCCTGGAACTTCATATCCGTCACCTTGGCCTTGATCTTGTTGTTATCCAACTCGTCGAAGATATTGAACGAAGCATAGTTGCGCGTATACGTCTCATTGGGGTCGAGCGTACGCGAAGTGTTCATTGCATAGCTGAACGGATTGATATCGAACTGACGGCTCACGTTACCCGACACAACATCAGTGGTGCGGGCCATGGTGCCAGGAGCATCCTGGTCACGATAGCTGGCATTGGTCAGCAAGCTGACTGACAACTTCTTCGACAACTTGTACTGGGCATTCATGTTACCCGTAAAACGCTGCACCTTACTGTCGATGTACCATCCCGGGTCGGTCACAGCCGAAAGAGAAGCATAGAGGCTGGCCTTTTCGGTACCGGTAGAGATGCTCACGGAGTGGTTCTGCATGATGTTGTTCTTGAACAGGAGGTCGAACCAGTCGGTGTTGCGGAACTCAGCCTGCTGCAAGTAAGCGTTCATGGCCTGCTCGGTGTAAGGCAACTGATACTTTCCGAGTGTCGGATCGTAAGTGGCGATACTTGTATACATCTTACCATACAGACCAGAAGTTGAGCTGTTGGCAAGGGTAGAGAACTCCAGCCATCCCTTGGAGGCCATCTCCTTATAGATACCCATCTGTTCCTGAGAGTTGGAGATGTTATAGTTGGAATAGCTTGGCTTCAGACGATAAGTGAACTCACCCGTATAGTTGATGGTGGAACGACCGGCACGACCACGTTTCGTGGTGACGACGATCACACCAGCCATGGCACGCGCGCCATAAATAGAGGTAGCAGAGCCATCCTTCAGCACCTGGAAGCTTTCAATATCGTCGGCATTCAGACCGGCAATGGCATTGGAGATAAGTGTCGTAGCATCGCCCGATGACAGGTCATCGGCACTCACATTGACGGCATTTTCCATAATCACACCATCAACCACCCACAGAGGGCTTGATGTACCATAAATGGAAGTAGCACCACGCACACGGATCTTCGGCGCTGTACCGAAGGTTCCACTCACATTCTGCACCGACACACCGGCTGCACGTCCCTCAAGGGCACGACTGACATCAGCCACACCGTCGAGCTTTGCCGTGTTGGCATCCAACTTCGTGGTGGCACCCGTGAAGAGGCGCTTGTCCATCTTCTGGATACCTGTGACGACAACCTCACCCAAGGTCTGGTTGTCAGCCGACAATACGATTTGCATTTTTGGAGCGGCCTTCACACGTTGTGTCTGCATACCAATATACGAGACAACAAGTGTAGCTCCCTTTGGCGCTTCAAGGGTAAAGTTACCATCAACATCAGTTACAGTACCCGTCTTCGTACCTTCTATCATCACAGAGGCACCAATCACGGGTTCTTGATTGCCGTTCTCTGAGGATAACACAGTACCACTGACTTTCGTCTGTGCCATCGCCATGCCTATAAAAATGAATAGGCATGACAACAGCATTGATAGCCTTTTCTGCATAGATTCTCTGCTTAAATTTTAATTTACTAAGATTCTCTCTTTTACTTTAATATCTATTGATGGTGCAAAGTTATAAAACTTTTATTAAACCTCTTTTAAAAAGGTTGGAAAAATATCAGTAGTGACTAAAAAAATGTGCAATTTGTACGATTATAGTTAGATTTTATCATTCTACATTGTGAAATAGCAACAAATGGTAATGGTTGTTAAGTTTAACAGATTATAAACGAACAGGCCAAGGCAGGCGGGCTGCCGTGTCTGTCCCGCCCTTGGCACAGCCGTTCGTCACCATTCGGCAACGGTCTGTGACATTGCCTGTACGCTGTCCTTGATATAGGCTTTGAGACCGTCGTCGGACAGAATCTCGATGTGGTCGAACAAGCCGAGGATGAAACGGCCAATACCCTTGTAGTTGACGAGGTCGGCCTCGAAGATCCAATGCTTTTCGTCTTCGGCATGCAGACAACCTACAGAGCTGGGCACCTCCTCCTGGATGAGATTGTAGGCCATGAGGTCGAAGCGCAGACGGACATGATGACGCTCCTCACCGCTGAACATGAAGATATCGGTGAACACATCACGGTGTTCGGAGAGATACTGCCAGCTGTCGCTGAGCACCTCTACCTTACCGATGCGGGCTATCTTAAACGTTTTGTTCTTACCCGACTTCGGCTCATAGGCCCTCACGTCGGTCTCATTGCCCAGGAAGATGTAAGGTTCCACGATACGCGTGCTCGTGGTCTGAGAATTGGAGGAAGAATAGTCATGGAGCACAGCAAGACGGCGCTTGCTGACAGCATATTTCAACATGGAAAGGTTGCGGTAGTCTTTGCGCGAGAACTTCACCTTGACGGGGGTACCGAGCCTATAGAAATCGTGCAACTTCTGTTTGAGTGCCACTACATAAGGCGTGTTCTCTTCCACTCCATCAAGCAAGCCGAAAAGGAAGTTAGCTTGGTCATTAGTAAAATTCACCGATTGCGAGATTTCCTGGAAGAACGGAGAATGGGCATCGAGGCTGTAGAAGCCATGGCTGTGATGCACCACAAAACCATAGTTTTTCAACTCATTGATGAGGTAGTAGACATTACGGGTGGAGGTGCCCATGATGGTGGCCAGTTCTGCCACGTTCTTCTGATTGATACCGGCCATGGATCGGATGACATCCAGGCTACGGCTGATAACGGATAAGGTTTCTGTGGACATGATCTAAACAGTAATGATGAGAAAGCTCAATAACAATAACTTATCACTCTCTAAGCGCTAATCCCCGAAATCCAGCTCCAGCTGTCGGTCACCCAAGAGGTTGAAGGTCTTACGGTGATACGGCGAAAGCCCATACCGGCGTATCGCCTCACGATGCTCCTTTGTGGGATAACCCTTGTTGCGCGACCAGCCATACATGGGATAGTCTTCGGCGAGGCGGTTCATGTAATCGTCACGGAACGTTTTGGCAAGAATGCTGGCTGCCGCAATAGACTGGTAGCGGGCATCACCATGAACGATGCAGGTGTATGGTTGCCCACCAGGATAAGGATCGAAGCGGTTGCCGTCGATGAGCAGTGCCTCCGGACGCACCTTCAACTGGTCAAGTGCACGGTGCATGGCGAGAAAACTGGCATGAAGAATGTTGATCTTGTCGATTTCCTCCGGCGTCACCACTCCCACAGCCCATGCCACGGCATCGTGCTCGATCTGCTCACGCAACGCATAGCGTCGGTGCTCTGTCAACTGCTTGGAATCGTTGAGCAACGGATTGTCGTAGTCAGGCGGCAGGATGACAGCGGCCGCATACACACTGCCTGCCAGACAACCACGACCGGCCTCATCACAACCGGCTTCCACCTTGTCTATATAATAATGTGGGGCCAGCTCCTTACGGACCCTGGCGCTACCCTCTTCCACTAATTTCTTCTTTGTCATAACCAATCGTCCTTTATGAGGACCGCACGCCCCTTTCACTTCGTTGCATGCGCCGTCATTTAACGTTTTTAACTATCATAACGGAGAGATTGAAATTATATTTCACTTTTAAGGGATAATTTTGCAGCAGAAATAACAAGAACAGATACTACAATGGAAAAGAACATGATGATTTCGACCCCCACCCCCAGTATAGACCTCAAGACCATGTGGCAGAAGCTTACGGCTTCTGTCAAGTCTCCCATAGAATGGTTGCGCATCTATTATTCGTCTGTTTGCGGCAAGACGCTGTCAATGGGTCAGACCCTTCTGCTCATCAACGCTCAACTGGCCTTCATTTCAGCAGCATTTCCTGCTGACCTTCCATTAATAGCACGTCTGGGTTGCTGCACATGGCTGTTGGCCAGTCTGAAGCTGTGCCGGGACAAGATCTGAGGCGCGTCTGATAAGTATAACAATAAGAAGTGTGTACCAAGAATGGAGAAGTCCGGGAGTCCGGAAGTTCAGAAGTTCAGTCAAATATATGAGTACCTGACAATAAGGTATCATAATCGTAATGACTGTACTTCTGAACTTCCGGGCTCCCGGACTTCTCCATTTTTTATCTCAAGAATCAGAACATCTGTCTGACTCGCTCTATACCTGCGACCAACTTGTCTATTTCTTCCTTGGTGTTGTAGAGGGCAAAGGAAGCCCGCACCGTGCCGAGCACACCAAGGCGATCCATAAGCGGTTGGGCACAATGGTGACCGGTGCGTACGGCAATGCCCAACTGGTCGAGCAGTGTACCCATATCCATATGATGGATGTTGCCCACATTGAATGACACCACGGCATCGCTCTCAACGCCTTGTCCATGACCATAAATTGTCATGCCTTCAATCTGTGACAAGCGATCTACTGCGTACTTCGTGAGTTCCCGTTCGTGAGCGGCGATCTCGTCCATGCCAATGTGCTCCATGTAATCGATGGCCGTAGCCAGTCCATGGGAGGCGATATAGTCGGGCGTGCCTGCCTCGAACTTCAATGGCGGTTTCTCAAAGGTGGTTTTTTCAAAGCTCACGTGCTCAATCATTTCTCCACCACCCTGATAAGGCGGCAGTTGGTCGAGCCACTCTTCCTTTCCATAGAGTACGCCGACGCCTGTGGGACCGTACATCTTATGTCCGCTGAACACAAAGAAGTCGCAGTCCAAGTCCTGCACATCAACCGCGAAGTGGGGAGCACTCTGCGCACCATCAACCATGACCGGCACACCATGGGCATGGGCCACACTGACGATCTCCTTGATGGGATTCACCGTGCCCAACACATTGCTCACCTGCGCCACGCTCACCATCTTGGTATGTTCGTTGAAGAGCTGCTCAAAGGCGGTCATGTCGAGCAGGCCGTCGTCGCTCATCGGGATGACACGCAGGCGGATACCCTTGCGGGCAGCAGCCAACTGCCATGGCACGATATTGGAGTGATGCTCCATGACAGAGACGATGACCTCATCGTCAGTCCTCATGAATGCCTCGCTATAGGTGGCGGCCACGAGGTTGAGTCCCTCGGTGGTGCCACGTGTGAACACGATCTCCGACGTGCTGCGCGCATTGATGAAGCGCCGCACCGTCTCACGCGCTGCCTCATGCAACTCGGTGGCCTGCACGCTGAGGTAGTGCACGCCACGATGTACATTGGCATTCTCGTTGAGATACTCATGCCGCATCGCATCGAGCACACACAGCGGCTTCTGCGTCGTGGCGGCATTATCGAGATACACCAGGGGCTTGCCATGTACCTCACGGGTGAGTATCGGGAAGTCGGCCCGTACCTTTTGTATATCGTACATCTTTCTCTTATTAATCGTACAACCATTGTGTTCATCCCGCACCTTCGTCAGGGCAGGAGAACACGAGTCATTGTTATTGCTTTGTTAAAGGATCCACGTGACTGGGCGCGCACATCTTGCATCCGGCACAGGTGCCCAGCTCACCACGGAAGCGCTTCTCCACGAGTTGATGGAGCCGGTCGCGAAGGGGCTCGAGCTTGATCCGGTCGATGACCTCACCAATAAACGCAAACTCCAACAGGAGCTTTGCCTCGTGCTCGTCGATGCCACGCTGCTGCATGTAGAACATGGCGGCATCGTTGAGTTGTCCCACCGTAGAACCATGTGAGCACTTCACGTCATCGGCATAGATCTCGAGCATGGGCTGAGTGTACATGCGTGCCGTCTTCGTCATGACGAGGTTCTGGTTGGTCTCCTGCGACGTGGTTTTCTGACTGTCGTGACGCACCAGCACCCTGCCGGCGAAAGCACCCACAGCATGGTCGTCGAGTACATACTTGTAGAGCTCATGGGAGTCGCAGTGGCCCACCTGATGGTCGATAAGTGTGTTGTTGTCGATGTGCTCGCTCTTGTCGGCAATGACGCAGCCATTACACCAGCATTCGGCCCCCTCACCCTTGAAGGTAAGGTTGAGCATGTTGCGCGTGACGCCATTGTGCAGTGTAATGACATTGTGATTAACACGGCTGTTGGCCTGCTGGTCAATGTAGACATTGCTCACCCGCGTGTTCTTGGACGTTGTCTCCTCCAGGCAGTAGAGGTCGAGGCTGGCGTTCTCACCCACGAAGGCTTCTATCACCTGCGTACCCAGGAAGTGGCGGTCATCAGCGGAATCGTCACAGAACAGGAGCTTTGCCTCCGCGCCCTCATCCATGACGATGAGCACACGACGGTTGACCATGAGGTCGACGTCCGACCGCAGGATATTGACCACCTGTATGGCACGTTCGGCCTTCACGTTCTTGCCCACATGGATGAACAGACCATCCTGCGCCAGCATCGTGTTGAGGGCTGTGACAGCATCGTCGGCCGACTTCGCTATCTTGGCGTAGTAGCGGGCAACGAGCTCCGGCTGCTGCTCTGCGGCATCCTTGAGGCTCATCACCTCCACACCCTCAGGCAGAGATACCTTGGGTAGTGCCTTTTTATAGAATGTATCGTTGACCACAAAGTAGAGTGACGTACTGAGATTGGGCACGTCGCAGCTGAACACGCTATAAGGATTGATGGGGATGTCGATACGGTTGAGGTTGAGCCCATAGTCAGGTGCGAAGAGCGCCTGCATGTCGGTGTATTTGTATCGCTCGACCTTACGAGAGGGAAAGCCCAGCCGTTGGAAGTCGGCAAAGGCTTCATCACGCACCTCATTGAGCACAGCCGCCGAATGGTCGCAGATCATCTGACGGTTCTGCTGGTAAAGGTCGATATATTGTTGTTCTGAATGGGATTGAGTCATA
Source organism: uncultured Prevotella sp. (assembly GCA_900319905.1). Lineage (GTDB taxonomy): Bacteria > Bacteroidota > Bacteroidia > Bacteroidales > Bacteroidaceae > Prevotella. Next base: position 29,549 of record ONQB01000001.1, on the reverse strand, counting down.
CCATTATCTCCTTATTTACCATACTTAGCGTCGGCTTCCTCCTTGATCCAGTCGTATCCGCGCTTCTCGATCTCCTTAGACAGCTCAGGGCCGTCGGTTCTGACGATACGGCCATTGTACAGCACGTGCACCACACTGGGCTTGATCATATCGAGCAACCGCTCATAGTGTGTGATGACGATGATGGACTTCTCGGGTGTGAAGAGTTTGTTGACACCGTCAGCGACAATGCGCATGGCATCGACGTCAAGACCGGAGTCGGTCTCGTCGAGGATGCTGAGCTTCGGGTCAAGCATTGCCATCTGGAAGATCTCGTTGCGTTTCTTCTCACCACCGGAGAAGCCCTCGTTGACACTACGGCGGGAGAGCTTCGGATCAAGCTCCACCAGCTCGCGCTTCTCCTTCATGAGTTTCATGAAGTCGGCAGCCTTGAGGGGCTCCAGTCCTTGATATTCGCGCTTGGCATTGACGGCAGCTTTCATGAAGTTGACCATTGACACACCTGGTATCTCCACGGGATACTGGAAGGAGAGGAACAGGCCTTCGCGGGCACGGTCCTCCGGCTTCATCTCAAGCAGGTTCTTTCCGTTGAACCATGCCTCACCCTCGGTTACGGTATAGAGCGGGTTACCGGTCAGCACAGCCGAAAGCGTCGACTTGCCAGAACCGTTAGGACCCATGATGGCGTGTATCTCACCGTCGTTGACCGTCAGGTCAATTCCTTTCAATATTTCTTTGCCAGCTATCGTGGCATGTAAGTTCTTAACTACTAACATATTCTTAAAGGTATTTTGGGGATAATAGGAGCCATAGATGCAATAGAGACTATAGAATCTATAGAAGCCATAGAGACTATCCGACGGTCCCCTCCAAGGAAACCGATAATAGCTTTTGCGCCTCTACAGCGAACTCCATGGGGAGTTTGTTGAGCACTTCCTTGGCATAGCCATTGACAATCAAGCCGACCGCATCTTCCGTGGGGATGCCACGCTGGTTGCAGTAGAAGAGCTGGTCCTCGGAGATCTTCGAAGTGGTGGCCTCGTGCTCCACGACGGCAGTGTCGTTGTGGATATCCATGTACGGGAACGTATGGGCACCACAGTCGGAGCCAAGCAACAGAGAGTCGCAGGAAGAGTAGTTGCGGGCGTTGTCGGCATTGGCCGTGGCACGCACCAATCCGCGGTAGGAGTTCTGCGAATGGCCGGCAGAAATACCCTTGGAGATGATAGTCGACTTCGTGTTCTTACCCATGTGAATCATCTTCGTACCGGTATCAGCCTCCTGATAGTGGTTGGTCACGGCCACGCTATAGAACTCGGCCTGTGAGTTGTCACCGCGCAGGATGCATGAAGGATATTTCCATGTAATGGCCGATCCTGTCTCCACCTGGGTCCACGACAGCTTTGAGTTGACACCACGGCAATCACCACGTTTGGTAACAAGGTTGAGCACACCACCCTTGCCGTGCTCATCACCGGGATACCAGTTTTGCACAGTAGAATATTTCACCTCCGCATTGTTCATCACGACAATCTCAACGACAGCCGCATGCAACTGGTTCTCATCACGCATCGGCGCCGTGCAGCCTTCAAGATAGCTCACGTAGCTGTCATCATCGGCCACGATGAGCGTGCGCTCAAACTGACCTGTGTTACGCGCGTTAATACGGAAGTAACTGCTCAACTCCATCGGGCAGCGCACACCCTTGGGAATGTACACAAACGAGCCGTCACTGAACACAGCGGAGTTGAGGGCAGCAGAGAAGTTGTCACGGTAAGGCACCACACTGCCCAAGTACTGGCGCACAAGGTCGGGATGTTGCTTTACGGCCTCACCAATCGACGAGAAGATGATTCCCTTCTCGGCCAACTGCTTTTTGAACGTGGTCTTCACCGACACCGAGTCCATGATGGCATCCACGGCGGTACCGCTCAATGCCAGGCGTTCCTCCAAGGGAATGCCGAGCTTGTCGAAGGTCTTCTCCAACTCTGGGTCGATCTCCTTGTTGACAGGTTTCTTGGCCAAGGGGTCGGCATAATAAGAAATAGCCTGGAAATCGATGGGCGGCACATGCACATGTCCCCATGTAGGAACAGGCAGCGTCTGCCAATAACGGAACGCCTTAAGACGGAAGTCAAGCAACCAGTCGGGCTCGCCTTTCTTTTTGGATATCAAGCGAACGATATCTTCATTCAGACCCCGGGGTATGACATCGGTCTCCACATCCGTGGTGAACCCATACTCATATTTCTGCTCGGCGATCTTCCTGACGTATTCGTTCTTCTCCTTATCTAATTTTATTTCCATATCATTAAACAATTCAAGGTGACACACTACAAAAGACGTGCCACCTGAATCCTATAGTCACAATTGTTACCAAATGTTAGAGTTTCTGCTCGACCTCAATCTCGGTGAAGGTCTCCAGCACATCACCCGCCTGGATGTCGTTGTAGTTGACCAGTGAGATACCGCACTCGAGGCCCGATGCCACTTCCTTCACATCGTCCTTATAACGCTTAAGGGCAGCGATGGGAGCGGTATGCACCACGATTCCGTCGCGCACGACGTGAACCTTATCCTTGCTGTGTACCTTGCCGCTATTGACGAGACCACCGGCCACGGTACCGACCTTGGAGATCTTGTAGACCTGCTTCACCTCGATCTCAGCCGTCACGACCTCCTTCTTCACCTTGTCGAGCATACCGACCATGGCAGCCTTGATGTCGTCGATGGCATCGTAGATGATGGAGTACGTGTTGATCTCGACGCCCTCTCGGTCAGCCAGCTTACGGGCCTCACTCGACGGACGTACCTGGAAGCCGACAATGATGGCGTCGGAGGCACTGGCGAGCATGACATCGTTCTCGGAGATCTGACCCACGGCCTTGCTGATGACGTTGACCTGCACCTTCTCGGTGCTGAGCTTGAGGAAGCTGTCGGACAATGCCTCAACGGAGCCGTCGGTGTCACCCTTGACGATGATGTTGAGCTCATGGAACTCGCCACGGGCAATACGGTGGGAGATGTCACCGAGCGTCAGGCGCTTCTGTGTACGCAGGCCCTGCTCACGCTGCAACTGCTCACGCTTGTTGGCAATCTCACGGGCTTCCTGCTCGGTGTCTATGATATGGAACTGATCACCAGCGGTAGGTGCACCATTGAGACCCAGCACGATGGCGGGCTCTGCCGGTTTCACATTGTCGATGCGCTGGTTACGCTCGTTGAACAATGCCTTGACACGGCCCCACGACGTACCGGCGAGCATGATGTCGCCCACATGGAGCGTACCGTTGCTCACGAGCACCGTTGAGACGTAGCCACGTCCCTTGTCGAGCGACGACTCGATGATCGTACCCGTGGCCTTGCGGTTGGGGTTGGCCTTGAGCTCGAGCATGTCGGCCTCAAGCAGCACCTTGTCCATCAGGTCATCGACACCGATACCCTTCTTGGCACTGATCTCCTGGCACTGGTACTTACCACCCCACTCTTCGACGAGGAGGTTCATGTTGGCCAGGTCCTCACGTATCTTGTCCGGGTTGGCTCCGGGCTTATCAATCTTGTTGATGGCAAACACCATTGGCACGCCTGCGGCCTGACAGTGGGCGATAGCCTCCTTGGTGGTAGGCATCACGGAGTCGTCGGCAGCGATGATGATGATGGCGATATCGGTGACCTGCGCACCACGGGCACGCATGGCCGTGAAGGCCTCGTGACCAGGGGTATCGAGGAAGGTCACCTTGCGGCCGTTCTTCAGCGTCACACTGTAGGCACCGATGTGCTGTGTGATACCACCGGCCTCACCGGCAATCACATTGGTGTTGCGGATATGGTCGAGCAATGAGGTCTTACCATGGTCGACATGACCCATGACGGTCACAATCGGCGCACGAGGTACGAGATCGCTCTCGTCGTCCTCCTCCTCGCTCACGGCTTCCTGCACCTCTGCACTGACGTACTCGGTCTTGAAGCCAAACTCCTCAGCCACCATGTTGATGGTCTCAGCATCGAGACGCTGGTTGATGGAGGCCATGATACCGATGCTCATCAGCGTGGAGATAACCTGCGTCACGGAAACGTTCATCATCGTAGCCAACTCCGACACGGTAACGAACTCGGTGAGTTTCAGTATCTTGCTCTCCTTCTTCTCCTGACGTGCCTCGGCATCAAGTTTCTCCTGCACAGCCTCGCGTTTCTCCTTGCGGTACTTGGCGCCACGCTTGTTCTGCGTCTTGCTGGTGAGACGTGCCAACGTCTCCTTTACCTGACGTGCCACGTCCTCCTCGTTCACCTCCAGGGGCTTCTGCGAGCGGTTGCGGTTTTTCTTCTTCTTACCACTGTTCTTGCCAGCCTGCTGGTTGGCAGCGGCATTGATATCCACCTTATTATTATTGATGCGCTGGCGCTTGCCATGATTGCCATTGGCCCCATTGTTGCCATTGGCGGCATTCTGCTGGCGCTTCTCCTCACGCTCGCGGCGCAGCTCCGACTTAGACTTCTTCTTCGGGCGTGTGCTGCTGTTGATGGCGTTCAAGTCGATCTTACCCAGCACGGTCACCTTCGGCGTATTGTCGATACGCGACTCTGTCTTCGTACGGAAGATCTTCGTCTCCTCCTTCTCCGGCTGAGGGGTCTTGGTCACCTCGACCACTTTCACGGCAGCGGGCCGCTTCACTTCCTGACGCTTCGGCTGTGCCTGATGGTTGTCAGCGTGCGCGGTCTGGCCGTTGGCGGCAGACTGTTGCGGCTTAGCCTGAGCAGCAGCCGGTGCGGGTTGTGCGTTGGCAGCAGGTTTCTGCTGTGCGGCAGATGTCTGGGCAGAAGCAACTGGTTGTGATGCGGCAGGCTTAGTCTGAGCTGCAGCAGGTTGCGATGCGGCAGGCTTAACCTGCTTCGTCTCCTGCTTGTCAGCAACCGGTGCTTCGTGCTCGGCAGGCTTGACAGCAGCTGCGGCCGGCTGAAGCTTTTGCTCCTGTTGCGGCTTGGGCTGTGCAGCCGGCTGCGGCTGCGAGGAGGCAGCGGTCTGTGTCTTCTGCGCTTCCGTTGCTGCAGGTGCAGCGGATGGAGCGGCCTCTGCGGGTTTATCACTTGTCACTTCCGTGGGCTTCGCTTTGGCTGCACCCTCATTGTTAGGAGTGACTGGGGCTGCAGGCTTCTGACTGACGGCAGCAGTCTCAGCCTTTGCGGTGACATCGGAGTCAGTAGCTGTCTGAGCATCAGAAGCAGGCACCACTTTAGGCACACCCACCTGACTGAGGTCGATCTTGCCCAAAGGCGTGTATTTCTGACGAACGGTAAAGCCCGATGCGTCCCGCTGCTCTTCATTTTTCTTAGCAGACGGCTTCTTCTCTTTTGGCTTTTTAAAGAGTTGCTCAGCCTGTTCGCGGACAGCCGCATCCTGTTTAAAAGCATTCACGAGCGCTTCATACTGCGCGTCGCTCAGCTTAAAACTCGGATCGGCCTTTACCTCACCCAGCTGGCTTCTCTTTTGTAGGAATCCAACTGCCGTCTGGAGTCCTATATTCAATTCACGTAATGCTTTGTTTAATCTGATGCTCATATACTTTTTCGCAAACTCTTTTTAATTCTCTTATTCAAATTCTTTCTTCAACACCTCAAGCACGTGGTCGACGGTCTCTTCCTCGAGGTCGGCTTTCTCAACAAGCATCTCACGTGGGGCATTGAGCACCTCTTTGGCTGTTTCCAGACCGATACCCTTGATGGCATCAATGATCCACTGGTCGATCTCATCGTTGAACTGATCGAGGTAGACGTCATCCTCCTCCGTGCCCTGCTGTGCGTTGTCGTCCACCACACGGTAGACATCGATGGTGTACTCAGTGAGCATGGAGGCCAGCTTGATATTCAGACCGCCACGGCCGATGGCCAGACTCACCTGGTCGGGCTGCAGATAAACCTCAGCCTTTTTGTTCTCCTCATCAATCTTGATGTCGGTCACCTGGGCTGGGCTCAGCGCACGCTGGATGAACAGACGTGTGTTGGCAGTCCAGTTGATGACGTCGATATTCTCGTTGCACAACTCGCGCACAATGCCATGCACACGATTACCGTGCACACCGACACACGCTCCCACAGGGTCAATACGATCGTCGTAGCTCTCCACGGCAACCTTGGCGCGCTCACCCGGCATGCGGGCAATCTTCTTGATGGCAATCAGACCATCGGAGATCTCTGGCACCTCCTGCTCAAGCAGACGCTGCAGGAACGTAGGACTGGTACGTGAGAGGATGATCTTCGGGTTGTTGTTCTCATTGTCAACACGCTCAATGACAGCTCTCACGGTCTCACCCTTCCGATACTGGTCGGCAGGGATCTGCTCACTCTTGGGCAGGATGAGCTCGTTGTTGTCGTCGTCAACCAACAGTACCTCGCGCTTCCACACTTGGTACACTTCGGCGGCAATCACCTGACCAACACGATCCTTGTATTTGTTGTAGAGCTCATCGTGCTCCAGCTCCAGAATCTTGCTGGCCAGCGTCTGGCGAAGGGTAAGGATGGCACGGCGGCCGAACTTGGCGAAGTTGACAGGTTCTGACACTTCCTCGCCCACCTCATAGTCGGCTTCTATCTTCTGAGCATCCGACAGACTGATTTCTTTATTCTGGTCGGCCACCTCACCGTTGGGTACCACCACACGGTTGCGGTAGATCTCAAAGTCACCCTTGTCGGGGTTGACAATGACATCAAAGTTCTCATCGGTGCCGTATATCTTCGCCAACACATTGCGGAAGCTCTCTTCCAGCACGCTCACAAGGGTGGTGCGGTTGATGTGCTTCGTCTCCTGGAATTCACGGAACGAGCCAATCATGCTCAACTGCTCATCGTCTTTTTTTGTTGCTGCCATAGCTTTATTTGAAACTTATTAAATATTTCGTATATTTTACATTATCCATATTGAACGGGTGGTCAACATCCATCTTCACCGGACGCTTCTTGCCTTCCACCTTCACCTTCTCATTTACGGTGACCACGAAGTCACGACCATCCACACTCTTCAGTATGCCACGCACTTTCTTGCCGTCGGCATCCAGCACCTCGACAGGTTCGCCAACGAAAATCTCGTACTGACGGGCTACCTTGAAAGGCTGACCCAGACCGGCCGAGCCCACCTCCAATTCATAGTCCTCGTCGTCACGGCTGAGATGATCCTCGATATACTGGCTCAGCTTGGCGCAGTCTTCTATCCATACGCCATCAGCATGGTCAATCTCTACGGTGATCTTGTCATCAGGGCTCACTGTGAGGTCAACAAGAAAATACTCCTTGCCCTCCAGCCATTCATCTACTAATTTCTTTACGACGTTCTTGTCAATCATATTAAGCTGTTATAAAAAAATGAGGAACTCGCTCGGAGCTCCTCATTCCACTGAACACTGCAAAGTTACGCAATATATTTTATTCACGCAAGTAAATACTAAAAAACTTTCAACTCAAGCGCCCAAATCCACCCTCTGAGGACCAACAGCACCCACCATGCTTACCTTGCCTACCTTGCCTACCCTTGCCTACCCTTGCCTACCTTGCCTACCCCGCCTACCTTGCCTACTATTGCCTACCATGCCTACCCCGCCTACCCTACTATTTTAATAAGGTGTAGCAGCAGGAGACAAGCGCTGTAATCTTAAATCTTGTAATTTATACAAAATAAATCGTCGAAATATTTGGAGCGTATCAAATTATTTCCTATCTTTGCATCAGAAATAAGAACAAGTAAATAACAACACTAATTACAAAAGCATTATGAAAGAACTGAAAGGAACCAAGACAGAGAAGAATCTCCAGGAAGCATTTGCCGGCGAGAGCATGGCACGTAACAAATACACTTATTTTGCCAGCAAGGCCCGCAAAGATGGCTACGAGCAGATTGCCGCTATCTTTGAGGAGACAGCAGGTAATGAGAAGGAGCATGCCAAACTGTGGTTTAAATACCTCGAGGGCGGTGACATCAAGGACACTCACAGCAATCTGATTGCTGCCGCTGAGGGCGAGAACTACGAGTGGACGGACATGTACGACCGCATGGCCAAAGAAGCTGAAGAAGAGGGCTTCAAGGAGATCGCAGCAAAGTTCCGCATGGTAGGTGCCATCGAGAAGCACCACGAGGAGCGCTACAAGAAGCTTGTAGGCAACCTCGACGAGGGCCTCGTGTTCTCACGCGACGGTGACCGTATCTGGAAGTGCCGCAACTGCGGACATATCGTGATCGGCCCCAAGGCTCCGAAGGTATGCCCAGTCTGCATGCATCCGCAGAGCTTCTTCGAGATCAATGCTGAGAATTACTAAGCCTCGAGCTTTGTGACTCGCGGGCCACAACACAAGAGACTGTATCAGAAGTCCGGAGGTTCGGAAGTTCTGAAGTCCCGTCATTACTTTATTAATACTGGTTGCCAGTCACTTAAGTATATGACAAGACTTTTGAACTTCCGGATTTCCGGACTTCTGATGCAGTCTCCTGTAATTGTTTACGGCGATCGTTAATACCATGACTCTACCCCTAACTTCCAGATTCCGCATTTGGATATCTGGCCTTTATCAGCGTCACACGTCAAACTGTGCGGAGCGTATACGCCTCACCATATTTCTTGGCAGTCTGTTGATGGTGTTCGCCATCATGCCGCTTCATTTTATCGGATTGTTGGGCATGCCGCTCATTCACCTGCAAGCCATTACACTGGCATTCATTCTTCTGGCCGTAGTCAGCCTGATGCTGCTTACCCTTGGCGCGCTATCGCTAGTGTAGGCTTCGAACATGTTATCGGCGGCCAACTAATACAGACCTTCCGCATTGTTTTACTCACGTTGCATCCGGAGTGGGCCAACCATGAGATAATGACCGAGAACTTCCTTATCTCCTATCGGCACCGTCCGTATCAATATCCGCCGAAAGCTTGGCCTGAGTTCTGAAGAGGATTTGCGGGAGGCTCTCAGGAGTTAGGAGCCAGCCGCTCTATCTCATCCTCCGACAGTCCTGTAATTCCGGCTATCAGGTCGTTAGAAATTCCAGCAGCCTTCATCGCCTGAGCATACGCGACGGACGCTTTTTTGATGCCTTCTTTTATGCCTTCCTTTCTGCCTTCCTCTTTAGCTGTATCCATACCGTTTTTGATGTCGCGGTAGGCGTTGCTACTCTGCTCGTAGTCGCGCAACTCGTTGGTATCGAACTTTGCAATCTCGGCGGTGGTGAACAATTGTTCGAAGACGCGGCCCTGCAGTTCGGCGGGACGTGAGAAGAGACGCTGCATATTTTTCAAGGCGAAGAGCCATTTGTCGAGTGTGGTCTTCAATTCTCCCAATCCCTTGTTGAAGCAGGCTAATTCAACATAAATATAGGTAAGCTTGTCGTAGAATACTTTCTTGGAATTGACATCCATGAGCTTCACCTCCTTATAGATGCCACTGTCACTCTGCTTGTCCTCGGGGAAAGTGAAGTTGAGTATGCCGATGGTATATACCGGGCTGAGCTCGTAGTTCCAATCGCCGCGTTTACTCTGCTCGGCCACGGGGAAAGTGGAGTAATAGATTGAGCGGTCCTTATAGAATTCCTGATAGACGTTCTGCATTTCGACAATAAACCTTGAACCGTCCTTTGCTTGGCAATAAACGTCGAACACGGCCCGGCGTTCTTCTATGTTGGCTCCGAGTTGCTCGCTGTTGCGGTAGGTGACATCACTCACCTCGCGCTCACCCTCCAACAACGCATTGAGGAAATCAATGAGCAAGGCCTTGTTGAACGGCGTACCGAAGATGCGCTTGAAACCGAAATCGGTCAGCGGATTGATGTATCTTTCAGCGTAGTTGTAGTTCATTCCATCCATAATCGTCTGTCTCTAAATGATTATTTTTGCAAATATCGGAAAAAAACATCAAATAAGCAAGATACCTGCGGAGTTTTTTGACGGACTCCTATCACAGGGGTGCTGACGGAAGTTTTTTATAATTGTGATCTATCTAACCTCTCCTAAAATTTATGAGAAATTCGTGATCAATTTATGACATTCTAACTCTTCGTTACAAGCCATGCACTGAGGAGCACCAGCACAAGGGCCACAGGCTTATCCCAGGTAAGCACATCCTGGCTGAGCATGATAGCGATAAACGAGGCCACGATGGGCTGCAGATTGGTATAGACGCTCACCGTCGTAGCCTTGAGGTATTGCATGGCATAGGGAATGGCGAAATAACCGGCCACAGTGGCAAATATGACGATGAAAGCCATTTCTGCCACCCCACTCCACTGCCACGCACTGCTATAGAGCGTGGCATGACACAGGTCGCTCCACGAAAACGGCAAAATGGCAACGGTGGAAACCAGAAACACCCATTTCATCTGAGTCACAGCCGTATAGCGTGCTGACACCTTTCGTGTGATGATAAGATAGACCGCCCACGTGAGCAGACTCAGTACCGCCAGGAAGATGCCCAGCAAATCGTTGCTGCCAGTGCCGCCCTGCCAGTTCATAAACACCATGAGCATGGCACCGGCAATGCCAAACACAACGCCGACAACGCCCTTAGCCGACATACGCTCACCAATCAGCAACGCGGCACAGAGCATGGTGGCTACCGGCGTCAGCGTGGCGATGAGCGAGAAGTAAACAGGCGTGGTAAACTGCAAGGCCCATGCCGTGAGCGTCTGCGAGACGACGAAGCCCAGCAGTCCGCCGCACATGATGACCAGAAGGTCGTGGCGCTCCACATGCTCCTTGGGCAGGAACAGACTGATGAGCCAGAAGATGGCGGCCGCACCAATGCAACGGGTAGCCATATAAGCCATTGGCGTAAGCCAATTGTCAAGCAACAGTTTGGTAACAGGTACGCCGACGCCGAAGATGACATTGGCCAGCAAAACGGCACCGTGGGCCGATAACTTGTGTTGATTCATCGTCATTTACTTGTTTCTTTCAAAGTGAATGGCCTCCATGAAACGCTTGATGACCTCCGGTTTGCCGGTATGCTTGCCATCGTCCTCAGAGATCTTACAGGTGTCGTTGTAGAACGGCCACGACTCCGTGATCTTGGCAGCCGTAAGCTTGATGACCGTGTTCATGGGCTCAATATGGGGGAAGTCGTTGGTGAAGTGGGTGCCGATGCCAAACGACGGCTGGCACACCTTCGAGGCATAGTCTTGTATCTCGATGGCCTCATCGGTGGTGAGGGCATTGGAGAAGATGACCTGCTTGGTACGGCTGTCGATGTTGAGCGACTTGTATTTGTCGCAAATCTTGCGCAGTTCCTCACGGTTGTCACCGCTGTCCACGCGCAGTCCCTTGAACAGATTGGCGAAGTCCTCTGAGAAGTTGAGCGAGAAAATGTCCCATCCGAAGGAGTCGTAAAGATAGGTGCCCAACGCACCGTTGAAGGTATGGCGCCAGGCGTTCATGGCAATATGGTTGGCCATCTGCGGACCAAACATTCCACCGATGGCACAGATAAACTCATGTGCCATAGTGCCCACAGGGGTGAGTCCGTATTTCATGGCGAGATACACATTGCTTGTTCCCACGAAACGGCCTTTCCAGTCGCTGCGTGACTGTTGGCAGTCGCGGAAAGCCCGCACGATGGTGTCCTCAGCCTTAAACGAGGCACGGCGGCGTGTTCCGAAGTCGGAGTACACACAACCGGCCGACAGCAGTTTTTCACCCTTCTGATACGTGCGCTGATAGTAGTCATCGTAGTCGAAGTTCTTGTCCTGTCCCGTCACCATGTAGTACAGTTCCGAGACGATGGCCAGTACCTTCACCTCCAAGAGGATAGTGTCGCTCCAGTTGCCCTCGAACGCCATGTGGAGATGTCCCTCAGCATCTTGCTCCACCTTGGTCCAGTCGGCATTGTAGCGGAAGCCTTTGAGATAGGTGAAAAACCAACTGGGCATATAGTTGCACTTCCGGCGCATGAAATCGATTTCTTCATCGGTGATGACTACTGTCTCAAGCATTTTGATCTGTTCTCTCACCAAGTCGGCGAAGCCAGCGGGATAGACCGTATTGTTGCGGTCCACAAACGTGTACTTCACTTCCGCACGCGGGTAGTTGTCGATCACCGCGCAACACATGGAGAACTTATACAAGTCGTCATCGGTAAAATGACGGATTATCTGTCGCATAGCGTATTTGTTATGATGTTACAATATGCTTGCAAAGTTACTGCTTTTATGTAAAACACTGAAACAGAAACGACAAAAAGGAGAATGTCTTCCGTCAGAAATCTCCGGCAGAAAACATTCTCCTTATTATATAAAGGTTCATGGCGCTGATCGGCCATGATCACCCTATTGTCTCAAGATGTCTCAACGAGTCTTAGTCGAGCTCGTTGGTGAAGTCAGCGGGCTGCTGGTCGTTGTCGTGGTTCTCGTAGTGACGGGGACGACGCTCGCCGCGGGGCTGCTGTGTGTTGTTGTGCTCACCCTCACGACGGGGACGGCGGTCACCCTCACGACGGGGACGACGCGGACGCTCCTGGTAGCCCTCGGGCTTGTCGAGCAGCACACGGTGAGAGAGCTTGTACTTACCGGTCTTAGGATCGATCTCAAGCAGCTTGACCTTGATGTGGTCGCCCTCCTTGATGCCAGCCTCCTCGACGGTCTCCAGGCGCTTCCACTCGATCTCGGAGATGTGGAGCAGACCTTCCTTGCCAGGCAGAATCTCGACGAAGCAGCCGTAAGGCATGATGCTCTTCACCACACCGTCGTAGACCTCACCTACCTCAGGCAGGGCCACGATGCCCTTGATCTTGGCGATGGCGGCGTCGATGCTCTCCTTATTAGGAGCCGACACCTGCACGTGACCCACACCGTCGCTCTCGTCGATGGTGATGGTAGAGCCTGTGTCTTCCTGCATCTGCTGGATAATCTTTCCGCCCGGGCCAATGACAGCGCCGATGAACTCCTTGGGGATGTCGAAGGCAATGATGCGGGGCACCTGAGGCTTCATCTCCTTACGGGGCTCGCTGATGGTCTTCATCATTTCGCCCATGATATGCTCACGACCGGCCTTGGCCTGCATGAGAGCCTTTTCGATGATGTCAAACGACAGACCGTCGCACTTGATATCCATCTGGGTAGCGGTCAGACCGTCCTTGGTACCGGTGGTCTTGAAGTCCATATCGCCCAGGTGGTCCTCGTCGCCGAGGATATCAGAGAGGATGGCATACTTGTCTTCGCCGGGGTTCTTGATCAGACCCATGGCAATACCTGCCACCGGCTTCTTGATAGGCACACCTGCATCCATCAGCGCCAGCGTACCGCCGCAGACGGAAGCCATAGAAGACGAGCCATTGCTCTCGAGAATATCGCTCACCACACGCACAGTGTAGGGGAAGTCGGCAGGAATCTGTCCCTTGAGGGCACGCCATGCGAGATGGCCGTGACCAATCTCACGACGGCCGGGACCGCGCTGTGACTTAGCCTCGCCGGTAGAGAACGGTGGGAAGTTGTAGTGAAGCAGGAAGCGCTGGTTGCCACGTACAACAACGCCGTCGACGAGCTTCTCATCGAGCTTGGTGCCGAGGGTGACGGTAGCCAGCGACATGGTCTCACCACGCTGGAAGATAGCCGATCCGTGAGGCATGGGCAGCGGGCTGACCTCGCACCAGATAGGACGGATCTCGTCGGTCTTACGACCGTCCATGCGCAGGCCCTCGTCGAGCACGCAGCGGCGCATGGCATCGCGCAGCACATCGCCCCAGTAGCGACCGGCCTCAGCATGCTTCTCCTCGAGGTCCTCCTCGGAGAGATCGGTGTGGGCAGCGTCGTACTTCTCAAGGAAGTCGGCCAGGATCTGGTCGAAGGCATCGTTGCGCTCCTGCTTGGGCAGGGTCTTGTGGATGGTATCGTAAGCGGGCTGATAGAGCTCGTCATGAATCTGCTTACGCAGGTCCTCGTCGTTGATCTCGTCGTTGTATTCGCGCTTCACGTCAGTGCCGAGCTCCTTGGCGAGCTCGTCCTGCAGGTCGCACATGGGCTTGATGGCCTCCTGGGCAGCCTTGAGGGCACCGATGAGGTCCTGCTCTGACACTTCGCTCATCTCGCCTTCCACCATCATCAGGTTGTCCTTGGTGCAACCCACCATGATGTCGAGGTCGGCGTCTTTCATCTGTTCAAAGGTCGGGTCAATGACATATTCGCCATTGATGCGTGCCACACGGCACTCAGAGATAGTGTGCTCGAAAGGAATGGTCGAGCAAGCCATAGCAGCAGAGGCGGCAAAACCTGCCAGTGCATCGGGCTGGTCCTTGCCATCGCTCGAGAGAAGCCAGATCTGCACAAATACCTCACAATGGTAATCAGAGGGGAACAGCGGACGAAGAGCACGGTCTACGAGACGTGAAATCAAAATCTCTTCGTCTGTGGCCTTACCTTCACGCTTGGTAAAACCACCTGGGAAACGGCCGGTAGCATAATACTTTTCCCTGTAATCAACAGTCACCGGCATGAAGTCGGTGCCCGGAACGGCCTCTTTGGCTGCCGTCACTGTGGCAAGCAGCACGGTGTTGTTCATACGGAGAACAACAGATCCGTCGGCCTGCTTGGCAACCTTTCCTGTTTCAATTGAGATGGTACGGCCATCTGGCAATTGAACGGTCTTAGTAATAACGTTCATCTAAAAAAATAACTTATTGTTTTGACTAACATCGAAAATTATAACATTGCAAAGTTACCTAATATTAGAGAGATAAAAGCAGAAAAGCCACATATTTTTTGTTTTTTTGGCGATTATCCGAAAAAACTACGTACATTTGCAATCGTCAAGACGAAAAACGAATGATATAATGAATATAAAACACTTATTTTCAGCAGCCGTCATCGTATTGGCTGCATTGTGTATCACCTCTTGCAACAACAAGAAGTTCCATGTCTCAGGCACCATCAGCAATGCCAAAGACTCCGTGCTTTATTTCGAGAACATGAGCCTCAACGGTCCGGTGACCGTTGACTCTGTGAAGCTGGACCAGGATGGCACGTTCAACTTCGACGGCGACGCTCCGAAGAACCCTGAGTTCTACCGCCTGCGCATCGACCGCCAGATCATCAACGTGGCCATCGACTCCACCGAAAACATCACCGTGAAGGCCACCTATCCGCAGATGTCGGCACAGTACGACATCAAGGGCTCCGACGACTGTGCCAAGATCAAGGAGCTGGCACTCATGCAGCTCGACCTGCAGGCACGCGTCAACGCCGTGGTCCAGAATCCCAACATCCCCTACGGCAAAGAAGGTGAGATCATCCAGGGCCTGCTCAAGCAGTACAAGGACAACGTGAAGACCAACTACATCTTCAAGGAGCCCATGAAGGCTTATTCCTACTTCGCCTTGTTCCAGACCATCACCGTGGGCGACCAGACAGCGCTCATCTTCGACCCCCACAGCAGCAAGGACGACGTGCGCGTGTTTGCGGCCGTAGCAACGAGCTGGGACACCTACTACCCCAACTGCCAGCGCGGTGAGAACCTCCACAACATCGCCTTGGCCGGCATGAAGGACATGCGCATCGTAGAGGCACAACAGGCGCAAACCATTCCGGCCAGCAAGGTGACTACCACCGGTGTCATCGACATCGCCCTGCCCGACAACAAGGGCGTGGTGAGAAAGCTGACGAGCCTCAAGGGCAAGGTGGTGCTGCTCGACTTCCACGTGTTCGCCTCTGAGGGCAGCACAGAACGCATCATGAAGTTGCGCGAGCTCTACAACAAATACCACGCACAGGGTCTGGAGATCTATCAGGTGAGCCTCGACCCAGACGAGCACTTCTGGAAAGAGAGCGTGGCCGCCCTGCCCTGGATATGCGTGCACGACGACAATGGCACCCAGTCGCAATATGCCGCGTCCTACAACGTGCAGGCGGTGCCTACCTTCTTCCTCATCGACCGTAACAACACGCTGCAGAAGCGTGATATTCAGATCAAGGACCTGAATGCAGAAATCAAGTCTCTGCTGTAGTAACACCAGCATGGGTCAAGACTTACATCACATATTATATTGAAGCTAAAAAGGTTCAGACATGCATCCGTTAGAGAAATTCAAATACTGTCCGGTATGCGGCAGCAAGCATTTTGAGGTTCAGGACGAGAAAAGCAAGAAATGCGAGAACTGCGGCTTTGAGTATTACCTCAACCCCAGTGCAGCCACTGCTGCTATCATTCTCAATGAGAACAATGAGTTGTTGGTGCTGAAGCGCAAGCGCGAGCCGGCCAAGGGTACCCTCGACCTGCCCGGCGGCTTCTGCGACCTCGGCGAGACCGGCGAGGAAGGGGTACGCCGAGAAGTGAAGGAAGAGACAGGACTCGACGTCATCGAGACACGCTACCTGTTCAGCTATCCCAACACCTACCTCTACTCAGGCTTCACAGTGCGCACGCTCGACTTGTTCTTCGTCTGCAAGGTGAAGGACGACAGCCATGTCGTAGCCAGCGACGACGCCCAGTCGTACCAATGGGTGCCCTTGAAAGACATCCATACCGAGCAGTTCGGCATGCGGTCTATCCGCCAGGCGCTCAGCGTCTTTCTCCACAGTCCGATAGCCAAGACAAGGGAGGAACAAAAAGAGTAGCCCCACCCCCTTGGCTCGCTTAGCGAGCCAAGGCTCCCTCCCCCAAATGGGGAGGGCAAGTTTGAATTGACGGATCAAAGGAAGTATAGTTCTGTTTTTCAGAAGTTAATAGGACGAATGTTGTATTGTCAGAACCTTTTTTTGGGGGGGGTCTATATATAATCATTCCAGTATCGTTAGTAGATTAAAAAGAAAAATAGTCTCCGACAGGCTTCCGCTCCTCAATGGAGCGATGAGTCAGAAGCAAAGGGGTAGTCTTGCGAGCAAGCTCGCTGACTACCCCTTTGCTTCTGTCCCAACACCTTTGGTGTTAAGCCTGTCGTCGACGAAAATCGCTTCGCGGAAAATTGCTGCGCATAAAATACGCCCTCACCTTTTGAATTGAAAATTGCTTCGCATAAAATAAAATTGAAAATCTTGAAAATAATCCGGTTGCCTTTGGTATAGCAATGCAAACTTGCCCTCCCCATTTGGGGGAGGGAACCGCGCAAAGCGCGGGGGTGGGGCTTGGGGTGGGCCGATATAGCAATGCAAACTAGCCCTCCCAATTTGGGGGAGGGATCCGCGTGCAAAGCGCGCGGGGGTGGGGCTATTATTAAAAAAAACAAAAATATCTATATATAATAAGGTTATAGCGTAGGATTTGCTTACTTTTGCCAACCGATAAAATTCATAAGGTTATCATGCAAGACAATTTAGTAATCGTAGAGAGTCCTGCCAAAGCCAAGACAATTGAGAAATATCTTGGCAAGGACTACAAGGTGATGTCGTCTTACGGTCATATCCGCGACTTAAAGAAGAAAGAACTCAGCATAGACGAGAACGATCTCAATCCGGTATACGAGATACCGGAAGAGAAGAAAAAGATAGTGGCCGAACTGAAGAAGCAGGCCAAGCAAGCCAAGAAGATCTGGCTCGCATCCGATGAAGACCGCGAGGGAGAAGCCATCAGCTGGCACTTGTGTGAGGTGCTGGGACTCGATGAACAGAAGACCTCGCGTATCGTCTTTCACGAGATTACCAAGCCCGCCATCCTGGAGGCCATTGAGCATCCGCGCCACCTGGACATGAACTTAGTCAATGCGCAGCAGGCCCGCCGTGTGCTCGACCGTATCGTGGGTTTCAAGCTCTCACCGGTGCTGTGGCGTAAGGTGAAGCCCGCTCTCTCAGCCGGTCGCGTGCAGAGCGTCGTGGTAAAGCTCATTGTGGAACGTGAGCGCGAGATACAGCAGTTCAAGAGCGAACCATACTATCGCGTCAACGCCGTCTTCCTGCTCACCGCGCCCGATGGCACGAAGAACGAGCTGAAGGCCGAACTGGACCATCGCTTCAAGACCCACGACGAGGTGGAAGCCTTTCTCAAACAATGCCAGACCGCCCATTTCACCGTGGGCAGCATCGTCAAGAAACCGCTCAAGCGACAGCCCGCACCACCTTTCACCACTTCCACCCTGCAACAGGAAGCCGCACGCAAACTGGGCTTCACCGTGTCGCAGACGATGATGGTGGCGCAGCGCCTCTATGAGAGCGGACGCATCACCTACATGCGTACCGACAGCGTACACCTCTCCACACTCGCCCTCGGAGCCAGCAAGACGGAGATCACAAAGAACTACGGTGCAGAATACAGTCATCCACGCGAGTTCCAGACACATTCAAAAGGCGCACAGGAGGCTCACGAGGCCATCCGCCCGACATTCTCCAACACCGATGACCAGGAATGGACCTCACAAGAGCGACGGCTCTACGACCTGATATGGAAGCGCACCATCGCCTCGCAGATGGCTGATGCACAGATAGAGAAGACCACGGCCACCATCAACATGGACAACAGCGACGTGCACTTCGTGACCAACGGCGAGGTGGTGGTCTTCGACGGATTCCTGAAGGTGTACCATGAGTCCACCGACGATGAAGTCGCCAATGGCGAGGATGACAACCGGCTGCCCGCCATGAAGGAGGGCGACACGCTCGAGCACGAGGAGATCATCGCCACCGAGCGCTTCTCACAGGCTCCACCACGCTACACCGAGGCCAGCCTCGTGCACAAACTGGAAGAGCTGGGCATCGGACGTCCGTCTACCTACGCCACCTTCATCTCCACCATCCAGCAACGCGAGTACGTGGTCAAGGGCGACAAGACCGGCACCGAGCGCTCCTATACCGTAGACACACTCAAGGACAACACCATCACCACTGAGACCAAGACAGAAATGGCCGGATCGGAGCGGGGCAAACTCATCCCCACCGACATCGGCATCGTGGTCAACGACTTCCTGCAGCAGAACTTCCCGGAGATCATGGACTATAACTTCACCGCCAAGGTGGAGAACGAGTTCGACCAGATAGCAGAAGGCAAAGAGCAGTGGACCGCCATGCTGAGCTCCTTCGACAAAGGCTTCGAGCCACAGGTCAAAGAAGTCATCAACTCCCGTTCCGAGCACAAGGCCGGCGAGCGTGTACTCGGCACCGACCCCGTATCGGGCAAACCCGTATCGGTGAAGATCGGCCGCTTCGGTCCCGTGGTACAGATCGGCTCGGCCGACGACAAGGAGAAGCCGCGCTTCGCCCAGATGCCCAAGGACAAGAGCATCGAGACCATCACCCTGCCCGAGGCACTCGAACTGTTCAAACTGCCCCGCACCGTGGGCCTCTACGAGGGCACCAAGGTGGTCATCGGAGCAGGACGCTTCGGACCTTACGTGCTCCACAACAAGAAATATACCTCGCTGCCCAAGACTGAAGACCCGATGACCGTGACGCTCGACAAGGCCATCGAACTCATCGAGGCAAAGCGCAAGCAGGAGAAGGAGCGGCATATCAAGACGTTTGACGAGGACAGCAAGCTCGAACTGCTCAAGGGACGCTTCGGACCGTATATCGCCTACGACGGAAAGAACTACCGCATAGAAAAGAAACTGCACGAGCGTGCCCTCAAAGGCGACCTCTCCTATGAAGAGTGTATGAACATCGTAAAGAACGCACCCGAACCAAAGGCCAGAAGGAGGGCAAAGGCTTGAACAGAATCATCATCATCGGATACATGGGGTCGGGCAAGACCACCGTGGGCAACGCACTGAGCAAGGACCTGGGACTGCCCTTCTACGACCTTGACTGGTACATCGAGACACGTATGCACGCCACCGTCAAGCAGCTCTTCGACCAGCGGGGACAGGACGGCTTCAGACGCATCGAGCATAACATGCTGCACGAGGTGGCCGAGTTTGAGAACGTCATCATCTCATGCGGAGGAGGCACACCCTGCTTCTTCGACAACATGGACTACATCAACCAACAGGGAGAGACCGTCTACCTCAAATGCACCACCGACGTGCTCTACCAGCACCTCAAGATGGGACACACCGTCAGACCCCTGCTGCTCGACAAGACACCGGAAGAGGTAAGACAGTTCATCGAACAGCAGCTCACTGAGCGTGAGGCTTACTACAAGCAGGCCAAGCACACCATCGACGTATCACTGATGGACAACTACGAAAAGATAAAGATCACCGTAAAGGCCATCGAGAGAGAACTCGGCCTTGGGAAGTAAGACAGATTATAATCGACTTATATTCAGGTAATCATACATTTGTAACCAGACATTTGTAACCAGACATTCTTAATAAGACATATTTTATTTAATCAGACATAGAAAGAAAGAATGAAAAAGTGGACCATCGAGGACTCCAGCGAAATGTACAACATCAAGGGTTGGGGAACCTCCTACTATGGCATCAACGAAAAGGGCGATGTCTATGTCTCGCCGGCTAAGAACGATGTACGTATCGACCTTCGTGAAGTAATGGACGAACTGGCACTGCGCGATGTCACAGCGCCCGTACTGCTCCGCTTCCCCGATATTCTCGACAACCGCATCGAGAAGATGGACGAATGCTACCGCAAAGCTAAGGAGGAATACAACTATCAGGGTGAGAGCTACATCATCTTCCCCATCAAGGTCAATCAGATGCAGCCCGTGGTCGACGAGATGATAACGCACGGACGTAAGTTCAACCTTGGTCTGGAAGCAGGATCAAAGCCCGAGCTCCACGTGGTCATTGCGCAGCAGTGCAAAAGCGACTCGCTCATCATCTGCAACGGCTACAAGGACGAGAGCTACATCGAACTGGCCATGCTGGCCCAGAAACTCGGCAAACGCATCTTCATCGTCGTGGAGAAGCTCAACGAGATAGATGTCATCGCACGTACCGCCAAACGCCTCAAGGTGATGCCCAACATCGGTATCCGCATCAAACTGGCCAGCTCGGGATCGGGCAAATGGGCTGAAAGCGGAGGCGACGCGTCGAAATTCGGCCTCACACCCTCTGAACTGCTCGAGGCACTCAGCAAGCTAGACGCCGTCGGACTGCACGACTGCATCAAGCTCATCCACTTCCATATCGGATCACAGATCAACAAGATACGGCGCATACAAAACGCACTCACCGAGGCCGGACAGTTCTATGTCAACCTGCGCAAGATGGGCTATAACATCGAATTCGTCGACTGCGGAGGCGGACTGGGCGTGGACTACGACGGCACACGGTCGTCCAACTCGGAGAGCTCGGTCAACTACTCCATCCAGGAGTATATCAACGACTGCGTCTACGCGTTTGTCGACATCGCCAACCGCAACAACATCCCCCACCCCAACATCATCACCGAAAGCGGACGCTCGCTCTCGGCCCACCACTCCGTGCTCATCATCGACGTGCTCGGCGCCGCCTCCCTGCCGGAGATGCCGGAAGAATTCGAGGCAAAGGAAAACGACCACAAACTCGTCAAAGACCTGTACGAGATATGGGACAACCTCAACCCCAAGTCGATGCTGGAGGACTGGCACGATGCCGACCAGATACGAGAGGACTGTCTTGACCTCTTCGCCCACGGCATGGTCGACCTCAAGACCCGCGCACAGATAGAAGCGATGTACTGGAGCGTATGCCACGAGATCAACGCCATCGCCAAGACACTCAAGCACGTGCCCGACGAACTGCGCGGTCTCGACAAGCTGTTGGCCGACAAGTATTTCTGCAACTTCTCGCTCTTCCAAAGCCTGCCCGACTGCTGGGGCATCGACCAGCTCTTCCCTATCATGCCCATCCAGCGGCTCAACGAACGGCCCACACGCAACTGCACCCTGCAGGACATCACCTGCGACAGCGACGGTAAGATTGCCAACTTCGCCGTCAACGGCGGACAGTCGAACGTGCTGCCGGTACACGTGCTGCGCAAGAACGAGCCTTACTACATCGGCGTGTTCCTCGTGGGTGCCTATCAGGAGATTCTCGGCGACATGCACAACCTCTTCGGCGACACCACAGCCGCCCATATCTCAGTGACCGACGACGGCTATAAGATCGACCAGATCATCGACGGCGAGACCGTAGCCGAAGTGCTCGAATACGTGCAGTACAACCCCAAGAAACTCGTGCGACAGCTCGAGCAATGGGTCACAAAGAGCGTCAAGAGCGGAAAACTGTCGCTCGAGGAAGGCAAAGAGTTCCTCAGCAACTACCGTTCCGGACTCTACGGCTACACCTATCTGGAATAGCTCCCATCATCCCCATTCATCCCATCAGCAATCATGGAAAAGATCACAATCGTCAAAGTAGGAGGCGCCATCGTCGAGGATGAGAAGCGCCTGCCCCAGCTGCTCAAGGCCTTCGAGGCCATCGACGGACCGAAAATTCTGGTGCACGGCGGCGGACGCAGTGCCACAAAGGTGGCTGCCGACCTCGGCATCGAAAGCCACATGGTAGACGGACGGCGCATCACCGACGCTGACATGCTGCGCGTGGTGACCATGGTCTACGGCGGACTGGTCAACAAGCAGCTCGTGGCCCGCCTGCAGGCGCTCGGCGTCAACGCCATCGGACTGACGGGAGCCGACATGAATGTGATACGCAGCCATAAACGACCGCTGAAAAACGGCATCGATTACGGCTTCGTGGGCGATGTCGACCACGTGGATGCCACCGCGATCCACCACCTGTTGCTCGCAGGGCTCACACCGGTCATCGCTCCGCTCACTCACGACGGACAAGGCCACATGCTCAACACCAATGCCGACACAATGGCCTCGGAGACTGCAAAGGCCATGGCCAACATGAAGACGGCCAACGGTGAGCTTGTCTACGACGTGACACTGGTATACTGCTTCGAAAAACCAGGTGTGCTCGCCAATCCCGACGACGACAACAGCGTCATCCCGAACATCGGTCACGAGGACTTCCAACGGCTCGTAGACAACGGTACCATCTCAGGAGGCATGAAGCCAAAGATAGAAAACGCACTCGCAGCCGTGGACAACGGTGTCGGACGGGTCATCATCACGCAACCGACAGCATTGGATGGGAAGACGGGAACGGTGGTCGGTCGATGAGCGAGTCATGAGGCAAGCAATGACAAAGAACAAGGTTGATTGATGATAGAAAGGATATAAGACTCAGATGATTGATTTCCGCAATGACATTCTGCCGCTGAAGAATCAGCTATACCGCCTCGCACTGCGCATCACGCTCGACAGTGCCGAGGCAGAGGATATCGTGCAGGAAACGCTCATCAAGGTGTGGAACAAGCACGACGACTGGGACAACATCGACAACATCGAGGCCTTCTGCTTCACCGTCTGCCGCAACCTTGCCCTCGACAGTCTCAAGCGGCAGGGTAACCATAATGTCAGCCTCGACGAAAACCCTACCGATCAGCTCGACAACAACAATACGCCCTCGCAACAGACCATCGCCAACGACCAGCTCAACATGGTGAAGCATATCGTTGACCAACTGCCGGAGAAACAACGCTCCTGCATCCAGCTTCGTGATTTCGAAGGAAAGGCTTACAAGGACATCGCTGCCATCCTCTCCATGACCGAGGAACAGGTCAAAATCAACATCTTCCGTGGACGCCAGACTATCAAACAGCGCGTGGAACGGATGAACAACTATCAAAATCCGTCCATTTCATCGTAAAACCCAGACCAATCAACACAGCGTATGAACAGCGAAGAAAAGAAATACCAAAAGCAGTTTTGCGATCGCTATTTCGGCAAGACTACTTGGGACCAGGAAGTCAATCGCGTGGATGTCGTGCTCAAAGGCAAGCGCGGACAGAACTTGCTGTATATTGAATTCAAGTACTTGTTAAACGGTCAGCAGGCCCATCGCAAGGCCCTTGCCCAAATCATCATTACCAACAAGAAGCAGCGCCATATCCTCGACCACGTGGCCTTGGCCTACCTGTCGGAGAATGGAGACGACGTGCTTGAGCTCATTGACTGTTCGGAAAACGCAGTGATGTTCAACAACGACATCAACTGGGAGGCGGAGACCGCCAGCGAGCCTTCGCAGGATGCCATTGACCGTATCAACGACCGCATACGGGGAAAGATAACGCCTTTCATAGGCAAGGACATACATGAGCTCTACAACACGCTGCGTAACGGCGACGGCACCTCAATTGAAATTACCGAGCGCAACTTCAACGTGGTGTATAACCAATGGAAGAACACCATACAGTTTCTAAGACCGGAAAGGGACGAGTCGGAACTCATCAACCTGTTTCTCACCGACATGCTCAACGGCACAAAGTATGAATACGAAACCATGGCCGATATCTCCGAGCCTTCCTTGTTCGGTCCGATGACTGTGGACAATCCTGGCAATGCCATTGCCATGCCGCTGCTCCGCGAGGGCACCAATCTTGGCAAGTACGAATTGGAGCGGTGCTGTGGAAAGATAAGGATTGTGTGGGACAACTACATCATCCACGCCATACAAAACGCCGAGGGCTACGAGACCTTCTGGCGCAAGTACAAACGGCCACCAGAGAAGCTGGAATACTTGAAGATACTTGAGCATAGCGCCGAACTCTATACGGAGAGTTACCGCCGCGATACCGGCGGCGAATATACGCCGACATGCTTCGTGGAACTGCAGAACCAGCTGTTGGCCGAACATTACAATCTCAACGATTTCATCGTGTGCGACCCATGTGCCGGTGTGGGTAATCTTGAAAACCAGTTTGGCAAGGAATACAAGGACTACTGCTACCTCTCTACGCTCGAGCAAATGGATGTGGATATCTGTCGGATTAAGGGATTCGACAATACGATACGATTCGACTATCTGCGCGACAACAGACAGCCAACATGGAAATACCGCGGCCAAACACTTGACATCAACGAGATTGCGCAGCTTGAAAACCGCAAGCTGATGGTCGTCATGAACCCACCCTACACACGGCAGAAGGGTCACAAGGACAATCTCGCTTTAGAATTTTTCGACAAAGTGTTAGCCCTAAAGCCCGATGTAATCGTATATTATTGCAAAACAGAGTTCTTTCTCCGTTCCACCGTAAGCCATTTTGTCGATGCCAACTATCGCGTTGTGGCACATATCTTCTCCAATGCCAAGGATACCTTCAAACTGTCAGAGTGGGCTGTCTCACTCGTCATCTTCGACCGCGAGAACGGCGAAATGCTTGACGGCAAAACCATCAAAGCCGACCGCTACGAGAAAGACCACAATAGCGGCAAACTGAAGTATGTCAACACCTATGCCTACGACAACCAGCGGCCAAACCTTATCAAAGAGATAGAGGCGAAGATAAAGAAGGACATGACCGGAATGGTACTCGGACAGTGGAGCTATCTAAACAGCGTCTTGAAAATCAGCAACGGCGGTAAGGAAAAGAACAGCAAGATTACTACCAACAACTTAAAGTGGTGCCTACTCTCCAAAGGACTTAACTTTAATACGCATCACAAATATTTTGAATGGAACTATCTGGTATATCGCGGTTCGGTGGATGACATTCCATCAGAGCTCTTCACCGATGCCGTCATGTTCTCACTGTTCTTTAAGGGCATACTTTTCACCAACAAGGGTCAGCGCAACTACATCATGCCGTTCAAAGCGGATGAATTGGGCTGCAGCGTCAACGACCTTAATGTGCTCTTCCCCGACAACAGTGGCAATAACGACTTTTTTGCAGGTGAGCCCGAGCAACCATTTGACTTCCGCCTATTCCTTGCCCAGTTCGAGTTCTCTGCAGAGGCAAAGGCCCTGTATGCGGCAGCCCTGCAGATGTTCCGCTATTATCATCATAGCGACGCCTATCAGAACAAGGACTGGAACGACAGCTTCTACGACATTACCAACGCCATCATGCAGAAGGATGTCTCATCCTTTAAGAAGCTTGACGACGGCAACGACCGACGTATCACAAAAGTGAAGACCACCAAGGGCACGCATGGTTTCGGACGCAACACCATAGCTGCATTTGTACCGGAGGATAAGCTCCCGCTGTTTTATGATTTCTTTGACAAACGCGACGCCCTGGCTGTAAAGATCAACGACGAACTCCTCGCCGCTCATTTGCTGCTTTGGAAAAGAGAAAATATTTTCTGATTGGTTACCCCATCGGAGGGAAATATCAGAATTGGAAAAGTACAGAAGTCTGGAAGTAATGAAGCCCAGCCATTACATCAATGATACCATATTATCAGATACCAATGCAAATGACTGAACTTTTCCGGACTTCTCCTATTTTGATACACCTTCTTTGTTCAATTGTCCACAATCACCCCTGGCTGGAAGCGGGAGGTGATGCTGAGCGCTTTTCTCGCAGCCCGCTGCACCGCATCGAAATCTTCACGAAATGCCTGCTCGTCATCGTCGGAGGTAAAGGACACAAGGAAGCCGTCACGCAACTGTCCCGTGAGCCGCGCACGCCCCAATGCCCCTACCGCCTTGCCCGAGTAGGACGACAGAAACATCTGCCAACACTGACGCAGTTCTGCAGCCGAACGTGTGCTGCTATTTTCACCGGTTTCATCGGGAGTAGCAGCTTTATTTTCCCCAGCCACGCTGCCCGACGAACTTATCCCTTCCCGGTCAGCCAACGCTCTGCGGCTGACAGTTTCCTTCATCGACGGTCGCTCAGCCCCATCCCCATTTGCCAACGGTTTTGCGGCATTCTCTTTCTTCACCAACAGTTGGCAAGCAGAGCTGTTTTCTTCAAAATCCTGCGGTTTCATCGCATCCTTGCGACACTCTCTTCCCTTGTCGGAAGTCTCACCTTTTCTCTCCTGTTGTTCAAAAAAACGGTGAAGAGACGTCAGCACATACGCCACCTGGTTCTTCAACGGTCGTCTACGGCTGCGCTTCTCATCAATGACTTCCTTGAGCATGATGGCGTAGTTGACAAATTGTGGACGCAGGTTGTCGGTCACCCGCAGTGCCTCACGCGCTGCCAGCTGCTCGGGCAACTGAAGGTCGTCGTGAAGAAGAGTAAATACGATTTCACCTTGCCGCGATGCCGAAGTTGGAGCTGCACCTTCCCGGAGGCTTATTGAGGCATGTGTCGGTGCCGTCTTGGCAGGTGCTGGTTGAGAGAAGGTAGCGCTTGCCGGTGCCGCATTTTCACGTCTGACAATGGTGAATTTCAGTGCGTCAGGTCGCCCACTGCCCCGCAGCGCCGTACCGGCCGCTTCCCAATGCCGGTGACTCCGGCGATTGTAGAGCCGGCAGAGCAGCATATACGACGGCAACTGACCATTGGCATAGTATTTTTGCAGGGTTGCCAATGGTTGGGCAATCACGTTGCGCTCGAAGTGGGCGTAGCTGCCGTTGGGCCTTTTCGGGCAGAGAGTAGCACGAAGTTGTGCGATGCTCATGGTAAAGCCATGTTGATGGCTGTGAGCCTGCATGAGCCAGTAGAGCCTCACGGCATAGCGGCTCCGCATTGCAAGGCACAGCTGTGGCGAGACATAGAAATAGCCCTTACTTAAATCGAGAAGTGACGACGCCATCCCAACAGTCATGTAGAGACAGCTGCCCTTGTCTTCGTGGTGTGTGATGATGCGCAGCCCAAGATTAGGCACCTTAGTAGCGTCAGCAAGCGCCAGCTGTACATGTCTGGTCAAACCCATTCCTTGCATCGTGAAGGGGAAGCGGAGCAAGTCCTGGCCTGCGCCGTTGTTAGTCACAAGCCATCGCATCAACTCCTCATGAGTCTGCTCATGGTTGAGCAGCGACTGGAGCTGTGGCTGGAGCATCATCATGGCAATAACAAGAGCATCGAGCTGCGTCTTGGTTAGATCCAACGGCATCACAGCCACTTGGTACGGAACGATGATAATCGCCGAAGCGCGATTTGATGTGTTTGATTCATAATTTTTAGTGTCTTGCATAGTATATTGCGATAAAGGTTATTTTGGTCTTGTCTTTAGACTCTGAAAGAGGCTTTACACTTAGGTACGCCCTGCTTGGATGTTGAGTTCGCCCATTTTTGGTGTTGAGTGCGCCCATTTTTGGTGACGAGTGCGCCCATTTTTGATGTTGAGTGCGCCCATGCGGCTCTGTAACATTCTATGTATCAGCATCCCCAACCCCCTCTATCTAAATATTATCTAAATAATATCTAAATAATCTATCTATCTGACAGATAGCGAGGGGAGGTGATGTGATGATTTTTAAGTTGGTACTATATGACGCAAAGTTAAGCATTTCATTTCAAACCTGCAAATTCAGAGGGCAACCACGAGGGGTACCACGAGGGGTACCATGAGGGGTACCACTTCTGTATATTTCTAATTATCAACTATTTGAACAAGATAGAAAGCACAACACGAGAGTCCACGTTACAGCACAACGCCCTTCAGTAAGAAGAGAATGCCAGCTAAAAGGTTGAGAATGGTACCCGACCACCACGAAAGCAGTGGAACAAAGCTGAGATGGCATGAAACTGATGGTTCCACAGTTTCAACAACGAGGTGACTTCGGCAGACATCCGTCGACTTTTCGGTTATAAGGCAACGGCTTTACGGCGATAGGACAACGACTTTACGGCGATAAGGCAACGACTTTACGGCGATAGGGCAACGGCTTTATGGCGATAAGGCAACGGCTTTACGGCGATAGGACAACGGCTTTACGGCGAATTTGGGGGCAGTGTAGTGGCCGGCCTGGTGCCGGCCAACAGCCACCAATGTCGCGCACCTCCACAGACAAGGTCAAAATACAAACAAATGTTAAATCTTAATTTCCCCTGTAACTTCTTTGTCCCGCAGTCGTCGAGTTAATAGAAAGAAACAAAAATGGACTACAAATACATCACTCAGCTATTGGACCGCTACTGGCAGGGACTTACCTCACTGGAGGAAGAGAACATCCTGCACGCGTTCTTCAGTCAGGATGACATCCCGGCTGAACTGAGACCATGTCAGTCATTCTTCACCTATCAGGCGAACGAGTGCAAGGAAGATGTACTGGGAGACGACTTCGATCAAAAGATCCTCGCCCGCATAGACGATGAGAAGAAAGTGAAGGCACGCGTCATTCCATTGACACAGCGTCTGAGACCAATCTTCAAGGCTGCGGCCATGGTCGCCATCGTGCTCACACTGGGCAATGCCATTCAGGTGCCATTCACCAACAGCCACAAAGATGCCATCAGCAACTACGACGGTTACTACAAACCGGAGCTGGACAAAGGCACTAACGTCGCCATCAGTGACACAGCCAGCATCGACACAATGAAGCAGAGCATGATGACGCCTAACGACAACATCGGGCAGTCCATGATGAAATAAGATAATTTCTATGCTTTCTCTATAAAATCATGTTTAGTAAAACAACACAACGAAACTGTGAAGTTTCAATTCTCTCAAATTTTTCATAACATACTAACGTAGCAAGGGACCGCAGCTCTATCGAGAGTCAAGCGGTCCCTTCTTTATTTTATCGAACACTATCGGGAGAGTCAAGCGAAAGCAAACAATACATTTCAGTAAAAACATCACTATAATGGCACAGCCGACAAAGCCTGTGGATGGAGAAGAGAACCCATACTATTCATTCACCCATGCGTCATCAATAAAAAAGTGAGGAAAATCATGTACTGGCTTTCGCTCCCCAATGGAGCTATGGGTCTAAATCTATGGGGTAGCCTTACGAGCAAGCTCGACGGCTATCCCATA
>ONQB01000037.1 GCA_900319905.1 uncultured Prevotella sp. | reverse complement strand
AATTTTTTGGGACATAACAAAGCCCGAGCTTGTGAAAGTTCGGGCTTTAATGTGTTAAATTCGAAGATGGCTCAAAATGGACTTTTGACACAGCCTCATAAAATAATATCCCAACCTCTAAAAATTTGTCGAACATTTTTTGAGGGCCGGCACAAGACCGGTTCCTGCATGCGGCTACTTGGCTATACGTAATTGTTAGCATGCGAAACTTGAATTAAAAATATATTTCGGAAGTGAAGTAATTCCTTGCAGGGGCGGCCCTTGTGGCCGTCCGCAACCTTTCCTTGGAAAAGTTATTTTTTGGTTGCGGAAATATACCTCCGAAACTTGAGTATATTATATTCTGATATTTTCTTAATATCCCACGAAGTGGGTAGGAGAATAACAAAGATGCGCAGGATTTCAAGCCGATTGTGGCACATCATTCACCACGAGCCTACCATGGCCTTTCTTGACATAGATCATGCATAAATTATTATTACAAATTGCTTTTTCTAAACCTTATTGACAGAATGAAGTATAACGACTCTAAAATAATTGTAAATTCACAACCAAAGACAATACAAGGGCATAAAACAAGTTTTTCCAAATTTCAGTCAACGTATCATTCTGAGTTTAGGATAGTTCTTTAAAACGATTGTGCACGTATACCAACACGGCAAAGCCATCCTTTTTTATCGATTTAATAATTTTTAACGGGGGGGGGGTGGCAACCAATTTTCTTTTTTATTAAATTTGCCGCACTACATATAATGGAATTGTTTAACATTTAATCTATTTTATATGAGAAAACCTATTCTACCCATTGCCGCTGTGCTGGCAGTGGCTCCTACCTTAGCGAATGCACAGGATCCTAACGTCATAAGTTTTGACGTTTCGGCTCTGAAGTCATCTCTCTATTCCGTTATCAACACGATTGGCCATCAGGGCCAAAACGATGGTTATGCCCAGGCCGTCAAGGACGTGTACCTCGTGCAGACCTCTAAACTGGAGAATGATATCGACGCTTATTACCAGAAGATCGTCAAAGGTGAGGTAACGTCACAGGATGCTGCAGATGCCAAGTACAAAGAATTTACTGATGCCATCGAGAAGATCCGCAAGGACGCTGCTGAAGCTCAGGCTCCTTACCAGAAAGCCTTAGACGACGCTGTGGCTGCCGTCAAGGCTGACCAGGAAGCCTACACCGCCGCACAGAAGGCTGTGGAGGCACTGAGCGTACCTTCCGTGAAGGCCACCTGGGAGGCAGAGCTGGCAAAGATCACACTGCCGACTGCTCCGACCAGGACCGACAACATTGATGCCAACAAAAAGATTGCCAGCGACGCCGCCGCTCAGAAGGCTGCCATCGAGAAGCTCGCCTCCGACGCAAAGGCTGCTGACGCTGCTGCTGTGACCGCACAGACCAATCTCTACAACGCACTGAAGAAGATTCAGACAACGGCTCTGACCAATGCCGCCAGTGCAGCTACGGAGATTCAGAAGCTGATGGACAACACCGGCATGGCCGACACCTATCTCACCGCCAATGCTGCTGAAAAGACCAAGGCTGAGAACGGTCAGGATTGGATGATGGCCGTGGAGGCTTCCAAGGCTGCCTACACGCTGGATGCCGACAACAAGACGCTCACCGAGCAAGGCAATGCCATCGTGAAGGCCATCGCCGACAACCTGGCTGCCGCCAAGAAAGCTGCCACAACGGCTGAGGATGCAGAATACAACCGCATCATCGGTCTGATTGCAGAGCAGGAGAATGCCTTCAAGGCTATCACCGTGGACAAGGCCGACACACAGACGGCTAAGGTGGTGACTGAATACAACACCAAGCACGACGTGGCCAAGCTCGGCGCTGACGGCTTCCATAAGGACGGTGTCTCTTATAAGAATAAGAAGACCAATGAGGAGAACGTTGCCGCACTGCAGCAGGCTGTAAAAGACGTGACTGCATCGGTAGCCGGCTATAGCTACTACCAGAGCGTCAAAGCTGCCATCAAGACCGCTCAGGACAATTACAACACCAATCTTCTTCGTCTGACCGAGGCACTGGCCGGCAAAGACGTCTATCAGGATGTCTATGAGGCTGCCAATGTCAAGCTCAATGTCGTGGCTAACACCATCCAGCGTGTTACTGCCGACAACGAGGCGCTCTACACCGCTACGCCTGTCTCCGCAAAGGAGGCTTACGACGCACTGATCGAGAAGCTCAATGCCCTCGACAGTAAGACACCGGTGGACGAGGCCCTGGCACTCTTCAATGATCAGGAGGCTCAGAAGAAGAAAGCTGACGAAGCTATCGCTGTTGCCAAGAAGGATGTTAAAGACCAGTCAGTGCTCAGCGCCATCGCAACCGTTGAGACCAACGTGGCCAAC
The DNA here is from genome assembly GCA_900319905.1 of uncultured Prevotella sp. GTDB lineage: Bacteria > Bacteroidota > Bacteroidia > Bacteroidales > Bacteroidaceae > Prevotella. The sequence continues at coordinate 21,472 of ONQB01000037.1, read as the reverse complement.
GAGTACAAGAAGCATACACTGGACGAGAGCGACTACACAGGCGCTCTGGGCTCGGTGAGCAAATACGCAGAGCAGCGCGCACAGGTTACCAAGCTCACTGCCAACCTCAAAGCCATCAAGGCTGATCCTGTGGTCTTCAAGACCTCCATCGACAAGATCACGACCGACATCAACACGTTGTCTACAGACATTGACAACATCTATGCTCAGGGCAAGACCGGCGAGAAGGCTACAGAGGTGCAGACCCGCGTGGACGGCATCAACACAGCCATCACCGACCTCGATACCAACGCTGCTGCCGAGCTGAAGGCTCTCACAGACCTCAACACCGCTCTTGACAACCGTCAGAAGGAACTCGATGAGGCTACAAAGAATATTAAGACCAACTACTCCAGCGTGTGGGAGCAGGTGAAGGCTGATGCCGACAAACTGCAGACCCGTATCACTACGCTGAGAAACAGTGGTAAGGAAGCTTATACCGACGCCAAGGAAAAAGCTGCCAATCCAATCAACACCGCCGTACGCAGTCTCGACGTCAAGGATTCTCTCACGCTGAAGGCTGACATCGAGTCATTCGTCACCAAGGCCATCGGCACCTACGACGATCAGGTCGACAAGGCCAACACCGCATCTTACAACCAGATGGTGATCGACTTCGACGACATCAACAAGAAGCTCACCGACGCTACGGCCGCTATCGCCAAGATCCATAAGGCTGCTGATGTCAACGAGGCTATCATGCCCGACTACTCTACCGAGATCGCTGCCCTGCAGGCAAAGATCGACGAGCAGAAACAAAAGGCAGAGAAGGCCCGCACAGACGAGCAGGCTGCCATCAAGGCCGACAAGCACAATCCTACGCTGGTCTCTCTGCTTGAGACCATCGACAAGGTGCTCTATGGAGAGTCCTATCCTACCACCAACGAGAAGAACGGCGGTATCTGGAAGGCCATCGAGGATCAGGTCAGCGCAGCACAGGCTAACTTCGACAAGACTGTGGCTGAGCTCAAGACCCTGGGCGAGCTGAAGACCGTCAACCTGAAGAACCTCAGAGACGTTCTGGACGCTAAGCAGACTCCGAACCTCACCGACGAGCAGCGTGCTGCCTACAACAAGAATGCTGACGACGCCGAGACGGCCATCAATGGCAAGATCATCGACGTGAAGACGCAGTACACCAGAAAGAAGGCTACCGTCAAGGAGAATACCACCGCCATTGAAAAGTTCGTCAAGGACGAGAAGAACTACCTCGACGAGAAGGAGAAGAACGACAACTACTCACAGCTTGAGCTGGCCCTCAACGACGACGCCCACAACCGCATCGTCGCCAGCATCAAAGCTACCGACAAAGCTTTCAACGACTCCATCGAGAACGCCAAGATCAACTGGTCGACTCAGTACAGTGCCCTCTCGGGTATCTATTCTGACGCTACCGGCTTCCCCGTCTACGAGGACAACGATGCCGACCTCAAGGCCAACCTCGACAAGGCACTCGCCGGATACCAGAAAGAACTCTCTGACGACGTGACCAAACTCAACGCACTGAAGGAAGTGGTGGCCAAGGCTAAGACCGACGCACTGGCCGACGCCGAGAAGTGCTATAAAGATAAGGTCAGCCTGGAGTGCACTGCCGACAAGGATATGAAGAACGCCAAGAGCGGTGAGAAGGCACTTCTCGACGCTGTTGCCGACGTGAAGACACACATCGACGAGACCGATGCACGCGCTACCAAGAACCGCGACGCTTTCAAGGCTGAGTTGCAGTTTGTCGAGGATCTCGACACACTCGTAGCCAAGGGCAAGAAGGACATCGCCGACGCTCGTGCCGACATCGCCAACAATACCGCTTCCGGCTACACTTCTGAGGTGCTCGACGAGACCGAGAAGAAGTTGGGTGAGCTCGAGAAGCTCGTCCGCGACTTCCAGACCAACATCCTCAGTCAGCACATCGCTCTGACAGCCGACGCTTACAAGGCAACAGCTACTGAGAAGGAGGCTGAGCTGCGCGACGCCATGATGAAGCTGAAGGACGGCGAGACCGCTGCTTACCGTCAGGAGATTGTGGCTGCCAACAACAAGGTCATGGAGTTCACCAACGGCTATGCCAAGGATGTCAAGGCACTGTACGACAAGTACCTCATGGAGGTGGAGTCTTACAAAACCTTCAAGCACTACGACTACACCAAGGAGGTGCTGCCAGTGGTGGAAGGCCAGCTGTTTGGTATCGCTAACTCACTGCGCACCATCGTTGCTGACGCTGAGACTAAACTCGCTGAGGCCAACAAGGACTACAAGTACTTCGACAACAAGGTGGCTACCCACTTCAACCAGATTGAAGCCCTGAAGAAAGACCTCGAGGCTAAGTATGCCGCCTTCCTGGTCCAGACTGAGAAGATTGCAGAGCCTATCTACACCAAGGCTGTCACCGACAAGAAGGCTGAGGTAGAGGCTGCAAAGACGACCGTCAAGGGATTCACCGACAAGGCTAACGCACTGAAGGTGTTCCAGCCTATCGACGACGCCATTGCGAATGTGGAGAAAGAGGCTGCCCTTGTGATGCCTCATGACTCTCTGGCCCGTGAGACCGACGGTTACATCAATACCCTCAAGGGTCTCGATGTTGCCAACGCCCTCAACGAGACACTCAAGACGGTTGGCGATAGCGTTGTCAACGGCTACACGAAGCTCATTGCTACCTTCACTACGAAGGACTATGGCACAGAAGCAGCTGCTATCCTTCAGAAGGCCATCGACGATGCCAACACGCTGACCACCGCTGCCACGAACAGCATTGCCAAGTCTTACACTGACAAGACGCTGGCCAAGGATCTGAGCGGTATCCTCGCTACCTTGAAGGACGTCCAGACCAGTCTGAACACTGCCAAGGCTGAGGCCGACAAGAAGCAGGCTGAGATCAATGCCGATCAGAAGAACCAGGCCAACTACGCTTCGTTCGACATGGATGGTCTGCGCAAGAAGTACACCGACGCCGTTGCCACCATCAAGGGCTACGACGAGAAGGTGAAGTCGCTCTTCGATGTTGAGCTCTCTGCTCTGGGTGGCGACAAGCTCGATGGTAAGGGTGGTAACATCCAGAAGCTGCAAGACCTGCTCGATGCTGCCAAGGAGAACAACGCTTGGGACAACCTTGAGAATCTGAAGAACAACTATAAGAGTCTGGGTGAGCAGATTGATGACATCCTTGCACGCGCCAAGGCTGCTCAGGAGTCCGCTATCGCCAACAGCGACTACGGCAAGGTGGGCAAGCTCTATCAGGAGGTTGTTTCACTCATTGAGCCTTACAACCGCGCTGAGACCAACAAGGACGACACCAAGGAGGCTGCCGACGAGGCTTCGGCCATCTACAAGGAGATCAAGTCGCTGCTTGATGAACTCAAAGGTGCTACCGACGCTTACGACGCTGCCAAGAAGACGGCCGACACGAAGGACGATGAGGCTGCCAACGCTACGCTCGCCGCTATCGTTGCTAAGACCAGTGAGTACACAGCGAAGATCGAGAACCTGCGCACGCGTATCACGAAGCTCGACAAGGAGCTCACCGCTTACAACGAGCTCATGGCCGCTTACAATGCCCTGGGTACTGTGGACGCTGCTATCGAGGAGGCTACCGCCAACTTCGATACCTATAAGACAACGGTCGCTGACGCCATCAAGGCTACTCCGGCTTACACCAAGGCCGTGGCCGACGCCGCTTCCGTACAGAAGGCCATCGAGGACAGCCACGCTCTGAACCGCGCCAACAAGGACAAGGAAGAGCTCAACACACGTATCGCTGCTCTTGGTGAGGAAATCGCCGCTCTTAAGACGGCTTGCCAGACAGAATACGAGGCTGAAGTCAAGGCTGCCAAGATCGCTGCCAACGAGGCTGCCTTCACCGCTCTGTCCAAGCAGCTCAACGACAAGAAGGCTGCTGTCGTCAAAGCTAAGGAGACCATTGCCAAGGACTATCCCGCCGGTATGGCTGTTGTCAACGAGGACTTCGACAATATCTCGAAAGCACTCGAGACAATGGAGACACAGCTCAAGGCCGACTACGACGCTGTCAACCTCACCGCTGAGTCCAAGCTCGACTTCACGGCTGTTGACAAGGCCCTCAACGACGCTCTTGCCAAGGCTAAGACCGCACAGGAGGAGGCTGACAAGGCCAATGCCGGCGCTGTAGCTGAGGTGACTGCCGCTTACGAGAAGCTGCAGAACCTCTACAACGAGGCTGAGACGTACAACGAGAGCATTGTGGATGTCGACATCAAGAAGGCTGCCGACGAGGCTCTGCAGAAGATTGACATCACGCTCGATCTGAAGCCTGTTGACCGCAACAACAAGCAGGAGTTCACCGACTCCATCGCTAAGTTGACTACCGCCGTACAGGAAGCCTACGATGCTGCCAAGGCTGCCAACGAGAAGTGGCAGAAGAAGGGTAACCTCGATGGTGACGACCAGCTCAGCATCGACGACTACAGTAAGCTCTACGATATCGTTTCCGGTGCCAAGACACCGACAGAAGACGAGAAGTATCTTGCCGATATCAACTGCGACGGTTCTGTGGATGTGGCTGACCTCACTGAGTTGTCAAGGATGATGCTCAAGCAGGCTACGCTCGAGGACATCTACGTGAGCAAGCATGGAACAGATGCCAAGCCGTTCATGTCCAACACCGTAGAGGCTGAGGCTACTACCGACGGCCGTGCGATTGCCATCGCTCTGAACAACGCTTCCAACCTGGTGGCTATGCAGGCTGATATCACACTGCCTGAGGGCGTGTCGATCGTCAACGCTGCCGCTACGCTCCGTGCAAAGGGCCTCAACGCCAGCGCCACCAAGCTGGCCGACGGAAAGGTACGTGTCATGCTGTACTCTGTCAACAACAACCTCATCGAAGGTACTGAGGGTAACGTCGTTAAACTCAATATCGACGGTGTCGGCGTAGGCGACATCACACTGACCAATGCCATGGCCGTGGATGCTGAAGGCATGAAGTACACCATCAGTGACATGACAGCTTCTACTGTCACTGCCATCAAGAGTGTCACCACCGACGACAGCAACAGCTCACTTGACGGTGCCCGCATCTACAACACTGCTGGCGCAATGCTCAACAAGATGAGAAGCGGTGTCAACATCATCGTCAACAAGGCCGGTAAGGTTGTCAAGGTGTTCAAGAAGTAATTACAACCAAGTAATACAACGAATGAAGAATTCATTTTTCAAAATAGCTTGCCTGCTCATGCTCCTCTTAGGGGGCTTGAGCACAGCGCAAGCTGCTGAAGACGTCACAATGACGCTCAGTACAGAGACACAACGCTTTACCCCTGGTAAAGATTATGAGATTAATGTCGATGTGACAAACAATCTCACCGTAAAGGCCCTGCAGGGTGACATCGTCTTCCCCAAGGGACTGACGGCTGTGAAGTCGGATGTCGAGAACGGCTACTTTGAGGTATCTTCTCGCATTCCGCACAGTGCAAATAGCAGTATGGACGTCAAGGCTGCTATGATCAACGACTCAACGCTGCGCTTCCTCGTGCTTCCTGCAAGAGGCCGTGAGTTCATGCCTGCTGGCGAAGGTACCATCCTTACGTTCAAGGTGCATGCTTCTGACGCGCTCGCTACCAAAAGTACCATCCTGCTCGACAATGCCAGGGCTACAACAACGACCGGCGATGACAACATCAGCAACAAGCTGGATGAAGTAACGCTTTTGGTGAAGAACACGAAGTTCGTTCCTGAGCTGATTCTCTCCATCAACGACATCGACGTGAATGTGAACAAGCCCGTAGCTGTTCCCGTCCTGCTCACCAATGAACCCGCCTACTATGGTGAGGACATTGACTCGCTCACTGCTCTGCAGTTCGACGTGCAGGTACCAGAAGGTGCATCGATCAATACCGACGACATCGTCTACGGCAACCGTCTGCAGCAGTCACATATCGTGGCTGTCACCAAGATGGAAGGCAACACGTATCGTTTTATGGTCAGCAGCTCTTCGCTTGGCAAGATTCGTGGTAACAAAGGTGAGCTCTTCGCTTTCTACATGACTACCACCAATACTGTTCCAGAGGAGAGTGTTCTCAAGGTCACCAATCAGGTCTTCTCTACCGTCCATGGCCAGCGCTATGTCAGCGACAATGCCGACCTCGCTCCTGACTTCGACGTCAAGGTGACCAACCACAGAAACATCTATGACCTCAACAACGATGGTGTGGTGAACGCAATGGATGTACAAATCATTCATAACGCTTACCACGATACAACTGTCGATAGTACGAAGGATCTGAACAACGATGGCGTCATCAACGCTAAGGATGTTCAAATTGAGCACAACGCTTATCACGCCCAATAAAACAATTAAACATTAAAATTCAAGAAAATGAAAATAAAAGCAATTCTAATGACTGCGGCCTTGGCTTTCGTGTCGACGATGGCCATGGCACAGGCTAAACTGACCGCAGAGCCCTTAAATGTCGTTCCTGGCGAAGACTTCACCCTGCCGGTTTATATGACTTCCGATAATCTTGCTTCCACCATCACCATGACCATCAAGGGAAGCGAGGGACTGAGCATTACGAAAGTGTTGCGAGGCGAAAGCCTGAAACAAAAAAATGAGGACGAAGAATACTACTATGATGCTCCAGACTTTTGGGCTAGCAATGGAACATTGCTTATATCCACTATGAGCCAAACCGCAACTGTCCCAGATGGTGAGTTCATAAAGATAGTAGGTACAGCTGACCCGACCTTCACTGGTGGCACCATTACCATCTCTAAGATCTGCATTGTCAACAAGGCTGCAGATCAGCTCAACACCGAAGAGACGCTAACCGTTGACGTCACCGCCGTCACCACCGGAATCAACGGTGTGAAGAACGTGGAGGAGAAGGTCAACGCTCCGATGTACAACCTCGCTGGCCAGCGTGTAAACGCTAATGCCAAGGGTATCGTCATTCAGAACGGTAAGAAGAGAATCGTGAAGTAATCGTCCGTAAGGACAGCATGATAAAGAGGATGTATTAAAATCGGAGAAGTTCAGAAGTCCGGAAGTTCTGAAGTTCAGTCAAATGCATAAGTATCTGATAATAAGGTACCATTATAGTAATGACAGAACTTCTGGACTTCTGAACTCCCGGACTTCTCCAATTTTAATACACCCTCTTTTTTTATGGTCCTTCGTCAACTACATGCCTGAGCAACTGATAAAGTCAGTGAAAATATGCAACTTTGGTGGTAATCTTGTGTGTTATCCAATTCTTTTGCTTATTTTTGCAAAAAAATAATATTATGGACAGACAACCGCAGTATATCAGGTTTGACTGGGCGATGAAGCGCCTGCTTCGCGACAAGGCCAATTTCGGCGTTCTTGAGGGTTTCCTCACTACGCTGCTTGGCAAGCAGATAAAAATCCAGAAGCTACTTGAGAGCGAGAGCAATCAGGAAGACGAGGATGACAAGCAGAACCGTGTCGATGTGCTTGCCGAGGACGACAAGGGCGAGCTGTATCTCATTGAAGTACAGAACGAGTCGGAGTTGGCCTATTTCCAGCGCATGCTCTTCGGTACGTCGAAGCTCGTGACGGAGTATATCAACCGAGGACAGAACTATGAGCACATCCGCAAGATTTACAGCGTAAACATTGTCTATTTCAATCTTGGCGGGGGCACCGACATTGTGTATCACGGCAAGACTGAGTTCCGCGGCATGCACAACGGCGAGCTGCTGTCGCTCTCCCCGTTCCAGCAACAGAAATTCAAGGTCGATGCCGTCAGCGACCTCTATCCCGAGTATTTCATCCTGAAGGTCAACGACTTCAACAAGTGGAGCAAGGTGCCACTGGAGCAATGGATATACTTCCTCAATACAGCCGAGATACCGCATGATGCAACGGCTCCCGGCCTTGCCGAAGCGCGCAAGAAGCTGCAGCTTGACCACATGACACGTGCCGAGCGCGAGGCCTACTACCGCCACCTGGACAATGTTGTCATCCTAAAAGACAACATCTCCACGGCACGCGGGGAAGGCAGATTGGAGGGCCGTGCCGAGGGACGCGCCGAGGGGCGCGCTGAGGGGCGAAAAGAAGGCCGGGAAGAAGGGCGTACTGAGGCCTTGGCGGATACGGCGAGAAAGATGAAATTGGGCGGAATGGACGATAAACTTATCATGCAGTTTACGGGCCTGACGGCTGATGAAATTGCAAAGTTATAAAGTAAACGTATCGGTATTACCGAACCATTTATATTCTTATATCCTTGTTCCCTCGTTTGTCTTGCTCCTACCCACTTCGTGGGATATATAGAATATTAGAGAATATTAAAAACATCCAAGTTCCGAAAGTTTCTGACGATTCGCAGGGGCCGGACTTGGCTATACGTAATTGTTAGCATGCGATAGCACTGAAGCTGTCTTATTCTGCCTGCGCCATAAAGGGCAGGTCCCAAGATGCTCTTACGAACATTTTTTCGTATAGACTCAGGAACCCGCCCCGGACGACACTACCAATGAACTTAGTGGTTGAGATTGGGTGGTTTAGATAGAGTGGTTTAGATTGTTTGGTTTAGATTGGGTATTTAGCCTTTCTGCATCCTCAGCTTTGTGGGTGAGACACCGAAGTTACGACGCACGTAACTGCCGAAGAACGACACGTTGGAGAAGCCGAGCTGTACGCATATTTCTTTGATCGACAGCGTGGTGTGGCACAGCGCCTGGCGGATGTCCTCCTTCGTGTATTGTGTGATCCACTCCGATGCCGGTTTGCTACTGTATTTCGTGCAGAGCATCGTCAGATACTTTGGCGTGATGTTGAGCCTCTCCGCATAATAGTCCACGGGATGGTGCTTGATTTCGCAGGAGGTGAGCATCTTCAGGAAACTATTGAACAACGCTTGGCCGTGCGTGTTCCTCGTCGCCTCTTCGTCCATATTCTGATCCAACAGACTCAACACGTCAAACAACATACCTTGGATGATGGCCTGCATGGCGATGGTATTGTTGTGCACGCTTTGGTGCTGCATCTTGAACTTGATGAGCTCGTAGTAATGCAAGAACTGCGTCTTGTCCTCATCCGGCAGCATGATAACATTCGTATGCCGGTTGTATACCATGAGATTCCAGATGTAGATTTGATCGTTGAGCATGGCATGGATGATGTCGTCGGAGAGACACAGAATCTTGCACTCGAAGTCGGGACTGATGAGGTAGTTGTCCAGAATGACATAAGGAGCACTGAACAGCACTTCTCCCTCAGCGAGCTGTATCTGCCGGTCATTGATATTGAACTGTATACGCCCTGCGGTACAGAAGGTGATGAAATTCATCTTGGCATAGAGCGGGGCGAGGTCTTTGAGGTTACGGATGTCGTCAATGATGGCGACATCGCCGTCATAGTACTTGACGTTGGAATGCTCGTCAAGATCATTGAAGTCAATTTCCTTTAGCACGAGTTGATTGTCTTTCATATTTTCATTCCTTTTTACCGCAAAGTTCAGAAAAATTAATCAATTCTTGTTTAGTTTACTTCCAAATAATTGTTCAATACTTCGCCTTGTTCCGATATTGTAAGGTATGATTGAAGAATTGAACACCGAATTTAGCAGATATTGTCGGAAATTTGCGGAAAAATTGAAGATTAGAAGCGACATGGATGCAACAAGAGGGAAACGATTGTTCAATATCGTGTTTCACAACAAGACATTACTGATAGCATTTTGTCTACTGTCATTGGTTATCATTGCCATTATCATTGGCTTACCTATTCCGACGCACAAACCGACCATACAAGGACAGTTGGAGTCGACGGACTACCGTGTGTCAACAAAGGTGCCGAGTCGTGTTGAAAAGGTATGTGTTCACGAAGGCGACTATGTGGAGGCCGGTGACACGCTTGTCATCCTCTCAGCACCGGAGGTAACGGCGATGGAGCGCACGGCCGCAGCCAAGCACGAAGCCACAGAGGCAACGGATGCGTTGGTCAAGGAGGGTTCACGGAATGAGGTGATCCGCACGGCTTACTTCCACTGGCAGCAGGCCATTGCCGCCCGCGACGTCAGTCAGTCCACCTACCGCCGTATCAACAACCTGGCCTCACAGGGAGTGGTGTCGGTGCAGAAAGCCGACGAGGCACGGGCGCAGCGTGATGCCGCCGCAGCTGCCGAGCAGGCCGCCCACGAACAGTATCAGCAGGCCGTCAACGGTTCCCGCACAGAGGAGAAGCGCGCGGCCGACGCCCGCAGTGCGGCTGCCGGGGCCAGCGTCGACGTGGTCAAGCGCCTGCTCGACGAGACCGTGCTCACCGCCCCGAAGAGCGGCCGTGTGACCGAGGTATTTGTAGAGGAGAGCGAAGTTGTCGGAACGGGCGCTCCTATCATGAACATCGAAACCGACGACTACTGGTTCACGTTCTATGTCACCGAGGACCGCCTGCCGGGTATTGACTATGGTCAGCTGGTGCAGGTATACCGTCCCGCATCCGACGATACAGTGACGGCACGTGTCACCCGCATCAACAATGCCGGTGACTTCGCCGCATGGAAGGCCACGCGTGCGCTCAACGACCTCGACCTGAAAGTGTTCGACATCAGACTCCGTCCCATCAAGCCCCTGAAGGCACCTCATGAGGGCGAGTCGGCCGTGATTATCAACACTGAGAATTGAACCCAGAAATCTCCAAGCCATGATGATAAAACTAAATAATAATCAACACAAGGAGTCACACGGTTTCGTGGAGCACCTTCAGCTGGTCCGTCACAGGCTCATCTATATCTCGCGACGGGAGATGAAGATATTCTCCAAGCGTCCGCTGTTTCTCTTTTCCATGATTATAGCACCGCTGATCTGCATCTTCTTCTTCACCACGCTCATGATGAAAGGTCTGCCCACGAAGCTGCCTGCGGCCATTGTCGATGCCGACAACACCCACGTCACCCGCATTTTCTGCCGTCTGCTCGACGCTTTCGAGGGAACCGACGTGAAGTATGTCTTTCACAATTTCTCCGAGGCCCGTCAGGCCATGCAGGAAGGCAAGATTTACGCCTTCTACTACCTGCCCAAGGGCATGACACGCGACTGCGAGTCACAGCGCCAGCCCACGATCTCATTCTATACCAACGATGCCTATTACGTACCGGCCAACCTGCTGATGCGCGACATGAAGACGGCCGGTGTGCTGGGCGGACTGGCCCTGACACGGAGCAGCCTGTGGGGTCACGGCACACCCGACAGCGAGGTGATGGGCATACTGCAGCCCATCGTCATCGAGACCCACCCGATGAAGAACGCCTTCCTCGACTACTCAGTCTATCTGAGCAACATGCTGGTACCGGGACTGCTCATCCTGCTGATCATGCTCACCACCACCTATGTCATCGGCCTGGAGTGGAAGCAAGACCGGCAGATGGAGCTTTACATCATTTCCGGGCGCAGTCCGGCCGTGGCTTTATTAGGAAAGATACTGCCTCAGACTGCCATCTATACTATCATTATCATCTTTATGAATGTGTGGTTCTATCGCTATTTGGGCTTCCCCTGCAACTGTGGCCTGCCCACGATGATCGGTCTCGGCATCCTCACCGTGCTTGCGAGCCAGGGCTTTGCCGTGTTCCTCTTCGGACTGATGGCCGGCGAGATGCGGCTGTCAATGTGCATCTGCTCGCTGTGGGGCATTCTCTCCTTCTCATTGGCAGGCTTCACCTTCCCCGTGACTGCCATGTCAACCTACCTGCGCATCCTGGCCGACTGGTTCCCGCTGCGACACTATTATGTCATCTATGTCAATGCCGCACTCGACGGCTGGTCGCTCTACTACGTATGGCCGTCCATCGTGGCACTGTGCTGCTTCGCGTTGCTGCCCATACTGGTACTTCCACGCTATCGCAAGGCATTCCTTGAGTTCAAATACATGGCTTGATATGAGAAACTTGATCTATATATGGTTTGATGAATGCCGCACGGTGCTGCGCGACAAGGGCATCATGATCTTCATCTTCTTTGTGCCCCTGGCCTATCCGCTGCTCTATTCGTATGTCTATACCAACGAGGTGTGCCGCGACGTGCCCTGCGCAGTGGTCGACGACTGTGGCTCGACCCGCAGCCGCGAGTTCATACAGCGCTTCGACGCCACTCCCGACGTAAGTGTGACGGGTGTCTACACCAATGTGCACGAGGCCGAGGAACTCGTCAAGCGCCACAAGGCCTACGGCATTCTGCACATCGCCTCCACCTTCGACGAGGACCTGAACCATGGCCACCAGACCTACATCGGCCTCTATTGCGACATGAGCAGCATGCTCTACTACAAGGCATTGCTGCTGGCGGCCACCGACGTGTCGCTCGATATGAACAACGACATCAAGGTTGCGCATGTCGGTGCCACGACCATCCGTGACGAGGAGATAGCGCGCATGCCCATCGAATACAAGCATATCAACCTCTACAATCCGCAGTCAGGCTTTGCCTCGTTCCTCATTCCACCCATTCTGATGCTGATCATCCAGCAGACACTGTTGTTGGGCATCGGCATGGAGATGGGCAATACCAGAGAGAAGAACCGCGGGTCGGTGGTGCCGTTGGATGTGCATTATCAGAACGTGATGAGCGTCATCTGGGGCAAGGCACTGTTCTATCTGCCGCTCTATTTCATCATGGCCATCTACATGGCCACGTTCGTCAACCAGTCGTTCCACCTGCCGCAGATGGGGCAGTACGCCACGTTCCTGGCGTTCATTGTGCCTTACCTGTTGTCGTGCATCTTCTTCGCCATCACGCTCTCGTCGTTCATCTACCGGCGTGAGGACTGCATCCTGATTTTCGTCTTCATGTCGGTCATCATGGTGTTCCTCTCTGGTGTGTCGTGGCCGTCGTCCAACATCCCGCTGTTCTGGAAGGGCATCTCCTGGCTGTTTCCTTCCACACTTGGCATGAACGGCTACGTGCGCATCATGACAATGGGCTGCAACCTTCACGACATCCGTGATATCTATCTCGGACTGTGGATACAGGTGGCCGTATATTTCGGTGTAGCCTGCCTGGTGTATTTAAAGCATATAAACAAACTTTTCCATGAACATTAAACCATCCTTATTTATTCTTTCCCTCGCCTTAGGCCTTGCTCAGCCGGTCAGTGCCCAGCGGGTGCTGTCGCTCGACTCCTGCCGTGCGCTGGCCCTGCGTGGTAATAAGTCTTTGGTTATTGCCCGCATCAACCGCGAACGCACTGCCGAACAGCGTAAGTCGGCCCGCACGCAGTATCTGCCTAAGGTAGATGGTGTGGCCGCCTATTCGCTCTCGAGCAAGGAAATATCATTGTTGAGCGACAAGCAGAAGGACGCACTCAACCATTTAGGTGACAACACTGGCGGTGCCCTGCAACAAGCCTTGACGGAGAAGCTCGGCGAGGCAGCGGCCACACAGGTCGGCCAGATGGTCAGCACACCGCTCAATGCCGTGGGGCAGGACCTGCGGCAGGCGCTTCGCACCAACACCCGCAACTTCTTCGGCGGCGACATCCTTGTGCGTCAGCCCGTCTATATGGGTGGAGCCATCAAGGCAGCCAACCGCATGGCCGATCTCAACGAACAGGCGGCCGACGACAACATCGGACTGAGCCGGCAGAACACCGTGTTCGACGTGGATCAGGCTTACTGGCAGGTGGTCAGCCTCCGGCAGAAGCAACTGCTATCGGAACAGTACCTCAACCTCGTCAGGAAGTTCCACGACGATGTAAGCCGCATGTTGAAGCAGGGTGTGGCCACGAAGGCCAACGAGCTGCGCGTGGCCGTGCGGGTCAATGAGGCCGAGATGAACCGTGTGCGGGTCGACGACGGTCTCGTGCTGGCCCGCATGCACCTCTGTCAGCTGTGTGGCATCGACCTCGACAGTCCCATCCAGCTGACCGACGAGAACGATGTGTCGGTCAGCACTGTGCAGCCTGTCGACAGCACGTGGGACGAGGAGCAGTTGCGCGCCAACCGACCTGAGCTGCGACTGTTGCAGGATGCCGTGAGCATCAGTGAGGAGAACACCAAGCTCGTGCGTGCCGCCTTCCTGCCCCATGTGTCGGCCATCGGTGGTTATTTGTTCTCCACGCCCAATCTCTTCAACTCGTTCAACCACGACCTCTCCGGCATGTTCCACGTCGGCATCGGCGTGCGTGTGCCCGTGTGGAACTGGGGTGAAGGCCGCCACAAGGTGCGGGCTGCCAAGGCCGCGTCAGCCATGGCCAAATGGGAACTGGCCGACATGACAGAGAAAGTGGACCTGCAGGCCAACCAGGCTAAGTTCCGCATGAAGGAGGCTTGGCACAAGCTCGCCATGGCCCGCAGCAACATGCGCAGTGCCGAGGAAAACCTGCGCTGTGCCAACGTAGGATTCAAAGAAGGCGTCATGCAGACCACCGATGTCATGGAGGCACAGACCGCCTGGCAGTCGGCACGCTCCGACGAGATCGACGCACTCATCGAGGTGCGCATCGCCGACGTCAACCTGCGCAAGGCGCTGGGCACCCTCGACGTCTCCTCCAACGACACTGCCGTATCTGCCACCGAATAGGACGTTCAGCATCATTCTTTAGCATTCTCAATCAAACAAGCATTTCAACATGAAAGATAAATATCAGGCCGAGCATTTGAATGTCATTCTGGCCATTACCTCGTTCATCCTCGTCGTCACCGGCGTCACGTTCATTGGTTATCTGGTATTCGGCACCAGTGAGACGGACATAGAAGGTCAGATGGACTGTCGCGAATACCGTGTGTCGAGTAAGTTTGCCGCTCGCCTGGAGCGTATCTGCGTTCGTGAGGGCGACTACGTACATGTGGGCGACACGTTAGCGGTGCTGACCATGCCGGAGGTGTCGGCACAGGAGCGTGTGGCGCAGGCCACGGGTGAAGCAGCACAGGCCATCCAGGAGATGACCGACAATGGCGCGCGTGTCGAGCAGATTCGCACGTCAGCCGACCTTCTGGCGCAGGCACAGGCAGCGCTGACCATCGCCGAGAAGACGCTCAGCCGTGTGCAACGGTTGTACGACGAAGGCGTCACGACCGCACAGAAACGCGATGAGGCACAGGCTGCCCGCGATGCCGCCGCAGCTCAGGTGAGAGCGGCCCGCAGTCAGTACGACATGGTGAAAAATGGTGCACGAAAAGAGGAAAAGAAGGCAGCCGCCTATCAGGCACAGGCTGCCAGCCATGGTACCGACGTCGTGCGGTCAATGCTGCGTGAGACGGTGCAGGTAGCGACGGTCGAAGGTGAGGTAGAGAAAATCGACGCCCACGAGGGTGAGCTGGTCGGCAGTGGCTCGCCGATCATGACGATCAGCATGCTCAATGACCAGTGGGGTGCGTTCTTCATCCGCGAGGACCGCCTGCACGGCATGCGGCCCGGCAAGATCATCACCGTCCACTCCGAGGCTTACAACCGCGACTACCCCATGAAGGTGTATTACATGAAGGTGCAGTCGGAGTATGCGACATGGAAAGCCACCAAGGCCGACAAGGGGCTGGACCTGCACACGTTCGAGGTGCGCGCCCGTCCTGTCGCTTATGCCAAGGAACTGAGACCGGGAATGACGGTGACGATCAAGTAGTCATTGACATGTTCATCATGAGGATGTATCTAAATTGGAGAAGCCCGGGGCGCACCCGATAAACCCTGTGGTTGAAGAAGGTGAACCAAGACTACCGCATTTTTACAAAAACAAATAAAAACCTTACAGTGATGCTTTTACTAACAGATAATTGCGAGTTCGCCGCCTGCCTCACGAATTTCCTCATAAAAGTTGCGCATCAGAAAATAATTACGTAAGTTTGCAAAAGAAACAAGATGAACGCACTATGGAGCAGACGATGAGAAAATATCCGGTAGGTATACAGACCTTCTCTGAGGTCATACGAAGAGGCTATCTGTATGTAGATAAGACCGACCTTGTATGGCAATTGGCAAACTATGCGAAATTTGCTTTTATGAGCCGTCCGCGTCGCTTCGGTAAGTCGCTGCTCACGTCGACTTTGGATTCGTATTTCAAGGGTGAACGTGAGCTGTTCGAGGGACTGAAAATCATGTCGCTGGAAAAGGAATGGACACCTTATCCTGTCATCCATCTCGACTTGAGCATTTGCAAAGGGAAGTCCTCAGCCCAGGAACTCCAGCGGGCGCTGATTTTCTTGTTGAGGCGGTTGGACGTGTATGAGGACCATGCTGAAGAAGTGACGCCGGGAGAAAAACTCGACGCGCTCATCAGGAGGCTCCATGAGAAGACGGGACGGCAGGTGGCGGTCATCATCGACGAATACGACGCGCCCCTGCTCGAAGTGCTTCACAGCCAGGAAACGCTCGACGACATGCGCAAGGTGATGCAGGAGTTCTACGTACCCCTCAAGGCTAATGAGGCATTCATAAAATTCTGTTTCATCACCGGCATCACGAAGTTCTCGCAGCTGAGCATCTTTTCCACCATCAACAATCTGGCGAATGTCTCTCTGGAGGAGACCTTCGCCACCATTTGCGGTTTCACCGAAGAAGAGTTGTGTACAACCCTTTGGCCCGATGTGGAGCGGCTTGCCACCGCTTACAAGATGACACCCGAGCAGATGCACGACAAGTTGAAGCTGCGGTACGACGGTTATCATTTTGCGGCGGATGCCCCCGAGGTCTATAACCCATTCAGCCTACTGAATTGTTTCCTGCACCGTAGGCTGAACAACTACTGGTTTGCCTCAGGTACTCCAACTTTCCTCATCAAGCAGATGCAGCACTTTCATACTGACATCACCTCCCTTGACTCCCTCGATGTGCCCGAGTCTGCCTTCGACCAGCCCACGGAGAACATGAAGGACGCGCTGCCGCTGCTCTATCAGAGCGGTTATCTCACCATCAAGGACTACGACCCTGACACGGAAGCTTATGAACTGTCCATTCCCAACCAGGAGGTACGTGTAGGATATGTCAACGGTCTGCTCCCTATCTATACTGGGCTGAATAATGCCGACGTGCAGATAGGCTTTGCGGCGAAGTTTTGGAAAGCCCTCAAGCAAGGCGACATCGACTTAGCCATGCAGCACATGCAGGCTTATCTTGCCGGCATCCCCTACGTGGAAGGCTTCAAGGAGAAGCTCGCTGAGGCAAAGACCAAGGAGGGATTCTACGAATACACCTTCTATCTCATCTTCTCCATGCTCAACGTCTATGTGCGCACGCAGGTAAAGGTGGCGGGTGGCCGCACCGACATGGTCATCTTCATGCCCGATGCCATCTATGTCATGGAGCTGAAGGTGGGCGATACCGCCCGTCATGCCCTCGACCAAATCAACGCCCGCGGCTATGCCAAGCCTTATCTGACCGACGGCCGCAAAGTCATAAAGATTGGTATCCGCTTCGATGCTGACAAGCATACCGTGGACGGATGGGAGGTGGAAAAGGAATAGACCCTTTTCTCTGATAGGGTGAATAGTTACCTCTGGTAGAACACTTTCCCCACTCTGTCGATATGCTCGCCAATAGGCGTGCCCTGCTTCTCCTCGTAGTGCAGCAGGTCCACCTTGTAAAGCAGGCCGAGATCGTCGATGTCATTGTAGATACGCAGCATCTCCTCATGATCGATGTCAGAGCCCACCAACGCCAGGTCGATGTCGGAGCCCGTGCGGTAGTTGCCCTTCGCGCGCGAGCCGAAGAGTATCACCTTGCGGACTTTGGGATGCTGCCGGAATACCGAGCGCAGGTCACCCATCGTCCAGTCGCTCAATCCGAATTTATTCAGTGCGGTCATAGAAAAATAGATAACAACATATTACTCACCAACCTGTTGTTGCTGATTAGCCAGAGTATCGCTGAGCTTTTGCAGCAGCGGCGTGTAGTCCTTGAAGATAAGCTCCACTACCCGCTGCGCATCCTGCTCGTCATAGGTATGCGACATCAGCGTCCGGTCTTTGGCCATCTGTCGCCAGGCATCGTGGTCGTCTATCAGTCCATCCGTGAAAGCCTCGCGCAAGGTGCCATTAGGGCCACGCATGAACTCATAGCCCTTATATTCCAGCAAGTCTTGCATCACTTTCCATGCCAGCTCATAGGTGAACTCGAACCACTGTACCAGTCCACTTTGCTCCAGTTCTGATAAGTCTGACGGGCAACGCCCCGACAGCGTCACGCTCTCCAACTTTCCCAGTGCTTTCTTGAAACTATCATAGCGCTGCAGCCAGTGCACATCTGTGTTGTCTGTCATAAGCATTCCGATTATTTGTCACTCTTTAGCCTGTTGCAATTCTTGCAGAGCACCTGCAGGGGTGAATTCAACTCGCAAGTGCAAATTTACGAAATGTTTCTATAAAAGCACTCTTCGGGTGTAGCAAAGTTTAATTTTTCTCTTGGCCTGGAGTTAATTTTCTCCTGGACCTTGCTGATGAACTGTTGGCTGATATCATCTAAATTACTACCATTTGGTATGTACTGACGTATGATACCGTTAGCATTCTCAATGCTTTCTTTCTGCCATGGAGCATGAGGATCCGCGAAGTAAACAGTAACTCCTAAGCGCCTGCTTATATATTCATGATTGGTGAACTCAGAACCATTATCCGTCGTGATGGTTCTTATGAACGATTTGAAGGGCTCCAGCAGACGGACGACAGTCTTGGCACATTCCTCATGACAAATGACGAATGACAAATGTTAAAAAAACGGGGAGAATGAAAGATTGATGCGGGTTGAAGCACGTCGATTGAGATAATTTGCTTAATTTTGTCACTGTCAAGGCTGCATACAGCTCTCAGAAACCTATTTGAGGTGCAACAGCGTCCTCTTTATTATTTTGATTGTGACTTTGATCACGTTATAGGAAAATATTGAGCGTATGCCAGCCTTGATTTCTATTAAAGTTAACTCACTTTTCAAAGATAATGATATGAAAAGGCTGCTTGTTCTATGCGGAGTAATGCTATGTGCATTCAGCTTTGTCGCCTGCGACAACGACGATGATGAATATATAGGCGAGCCATACGACGCCACCCTGACCATTCAACCAGAATGCGGCATTGAAGGTATAGCCGCCAGCTCCTATTTTGTTCAACCGTGCATCTACGCTACCAACGACAAGGGCGACACCGTCAACGTGTTCTCGCTCCGCGAAATCAATGGTTTTGACTACGAGGAAGGCAATAAATACGTCGTGCGCATTCACGCTACGCCCAACAAGAAAGAAGCCGTCTGGGGCGACGCACCTGCTTATCAATACAGTCTGACTAAAGTCATCAGCAAGACATTCGTGGGCATCAACACCACTGGAGTACACCGCGAGACCTATCGGCTGCATTGGCAAGAGACAAACGGCTCAGACTTCCCTCACTTCGATGCCACGAATGTAAAGACAGGTGAGAGCACCATCTTTGCCTATGGCGAAATCATCGGATTCAATCCCGCTATCAATGACCCTAACAGCACTCCGACGGACACGACTGTGACGGTGGACGTCTACCCCAGAAGCGAGCCGACCAACAGAATCAGCAATCACAAAGCCTTATACAGAATCGTGAAATAGATATTCTTATGGATACTCCAAAAGAGGGTGTATCAAAATTGAGGCAGTTTAGAAGTCCGGAAGTTAGGAAGTCCTTTCGCAGAGGCGGAAGGCATCAGCACCGATGAGGCTGCCGTCGGCGGCGACATAGATGAAGCGAGGTATACCCAATTTGCCGTAGGTTATAGTTCAGCAATGTCTGCTGCAGATAGACCCGTCACCTTTGCTATCGTCTCAAGTGGCAGTCCTAACGATTTCATCGTCTTCGCGTTTTTTCTTTTCTCATCAAGGGCTCCCTGGACAAGTCCCTTTTCTATGCCTTCTTGCCGTCCCTTTTCTATGCCTTCTTGCCGTCCCTGCTGAAGGCCTTTCTTCATTCCCTTCAGCTCTGCCGTGTCAAGCACATTCTTGAGGTCACGGTAAACCTTCAAGCTATCCTCGTAGTCCTGACGCTCCTCCGGGGTGTATCGGGCTATCTCTGCCTGCTCAAAAAGACGCGTAAAAATACGCTCCTGCAAAGCCGCAGGTCGTTTCATAAGACGTGAGAGATTATGAAGGACAAAGAGCCATTTGTCGTACATGGTCTCCAGTTCTTCTTCCCTCTTGGTAAACTTGGGCATCTCCAGATAAAGGAATGTCAGCTTATCGTAAAAGATATGCTTGTCATCAACATCCACAAGTTTCACTTCATGCCGAAGGCTGTCTTGCGGATACTCATTATCAGGAAAGACAAAATCGAGGATAGCGACCGTGTAGACTCCTTTGAGGTTAAAGTCCCAAACTCCCTTCTTCCCTTGGTCCTGAATAGCAAACGTAGAGTAAAAGACAGTCCTATCCTTGAAGAACTGCTGCTCGGCTTTCTGCATCTCAACAATAAAGGTTTCGCCTTTTTCATTCTCGCAGTAGACATCAAAGACGGCACGGCGGTCGCCATAGCCATTGCCAAGTTTCTCGCCATTGAGATAAGTGAGGTCATGGATGACCTCCCTCCCTTCAAATAGCGAGTTGAGGAAACTGATCAGCAAGTCTTTGTTGAGCGGAGTGCCGAACAACTTTTTAAAGCCGAAGTCCGTGTACGGGTTGATGTATTTGGCTCCACCCATCTCATCTACTTCTTGTATACTGCGGTCTGTCATAGTTGAATCTTTTAGAGGTTTGCTTTGCAAATATAAGCAATTATCCGAAAATTGACACTATATGATAGGAAATATTTAATAATAAAGCCCAAAAGACGCACCCGACAACCCTATGGATGGAGAAGAGAACATTAGCGCACCATACTTCTCATTCGCCCATGCGTCACCAATATATAAGAAAGAGAGGGAAATCACGTATTGGCTTCCGCTCTCCAATGGAGAGTTATCGGGATAAATCTATGATGGAAATTGGTTTGAACAAGAATGTTGGACGTCTATAAAGATATTCTGAATTCCATTTACAAAATACCATCCTGATTTTAACACTTCACCGTACCGAAAAAGGACAAACATCGAGTCAAAACCATCCCGAAATCGCTCCGTCATCGCTTCTTCGGCGTAACAGCGATGCCTTTTCGGCGAAACGCCATTGTCCTTTCGGCGATATTCCAGTCCTTTCTCGGCGAGATGCCGACTTCTTTTCGGCGAGATACCGGCCCCTTTTCGGCGATATACCGAAGAAGGACATGCGCAAATGACAGTCATCAGATATATAACAGGTTATTTTTCAATCTTTTACTAAATGGCTCACAACTGGCATCTTTCAGGCCAACAACCGTTCCGTTGGTTTGATTGCGATTCTCATAGGCCTTTTAACATAAATAATTTTGACATAACTTCATATCAGGTCCGACACATGTTACGAAGTTGGGTAACTATTCAGCCATTTATATTCTCAATATTTTATTGGCTTCTCGTTCCTGCACACCTTTATTATTCTCCTACCCACTTCGTGGGATATTGAGAAAATCGAAGAATATAA
>ONQB01000022.1 GCA_900319905.1 uncultured Prevotella sp. | reverse complement strand
CGCCCAAAGCACTTGGACTCAGTACCAGTAATGTCTTTGTTGAGCAAGTTCCCCTTGTAGTCAGGCAGAGGAAGTTGGAAAGGGTCAAGGAAAGGCAGAGCACTGATCATGCCGATCAGGAGTAAGGAGCGACCGTCATCTCCAACAGAAGTAAAGATAGTATGAGAGACCTCAAAGCCCCTGACGCAGCATGTATCAGGGGCTTTGAGATTCACATGAGCTTTCCCGAGAAGGCACCACATCACTGCGTCGGAAAGAGGTGCTGTCCCATTCAAGTTTAGTTTTCTCTTATAATTTCGTGCAAAATTAATGATTATAGCGATAGGTCGCAGTGTTACTGTTAAATATCTATAAATAAACATCTTTGAAGGAGGTGGCGCTTGCTGGTGTTATAATAAAGTTGTACCTTTGCACCCGCAAATTAGTATTGCGCTGGCTTGCTATGCTAACAATACACTGAAAAATAGCGACTTGGCCTTCAATTGGGAAGAAGAAAGTCCTGCTTTTTAAGTGTGTTTGTGTGCATGAGTTGGTGCAGCACTTAAAAAGAACAAAAATAACATTTTCAATAATTAAAAATTAAGACTGAAATGCCAGGATTGATTGGAAGAAAAGTCGGAATGACATCCGTATTCAGTGCCGACGGTAAGAATGTACCGTGCACTGTTATCGAAGCTGGTCCCTGTGTTGTTACTCAAGTCAAGACTGTCGAGAAGGATGGCTACAAGGCCTATCAGCTCGGTTTCGGCGAGGCTAAGGAAAAGAGAACCAACAAGCCTATGACCGGAATTTTCAAGAAGGCAGGTACAACACCGAAGAAGCACTTGGCCGAGTTCAAGTTTGACGAGGAATATAACCTCGGCGACACCATTACGGTGGACGTGCTGAAGGACGCTGAGTTCGTTGACGTGATCGGTACTTCGAAAGGTAAAGGTTTCCAGGGCGTTGTGAAGCGTCATGGTTTTGGCGGCGTAGGCCAGGCTACTCACGGTCAGGACGACCGTCTGCGCAAGCCGGGTTCTATCGGTGCCTGCTCTTACCCTGCAAAGGTGTTCAAGGGCATGCGCATGGGCGGCCAAATGGGAGGTGACAGAGTGACTACTCAGAACCTCCGCGTGTTAAAGGTTATTCCGGAGCAGAACCTCCTCATTGTGAAGGGTTCGTTTGCCGGATGCAAAGGTTCAACTGTTTTAATTGAGAAGTAATGGAAGTTAGCGTTTTAAATATCAATGGTCAGGAGACCGGAAGAAAGGTCACTCTGAATGATGCTATCTTTGGTATTGAGCCCAACGACCACGTCATCTACCTCGATGTAAAGCAGTATCTGGCCAATCAGCGTCAGGGTACCGCAAAGTCGAAGGAGAGAAGCGAGCATAACGGTTCTACACGTAAGCTCGGTCGTCAGAAAGGTGGCGGCGGCGCACGTCGTGGTGATATCAACTCACCTGTGCTCGTTGGCGGTGGCCGTGTGTTCGGTCCTAAGCCTCGCGATTACGGCTTTAAGCTCAACAAAAAAGTAAAGGTTCTTGCTCGTAAGTCAGCTCTTTCTTATAAGGCCAAGGACAACGAGATTATCGTTGTGGAAGACTTCAAGATGGATGCTCCCAAGACTAAAGATTTCGTAAATATCACTAAAAATCTTAAAGTCGACGGCAAGAAGGCACTCGTAGTTTTGCCAGATGTGGATAAAAATGTATATTTGTCCGCTCGCAACCTGCAGAAGGCTGAGATCATGAGCGCCAACAACATCAATACGTACAAGATTTTGAACGCTGATGTGCTCGTGGTAGCAGAGAGCTCTCTGAAGACTATCGACAGCATTTTGAACAAATAATTTGGAGGAGAATACGAACTATGGCAATTATCATTAAGCCCTTGGTTACTGAGAAGCAGACCAAGATTACAGAGAAGAACCCTAATCGCTACGGGTTTATTGTACGTCCTGACGCTGACAAACTCCAGATTAAGAAAGAAGTTGAGAGTCTTTACAAGGTCAATGTCGTGGATGTGAACACAGCCCGCTATGCAGGCAAGCGTTCCAGCCGCTACACCAAGGCTGGCTTGATCCGCGGTCAGAAGAATGCCTACAAGAAGGTGTACGTGACCTTGAAAGAGGGCGAGACAATTGATTTTTACAGCAATATCTAAATAAAAAATGGCAGTACGTAAATTCAGCCCGGTAACTCCGGGTCAAAGACACATACTGCATCCGTGCCAGAGAAGTCTCTCGTTTACGGTAAGCGTTCTACCGGTGGTCGAAACAACACCGGTAAGATGACCATGCGCTACATCGGCGGTGGCCATAAGAAGAAGTTCCGTTTTATTGACTTCAAGCGAGAGAAAGATGGTGTTCCAGCTGTGGTGAAGACGATTGAGTACGATCCTAACCGCTCGGCCCGCATCGCTCTTCTCTTCTATGCAGATGGTGAGAAACGTTACATTATTGCTCCTAACGGACTGCAGGTGGGCGCTAAGTTGATGTCCGGTGCTGAGGCAGCACCTGAGATCGGTAACAGCCTGCCTTTGGCCAACATTCCTGTCGGTACCGTGATTCACAACATTGAGTTGCGTCCTGGTCAGGGTGCTCTGCTCGTTCGTTCGGCTGGTAATTTCGCTCAGCTTACTTCCCGTGAGGGTGACTACTGCGTCATCAAGCTCCCTTCAGGTGAGACTCGTAAGATTCTCTCTGCATGCAGAGCTACCGTTGGCAGCGTAGGCAACTCCGATCATGCTCTTGAGCAGTCGGGTAAGGCTGGCCGCTCACGCTGGCTCGGCCGTCGTCCTCACAACCGTGGTGTCGTTATGAACCCTGTTGATCACCCGATGGGTGGTGGTGAAGGCCGTCAGAGTGGTGGACATCCACGCTCTCGTAAGGGCTTGTACGCTAAGGGTCTTAAGACTCGTGCACCGAAGAAGCTTTCCAACAAGTACATTATTGAGAGAGCTAACAAGAAGTAAACTTAAGTAAATCAGAGTAGATTATGAGTCGTTCACTTAAAAAAGGTCCTTACATTAACGTCAAGCTCGAGAAGAAAATCCTTGCCATGAACGAGAGCGGCAAGAAGAGCGTTGTCAAGACATGGGCCAGAGCATCAATGATTTCACCCGACTTCGTGGGTCACACTGTTGCAGTTCATAACGGTAATAAATTTATCCCTGTTTACATTACCGAGAACATGGTAGGACACCGTCTCGGTGAGTTCGCCCTCACTCGTCGCTTCGGCGGCCACAGCGGCAACAACAAGAAGTAAGCGGGACAACCATTTAATCAAGTAAAACAATAATGGGAGCAAGAAAACATATTGCGGCTGAAAAATTAAAAGAAGCCCGTAAGAATCAGTACTTCGCCAAGCTCGTTGGCGTGCCCTCTTCCCCTCGTAAGATGCGCTACGTGGTCGACATGATCCGCGGCATGGAGGTTAACAGAGCACTCGGAGTACTCAAGTTCTCTAAGAAGCACGCTGCACAGGACGTGGAGAAGCTGCTTCGTTCGGCTATCGCCAACTGGGAAACCAAGAACGAGCGTAAGGCTGAGGAGGGAGAACTCTTTATAAGTAAAGTCTTCGTTGATGAAGGCGTAACCATGAAACGTATGAGACCAGCACCGCAGGGTCGTGGCTATAGGATCCGTAAGCGTTCCAACCACGTAACGCTGTTTGTCGATGCGAAAACTAATGACGATAAAGAATAAATAGAATGGGACAGAAAGTTAATCCAATTAGCAACCGTCTTGGTATTATCCGTGGTTGGGATTCCAACTGGTTCGGTGGCAAGAACTTCGGCGACAATCTCGTAGAGGACCAGCAGATCCGCAAGTATCTGGAAAAGCGTCTTGAGAAGGCCCAGGTTTCACGCATCGTCATCGAGCGTACACTGAAGCTCGTTACCATCACTATTTGCACTGCCCGTCCGGGTATCGTCATCGGCAAAGGTGGTCAGGATGTAGACAAACTCAAGGAAGAACTGAAGAAGCTCTACAAGAAGGACATTCAGATCAACATCTTTGAGGTGAAGCGCCCTGAGCTCGATGCAAAGATCGTCGGCGAGAACATCGCCAGTCAGATTGAGCACCTCATGGCTTACCGCCGTGCCATTAAGATGGCCGTACAGAACACTATGCGTGCAGGTGCCGAGGGCATCAAGGTGCAGATCAGCGGCCGTCTGAACGGTGCTGAGATCGCACGTAAGGAAATGTTCAAGGAAGGTCGTACGCCTCTGCATACGTTCCGTGCCGACATCGACTACTGCCAGACTGAGGCTTTGACTAAGGTTGGTCTGCTCGGTATCAAGGTGTGGATCATGCGTGGTGAGGTCTATGGCAAGCGCGAGCTCGCTCCTAACTTCTCTCAGGATCGTCAGAATGGTCCTCGTCAGGGTGGTGAGCGCCGTAACCGCGGTGGCCGCAGAAGAAACAATAATCGTTAAAAGAAGCAACAATGTTACAGCCAAAAAGAGTAAAATATAGAAGGCCTCAAGACGGACGTGGCAATAAAGGCAACGCCCACAGAGGCACACAGCTGGCTTTCGGCTCATTCGGCATCAAGACCCTTGAGGCCAAGTGGCTCGACAGCCGCCAGATTGAGGCAGCGCGTGTTGCCGTCAACCGCTACATGAACCGTGAGGGTCAGGTATGGATTCGTATCTTCCCCGACAAGCCTATTACCCGCAAGCCTGCTGACGTGCGTATGGGTAAAGGTAAGGGTGATCCCGCTGGATGGGTAGCTCCTGTGACTCCGGGCCGTATCCTCTTCGAAGTAGAGGGTGTGAGCTTTGACGTCGCTAAGGAGGCTCTCCGCCTTGCAGCTCAGAAGCTGCCTGTCAAGACAAAGTTCGTTGTAAGACGTGACTACGATAAAAACGCTTAATTATGAAGATTAAAGAAATAACAGAACTCGCCGACAAGGACTTGCGCGAGAAGCTGGGCCAGGCTGAGGCAGCTTACAAGCAGATGAAGCTCAACCATCAGATCTCCCCACTTGAGAATCCGTCACAGATTAAGGCGGCACGTCGCGACATCGCACGTATGAAAACAGTGCTTCGTGAAAGAGAACTTAATAAATAATGATTACCCAGATGGAAACAAGAAATTTAAGAAAGGTCAGACAGGGTGTTGTTACGAGCGACAAGATGGACAAGACCATCGTTGTTGCGTCTAAGTTCAAGGAGAAGCACCCCATCTATGGTAAGTTTGTCCAGAAGACAAAGAAGTACCATGTTCATGACGAGAAAAATGAGGCTCACGTAGGTGATACCGTACAAATCATGGAGACTCGTCCTCTGTCTAAAACTAAGAGATGGAGATTAGTACAAATCGTTGAAAAGGCTAAGTAATTATGATACAGGCATTAACAAAACTTACAGTGTGTGATAACAGCGGCGCCCGTGAGGCAATGTGCATCCGCGTTCTGGGTGGTACTGGCCGTCGTTATGCAAGTGTGGGTGACGTCATCGTCGTTGCTGTCGAGAATGTGCTCCCATCAAGTGATCTGAAGAAGGGTGCGGTATCTAAGGCTTTGGTCGTTCGCACTAAGAAGGAAATCCGTCGTCCCGACGGCTCCTACATTCGTTTCGATGACAATGCTTGCGTGTTGCTCAACAATGCAGGTGAGCTGCGTGGCAGCCGTATCTTCGGCCCTGTTGCCCGTGAGCTGCGTGGTGTCAACATGAAGGTCGTGTCTTTGGCTCCTGAGGTTCTTTAATTTATAAATTGATTTCAACTAATGAGTAAGTTACATATTAAGAAAGACGATACCGTAATTGTCATTGCCGGAGCCGACAAGGGCAAGACGGGTAAGGTGCTTAAGGTGTTGGTTGATGAGAACCGCGCCATCGTTGAGGGAGTACACATGGTCTCCAAGAGCACTAAGCCTTCAGCTAAGAATCCTCAGGGAGGCATCGTGAAGCAGGAGGCTCCTATTCATATCTCTAATTTGAGTCTTATCGATCCTAAGAGCGGCAAGGCTACCCGTATCGCTATCAAGCGTGAGGGCAAGAAGGTTACCAGAATCGCTAAAAAGTCAGGGGAGGAGATTAAGTAATGGATACAGCACAGTTAAAGAAAAAGTATAAGGAGGAGATTGCTCCTGCCCTGCAGAAGCAGTTCAACTACACTTCAGCCATGCAGATTCCTGTGCTGGAGAAGATTGTCATCAATGAGGGTCTTGGTGGTGCTACTCAGGATAAGAAGATTATCGACGTAGCTGTGAACGAGCTGACTGCCATCACCGGTCAGAAGGCCGTGGCAACCTATTCAAGAAAGGATATCGCCAACTTCAAGCTTCGTAAGAAAATGCCTATCGGTGTGATGGTTACCCTCCGCCGTGAGCGCATGTACGAGTTCCTCGAGCGTCTGGTGCGTATCGCACTGCCCCGTATCCGCGACTTCAAGGGTATCAACTTCAAGTTTGACGGCCGTGGCAACTACACACTGGGTATTGACGAGCAGATCATCTTCCCAGAGATCAACATCGATCAGGTGGACCGCATCCAGGGTATGAACATCACTTTCGTTACCAGTGCTGCCACCGATGAAGAGGGCTATGCTTTGCTGAAGGCTTTCGGTCTTCCGTTCAAAAACGCTAAAAACGATTAATGAGATATGGCAAAAGAATCAATGAAGGCACGCGAGGTAAAGCGTGCAAAGCTGATCGCACATTATGCTGAGAAGCGTGCTGCCTTGAAGAAGATCATCGCTACCGCTGAAGATCCAGCTGAGGCTTATGAAGCTGCCCGCAAACTGCAGGCTATTCCTAAGAATGCTGACCCCATCCGTCTGCACAACCGTTGCAAGATCACCGGTCGTCCAAGAGGATATATGCGTCAGTTCGGCCTCTCTCGTATTCAGTTCCGTGAGATGGCTTCACAGGGTCTCATTCCCGGCGTGAAGAAAGCAAGCTGGTAAGTTTAAGTTCCTAAGTTGATTTGTTTTTAAGTTTTTAAGCTCATAGAGATTGATCGTTCCGACGTGGGACCCGGAACTATCAAACTTCAGAGCTCAACAACTTCTAAGCTTAGCAACTTACAACTTATAAACTCATCAACTTACAAACTCAGAAACTCATATTTAATATTGTCGGGGTAGTCCCGATTAATTAAACTTTTTATATTTTATGACAGATCCAATAGCAGATTATCTGACAAGACTCAGAAACGCCATCATGGCTCATCACCGTGTGGTTGAGGTTCCTGCGTCTAACATGAAGAAGTCTATTACCAAGATTCTCTTCGAGAAGGGTTACATCCTCAATTACAAGTTCATCGAGGATGGTCCTCAGGGTTCTATCAAGGTTGCCTTGAAGTATGATCCCCAAACCAAGCAAAACGCTATTAAGTGTTTGAAGCGTGTGTCCACTCCCGGTCTTCGCCGTTACACGGGTTACAAGGACATGCCGAGAGTTATTAACGGACTGGGCATTGCCATTCTGTCTACGTCCAAGGGTGTAATGACTGACAAAGAAGCTGCCGAGCTGAAGATCGGTGGTGAAATTCTTTGCTACGTCTATTAATTGGAGGTTTTGATATGTCAAGAATAGGTAAATTGCCAATTAGCATTCCTGCCGGAGTGACTGTTAGCTTCGACGAGAAATCAAACGTCGTTACTGTCAAGGGTCCCAAAGGTGAGCTTTCTCAGAAGATTGATCCTTCTATTAAGTTCACTCAGAAAGACAACGAGATCGTTTTCGAAATTGATGAAAACAGTACTGTTGATCCAAAGCAGAAACAGGCTTTCCACGGCCTCTATCGTTCATTGGTCAACAATATGGTTGTCGGTGTCAGCGAGGGTTACAAGAAAGAATTGGAACTTGTCGGTGTAGGTTACCGTGTTTCCAACCAGGGCAATCTCATTGAGTTCTCTTTGGGTTACACACACCCGATCTTCCTTCAGCTTCCTAAGGAGGTGAAGGTTGAGACCAAGTCTGAGAGAAACCAGAACCCTCTGATCATTCTTGAGAGTGCCGATAAGCAGTTGCTCGGTCTTATTTGCGCTAAAATTCGTTCTTTCCGTATGCCTGAGCCTTATAAGGGTAAGGGTATCCTGTTCAAGGGTGAGGTCATCCGCAGAAAGTCTGGTAAGACAGCTGCCGCTAAGTAATTTTTTTAATAAAGATTTACGATTATGACAACAAAGAAAGTAGAAAGACGAATC
Source organism: uncultured Prevotella sp. (assembly GCA_900319905.1). Taxonomy (GTDB): domain Bacteria; phylum Bacteroidota; class Bacteroidia; order Bacteroidales; family Bacteroidaceae; genus Prevotella. The sequence continues at coordinate 44,206 of ONQB01000022.1, read as the reverse complement.
AAGATAAAATTCCGTATTCGCAAGAGCGTCAAGGGAACAGCTGAGCGTCCTCGTCTTAGCGTTTTCCGCTCCAACAAGCAAATCTACGCTCAGGTGATTAATGACATTGAGGGCAAGACATTGGCTTCGGCTTCTTCCTTAGGTCTCGAAAGAATGCCTAAGATCCAGCAGGCTGAGAAGGTTGGTGAGCTCGTGGCTGAGAAGGCCAAGGCTGCCGGCATCGAGACAGTGGTCTTCGACCGTAATGGCTATCTCTATCATGGCCGCGTGCAGGCTCTGGCCGACGCTGCCCGTAAAGGTGGACTTAATTTCTAAACGAACATGGCAATGAATAAAGTAAGAGTTAATAGTGACGCTGAATTGAAGGACCGCCTGGTTGCTATCAACCGTGTGACGAAGGTTACTAAGGGTGGTCGTACCTTTACATTCGCTGCCATTGTCGTCGTTGGTGATGGCAAAGGCGTGATTGGCTATGGCCTGGGTAAGGCCGGTGAGGTTACTGCCGCCATTTCCAAGGGTACTGAGTCGGCTAAGAAGAATCTCTTCAAGGTTCCTGTGCTCAATGGTACAGTGCCTCACGAGATGGAAGTCAAGTTTGGTGGTGCCCATGTGCTGCTCAAGCCTGCTGCTGCCGGTACCGGTCTGAAGGCTGGTGGTGCTATGCGTGCTGTTCTTGAGAGCGCTGGCATCTCTGACGTGATTGCAAAGTCCAAGGGCTCTTCCAATGCCCACAACCTCGTAAAGGCTACTGTCCTCGCTCTCTCTCAGATGCGCGACGCTTATCAGGTAGCTGGAGAGCGCGGCATCGAGATGAACAAAGTGTTTAACGGTTAATTAAGGAGTAGAAACAATGGCAACAATTAAAGTAAAGCAGATTAAGAGCCGTATCGGTGCTCCCGTTGATCAGAAGCGTACTTTGATCGCACTTGGTCTTCGTAAGATCTCTCAGGTCGTTGAGGTTGAGGATACTCCCAGCAACCTTGGCATGATCCGTAAGGTGCATCATTTGGTAGAGATTGTAAAGTAATAACTTTTAAATTCAGACATCATTATGAAATTAAATAATTTGAAGCCTGCCAAAGGTTCAACCCATTCTCGCCGTCGTATCGGTCGTGGTCCGGGTTCTGGACTTGGCGGTACATCTACCCGTGGACATAAGGGTGCAAAGGCTCGCTCTGGCTATAAGAGAAAGATTGGTTTCGAAGGTGGTCAGATGCCTCTGCAGCGTCGTGTTCCGAAGGCTGGATTTAAGAACATCAACCACGTCGAATATTTCCCAGTTAATCTTGATGTCCTTCAGAAGCTTGCTGATGAGAAGAATCTGACCAAGATTGGAAAGAACGAGCTTGTTGAGGCCGGTCTGACCAACGGAAAGAAACTCATCAAGATTCTTGGACAAGGAAAGTTGACTGCTAAACTTGAGGTTGAAGCTAACGCATTCTCAAAGACTGCTGAAGAGGCTATCAAGGCTGTCGGTGGTAATGCAACTAAAATCTAACAATGAAAAAATTAATTGAGACACTGAAGAACTGTTGGAGAGTGGAGGATTTGCGTCAGCGACTCCTCATCACTCTCTTGTTTACGGCTATCTACCGTTTTGGATCGTTTGTCGTATTGCCGGGCATTGACCCTGCTAAACTGGATCAACTGCAAAAGCAAACCGCTGGTGGCTTAATGTCACTGTTGGACATGTTCTCCGGTGGAGCATTTTCCAATGCGTCTATCTTCGCACTTGGAATTATGCCTTACATCTCAGCTTCCATTGTTATGCAGCTCCTCGCTGTTGCCGTACCTTATTTCCAGAAGATGCAGCGCGAGGGTGAAAGTGGCAGGAAACGGATACAATGGTATACTCGTGTGCTCACGGTGGCTATCTTGGTCTTCCAGGCACCGAGTTACCTTATCAATCTTAAGATGCAGGCTGGTTCAGCATTGGCCAGCGGCATCTCTTGGAGCGTATTCATGATTCCTGCCACAATTATCTTGGCTGCTGGCAGTATGTTCATCCTTTGGCTGGGTGAGCGTATTACCGACAAGGGAGTTGGAAATGGAGTCTCATTGATCATTATGATCGGTATCATCGCTCGCTTGCCTCAGGCCTTCGTGCAGGAGTTGAGCTCAAGGTTCACTGCTATCTCTGGCGGTGGACTGGTGATGTTTATAGCTGAGATCCTCATTCTCTATGCTGTTATTTGCGCGTCTATACTCTTGGTACAGGGTACTCGCAAAGTTCCAGTTCAGTATGCAAAACGTCTAGTTGGTAACCGTCAGGTAGGTGGTGCTCGCCAGTACATTCCTCTGAAGCTCTTCGCAGCCAATGTGATGCCTATCATCTTTGCTCAGGCATTGATGTTTATCCCACTGGCTATCGTTCAGTATCAGAGTGACAACAGCGGCTGGGTGGTACGTAATCTCATGGACAACCGTAGTTTGCTCTACAACATCGTTTATGTGATTCTTATCATTGCTTTTACCTACTTCTACACGGCTATTACGCTCAATCCACAGCAGATGGCTGAGGACATGAAGCGTAACAACGGCTTCATTCCTGGTATCAAACCAGGACATGACACGGCTGAGTATATCGAGACGATCATGTCACGCATTACTTTCCCGGGTTCGTTGTTTATCGCTTTCATCGCTATCATGCCCGCTTTGGCTGGATTGCTCAATGTGCAGCAGGCCTTCTCTCAGTTCTTCGGTGGTACCTCATTGCTCATCACAGTGGGTGTGGTCATCGACACACTGCAGCAGATAGAGTCTTACCTGCTCATGCGTCACTATGACGGACTGCTCAATTCAGGTCATACCCGTAAGGCTGGAGCTGTAAGTGCATATTAATTTGGTCTTTGGAAGTGTCTATATTCCTGAAGACAGAAGATGAAATCCAACTCATGCGTCAGGCCAACCAACTTGTTGGTAAGGTGCTCGCTGAGTTAGGCAAACATATTAGACCAGGTGTAACGACCCTCCAATTGGATCATATCGCAGAGGAGTTCATTCACGATCATGGCGCTACGCCAACGTTCAAGAACTTCCCCAATCCTTTTGGAGGGCCTTTTCCCGCCTCAATCTGTACGTCGGTCAACAATGTCGTTGTACATGGCATTCCTTCTGAGCATGACGTGCTTGAGGAAGGCGATATCGTATCGGTGGATTGCGGTGTCCTGCTTAATGGCTACAATGGTGACAGCTGTTACACATTCAAGGTTGGTCATGTCGACCAACATATCGATAGTCTGTTGAAGACTACGCTTGAATGTCTGCGAAAAGCAATTTCTGTTGCAGTGGCTGGTCATCATGTGGGTGACATTGGTGCTGCTGTCTCACAGTGCGCCCGAGAGCATGGATATGGTGTTGTGCTTGGTCTTGGAGGTCATGGCATCGGACGTCAGATGCACGAGGACCCTTACATACCTAATGTAGGTAAAAAGGGTAGGGGTGCATTGCTGCAAGATGGCATGTGCATAGCAATAGAGCCCATGATTACCATGGGGAAGGCTGAGATTGGCCTATTGCCTGATCGTTGGGGTATAGTTACTTTTGATGGACAGGCAGCTGCTCATTATGAGCACACCATATTAGTCAGACATGGTAGGTCTGAGATTTTATCGTCGTTTAAGGATATAGTAAATTAAGAAGTATAGAGTTTATGTCAAAACAGTCAGCAATTGAGCAAGACGGAACAGTTATAGAGAGCCTCTCTAATGCTATGTTCCGCGTAGAGCTTGAGAATGGGGTGCAGATTATAGCCAATATCTCTGGTAAGATGCGTCTTCACTACATCAAGATTCTTCCCGGGGACAAGGTTAAAGTCGCGATGAGTCCGTATGACCTTACTAAAGGTCGCATTGAGTTTAGATACAAGTAACTTTTTATATATCTTAAAGATATGAAGACAAGAACATCAATCAAGAAGCGTTCAGCCGACTGCAAAATCGTTCGTCGCAAGGGCCGTCTTTTTGTTATCAACAAGAAGAACCCTAAGATGAAGATGCGTCAGGGCTAATGTTAAAGTTGCATAAAGTATGTGGTTGCAATGATCTTGTTACAGAGATTATTGCTAACTTTGTACGCTTTTCGCAATTTAGACATCAATTTATTTAAACATTTATTCAATTTTTCAACTAAATGGCAATAAGAATTGTTGGAGTAGACTTGCCCCAGAATAAGCGTGGCGAGATCGCATTGACCTATATCTATGGTATAGGCCGAAGTAGTTCAGCAAAGATATTGGATAAAGCAGGCGTGAGCCGTGACTTGAAGGTCAGTGAATGGACTGACGATCAGGCTGCTAAGATCCGTGAAATTATCGGCGCTGAGTTTAAGGTGGAGGGTGACCTCCGTTCAGAAATCCAGATGAACATTAAGCGCCTGATGGATATCGGCTGCTATCGTGGTGTTCGTCATCGTAATGGTCTTCCTGTTCGCGGTCAGAGCACCAAGAACAATGCACGTACCCGTAAGGGAAAGAAGAAGACTGTTGCTAACAAGAAGAAGGCTACTAAGTAATTCTGAGGAGGAAACGATTTATGGCAAAGACAAAAGCAACATCTAATAAGAAAAGAAATGTTAGGGTTGAGGCTACTGGTCAGTTGCATGTACACAGCAGTTTCAATAATATCATTGTATCGCTTGCTAACAACGAGGGCCAGGTTATTTCTTGGTCATCTGCTGGTAAGATGGGTTTCCGTGGTTCTAAAAAGAACACTCCTTATGCCGCTCAGATGGCTGCAGAGGATTGTGCAAAGGTGGCCTATGGTCTTGGTCTCCGCAAGGTGAAAGCCTTCGTCAAGGGTCCGGGCAACGGTCGTGAGAGCGCAATCCGTGCCGTTCATGGTGCTGGTATTGAGGTTACTGAGATTGTCGACGTCACACCGCTTCCACACAACGGCTGCCGTCCTCCGAAGCGTCGTCGTGTGTAAGTAATAACAATCCAAAGATACAATAGTAAAGCATTTATATTATGGCAAGATATATAGGTCCTAAATCTCGTATTGCACGCCGTTTTGGTGAGCCGATCTTCGGTGCAGATAAGGTACTGTCAAAGCGTAACTTCCCTCCAGGGCAGCATGGCAATGACCGCCGTCGCAAGACCTCTGAGTATGGTCAGCAGCTCGCTGAGAAGCAAAAGGCTAAGTACACCTACGGTGTCCTGGAGCGTCAGTTCCACAACCTCTTCAATAAGGCTGCCAACATGGATGGTATTACTGGTGAGGCACTGCTGCAGCTTCTTGAGAGTCGTCTCGACAACATCGTCTTCCGTCTTGGTATCGCTCCTACCCGTGCCGCTGCTCGTCAGTTGGTCGGTCACAAGCACATTACTGTTGATGGTAAGGTCGTTAGCATTCCTTCTTACTCAGTGAAGCCCGGCCAGATTGTCGGTGTCCGTGAGAAGGCTAAGTCGCTCGAGGTTATTGATAACGCCCTCGCTGGTTTCAATCACAGCAAGTATCCTTGGCTGGAGTGGGACGAGAACAGCAAGAGTGGCAAGTATCTTCACATGCCCGAGCGTAATGACATCCCCGAGAACATCAAGGAGCAGTTAATCGTTGAGTTGTACTCAAAACAATAAAAATCATTTATTTCATGGCGATATTAGCATTTCAAAAACCTGATAAAGTTGTGATGCTGGAGGCCAACGACCACTACGGAAAGTTTGAGTTCCGCCCTCTCGAGCCAGGCTTCGGCGTTACCATCGGTAATGCCCTGCGCCGCATCCTTCTTTCGTCCCTTGAGGGCTTTGCCATCAACACTGTGCGTATCAGTGGTGTGGAGCATGAGTTCTCAACCGTTCCCGGCGTAAAAGAGGATGTTACCAACATCATCTTGAATCTCAAACAAGTGAGGTTCAAGCAAGTAGTAGACGAATTCGAGAACGAGAAAGTTAGTATCACCGTTGAGAATTCTACCGAATTCAAGGCTGGTGATATCGGTAAGTATCTGACTGGATTTGAAGTGTTAAACCCTGATTTGGTGATTTGTCATTTAGACTCCAAGGCATCGTTCCAGATGGATCTGACTATCAACAAAGGTCGTGGCTATGTCCCGGCTGATGAAAATCGTCAGTTCTGCACAGATGTCAATGTACTTCCCATCGATTCTATCTACACCCCAATCCGCAACGTGAAATACAGTGTTGAGCCCACCCGTGTCGAGCAGAAGACCGACTACGACAATCTCATCATTGAAGTCACAACGGACGGTTCCATTCACCCGAAGGATGCGCTGAAGGAAGCCGCTAAAATTCTCATCTATCACTTCATGTTGTTCTCTGACGAGAAGATCACACTCGAGAATCCCGACCAGGATGGCAACCAGGAGTTTGATGAGGAAGTTCTGCACATGCGTCAGCTGTTGAAGACTAAGCTCACTGATCTCAACCTCAGTGTGCGTGCCCTCAACTGCTTGAAGGCTGCCGATGTTGAGACGTTGGGCGACCTGGTGCAGTATCAGAAGACCGACCTCCTGAAGTTCCGTAACTTCGGTAAGAAATCGCTCTCAGAGCTTGATGATTTGCTCGAGAGTCTGAATCTGTCGTTTGGTACCGACATTTCAAAGTATAAACTGGATAAGGAATAAGTCCACCTAACGGATGCGTTCAACTGTCCAATTAATGATTACAAACAAAAATGAGACATAATAAGAAATTCAACCATCTGGGCCGTACTGCATCTCATCGTGCTAGCCTCCTCGCCAATATGGCAACTAGCCTGATCATGCACAAAAGAATCACTACGACCCTCGCAAAGGCTAAGGCTCTGAAGAAGTATGTTGAGCCTCTGATTACCCGCTCAAAGAGCGACACCACCACCAGCCGTCGTGTTGTGTTCCGTTATCTGCAGGACAAGTATGCAGTGAAGGAACTCTTTGGTGAAGTTGCTGCCCGTGTTGCTGACCGTCCCGGTGGCTACACTCGTATTATCAAGCTGGGTAACCGTCAGGGAGACGCTGCTCCTATGGCCTTCATCGAGCTTGTCGACTTCGATGAGAATATGGCTAAGACCGCTAAGGCTGAGAAGAAGACTCGCCGTAGCCGTCGCAGCACAAAGAAGGCTGACGCTGCTACTGAGACTGCTGCAGAAGCACCTGCTAAGGCAGAGGCTACTGAAGCACCCGCTGCTGAGACTCCCGCCGAGCAGGCTCCTAAGGCTGAATAATTCTACACTGTATAAGTACTCTTAATTGATAAAGGGCTGCATCAATATATTGCATTGACGCAGCCCTTTTCTTGTTTTTGTTGGATATATGTTTGCTTCTATGATGAGCGTTCATCTAACTGTTTTGCAGGTTCTCCTCTAATTTTTGCTTATTCAGTCTATGCTTTACCCGATAGCATCCGTTAGTTCTGATACTGCTTTGTAAAAATCGTATGGCAAAATCATTTGCGATGTAGCATTTATTTGGTAATTTTGTGCTCTATATTGCTTATTTTGTATGATTAAAGACGAAAAGGACAAGGAAATAGATCGTTTGCGGCGAGACTTGCGGCTGATGAAGCTTCGCAGACAGGTGACGCCGCATTTTCTGTTCAACAGCCTGAGCGTTGCCGTGAGTCTGGTCATCACCTCGCCCAAGGAGGCTGTGACCTTCTTGCGTAGGATTGCTGAGATGTATCGCTATCTGCTCTACTACGGTGACGAATACACCGTGCCCATTGAGAAGGAACTTGCCATGATGCGTCAGTATTTTGAGTTGATGAGCACGCGCCATGTCGATTGTCTGGAACTGCATATCAGCCGTGAGGTTCGCCGTCTTAAGGGCTATCCGTTGCCCCCTCTTGCCTTACAGGGACTGGTGGAGAATGCCATTAAGCACAATGTGCATACTCCGGAGAAGAAGCTGAAGATCAATTTCTCTACCGACGGGGAATGGCTCATCGTCACCAACAACCGTCTCCCGCTTCTCTCAGAAGGCGAGTCTACACACATGGGCCTAACCTATATGGATGAAACCATGCTGTTGCTGTTCAATCGCAATATCGAGGTGGACAGCGATGACAAGTACTTTAGGGTTAAACTTCCATTGATCAAGCAATGAACATCCTCATTTTCGAAGACGAGATATTCAATTTCCATTTGCTCTGCCACGAGCTGCAGGAGTTGAACAAGGACTATAATGTTATAGGCCCCATCACGACGGTGGAGGAGGGGCGGCTCTATCTTTCCACCCACGACGACACCGACCTGATCATTGCTGACATCCGGCTCAACGATGGTCTGAGCTTTGATGCGCTCAGCTACGCTCCCGACTATGTGCCGATCATCTTTACCACAGCTTATGAGGAACATGCGCTGAAAGCCTTTGAGTTCAACAGCCTTTCCTACCTGCTTAAGCCCATTGACGAGGATCAGTTGGCGGAAGCCTTGCGTCGCGCGGCCCGTCTGGAGCATTACGACCATCGTCAGCTCTTCCTCGACCTGGACAAGGACGACAGCCACCGTCATTGTTTTATGGTGAAGACCTATAGTGGGGAGCGACGCGTGCCCATGGCAATGGTGCGCTACGTCGTGTCCGACCACAAGACTACCTATATTCATCTTCTCGACGACACGTCGTATGCCATTGACAAACCCCTCAGCGAACTCGCCCGTGAACTCAATCCGAGGCAGTATTGTCAGGTTAACCGCAAGTTCATCATTCCACACGACCAGATCAAAGGCACTGAGCGCCTGAGCAATGGTAAAATAAGGCTGATCCTCTATGGCAATGACTTCCCCGACATCATTGTCAGCCGCGACCGACGGAAGGAAATCATGGAGTGGATGAAGTAGTCGGTGACGATTGCACAATGCTTTTCAGTGTGTGCAAAATGCTTAAATTGCAATGACGTTTCGTCGCCAAAAAAGAACGCTTCGGTAACTTAAACTGATTTTATTTGGACATAAACCGCCGTTAATACTATTTTTGCACAAGAAAGTTTAAAGTGCAATTTATTATGACAACATCAGACAAATCACAATTTCAGCGTATCTTTGAAAGCCATTACACATGGATAGAAGGCTTCATGCGCAATGTGAGGCGCTATGCCAATAAGCTGGCCATGATAGAGCCCCACCATGACATCCGTTGGACGTATCGTGAGTTGAATGCGGCCTGCAATCGTCTGTGTCATGCCCTTCAGCAGGATGGTTTTGGCCGTGGCGACGTCATCATGGTACAGACTACCAACTGTCCGGAGTTTGCCTTCGCCTACATTGCTCCCCAAAAGCTGCATGGCGTGATGAGTCCTGTTGGCTTCCGTCTCAGTCCGGGTGAGCTGGCACAAAATATCCGCGACTCCCGGCCTATGGTCATCCTCTGCGACAGCAAGCGCAAGGATGGTGTGCTCGAGGCCGTCAAGATAGCCGGCTGCAAGCCCAAGCGTATTGTGGTTGCCGACGGCAACACCGACGACAAGGTCATCTCTTATGCTGACTATGTAAGAGACTGTGACGACAGTGAGCCGGAGGTCGAGGGTGACTATAATATCTACGACGAGACTACGCGTCTCTATACCTCCGGTACCACCGGTCATCCCAAGGGGGTGCCTTTGACGAGCATCAACGAGGTGCTGTCGGCCCACGACATCATGATCCACTTCCCTATGAACTTCAAGGACGTGACCATGAACACCACGCCGTGGTTCCATCGTGGTGGTGTTCACTGCGGAGGACCCTGCCCGACATTCTATGCCGGCGCTTGTCTGGTGGTGATGGATAAGTTCGACGCCGTGACCACTCTAAAGTACATCTCCCGCTATAAGATTACGTTCGTCATTGGTGTGCCAACCGTACTTGAGGAACTGGCCGATGCTCAGGAGCAACAAAGCTTCGACCTGTCCACGCTGACGGGCATCATCACCATGGGCTCACCCTTGGAGCGTGGCGCCTGCCTGCGATATCAACGTGTGCTGACGCCTAACATCTACAATGGCTATGGCACGACGGAGACATTGTGGAACACCTTCCTCCGTCCGTTCGACCTCCCGCAGTATGCTGGAACGGCCGGCGCGTCGATGGTCGACGACGATGTGCGCGTTGTGAAGATCTACGATGACCATCGTGCTGACCCTGACGAGGTGGTGGCCACCGACGGCAGAGAAACCGGTGAGGTTATCATCAGTTCGCCCGCCAAGTCGCCTTATCAGTACTTCAACAATCCCGAGGAGACTGAAAAGAAATACTATAAAGGTTTCATCTATACGGGTGATCTGGCCACATGGGATGAAAACCAGTATATCACCATTCTTGGACGTAAGGATGACATGATCATCTCTTCGGGTGAGAACATCTATCCTACAGAGATTGAGGCCGTGCTCAACAAAAACCCAAAGGTGAAAGACTGCATGGTGACCTCCGTACCTGACAAGATGCGCGGTCAGGTAGTGACCGCTTATGTCGTGCGCGACGACGCCACGCTCTCCGCCGAGGAGCTCGATCAGTTCTGCAAGGACAGTCCTGATATTGCCAACTTCAAGCGCCCGCGTTATTACCGTTTCGTTTCGCAGTTGCCGTTCAACGCCACGGGCAAGAAGTTGCATGTAAAAATCAAGGCCACGGCCAGCGACGACTTGAGAAACGGCCTGCTCTATAGAGTGTAAACCTCATTGGGACTGCCGCCACTGCTGGTCTGTATGACGCGTCAGTGGCTGGCAGTCGACTAATGAGACAAAAATAAATAATGACTGCTGAGGAATATTACAAGCAAGGTAATGAACATCGTCGCCGTGGTGACTTTCCCGCCGCGATGAACTGTTATCTCCAGGCGGCGCAACTCGATCCGGAGGGACCGGGGGCGACGGCGGAGCAGATGTTGGAAGATATTATGAATTTTTATTGTAAGGACATCTACAATCCATAACCGCCCATTATTGGCGGGGATGACCTTCTAATAACAACCATTCAACCCAATAAGAGAATTATGAACAAAACGATTGGTGCCATTGTAGTGGATGTCGACCGCTGTAAAGGTTGCACGCTGTGTGTGGTGGCATGCCCCAAGCAGGTCATCGACTTAGCTGCCCGCAAGGTCAATGCCCATGGCTATCCTTATGTGGAGGCAGTGCGGCCGGCCGATTGTATAGGCTGTGCCTCTTGTGGCATTGTCTGTCCCGACGGTTGTATCACGGTGTATCGCAAGAGAATTAACGTGGCTGACCCCGTGACGGCCGAAAAAAATACGAAGTAATCATGGAACAGGAAGTAACCCTTATGAAAGGCAACGAGGCACTTGCCCACGCTGCCATACGCTGTGGGGCCGACGGCTTCTTCGGCTATCCCATCACGCCCCAGACGGAAATCATTGAGACTTTATCTGCCCTCAAGCCCTGGGAAACAACGGGCATGGTGGTCGTGCAGGCCGAAAGCGAGGTGGCCTCCATCAATATGCTCTATGGCGGTGGGGGCGCCGGCAAACGTGTGCTGACCACCTCATCAAGCCCGGGCATTGCGCTCATGCAGGAAGGCATCGCCTATATGGCAGGTGCTGAGATTCCCGGAGTCATTGTCAACGTGCAGCGCGGTGGTCCCGGACTGGGCACCATCCAGCCCAGTCAGAGCGATTATTTTCAGGCCACACGGGGTGGTGGCAATGGTGACTACAATGTCATCGTGCTGGCACCGGCCTCAGTGCAGGAGATGGCCGACTTCGTCGACCTGGCTTTCACGCTGGCTTTCCGCTATCGCAATCCCGTCATGATCCTCAGCGATGGTGTCATTGGACAGATGATGGAGAAGGTGACACTGCCACCGGTAAAGCCAAGACGCACCGAGGAGCAGATCCTCAAAGAGTGCCCGTGGGCCACGACAGGACGCACGCATCACCGTAGTCCCAACATCATCACGTCTCTCGAATTGAAGCCGGAGGTTATGGAACAGCGCAACCTTCATCTGCAGGCAAAGTACCGTGAGGTCGAACAGAAAGAAGTACGCTACGAGACGGAGCAGTGCGACGATGCCGACTGCTTGATAGTGGCATTTGGCAGTGCGGCGCGCATTGCCGAGAAGAGTGTAGAGCTGGCCCGTGAGCAGGGCATCAAGGCCGGACTGTTCCGTCCCATCACCCTGTGGCCATTCCCCAGCAAGGCTCTCGCTGAGATGGCACGGGGCAAGCGACATATACTGGTGGCAGAGATCAATGCCGGACAGATGATACAGGACGTGCGGCTGGCTGTAGACGGCCTGGCACCCGTCAGCCACTTTGGCCGACTGGGCGGTATCGTGCCAGAGCCTGCGGAAATAGTAGACGAACTAATAGCAAGATTGGAACAACATGACAACTGAAGATATAGAGAGAAACAAGATCATTGCGCCGGAGAACAAGGTCTATCAGAAACCGGTACTGATGAATGACGTGCCGATGCACTATTGTCCGGGCTGTAGCCATGGTGTGGTACACAAGCTGGTGGCAGAGGTCATCGCCGACATGGGCATGGAAGACAAGGCTATCGGCGTGTCGCCCGTAGGTTGTGCGGTTTTCGCTTACCGCTATATTGACATCGACTGGCAGGAGGCCGCTCATGGCAGGGCTCCCGCAGTAGCAACGGGTATCAAACGGCTGTGGCCCGACCGCCTGGTGTTTACTTATCAGGGCGACGGTGATCTTGCGTGTATTGGTACGGCCGAGACCATCCATGCACTCAACCGGGGAGAGCATATCGCCATTATCTTCATCAACAATGCCATCTATGGTATGACGGGTGGACAGATGGCCCCAACCACGCTGATAGGACAGAAGACGACCACCTGTCCTTATGGCCGCGACCCAGAACTGCATGGCTATCCGCTCAACATCACCGAGTTGGCAGCCCACTTGCGTGGCACCTGCTATGTGACACGTCAGAGTGTCGACACCGTCGCCTCGATCGCCAAAGCCAAGAAAGCCATCCGCAAGGCTTTTGAGGCATCGATGAAAGGACTTGGTTCGTCGCTTGTCGAAATCGTCTCCACGTGCAGTAGCGGCTGGCATCTGTCACCCGTCAAGGCCAACGAGTGGATGAGGCAGTACATGTTTGAGGAGTACCATAAAGGCGACTTCAAGGATACGACAGGGCTGAAGTAGCTTCGTCACGAAAGACTTAAACAGAAAACAATGAAGAAAGAAATTATTATATCGGGCTTTGGCGGCCAGGGAGTGCTGTCGATGGGTAAGATTCTTGCTTATTCCGGACTGATGGAGGGCAAGGAGGTGACCTGGATGCCTGCCTACGGACCGGAACAGCGTGGCGGAACGGCCAACGTGACGGTTATCGTGAGCGACAGCCGTATCTCGTCGCCCATCCTCAGCCAGTACGATGTCGCCATCGTACTCAACCAACCCTCACTCGACAAGTTCATGCCCAAGGTGAAGCCGGGAGGTGTACTGATCTACGACGGCTACGGCATTGCTCAACGGCCACAGCGTGATGACATCTCCATCTACCGCATTGATGCCATGGATAAAGCTGCCGAGATGCAGAACGCTAAGGTGTTCAACATGATTGTGCTCGGAGGATTGCTCAAGGTGTGTCCCATCGTTAGTACCGATGGCTTGCAGAAAGCACTCTACAAGACACTGCCCGAGCGTCACCATCATCTCATACCGCTCAATATGAAGGCGGTGGAAGAAGGACAGAGGATAATTAAGGAAATGTAGGTGAATGTTTATAGACTAAAAGTAACGGTATCTCGGTGAAATGTCATACCTTTGTGTAGTCTTAATAAAATCGAAAGTATGAGCTATCCTGAAATTGAATATCATCATGTCATGCCCATCCAACTCAGATGGATGGATGCCGATGCGTTTGGTCATGTAAACAACACTATGTACTTCCAATACTATGACACGGCGAAGATGGATTACTTTCGCAAGGTATGTCCCGACCTTGTTGATCAGTGCGCCATCGTCACCGTGCACCTTGAGGCCGATTTCATGCACCAAGTCTTCACCAGAGAGGAATTGGTCAATGTTGAGTCCGCCATCGTGCGCATCGGCCATAGCAGTTTCACGTTCCAGCAACGGCTTGTTGGTGCCAAGGACGGTGAGGTGAAATGCGTGGGACAGACCATCATGGTGCTGTTCCATGTGAAGGAGGAAAAAACCGTGCCTTTCACCCCCGAATGGCGTAAAATCATTGAGGATTTTGAGGGAAGACCGCTTTGACATCCGGTTGCTGCGCTCTATCTTAGGGAAATCCCTACGTTAAAATAGGAGAAAAAACCAGTGCTATTGGCTTTTTTCCCCTATTTTTGTAGCAGATTATTTAAACGAGCAATTATGAAAAAGTCATTGGTTGTCGTGATGTCGGCATTGTTCTTGTTGAGCAGTTGCGACACTTATACCGGAATGGGTGCCTATACGGGCACCACATTGGGAAGTATCTTTGGTTCAGCTATCGGTGGAATCGCCGGTGGCCCTCGTGGCTCCGATGTCGGCACGTTGGCCGGTATGGTGGGTGGCGCCATCGTTGGCGCTGCTGTAGGCAACGCTGCCGACCAGCATGCGCAGCAACAGCGCGAAGACGACCTGGCACAATACCGTCAAGACAAGGCAGAGCGTCAGGCGGCACGTGAGCGGCGCAATCAGCAGGGCAGCTATCAGGGCTACGACAGCAATACCGCGTCATCAGAACAAGGTCCCGTCTTCGATCCCAACAACGGGGGAGATGACCGTATCTATAACTTCAACGGTTCTGACTACACGGGCAATTACAGTGCACAGCAGCCTACGGTCTCAATGCCGATGCAGTCGAGTGTGGAAAACTTAGCGGGCAATCTTAAGTATACTCCGTACATAGAGATCAAAAATGCACGCTTCGTCGATGACAATCAGGATGGAAAGATACAACGCGGAGAGATGTGCAAGGTGATCTTCGAAATCTTCAACCGGGGCAAACAAACGCTGTACGACATTGTGCCGACGGTGATAGAGGCCAATAACAACCGCCATATCATCATCTCGCCCAATATGCATGTGGAGCAGTTGCAGCCTAACAGCGGCGTGCGCTATACCGCTCTGGTCAAGGCCGACAACCGTCTGAAAGACGGCGTGGCCAAGATTTGCCTGAGCGTCGTGCAAGGCGACAAGTCTATCTCTAAAGTGACGGAATTCAACGTGCCTACGATTAAATAACTAATTATATGTGTTTTGCTGCTGCCCTCTGACGTCAACACTTCATTGACGGCGGAAGGCAGCATTGATTTTCGTGCCTATGCTGTTACGACACTCACCATGTACGCCATTACCGGAAGAGACGTTGTGAGGCCTTGGACGGGCAGGCTTTACGTTATTTCAACTCTTTGTTACGTGAGCGTACATACAGACATATATTTTTTTGTAATTTTGCAGATGGAACTAAAAGAAAACAAATATGAAACGAATTGCCTTGAGTTTATTATTTTTCCTAATGAGCGTACTAACTTTGACAGCCGGGCCTGTCAAAACCAAAGTCATAGACGATGGTGGCTCTGGCATGTTCAAAGCAATAGCCGTTAAAGAAGAGGGTCTGCCCGACTTTGTCATCTATCGTCCGAAGGACTTTATGTACACTCATGCCCGTCAGGGAGCAGTTCCCATTTTGCTGTTTGGGAATGGCGGATGCTCTGACACAAGCATAGGTTATGAGCGAATGCTCACGGAGATAGCATCGCATGGATATGTAGTGGTGGCTGTGGGAGAAATGCAAGACAAGCGTAATGACCGTCCTGAGCGGCACACGGCCTCGTCGGAACTCAAGCGTGGTCTGGATTGGATTGTGGAACAAAGTCGCACCAAGGGAAGTGACTATTATCAGAATGTAGATCCCAACAGAGTTGCCGCAGCCGGTCACTCTTGTGGTGGGGCTCAGGTGCTTGCCAATGCAGCCGACCCTCGTCTGAAGACATATCTGATGCTGAACGCGGGGATGGGCGATATGGAGATGGCAGGAGCCAGCAAGGAGTCGTTGCCCAATGTCCATGGTCCCATACTCTATGTTGTTGGCGGCCCGAAGGACGTGGCTTACGAGAATGCTCAGATGGATTACGCCAGAATCCACCATGTGCCGGTGGCACTCGCCAATCATCCAGCCTCCGGACACGGCGGTACTTACCATGAGAAGTATGGTGGTGACTACGCACGTTTGGTTATTGATTGGCTCGACTGGCAATTGAAAGGGAAGAAGGGCAATGCCAATGTCTTTTTGAAAGGTGACTTGAAAGACTATCCAGGTTGGGAGGTGAAAGCCAAGAATTTCAAGCAGCACCCGGGCAAGTTCCTGTCGCTGAAGATGCCTTGCAGACTTCTGAATGGCATCACGGAGCGCGACTATTCCATCTATCTGCCCGGTAGCTATGAGAGTGACTCACTGCGACGCTATCCTGTGCTCTACCTGATGCATGGTGGTGGCGGCTCGAATACAGACTTCGAGCATTTCAACCATCTTTCCCAGGTGACCGACAGCCTTATTGATGCTGGTGCTGTCAAGGATTTGATTATCGTCTGTCCTGAGGGTAATCGGCAGCACATGATGTACTTCAATACTACTATAGGAAAGGCTGGTGCACCTGACTGGCAGTATGAGGATTATTTCTTCAAGGAGCTCATACCATATATAGAAAAGACTTACCGCGTGAGAACTGACAAGGGCGGCCGTGCCATTGCCGGTTTCTCCATGGGCGGCGGAGCCGCGACCGTCTATGGGGTGCACCATCCGGAAAAGTTCAGTATGGTCTATGACATCTCAGGGTATCTGCGCCGTCAGCCGCTTGACTTCCTGAAGAATGACCCTTCAGCTGAATGGCGCCAGACAACCATTGCCGACAACAACCCCATTACAACCGTGGAAAACGGTAGTGAGGCACAGGTAAAGGCATGGAAGCAAGTGGACTGGAATATTCGTGTGGGCGACCACGACTTTACGCTTTGCGCAAACATGGATTTGGCCAAAGCCTTTCGCACTCAAGACATACCTTTCTCGATGTATGTCAACGACGGTGCGCATGACATGAAATGGGTGCAGCCCGCGCTCGTGGATGCCATCAAGCGGGCCAACAAGAACTTTGAGAGCTTCTGGATAGAAAACGGCAACCGGCACATCTATGGCATCCTCAGCAAGCCACGTTATACCGGACGTAAACAACCGGTGGCTATTATTGCCCATGGTTTCAACGGGACTCATGCTGTCGGTTACTCCTATTTCAAGACATTGAACGACCTTGGCTACCAGTGCTATGCATTCGACTTCCCATGTGGATCAGTCTATAGCCGTAGCGACGCCAACACGATGAACATGTCTGTTCTTGATGAACAAAGCGACGTTGAGGCTATCGTGCGTTACTTTCGGCAGCAGCCTGATGTAGACGCTGACCATATCGTACTCATAGGTGAGAGTCAGGGTGGTTTTGTCTCCGCCATGACGGCAGCCCATATTCCGCACCAGATTTCGAAATTGGTTCTTGTGTTCCCAGCCCTTTGTATTCCTGATAATTGGAACCATCGCTACCCGAAAGTGACAGACATCCCCGATACCACACGCCTGTGGAACGTACCGTTAGGACGGCGTTTCTTCATGCAGTTGCGCAACATAGATATCTTCAAGGCTTGCAAGCGATACCCTAAGCCTGTACTCATAGTTCAAGGTGATGCCGATGCAGTTGTGTCCATGAAGGATACGCGCCGGGCAGTAAAGCTATACAAGAATGCGCGACTTCACGTCATTCCTGGTGCTGGGCATGGCTTCAGGTACGAGGAGCAACAGCAGTCGCTTGAACAAATCAAGGCGTTCCTGAAATAAAGCCTAAGCAACAGGCTATTGCCGATGTGCGGCGTGTACAGCTTGTCCCGCCTTGTGCCGTATGATAAGATGGCGTGTCTTTGCAAAGGTCATCAATCGATTAGTAATAGAGTCTTCAACTATGCGAACAATGAACGATAAGAATGCGATATTAACTACACGATCAACCATGTTTTCTTCAGTGGAGAGATCGCTTCTGCTTATGCTGATTGCTATCTTGATGCTGCCGTTTAACGGACGGGCGCAGCGCCGGTCGCCCAAGACCGTCACGTTGCTTGACATCACCCAGCGCAATGGTGAGGACGAGAATGGTTCGTCCGGTCGCAATGTCTATTCAGCACGCTATATGCTCGAGTTGGCCGGTTTCCCGTTTGCCGTTACCGCATCGCTCGACTCTGCACTGTCGGTGAGCGATGCCCTGCTTATCTCTTCTCCCGTCACCGACTCGACGTTTACGGCCGGTGAGGTTGCTGCTATCCGTGCATGGGTAGGGCAAGGCGGCATATTCCTGTCGCCCGCCTGCAAGGTGGCTGAAGAACCCTTAAAGTCGTTGTATGGCATCCGCTCCGTAGAGATGAGCCGTTACAATTGGGCCTTCCGATGGGACTCATTGCTCGTGGGAAAGAATGAGTTGGCTTACGTCGACACGCCTGAGGAACAATCGGTCTCGCTGGGCCGGATGGGCGTTGAGGGAATTGCCACATACAGCTACAAACTTGGCGAGGCACAGGCGATGGCGGTGTTCAGTAACGGTGAGACTGCGGTGGCCTGTCATCCTTTGGGCCTGGGCAGAGTGTATCTGTTTGGTGTGGCTTGGCGAGACGTCATCCAGCGCAACCAACTCAATAAAGATTTTCATGCGCAACGTGTGGGAAGCAATGGCTACGAGCCTTCAGCCGATGCCTTCCCGTTGTTCGTACGTGCGGCAGTGGTGAGGCAGCGTGGACTGGCCGTGTGGAAGCATACCATACCGGGCAATTATGAGTCCGTGCTTATTCCCACCCACGACTGCGACTCGCGTACGGCCTATGACAGCATGCATTTCATGTCCGACTATGAGGCTGGGCTCGGACTGCACAGCCACTTTTTCCTCACCGTACATTACTATCGCGACAAAGGCTACCTGTCAGCGTTCTACGACTCCGCGAGCATTGCAAAAGCCAAGCTCCTGTTGGCTGCTGGTCATACGGTGGGTAGTCACTCCATCGGACACTTCCCTGACTTTAACCGGACGGAGCGTTTCCCGCTCACTGTCACCACCCGTGAGGCGTATCATCCCCATCATGATATGGAAACCAAGATAACCACAGATGGGTCGACCTGGGGCGAAGTGGTGTTGTCTAAGCAGATTCTTCAAGCAGACCTTAACAACCAGGTGCGTTCATTCCGTTCGGGTCACCTTTGCGTCAACGACAATATTCCCGAGGCCGAGGCGGAGGGTGGCTATAGCTTCTCGTCGTGCTACACGTCGCCAGAGGTGCTGTCGGAGTTCCCGTTCTTTGAACGCGAGCGGAACGATTGGACAGGCAGACAGACCACCGTGCTGCAGATTCCGCTTCACTTCTCCGATGTCTTCAATACCGCAGCTGGAAAAATGGACTCAACCAACTGGCGGCAGAAGCCGGCCGTATGGCTTACTCTCCTGAACAAACTGCGCCGTAACTACGCACCCGCTGTGGTGCTGATTCATCCCAACAGAGAGTGGAAGATGGAGGCCGAAAAGATGTTGGTGGACTCGATGGACCGAAGCGCCGTAGGACTGTTCAATTTTGAGGACTATGGTGACTTCTGGGAGGCACGTCGTGAGCTCACCTTCTCCTATGAGACCAACGACTCGCTCTCTCACCTTACTCTCCATGTGAAAAAGACAGACATTGAGCGTAACTGGAATATGAGTTTTGTTGTGGAGAAGACCGACGGCGTATTGCCCACGACCATTGACCTGCAGGACGAGGGAGGCCGACAATATGAGTTGGCTGTGCGACGCCTCAGCGCGACACGCCTGTTGGTGAGCCTCGTTTCGCCATCGGGCATAGGACTTGCTCATATTGACAACACGACGACATCGCCGTCCTATACCCTCACTGGACTGCCAGTGAACAACAGCTATCGTGGTGTTGTTGTGAAGAAAGCCAAGAAATTCTTGTGCAAGTAGGCGTAGCCTTTTCGTGTAGACAGACTGTACTTTCACATCAAGAGAGAAAACGCAGTCGTCTTTTCTTTTGATGCATCGTGTGGACTATTCCCCGGCTTTTAGGTGAGGACAGGGCTGAAAGACATTGGCCCGGATTATGGCTCGTGTGGGGAAACCTTCAGCTTGACTCCTCTCTTGGGAGGTGCTTTCAGCGTAGGCGTTTTCGGTTTCGGGAGAAGCTCGGAGGTGACCTGTCCGAAATCAAACTCGAAGGCTGGCAGTCCCGTTTCCTCCTCTTCTGGATTATCACGATAGGGGATGCGGGGTGTGTCGGCACGTTGCACCTCTACCATCGCCACGCCCTGTGAGAGCATGCCCAAGGCTTTGGCGGCACCATAGCTCAAGTCAATGATGCGCCCGCGGGAGAATGGTCCGCGGTCAGTGACCCTTACCAGCACTTCCTTGCCGTTTCTCAGATTGGTCACTTTCAAGATGGTGCCGAAAGGATATGTGCGATGGGCACACGTCAGACTGTCGTGATGCAAGCGTTCGCCACTGGCAGTACGTGTGCCGGTGGCTTTTTTAGAGTAATACGTAGCCTTCCCCCTGTGCGTTTGTGCTTCCACAGGGGTAAGACTCATTGCCAAAAAGCTTAGCACAAGCAGGCTAAGCGCTTTTATATATCTATAATGTTTCACTCAATTTTATTGACAGGTCCTGCCTCGTCTGTGTTGTTGGCTGGCAAGACCTGTCTCTTTTGCTCCTTCGGCTATACGATGCCTTGGGCCATCATGGCGTTGGCTACTTTCATGAAGCCAGCCACGTTGGCTCCGCGCACGTAGTCGATGTAGCCGTCGGCCTGCTGGCCGTACTGTGTGCACTGCTCGTGAATCGAGTGCATGATGTAGTGCAACTTCTCGTCCACTTCCTTAGCGCTCCAGTGCAGTCTCATGGAGTTTTGCGTCATTTCCAGTCCCGAGGTGGCCACGCCACCGGCGTTGACAGCCTTGCCCGGTGCGAAGAGCTGGTGAGCTTTGACAAACTTCTCAACGGCTTCTGCTGTGCATCCCATATTGCTCACCTCAGCTACGCAGAGCGGTTTGTTGGCGAGTATACGGTCGGCATCGTTGCCGTCGAGCTCGTTTTGGGTAGCGCAGGTGAGATAGATGTCAGCCTTCTGCTCCCAAGGCTTCTTGCCCGGATAGAACGTAGCGCTCTTGAATTCCTCGGCATAGGGCGAGCAGATATCTTCGCCACTGGCCCTGAGCTCAAGCATGAAGTCATTGCGCTCGCCGCTGATGCCCTCCGGGTCGTAGATATAACCGTCGGGACCGCTGATCGTGATGACCTTGGCTCCCAATTCGGCCGCTTTCTTGACGGCACCCCATGCTACGTTGCCGAAGCCGGAGAGTGCGATGGTCTTGCCCTTGATGTCGATGCCGTGGGTCTGGAGCATCTCGTTGACGAAATAGAGTGCGCCGAAGCCCGTTGCCTCGGGCCGTAGGATCGAGCCGCCCCATTCCATGCCCTTACCGGTGATGACACCTTGGAACTGATGGGTCAGTTTCTTGTATTCGCCAAAGAGGTAGCCAATCTCGCGTCCGCCCACGCCGATGTCTCCTGCCGGCACATCCTCGTCGGGGCCTATGTAGTGATAAAGCTCCTGCATGAACGACTGACAGAAGCGCATCACCTCAGCGTCGCTGCGGCCACGGATGGAGAAGTCGGAGCCGCCTTTGGCACCGCCCATCGGTAGTGTCGTCAGGGCGTTCTTGAATGTCTGTTCAAAGCCCAGGAACTTCATGATGCTCAGCGTGACTGACGGGTGGAAGCGCAGACCGCCCTTGTAGGGACCTATGGCGCTGTTGAACTGTACGCGGTAACCGGTGTTCACATGCACCTCACCATTGTCGTCAACCCATGGCACACGGAAGATGATGACGCGTTCCGGCTCCACCAGCCGCTCTATGATCTTAGCTTTTTCAAACTCGGGGTGTTCGTTGTAGACGTCCTTAATGGAGATAAGGACTTCTTTCACTGCCTGTAAGAATTCTGGTTCGTCAGAGTGTTTCCACATCAGGCCTTTTAATACTTGCTCTACTTCCATAGTAATAGTATATTTAGCAAAAGGTTTTTAAATCGACTCAAAGTTAGGTTTATATTTGATACCAACCAAATAAAAACTCAAAAAAAAGCACGTGCGGTGCTTGCTTTTTGTTTTTTTAAGGAATAGGCGGGGTAGGCAGGGTAGGCAGGGTAGGCGAGGTAGGCAAGGTGGGCAAGGTAGGCAGGGTAGGCAAGATAGGCAAGGTAGGCAGGGTAGGTAGGGTAGGCGAGGTAGGCGAGGTAGGCAGGGTAGGCAGGGTAGGCAAAGTAGGCGAGGTGGGCGGGGTAGGCAAGATAGGCGAGGAGCTTCGTGGCTAGTGATTTGAGAAGAGACCATAAAATATCGGTGTTGTCTTGCATGGGGGTCGAATCTTTTTTGTAACTTTGCAGCGCATTGGTTCACGTACAAACGTGATGAAAAGGGAACCGGGTGAGAATCCCGGACAGTCCCGCTGCTGTGTGCAGTCCTTCATGGGGCGAACAATCGTGTCACTGACATTTTTCGGGAAGACCGTTCGCTGCCTGACTGCGAGCCAGAAGACCTGCCATTGCTATAGGAAACGCCTCCTGCGTGGGTTCGGTGAGACGGAAATAGAATAACGCTTTGCGATAACGATTGATAGAAGGACATGCGTGGTCGATTCTTTCACTTTGGCAAACAGGAGCTGGCTATTGTGTGGCTGGCGGCCGTTGTCATGAACGTTGTGCCTGCTATGGCTCAACATGTGCATGCGGTGCACGGGCAACAGCTGGTCACCGATTCGGTGTATCAGCTCGAGGAGGTTGTGGCACGCGGTACACAACACGTGTCACCCCACCAGACCATCACCAGGGCGCAGATTGACGCATTGGCTTCCAATAACGTGGCAGATGCGCTGAAGTATCTCGCCGGTGTGCAGATCAAGGACTACGGAGGACTTGGCGGACAAAAGACGGTCAACGTGCGCTCATTGGGTTCACAGCATGTGGGCGTCTATCTTGACGGCGTGCGCATCACCAATGCACAGAATGGCACGGTTGACTTGGGCAAGTACTCGCTCTCAACGTTGGAGGCGGTCTCTCTCTTCAATGCCAATAAGACCGAGCCGCTGATGACGGCCAGCGAATATGCCTCTGCCGCCACCATTTACCTCAAGACGCGACGACCCGACAGCACAGCCCTTCATGCCGGTTACTCCTATGGCTCGTTCAATACCCACAAGGTGAACCTGAACTATTCCTATCATCGATTGGGCTTTCTTGACATGCAGTACACTCATACCGACGGTGACTATCCCTTTCATTATCACACGGAGTATGAGGATACGACGGGCACGCGCCGCAACTCTGACCTCGACCAGTTTCGTGCTGAAAGTTGCGTCTTCCTCGGTCCGTTGCAATGGCATACCTATTATTATATATCTTACCGTGGACTGCCCGGTGGCATTGTCAGAAGGCTGTCCGACCTCTATACCGATGTGGGTCGCGAGTGGGACCAGAACTTCTTCAGCCAGCTGTCCTGGCAGGACCATTTCGGGTCGTTCGGTCTGCGTGCCATCCTGAAATATGCCAACGACCGTCTGCACTATCGTTCAGACTACGACTACAACATGAGCGTGCATAGCAACGTGACGTATCATCAGCAGGATGCCTACGGAGCTGTAGCCGCTTCCTATTCTTATAAGGATCTTGGTGTCTCACTGTCGTCTGACCTGCGGTGGAGCGATCTTACGGCCGACCTGAAACACTTCAGCTACGTCTACCGCTTGGACAATAAGACCTCGCTCTCCGTCTTCTACAGGTGGAAGGGACTGGCGCTCAACGCGACGGGACTTTACACCTATTGCCGCGACCACACCCGTCGGCAGGCTGATCCTCTGCATCGGTTCACGTGGGATGCCATGGCATCTTACACACTGGGTGACTGGACGCTCAGAACCTTCTATAAGTCGGTGTTCCGCATTCCTACGCTCAACGACCTTTATTATACGCTGGTGGGCAACCGTTCGCTTCGACCCGAATACACCAAGCAGGTGGACGTCGGTTTCAGCTATTCCCACGACTGGCTGCAAGTGCAGCTGGACGGCTACTACAACCATGTGAAAGACCGTATCGTGTGTCTGCCGCTGAAAGGCTCTTTTCAGTGGTCCATGCTCAACTACGGCTACACGCGTTGCCTGGGTGTCGACCTCTCGGTGAATGCCACGTTCAAGCACCACATTATCATGCTTTCCGGTACCTTCCAGGACGACCGCAACCGCACCAATCCCGGCGGCAAAGACTACAACGACTTCGTGGCCTATGCCCCACGCTGGTCGTTCTCGGCTATCTACACCTTCCTGTGGAAAGGCTGGTCGGCATCGGTCTCCGACATGTTCGTGGACAAGCGTTATTGGACGGCGCAAAACAGTGTCGACGACCCGCTCGATGCCTACAACTGCACCGATGTGAAGGTGGGCTACACCTACCGGTGGCTGACCGTTGAGGCCGAATGCCAGAACCTCTTCGACAAGCCCTACGAGATGATTCAGCGCTGGCCCATGCCTGGCCGACGCTATGCCGTCACTATGAAGTTCACTCTTTAATTGTTCGCATATGAAGTATGTATACATCGCACTATTCGCAAGCCTCATGTCATTGGGGATTTCCGTGCATGCACAGACACGCGAAAACCTCATCATCTGTAATGAGGGCAACTGGCAGAGCGACAACGGACAACTGTCGTACTACGATGGTACTACCGCTACGCTGACCAACCAATGGTACCGGGCAGTCAACGGCACGAAGTTGGGTGACACGCCCAACGACATCATTCAAGTCAACGACACGCTCATTGCCATCGCCGTGAACTGGTCCAACCTCATACAGTTCATCCGTCCCGATGGCACGGCGTGCGGCGCGACAGAGGACGTGCCCAACAACCGCCGCATGTGTTCCGACGGCCATTATCTCTATGTCACGTCGTATGCCCATCGGTGTGGCGGCACCACGTTCACTAAAGGCTATGTGGCAAAGATCGACGTGGCCACGAAGAAGGTCACGGCCACGTGTGAGGTGGGCTGGGAGCCCGAAGGCATCCGTCTCTATGACGGTAAGCTGTATGTGGCCAACACCGGCGGCTACTCTTTTCAGGAACACCACGACTACGAGACCACCATCTCCGTGGTCGATGCTGCCACGATGACGCTGGAGAAGAACATCGACACTGGCGCGCCCAACCTCTTCAGTGAGATGTCGCAGGCCGGCAAGTACCTTTGCGTCAACTCGGCGGGTGACTACTACGACAACACCCCCAAGACGGTCGTGCTTGACTGTGAGAGCGGCAAAGTGACCACCTACGACTTCCCTTGCACTTACAACACTACCGACGGCAGCCGTTTCTACACCATAGGCAGCGCTTTCTCTTACAACACTGGTGCCTATGACTGGTTCTTCAAAACCATCGACCCTTCTACGGGCAGCGTGACCGAAGGCATCATCAATGAGACTATCACCAATGCCATCAAGACGCTGTCCACGCCTTACGAACTTTACATCTCTCCCTATACCAAGAACGTTTACTTCACTGATGCCGGCTCTTACGCCGGAGCGGGCGATCTGTATGGTTATACCTTCAGCGGTGAAAAGATCTTCGGTCCGTTGCAGACCTACATCAATCCCGCCCATATCCTTGCGTTGAAGCCGTCAGGTACGGCAGGCATCCATCGGCCGGCCGTCGCGAGCGATGACGCTCACATCCTCTACAACCTTGCCGGACAGCCTGTGGACAAGAACTACAAAGGCGTGGTCGTGAGAAACGGCAGAAAATACATTCAAAGATAACAAGTCACATCTGTTATAAACACAATAATAAGTTTCTTATGAAGAAAGGTTTACTTCTATTGGCCGTCGGCGTGACGGCCCTCTCGGCATCAGCCCAGAGACTTACCAGTACGTCACCCAGTAAATATCTCTTTGCTGTCGACGAATACCGTCCCGCACCCGGCCAGTTTGTCAACACCCTGCCCAAGTATGAGGCAGGCGACGACGCTGCTGCCATGGCACAGAAATGTACCGATGCCATCGGTGGTGGCAAGAATGGCATGATTACCTTAGGCGCCTATGGTGGTTATGTGACGTTTCATTTCGACCACAGCATTGCCAACGTGCACGGACAACGTGACTTCTATATTGCCGGCAACGGCTTTACAGGTTCGGCAGAGCCCGGCATCGTGATGGTGAGCAAGGATGTCAACCACAATGGTATTGCTGACGACCCATGGTACGAGATTGCAGGCAGTGCCGACCGCGACAGCCTTGCCAAAATGGTATTTGGCTATCAGATCAGCTACACCATCGACTCGCTCAAGGACACGCCCTGGACTGACAACCAAGGCGGCAGTGGTGTTGTGGCCCGCAACAACTTCCATCGGCAGGAGTACTTCCCCTTGTGGTTGCAGAGTCCGCTGACCTTCCAGGGTACCCTGCTGCCTGCCAATGCTTGGGACAAGAGCGGAACGGGTACTTACTGGGTGCTCAATAGCTACGACTATGGATATGTCGACAACAAGTCTAATATGGACTCCACGGCGTGCAGCTTCGACCTCGACTGGGCCGTCGACCCCATCTCGCGCGACAGCGTGCTGCTCGACTATGTGGACTTCGTCAAGGTCTACACTGGTCTGAACCAAAGTGCGGGCTGGCTTGGCGAGACCTCGACAGAGGTGTGCGGTGCTGAGGACCGCCATCTCGACGCTTCGGTCAGTGCCATACAGCATCATCTCGACTTAGTGGTGGACTTCGAGGACATCGCCCTCGACTCCGACTCCATCATGCCTCTGTCGGAGGACAACATGTCGTTCAAGTCCAAAGGCTTCGTCTTCAACTATAACTATTTCCCCGAATATTCCTATTGGTCCGGCTTCTGTGTCACCGGCAAGCACGACACCTCGTTCGCCGACTATCACGACCAGTACAACAGTTGCCTGGGTCATGGCTATGCGCAGTCCAACAACTACGCCGTGGTCTATCCGCAGGGTGAGAACATCGATGTGGCTGAGGGCAAGCAGACCATCAGCGGCTTCTATGTGGCTGCCAATGCCTATCTGCAGAACGCCATACTCGTGGGCGATGGTATGACGACGGGTGCCTTTACCACAGGCGACTGGTATCGTGTGGATGTCATCGGCCTGGACGGTGAGACGAAGAAGGACACTGTGTCGTACTATCTCGCCGACTACCGTTCCGCCAATGAGGCTGACCACTACTACGTCAAGGACTGGACATGGCTCGACCTCAGTCAGCTGGGCGACGTGACAGGCCTCACGTTCCGTCTGAGCAGCAGCCGCAACAACAGTTGGGGCATGACTACCCCCGGTTATTTCCTCATGGATGACTTCAATGGTGTCTACGACGGACGCAGCCGCAAACTGACCGCCATCGCTGACAACAATGTCTCTACTGGTGTAGCCACCGTCAAGAACAACGCACGTGTCACTGACGATGCCATCTACAACCTCGCCGGTCAGCGTGTGGACAAGAACTACAAAGGCGTGATCATTCGTGGAGGAAAGAAGGTTGTGGTGAGATAAAACTACACCACAATTTGGGCGTTATGCCAATCTGTGGCGGTCGTCACGCACATCTGTGGCGACCGTCACACACAACTGTGGCGACCGCCATACTCGTCTGTGGCGACCGCCATACTCGTCTGTGGCGACCGCCACAGCTTGTTATGATGACGATATCACAGTAGAAAATGCACTTATCCTTGATTTCTTGTCTTTGAAGGTCTTTCTTTTCGCAAATAATTTGTAAGTTTGCACCAAACCAATTATAACCTTCAAAAACAAGAGGAATAAGAACCTATGCAGACAAAGATACCCGAGGAGTGGACAAAGTTCATCTTGAAGGACGTCACGTTTGTCAACATCATGCAGCGTCACGTCTATCACGTGCTGATTGTTGCCAATCCCTACGATGCCTTCATGCTGGAAGATGATGGCCGAATAGAAGAAAAGGTGTTTAACGAGTACATGGAGCTGGGTCTTCGCTACCCGCCTATGTTTACCCAAGTGTCGACCATTGAGGAGGCCGAGAAGGTACTGGCCGCCGTGTCCGTCGACCTTGTCATCTGCATGCCCGGCAATGCCGACAACGATGCCTTCACCGTGGCACGTGCCATCAAGACGCGTTTCCCTGACATCCACTGTGTGGTGCTCACGCCGTTCTCCCACGGCATCACCCGCCGGATGGTGAATGAGGATTTGAGTATCTTTGATTATGTGTTTTGTTGGTTGGGCAACACCAACCTTATCCTGTCCATCATCAAGCTTATTGAGGACAAGATGAACCTCGACCACGACATCCGCGAGGCAGGTGTACAGATGATTCTTTTGGTGGAGGATTCCATTCGCTTTTACAGTTCCATCCTTCCCAACCTTTACGGCTACGTCCTTCAGCAGAGTCACAATTTTGCTACCGAGGCGCTCAATCCCCATACCGCCACGTTGCGTATGCGTGGCCGGCCTAAAGTCGTGCTGGCACGCACTTACGAGGAGGCTCTCGCGTTGTATGAGCGCTACCACGACAACTGCCTGGGCGTGATCAGCGACGTGCGTTTTCCCGTGGGGGGAGAGGTGCGGTCGGATGCAGGTTTCCTCCTGCTGGAGAAGATAAGGCAGACCGACGAATACCTGCCGCTCATCATGGAGAGCTCAGAGTCGTCAAATGAGGCACGGGCCGTGGCGGAGGGCTTCCACTTCGTCGACAAGAACTCAAAAGTGCTCTCGGTGGACCTGCGCCGGTTGCTGGAAGAGCACATGGGATTTGGCGATTTCATCTTCCGTAATCCTAAGACCCATCAGGAGATCGTGCGCATCCATACGCTGAAAGAACTGCAGGACAACATCTTCAAGATTCCGTCCGACTCCATGCTCTACCACATCTCGCGCAACCACATCAGCCGTTGGCTCTGCGCCCGTGCCATCTTCCCAGTGAGCAACTTCCTCAAGCAGGTGACATGGCACCGGCTGCAGGATGTCGATGCCCATCGCAAGATCATCTTCGACGCCATCGTGCAGTACCGCCACATGAAGAATATTGGCGTCGTGGCCGTGTTCGACCGTGGCAAGTTCGACCGCTATGCCCACTTCGCACGCATCGGTGAGGGATCACTGGGCGGCAAGGGACGTGGCCTGGCCTTCCTCGACAACATCATCAAGACACATCCCGAGTTCAATAAGTTTCCGGGTGTGTCGGTGCGCATTCCGATGACGGTGGTGCTGTGTACGGATGTCTTCGACCAGTTTATGGAACAGAACAATCTCTATGGCATCGCCTTGAGCAATGCCCCTGACGAGGACATTCTGCAGCATTTCCTGCGGGCGCAGTTGCCCGACAGCTATATAGCCGACTTCTTCACCTTCTTCGATGCCACCCACGGCCCCATCGCCGTACGGTCGAGCTCGTTGCTTGAGGACAGCCACTACCAGCCCTTCGCCGGCATCTATTCCACTTACATGATTCCGCGGTTGGCCGACAAGCAGAAGATGCTGCTCATGCTGGCGGCGGCCATCAAGAGCGTGTATGCTTCGGTGTACTATCGTGATTCCAAGGCTTACATGACGGCCACGTCGAATGTCATCGACCAGGAGAAGATGGCGGTCATCCTGCAGGAGGTGGTGGGCACCGACCACGATGGCCACTTCTATCCCACGCTCTCCGGTGTGCTGCGGTCTATCAATTATTATCCCATAGGTGATGAAAAACCCGAGGAGGGCATTGCTTCGCTGGCACTGGGACTTGGCAAGTATATCGTTGACGGCGGACAGACGTTGCGCGTCTCTCCCTATCATCCCACGCAGGTGCTTCAGCTCTCCGACGTCGAGTTGGCCTTGCGCGACACGCAGACGCGTTTCTATGCCTTGGACATGCGGCGCGAGGGTACCGACTTTCAGGTGGATGACGGCTTCAACATTCTCAACCTGCGGGTGAGACAGGCGGAGAAGGACGGGGCCCTGCGCTACATCTCATCGACCTACGATGTCGACGACCAGATGATTCATGACGGCTTCTATCCTGGTGGCCGAAAGATCATCTCGTTCAGTGGTCTGCTCAAGAATGGTGTGTTCCCGCTGCCGGAGCTCATGCAGATGTCACTCTCCTATGGTGCGCAGGCCATGCGCCGTCCCGTGGAGATAGAGATGGCCTGCAATATCAATGACGACCGTACGGGCGACTTCTGCCTGCTGCAGATTCGTCCGATTGTCGATACCAAGCAGGAGATAGTGGAGGACATCACGGCCATCCCCGATGTCGACTGTCTGCTGCGCAGTCACAATGCCTTGGGCAATGGCGTGAGCCGTGAAATCACAGACGTGGTGTATGTGAAATACGACGATGCCTTCTCGGCGGCCAACAACCCCGCGGTGGCTGCCGATATAGAGCGCATCAACCAATTGTTTCTCGACGACGGCCGCAACTATGTGCTCATTGGCCCTGGCCGTTGGGGTTCAAGCGATCCGTGGCTCGGTGTGCCGGTGAAGTGGCCGGCGCTGTCGGCGGCACGCATCATCGTGGAGGTGGCACTCGCCGGTTATCATGTGGACCCGAGCCAAGGCACGCATTTCTTCCAGAACCTCACGTCGCTCGGCGTGGGCTATTTCACGGTCGACACTAACCATTCGCCCGAGGGTGGCTTCGTCAATAAAGACATCCTTGACAGCATGCCTGCCATCAGTGAGACCGCTTACGTGCGTCACGTGCGGTTTGGACGGCCCTTGAAAATCATGATTGACGGCAAACGGCAAGAAGGGGCGGTAGTGATGTAAGGGACTATTTGACGGTGACATACTCTCGATAAAGCCATAGGCTGTATAATTTATGTTTTCGTCTTAGGAAAAAGTAATTCAGTTATTTGCGCGTTTCGAACTAATATGCTATATTTGCATCAAATATTAACGAACAGAGCATAAAATGGCAACAACTTCCTTAAACATACAGGTTGACATTCCAAAAGGAAAAACATTGGACTTGGAGGACTTGAAACGTCAAGTGTCTCTATATGCTCAATCTATCGTCAATCGTGCAAAGCCAGTCAAAAAGGACGACAACATTTCTTCGCTCCTGGCATTAAGGGGCGTGCTAAAGACGGACAAAACCGATAAGCAGTTGCTTGATGAGTATTTCAAAGAAAAATATGGGCTATGAAGATTTTCTTTGATACCAATGTGGTGCTGGAGTTTCTGGCAGAAAGACCCAAGGCAAGTCAGGTTGAGTCGGTTATAAGCTTATGTGAGAAGAATGGTTGGAGCAAGTATCTTTCCGTAGGTTCAATATATACCATAGCATATATGACTGAAAGGATACTTCATCAAAAGGGGCTTGTAAGGCCGGAATTGATAGAGGTACAACGTAATATATTCCAAGCTCTCCTTTCTTCTTATAAAGTCGTTCCTTTAAAATTAGGCAGAATATTGGAGGCTGCAGGGGATTTATCTTTTTCAGATTTAGAAGATAGTTTCCAGTATCAGAGTGCTCTTCAAGTTGATTGTGATGTTTTGCTCACCTTTAATATCAAGGATTTCAAAGAGGCAAAGCAGGAAGATATAAAGATTATGGAACCTGAAGCCTTTTTGAGTGCCCTTTAAGTTGTTGTTGAAAGCTGCGTTAATGTGGGAATAACGCAGCTTCCCACTATCCCATGTTGATAAAATACTGGTAGTCGTGCAGCACGTTTGAGAGGAAGACGATGCTGTCGTCGGTCTTTGGCTTGACCTTTAGGAACGTGGCAACCTTTTTTGCTAGCAGCTTTGTTTGCTCCGCGTCGTAGTTGTTGTCGGCATCGAGCACGCGCTCGATAAGGCGGGCCTGGTTGTCGCTGAGCTGTGCGGCCTGCGGATAGGTGGGGTGGTAGGAAGGCGTCTCGGCGTAGAAATTGTCGAGCGAGGCGTGCCATTTCTTATAGTCGCCCTCGTGAATGACCATCGTGCCGGCTGCCATGTCGCCGAAGCGCTGATGGCGGTCGGTGAGCAGGATAGGCAGGATGCCGATGAATGAGATGCCGAGGTCAACGAAAAGAAGCACACAGCGCATGAGCAGTTGGCCGATGGAGGGCCGGGCACCGTCGGCGCTGATGACACGCGTGTGGCGCAGTGCCTTGCCGATGCTCTGACCATTGAAGAAAAACTCACAGACGGGGAAGTAAAGCACACAAGGCAGAACAATCAAGAGAAGTATGAGCAGGGCAATCGTGTTGGACGCGTGGGGGTAATACGTGCTGAGGAAGTTGAGGCCCATGAAGAGAAGAAAGGCATAGGCCACCAACACGGCGCAGTCGATGACTGTCGCCACGATGCGGTCGGCGATGCTGGCAGGTACCTCGCGAAGGCGCACATACTGTCCTGTGATAATATCTGTTGAATTTTCCATGAATGCCATTGTAAATTATTATCTGTTTTGTTGCAAATTTACTATTAATTCTTTAATTTTGTAGCGTATTACTAGTAAAATTGACTTTTCAACTTGAAAGAACAGACCTTCATCCGCAACAATATCCAGAAATGGGAACGAGCAGAGACCATCGTCGAACAGGCAGCCACGCAGTCGCCGGCGACATTGGCCGAGGTTTATGTCGATATTACCGGTGACCTGAGCTATGCCCAGACCCATTACCCGGACTCACAGATGACGGTCTATCTCAACGACCTTTCCGTTGCCCTGCACAATACCATTTACTGTAGCAAGCGCGAACCCGCCCGTCGGTTCATCACCTATTGGACCCGTGAAATGCCGCAGGTGCTCTACGATGCGCGACGGCTGTTGCTGGTCTCTCTCCTTATTTTTATAGGGAGTGCGTTGATCGGTGCACTGTCCCAGATGGGCGACCCGAGCTACTGCCGCTTGATGATGGGCGACAGCTATATGGACATGACCGAGGCCAACATCACCGCAGGCAAGCCGATGAACGTGTATGGCAGCATGCCGCAGTCACTGATGTTCGGCTCCATCACGCTCAACAACATCGGTGTGGCGCTTCGCGTCTTTGCCATGGGACTGCTTACGAGCATAGCCACAGCTGTGATGTTGTTCTACAACGGTGTGATGATAGGTTGCTTCAACGCCTTTTTCGCCCAGCATGGTTTGTTGGGGGTGAGCCTCTCTACAACCATGCTGCACGGCACACTTGAATTGTCTGCCATCGTCATTGCAGGTGCGGCAGGACTCGCGCTGGGCAACGGCTGGCTGTTCCCCGGCACTTATACACGCCTCGCGTCGTTCCGCATGGGGGCAAAGCGTGGACTGAAAATAGTGATCAGCACTGTGCCGCTGTTCATCGTGGCCGGATTTATTGAGAGCTTCATCACACGTATGAGCGGGCTGTCGCTCCCGGTGCGCCTTGCCATCATCGTGCCGTCGGCGGCTTTCGTGCTGTTCTATTATGTCTTTTGGCCCATGTGGGTCCACCGCCGGAAGATGTGGCGGCAAAATAGACCTGGCACTGAAACGTACATCTAATAGCACATTATTAATAATTACCAAACTCAACTCTTCAACAATGAAAAAAAATCGACTCTACCAAGTACGAAGCTTTGGAGAAAAGTTTAATGCCTCTTTTGACTCTTTCAAAAGGGCTTGGAAAATTCTCTTCCGCTTCTCTCTGTATCTCTTGCTGCCTTTGTCGCTTCTGCAGACGATAGGAATGGATGAGTATTACTCCAATGTCTTCGCCTCGGCGGCCATTGGCACCGACACGCCCGATCAGATGACAGCCATCATTCAGAATGGTCCGGCATTCAGCCTTATCATTGCGGTGAGCTTTGTCGGCACTGCCTTTGTCGTTTCACTGGTCTATGGACTGATGAAGAAATACCAGCAAGGTGGTTCTTTGGACGGGCTTACATTTAAGACCTTCTGGAAAGAAGCTCAGGGCCGTGGGTTCCAGCGCGTGTGTAACATATTGCTATTCGGTATGTTGCTCACCATTTTGGCCTTCCTGGTCGTCGGTCTGTTGGCAGCGGCTTCTCTCTATTCGCTTATCGTCACTCTTCCTGCTC
Source organism: uncultured Prevotella sp. (assembly GCA_900319905.1). Lineage (GTDB taxonomy): Bacteria > Bacteroidota > Bacteroidia > Bacteroidales > Bacteroidaceae > Prevotella. The sequence continues at coordinate 10,221 of ONQB01000022.1, read as the reverse complement.
TGCTGGTCTTTATGGTTCCGTTGTCGCTGTGGGCTCCTATCTATCTCATCGAGGACGACACCCATCTGGTGGAGGCTTTGCGCAAGAGCTACCGCTACGGCATGAAGACGTGGGGCAGCCTGTTTGTCCTGGCGCTGGTGATGACCGTCATCGTCTATGCGGTCTCTTGTCTGCTTCAGATTCCGGGCATGGTGATGATCGGCATCAAAGCTTTGGCCTTCCCACAATTGGAGGGCTTTGGCTCGATAGCCTACAGCTTTATCACTTATGTCGTCATGGCGGCCGGTACCTTCTTCAGCTGGATAGCCATGCTGCCCTATCTCTTTGCTTTCGGCTATCACTATGGCAGTGCCGCAGAGCAGATTGACAATGTAACCGCTGCTGAAGACATCGCGCATTTCGACGAGATGGGCGATAACAACGTCGACGATCCTGCATTTGAGTCGAAGCGTAGCGACATCGATGATTTCGAGGAGCTTTAATCTCTTGTCATGCCTTTAGCCATCATCTATTCCAGTACCCTTCGCCCCGACACGGTCCTTATCCACGCTTTCCAACAGAGCGGGGATTACGACTACTCCAAGGAGTTGTTTCAGAGCAACTTCAGTATTTGGGGATGGTTGTGGGATCATGCCGTGCGTTTTCTCTCGCGTATCTTTCGCGGTGTGCCCCATATTGGCCATGTGCCTCTGTGGGTGTGGGTGCTGTTGGCCGTGATGGTGCTGATACTCATTGTCGGTGTGTTCGTCATCCGCAAACGCGGACTGTTCTATCGCAACCGGCAGGTGGAAGAGGAAGAGGCAGACGAAGACGACAATATCTATGGTGTCGATTTCGAAGCCGCTTTGGCTAAGGCTCTGACTAAGAAAAACTGGCGCAGCGTGGTGCGCCTTCGCTATTTGCAGACGCTCAAGGCGCTGGCCGATGCCGGGCGCATTGACTGGCGACCGTCGAAGACACCGACGCAATACACTCGCGAGGTAACGGCGGTGTCTTTCCGCAATATGACTCGTCTCTTCCTGCGCGTGCGCTATGGTGGCTTTGCCGCCGACGAGGCTATGGCCTCGCAGATGCTCGGCTGGCAGCAACAGGTAATTGGGGAAGGAGGTGACGCATGAGCCGCAAGTCAGTCATCGCTCTCATCGTCCTGGTCGTGGCCTTCTTCATTGTCCAATTGCGGATGCCGAGAAAATGGGACTGGACGCCCACCTGGTCGCCCTCCGACAACAATCCCTTCGGCTGTATGCTGATGGACAGTGTGCTCCAGGGCTCCCTGCCTCATAATTATTATAAGGTACGCCACATGACGCTTTGGCAGTTGGCCCACAGCCGCGACTCGCTGAGCAATGTGCTGTGGGTGACGGAGACCGCCACACTGGACACCCCCACAATGCTCATCATCAAGCGCATGATGGACCGTGGCCAACGGCTGATGATAGTCGCAGGGGAGACGTGGTTCGTGGCGAAGAACAATACCAGTTACGACCATCAATGGGGCATAGCCATTCGTGGGGGCGACCGTTTCACCGTTGCCGATGTGCTGCGACTCAGACAGAGCCATGAGGAGATGGATACCATCAACTGGGTGGACAGTGCGGGACATGTGGAGCGACAGTACAAAATGCTGAGCCCGATGATGAACAATGTCATTGACTTTAGCGGAGGGCATGAGGCCCAACAATGGAGGCCTATAATCAAATCGCGCGGCTTCGAAGTCAATGGGCAACGCAATCTGTACGTGCATGCGGCACGTCGCAAGTTCGGCCGTGGAGAGCTGATAGTGGTCACCATGCCCCTGATGTTCACCAATTACGGCATGATAGAGGGAGAGACCAATGAGGTGGTGTTCAGGCTGTTGAACGAAATGACCACCCGACCCATTGTTCGCATTACCGACCAGCAGTTGGACGAGGCTAACGCGCAGGTGGAGAGCTCGCCTTTCCGCTTGGTCTTCAAGGATAATGCGCTGTGGTGGCCGTTCTATACGTCACTTGCGCTGCTGGTGCTATTCTTTGTGTTCACTGCCCGACGCCGGCAACGTGCCATTCCCATGGTGAAGCCTGCGGTCAACCACACCCTTGAGTTCACCCGGCTCATCGGTACGCTCTTCTACCAGCGTCACGACCGCAAGGGTCTGCTGCGGTGCAAGTGGGAGCTCTTTGCCAACACTGTGCGGCAGCAGGCAGGTGTCGACGTCGAGGCACTCGACGATGACGACCATCTGTTCCAAGTGCTGTCCGACCGTTCCGGCATGAGTTATGAGGACGTGGCGCGACTGATCAAGCGACTGCGCTATCTGGCCGTCAACGACAACGATCTGACCACGCGAGAGCTGATGCAGGCCATTGACAGTATGAACGGTCTGGCGGCAAGGCTTGGCGCGGAACTACGTCTGTGAAGCATGAATTAGAACAAAGTATAAAGAATCGATAATATGGAAGAAGAAAGAACCGACCTTACAGTGTTCTCTGAACAGGTGGAGAGCATCCGCACGGCTATCGAACAGTATATCGTAGGTCAGGATGAGGCTATCGACTTATTGCTGGCCTCTGTACTGGCCGACGGCCATGTGCTCATTGAGGGCGTACCAGGTGTGGCCAAAACGCTGTTGGCCCGACTGATGGCCCGATTGATTGACGCACGGTTCAGCCGCATACAGTTCACCCCTGACCTCATGCCAAGCGATGTGCTGGGCACTACCGTGTATAATGCCAAGACCGGGGAGTTTGATTTCCACCGTGGTCCGGCTTTCGGCAATATCATATTAGCCGATGAGATCAACCGCGCGCCGGCCAAGACGCAGGCCGCCCTCTTTGAGGTGATGGAAGAACGTAAGGTGGATATTGATGGCCAGACCTACCTGATGGAGCCGCTTTACACCATCATCGCCACGCAAAACCCCATTGAACAGGAAGGTACCTACCGCCTGCCCGAGGCCCAGCTCGACCGTTTCTTGATGAAGATCACGATGGGTTACCCCTCGGCTGAGGAAGAAGAAGAGATCCTGAAGCGCCATCAGGAGGCACCCAACTTCACACAACTTGGTACCATCGAACCTGTTCTGCGGGCCGACGACGTCGTAAGGATGCGGTCGTTGTTGGAGAAGGTCATTGTCGATCGGTCGCTGTTACGCTACATCGTGGGCATCGTGCAGCTCACGCGCCGCGCAAAGAGCATCTACCTTGGTGCTTCCCCACGTGCGTCGGTGGCATTGTTGCGTTCTGCCAAGGCTATGGCCTTGCTTGACGGCCGCGACTTCGTGACGCCCGATGACGTGAAGCGTGTGGCTCCCGCCGTGCTGGCCCACCGCCTTGTACTGACCGCTGAGGCCGAGATGGAGGGCTACACACCAGAGAAAATTGTGCAGCGCATATTGGAACAGGTAGAAGTACCCAAATAGGCTGATGTTCTTACGCAAACGCTTTTATCTTATTGGCCTTGTCATCGTCATGGTGATGACAGCGGGCCGTGCCTGGCTCCCCTTGCTGTGGTTGGGTCAGGTGCTGCTTGCCGTGTTGCTGGTGGAGCTGTGCACGGAGGCCGTCGTGCTGTGGTTCAGCGGTCGCATCGACGGCAGCCGCACGTGCGCCGACCGCTTCAGCAACGGCGATGACAATGAGGTGTGCCTGCGAGTGTTCAGCCACTATTGGCTTCGCGTGTGGCTGACGGTCGTTGATGAGGCTCCTGTGGAGTTTCAGCGGCGCGACATCGCCTTGACGGTGTGGCTGAAGCCTGGCACCGGCCGCGCGCTGACCTATCGGCTGCGCCCCGTCAGGCGGGGCTCTTATCGGTTTGGCCGTATGCGTGTGTTCGCCTCAGTCCTGCTGCGGTGCATGGAACGCCGCTTTACCTTGGGCGAGGAACAGGACATCAAGGTCTATCCGTCCTATCTGATGTTGCGCCGCTATGAGCTGCTGGCCTTCTCGCAGCGACTGACAGAGATTGGCATCAAGCGCATTAGGCGACCGGGCAACAATACGGAGTTTGAGCAGATAAAGGACTATGTGAAGGGTGATGACTACCGTGCCATCAACTGGAAGGCGACGGCCAGGACGAGCCGTCTCATGGTCAATGTCTATAACGAGGAACGGTCGCAACAGGTGTTCTGCGTCATCGACAAGGGACGGCTGATGCAGCAGACCTCTGAGGGCATGACATATCTCGACTGGGCCATCAACGCAGCGCTGGTGCTGTCGTTTGTTTCCATTCATCGCGAGGACAAGGCCGGACTCATCACCTTTGGCGGCAAGATGGGCACGTTACTGCCGGCTGACCGCAATGCCGGACAGATGCAGGCTATCCTGGAGAGTCTCTATCGCCAGCAAACGGTATTTGACGAATCCGACTACGCCGCCTTAGTGACCACCATCGGACAACGGGTGCAGCGGCGCAGCCTGTTGGTGCTGTTCACCAACTTCTCCACCGTTGGGGCCACGCGACGGCAGTTGCCTTATCTGCGCCAACTGGCTCGCCGTCACCGTGTGCTGGTTGTCTTCTTCAGGGATGAAGAATTGGAAAGCTTTGTCCAAAGGAAGCCAACGACCGAAGAGGACTATTTCCAGCAGGTTACGGCCGAACAGGCTGTGGCCAATCGACAGCTCATTGCGTCAATGCTTCGGCAATATGGCATGGAGACGCTGCTGGTCAGACCGCATGAACTCTCCGTTGATGTACTCAATAAATATTTGGCTATGCGCCATTGATAACACCATGCAGTCAAGAACAAAACAATTAGCCGCTTACCAGGAAGCAGTGGAAACGTTGAGCCGGCAAATCCGTATGCTCAATTCGCGCAGTCGGCTCTTCATCATCGGTGACATCCTGTCCTTCCTTGGTATCATCTTTTTTCTGGTGCTCATCACGTTGAGCGACGACAGTACGACGCGTGTCATCGAGGGCGTAATGGCTGTGGTGATGGCCGTCATTTATGTCGTAGTGCGCAACCGTGACGTAAAGAACGGCGAGCGCATGGCACGCATTGAGCGCCTGCGCAAGGCCTATCAGAACGAGACGGCCGCCTTGGGCGGTGATTTCTCTGCCTTCGATGACGGTCAGCGCTACGTCGATGCGCATCATCCGTTCACCTATGATCTTGACATCTTCGGGCGCGAAAGCCTCTTTCAGCGCATCAACCGCACGGTGACGACAGAGGGGACAGAAAACCTCGCAGCGCGCTTGCAGTCGGTCGATACCTTTCCCTCCATTGCTGCAATCAGCTTGTGCCGCGATGCTGTCAGCGAACTGTCGGCACACGGTGATGGTGCTGAGGCTGAGGCTATGCGCCGGTGGCGCATGCGGTTTATGGCCTTTGGCGTGGATGGAAAAATAGACACGACGGTGGTCTTGCGTGAGTTGCCCTATATTGGCAAAGTCGTTTTCCCGTCGTGGTTTCAGCACGCTGGTCTCAAGGTGCTGCTTTGGGCGATGGTGGCTGGCTTCTTGCTGAGCATTGCCCTGGCGGTGGAGGGTCTGCTGCCCGCCGCTGTCCCCATAGTCTGGCTCTTTTTTAATTTTGGAATCACGCAAAACTTGGCGCAACGCCGGCTGAGAGCTATTCAATCCGCAGTGCTTTCGTTGCATGGTGACCTGCAGCCGCTGATGCGTCTTGTGCGCCATATTCAGTCGGTCACGTTCCATTCAGAAGTAGCTAAAAGGAACGCTGAAACCATCGGACAAGCTACTGATTCGTTGGAACGACTGACGGACATTGTTGAAACGATGGTGCTGCGCGGGCATGGGCTATATCTGTTTCTTTCCGACAGCATCCTGATGCGTGGCATGTTCCTCGCTATCAAGTTCGCGGCTTGGCAACGGTCGGCTTCCAGAAAGATAGAAGCCTTGGTGGCTGCTGTCGCCGAACTGGATGCCATCGTCTCAATGGGTGAGTTGCGGTCGGAGGGTAGGGCGGAAGTAGTGGATGAAGGGAAGGTAGTGTTCCGCGCCAAAGGTCTGGGACATCCCTTCCTCGCTGAGAAGGCGGTGACGAATGACTTTGTCATCAATGACCGCAACTTCTATATCGTCACGGGTGCCAACATGGCCGGCAAGAGCACTTTCCTCAGAGCCGTGGGCGTGAATTACGTATTGGCAATGAACGGCATGCCAGTCTTTGCCGACCAACTGACGGTGAGCCGCTTCCAACTATTCACAAGCATGCGGACGAGTGACGACTTGGCGCATGGTATCTCGTATTTCAACGCCGAGTTGTTGCGCTTGCAACAGTTGATAGACCATCTTGATGCCACGCCTGACCAGCCCACACTCATTATCCTGGATGAGATACTGAAGGGAACCAACTCATTGGACAAACTCAACGGCTCGCGCATGTTTCTTGAGGCGATGATGCAACGGCCCGTCACAGGACTCATTGCCACTCATGACCTCGAACTCTCGAAGATGGCGGCAAATCCGCGTTTCCATAATTTCTGTTTTGAGATAGCACTGGGCGATGACGTCACCTATTCTTATAAGATTACACCGGGGGTGGCACGCAATCAGAACGCGACTTTCCTCTTGAAAAAGTTGATAGAACAAAACGATTCTGCACAAAATATTACACAGGAAAAAGAATAAATCAGTGCAGATTCCGTTTATCTTTTAGAAAGATACTATCTTTGCATAAAATAGTATTCTGCTAATTTATTAAACCATTCAAATGCGTTGACTATGAAAAAAGAGTATTTAGCAGAGATGGTGGGCACGATGGTGCTCGTGCTCATGGGCTGCGGCGCAGCGGTGTCATTGGGTTGTGATCCCGTTCATAACCAGGCAGCTGTGGTAGGAACGGCATTAGCTTTTGGACTCTCCGTGGTGGCTATGGCTTACACTATTGGTGGTATTTCGGGTTGTCATATCAATCCGGCCATCACCTTAGGGGTGTGGCTCAGTGGCCGCATGAAATTGAAAGATGCCGCAATGTACATGATTTATCAGGTTATTGGCGGTGTTATCGGTGCGGCTGTCCTCTATGCCATCACTTCTTCTTCGGGCTTGCAGGGTACGGGTGCCAACGACCTGCAGGCAGTCAATGACGCTGGCGTCACTGTCACTACGTTGGGTGGTCTGTTGGCTGAGATGTTCTTCACATGCGTGTTTGTGTTGGTCGTGCTCGGTGCTACTGCCAAGACTAATGGCGCCACCAATAACTTTGCCGGCCTGGCTATCGGCTTGTCGCTCGTGCTGGTACACTTGGCCTGCATCCGTTATACGGGTACGTCGGTCAACCCCGCACGCTCTATCGGCCCTGCCCTCTTCCAAGGTGGCACTGCCCTGACCAACCTGTGGATCTTCATCGTAGCTCCAATGGTGGGTGGCGCACTGGCTGCAGGTGTGTGGAAAATCATCGAGCCTGCTGAAAAGAAAAAGTAATAGTTATTAGATTTTCATATTAAATCGTTTTTCTTGCAGGGGCCGGACGTGATGTCTCGCCTCCTGCTTTTTACATTTATAATGAACCGTCCAACACTTACCAACAGGCAATATGTATTGCCGTTTATTCTCGTTACTTCACTGTTTTTCCTGTGGGGCTTTGCCCGCGCCATCCTCGATGTGCTGAACAAGCACTTTCAGAATGCCCTTGACATTTCGATGACGCAGTCGGCCCTGATACAGGTAACGACCTACTTAGGTTACTTCATTATGGCCATCCCTGCCGGTTGGTTCATCAATCGTCACGGCTATCGCACAGGTGTCATCTTTGGCCTTACGCTCTTCGGCGTGGGCGCTTTGCTGTTCATTCCTGGTGCTGAGGCTGGTACGTTCTATGCCTACCTTGGCGCGCTGTTCATCATTGGCTGCGGTCTCGTATTTCTGGAGACTTCGGCCAATCCGTATGTAACGGAGCTCGGTGCGCCCGAAACTGCTACGAGCCGACTCAATTTCTCACAGTCGTTTAATGGCTTGGGCTGCCTCTCGGCCACATTCATCGTCGGTCAGTTCTTCTTTAGCGGTCCTAAGTCAGAAGCCGGTGGCAAGATCGTGGTGCCTTACGCCATCTTGGGCATCTTGGTGCTGCTCATTGCCGTGGTGTTCTCGCGGGTCAACCTGCCCGAAATCAATCACCGTGAGACAGACGAGGATCGCGCCAAGGGCACGCGCATCTCGAAGCTTTTCCATCACCACACGATGTTTGTCTTCGGTCTCTTTGCGCTTCTGGCCTATGAGATAGCGGAGATTTCCATCAACAGCTATTTCATCAACTTCGTGACGGCCAAGGGATGGATGTCTGACAATACCGCCTCGGTAGTGCTGACGGTGGCCCTTGCGTTCTTTATGTTTGGACGTTTTGGGGGCAGTTGGATCATGCGCAGCGTGAAGCCAGAGCACATGCTTATGGCCTGTGCCACGGGTAGTCTGATCTGTATTGGCCTTGTGCTCTGCAACTGGGGTATGGTGTCGATGATTGCCCTGGTGGCTAACTATGTCTTTGAGGCCATCATGTTCCCAACCATCTTCTCGCTGGCCTTGCGGGGACTGGGCAGCCTGACAAAGTCGGCCTCGTCGCTCCTTATGATGACACCCATAGGCGGCTGTGGCTTCCTGCTGATGACAATCATTGCCGACTCCACGGGCATGATGAGTCTTCCTTTTGTCATTCCTTTCCTTTGCTATTTCATCATTCTGCTCTTCGCTTCTGAACTGACGCGTAAGAACAATGGTCCGGTGCTCACGCTATAAGGTTGGGTACGGTATGTGATACGCTGCATGACGCATCGGCCATAACGATGCGACGCCAGACCGATAGGTGATGTGAGTGTCGTCTTCCGGTAATAAGTAAAATGCCCATCGGCTGCTAGTCAGTTGCCGATGGGCATTCCATTTGTTATGCTTCGGTTGAAAGAAGGAAATAATAAAGCTGTTTGCTAAACCGACGTGCCAAATTGAAGTATGGACAAAAAGTTGGTTGGGAAATATTAGATTTTTTATATTACAAAAACAATAAACAACACCCTTTTCCTTTGCAAAGCGAAAATTAATCGGTAAATTTGCAGGTGAAAGTAAGTAGAACTTTTCTTTAAACATTTAAATAAAATGGTTAACTACAAAGATTTAGGTCTCGTAAATACTCGCGAGATGTTTAAGAGAGCCGTCTCCGGCGGCTATGCCATTCCCGCATTCAACTTCAACAACCTCGAGCAGCTGCAGGCTATCATCACGGCTTCTGCAACTCTGAAGTCTCCTGTCATTCTGCAGGTTTCTAAGGGTGCACGTGCTTATGCCAATCCTATCCTGCTCCGTTATCTGGCTCAGGGTGCTGTTGAGTACGCCAAGAGTCTGGGTTGCCACCATCCTGAGATTGTGCTGCACCTCGACCACGGTGATACCTTCGAACTCGTTAAGGACTGCGTTGATCTGGGCTTCTCCAGCGTGATGATTGACGGCAGCAGCAAGCCTTACGAGGAGAACATCGAGCTGACCCGCAAGTGCGTGGAGTATGCTCACAAGTACGACGTGACCGTTGAGGCCGAGCTCGGCGTGCTCGCAGGCGTTGAGGATGAGGTTTCTTCTGAGGAGTCTCACTACACAAAGCCTGAGGAAGTGATCGACTTCAGCCAGCGTTCTGGTTGCGACAGCCTTGCTATCTCTATCGGCACCAGCCACGGTGCTTACAAGTTCAAGCCCGAGCAGTGCACCCGTGACCCGAAGACAGGTCGTCTGATTCCTCCTCCATTGGCATTCGATGTGCTGCATGAGATCGAGAAGAAGCTCCCTGGCTTCCCCATCGTGCTCCACGGCTCTTCTTCTGTTCCTCAGAAGTATGTTGACATCATCAACCAGTACGGCGGCAAGCTGCCTGATGCAGTTGGTATCCCCGAGGAGCAGCTTCGTGAGGCTGCCAAGAGCGCTGTTTGCAAGATCAACATCGACTCCGACTCTCGTCTGGCTTACACCGCTGGTGTGCGTGAGACTCTGGCTAACCATCCTGAATACTTCGATCCTCGTCAGTATGGTAAGGTGGCTCGTGCTTACATGACTGAGATGTATGAGCACAAGATCACTGACGTGCTGGGCTCTGACAACAAGCTTGCCAACCTCGACTAATTAGTGCTTCTACTTCAGCATTGCTGCTTCTTGATTTCTGGAAGATGGGTAACTGCTGAAGGTTGAACGATCAACAAATAAAAAGGGGCTGTGTCAAAAGTCAGATTTTGGCCTAGCCTATCATAGATTAGGCAGCTATCAGGTTTCGATTTGATAGCTGCCTATTTTTATTGACAGAAC
>ONQB01000011.1:888-139290 GCA_900319905.1 uncultured Prevotella sp. | reverse complement strand
TCAAAGAACTCTTTCTTGTGTGCCCCCGGTGTTTTTCCGAAAGCGAGTGCAAAGGTATTGCGAAATTTCCATTCCTGCAAGAGAAGTGGCGAAAAAGTGGCAGTATTTAACACTTGTTAGTGATTGTGAGAGATTTGGTGGAGGATAGGCAATTATAGGGAGGGGAGGCGGGGTAGGCATGGTAGGCATGGTAGGCATGGTAGGAAAGGTAGGCTAGGTAGGCGAGGTAGGCAAGGTAGGCGAGGTAGGAAAGGCAGGAAAGGTAGGAAAGGTAGGAAAGGTAGGCATGGTAGGAAAGGTAGGCAAGATAGGCAAGATAGGAAAGGTAGGCGAGGTAGGCATGGTAGGCAAGATAGGCATGGTAGGCAAGATAGGCATGGTAGGCAAGGTAGGCAAGATAGGCATGGTAGGCAAGGTAGGCTAGGCATGGTAGGCAAGGTAGGCGAGGTAGGAAAGGTAGGCAGGGAAGTCAAAGTCCGCTAAAAGTGGACCATGACCTCGACGACAAGCTTATCTTTTTCTGAAACCTTGGGGATGCCGTCGTGTCGGTAGAAATACTTCTCGTAGTTGAGACGGATGTCAGTGACAAACGGTGAAGCCAGACTGACAGTGGCACCAGCAGTGACACGATGCCGCTGGTAGTCGGTGGTGTAGAGCTGACGGTTGCTGTTGCGGTTGCCGTCACTGTGGTCGGTCATGAAGTCATAACGCACAAGGGGCGACACCTTCTTGACAAGTTTCTTACCATTGCAGACGGGGATGTCGTAGTTGGCGAAGACGTCAACAGAGTGCACATCCTTGTATGCATTGTGGGCATAGGTCTTGTAGAGATACTCGGCCTCGGCAAGGAACGCACCGCAGCGCCAGGTCAGACCTGCGTCGTACATCATAATGCCGACGCTGTCGGGTTTGATCTTCTGCGCACTAAGCTCCCACGTGAGATTCTTGGAAAGGAAGAACTGCGCTTTGGCTGAGAAATTGATGCCTTTGGTCCAGTAGTCTTTCTGGCCGGTCAGACCAGAGCCGTTGAACAAGCCGGCTTCGATGCGTGCAGGAATCCCCATGTTGAAGTCATAGCCGATCATTGCACCGACATCACGAATATTACCCACCTGTTTGGCGATGAAGCTACGGTTGGCGAAGTACTGTTTGTCGGGTGACCGATGTGCGTCGATGGTAAACGGCACACGCATCTGTCCGATGGTGAAGCGGAAGTTCTTGACGGGAGTGATGCGCGCGTAGGCATCGAGCATCTTGATCTGTCCCTCATCGCAGAGGTCGATCTCGGCCTTATAGTCCACCTGGCGTGCAACTTTACCAGTGACACTGACGCGAGCCGTGCGCACCTCGAAGCGACCAGCGTTGTCCTGCGTCTGGTATTCATACTTGCCACGCAGCGTACCATGAATCTGCGGACGATAATCGATAGAGTCCTGAGCCGAAGCGACGACACAGAGACAAAGGGCTAAGCCCGTGAGTAAAGCAGTTCGTTTCATCGTCGCAAAGTTAAATAAAGAATCGGGAGACGACGACAGAAACGTGTTACAATAAGGTGACATTTTTAGAAGGACAGAAGTGTTTTAGAAGTACAGAAGTCCGGAAGTACAGAAGTCCAGTCATTACTATAGCAATACCCGATTGTCAGATGCTAAATCAAATGACTGGACTTCTGTACTTCCGGACTTCTGTACTTCTAAAACACTTCTGTACTTCTAAATCCTTCTAAATATTTCTGGAAGGTATCGATTACTTCTCTTCTGGAGCCTTATCGATGAGATCCATGAACTGGTCGAGCTTCGGAGTGATGATGATCTGTGTACGGCGGTTGCGCTGCTTGCCCAGTTCGGTGTCGTTGCTCACGAGCGGGTTGAACTCACCACGGCCACCGGCGGTAAGGCGCTTCGGGGCTACGTTGAAGTGGTTGATGAGGTACTGCACCACAGACGAGGCACGCAGGCAGGACAGATCCCAGTTGTTGCGGATGTTCTTCATCGACGCAGCAGAGGTGTTGACAGGGACATTATCAGTGTTACCCTCGACGAGCACGTCATAGTCTTTGTAATCGGTGATGATCTTAGCAATCTTCGACAGTGTCTCCTCGGCACGATCGTTGATCTCATAGGAGCCACTCTTGTAAAGCATGTTGTCGGCCAGTGAGATATACACGACGCCCTTGAGCACCTGCACGTCAACCTCCTTCATCTCCTCCTTTGACAGTGAGCGGGTAAGGTTGTTGGTGAGCACCATGTTGAGAGAGTCGCTCTTGCTCTTCACCTCCACCAGGTGACGGATGTACTGGTTGGACTCGTTGATCTGGTCGACGAGCTTTGAGATGTTGATGTTATTGGAGTTGGCGTTGTTCAGACTCTTGTCGAGGCTTCCCTGCAGGGCAGCATAGTCTTTCTTCTGCTGTGCGAGCTGGTCCTCAAGTGCAGAGACACGCGACTGCGCAGCAGCGAGTTTTTCCTTTGCGTCCTGGTAGTTATTGGTCAGTTCACGGTTCTCATTCTGACAATTCTGTAAGTCCTTCTTGCTGGCACATCCCGTCATGAAGAGGGAGGCGGTAAGCATGACCGCCATGGTGCCAACGAATAGTTTGTTGTTTCTGTTCTTTTTCATCTTATTGTTTTTATTGTTGATTCAAATAGACTGGTTTGTTTCTCATAAGACGTAGGATAGGAAGCGATGTTGCATCGATTAAGATTATTTAACCACGCATCAATCGTTGAGTGCGGCCTGTTGTTCAGGAGTGATGGTATTGACGTGCTTGCGTTGCGGTTTAACCTTGAACTTATCGAAGCCATTCCCATAGACGCCGATAACGGGTGTCTCGGTGACGAAGGCATGAGGGTCGACGTCGTTGATGATTTGGAAGATGATGTTGGCCTCGCGTCTTTTGGCCATGATAAACAGCATGCGCACCTCATGTCCCGTGTAGAAGCCCTGTGCGGGAATGACGGTAGCGCCGCGGTGCGGATAGACCGCGACGCGTGAGGCTATCTCCTGGTATTTGTCGGAGATGATAAAGAACTGCACGGAGCGTTGCATGACATTGATGACCTGGTCGATGCAGAATGCCGTGACGAGCAGTACGACATAGCCATAGATGACCTGTTCCCAGTTGTGGAGCACGAGATAGGAGGAGGTGATGATGACAATGTCGCACATCATGACAACGCGTCCGAGAGAGATATCCCGGTACTTGTGTACGATGGCGGCGACGATATCGGTACCACCCGTCGATCCGTTAAAGGCCAGTCCGATACCCACGCCACTACCACAGAAGATAGCGCCGATGATGCTTGCCATGAACGGCTGGTCGGCCAGCAGATGCATGCCACCGGTACCCGACCGGGCCCACGCGGTGAGACCGGTGAGCACGAGGACGGCATAAATAGTCTTCAGACAGAAGCGCAGTCCGAGAATCTTCAAAGCGATGAGGAGCAGGATGGCATTGATGACGAAGTAGGTGGTCTGCACAGGAATACCCGTACCCCAGTAGACGACGGATGAGACACCCGGCACGCCTCCAGTGGTGATGTTGTTGGGCAAAAGGAAGATATTCCAGCCTATGCAGTAGCACACCATCGCGACTGTGATCATCATATAATCACGCAGCTCATTAGTAACGTTCTTACTGATTTTCATAGTGAGTACTAACAAAAACTACTGCAAAGATAGTGGATGCATACCGAACTGCAAAGAAAAAAAAGGATTTTTTGTTTTGGAGATCAATCAGTTTATAGAGATAGGTATGCCAAGTAATTCCGTGCAAGGGAACTGTCCCTGCGGTATCCTACGGAGAAGGAAGCGAAACTATTCAAGAACATCAAAAGTACGACGGATTGGTTGAGAATAATTGCCGATTCGTTGAATAAAAGCGGACGTTATGAAGAAGTTGCGTAACTTTGCCGGCGGAAACAAATTCATAGATAGATAGATGATACATACATTTGGTTAGGTTTTAGGAACAAAGGATAGATAAATGTTAGATGAATGTTTGATTAATTTAAGATTCAATTATTATTGTAATACGCCAATTCTTACTTTAATACCGTGAATACCGAAGGCCGCATGTCGGGATTGAAAGATCCCGGATCATTGCCTTACTGAGCGGTCTTTCGGAAGACACCTGGTATTCATCGTGTGATGGATGACAGGATCTTACATGCAACTATAAGTAAGTAGGTTGAACTATTCGACCTGAAAGATGGATGGCACCTTCCAAGGTGCAAAAGAATGGGGAATCAAAGAAACGCGTGAGCGCATCTTCGATTCCCCATTTTGTTGATGGTAGGCGGGGTAGGCTATAATAGGCGGGGTAGGCAATAATAGGCAAGGTAGGCGGGGTAGGCAAGGTAGGCTGGATAGGCAAGGTAGGCGGGGTAGGCCGGGTAGGCACACTACCCTACCCTGCTATATAAGCTCTATCAAGCTAAGCTCTACCGAGCACGATCAAGCCAAGCTCTATCAAACCAAGCTCTATCAAACCAAGCTCTATCAAGCTACCGGCACGGGATTAAAAATCCACAATCAGTGCGGCACGGGCGGGCAGGGTCACGTCGTGGGTGAGATCGACACGCTGACCGGTGACGACGTCACGGGCGGTGGTGTGACTGCCGATGACCTCCGCATAACGGGCGACGGGAAGGGTGGCGGTGGACCGCTTGCCATTGAGGATAGTCATCACCGTGCGTCCCTTGTACTGACGGGCGATGACATAGACACCCTTCCATGGGATGAACTGCTTCTGTGTGCCGCGGCTGATGACTTCGTTGCCCTGACGCCAGTGCAGCACCGTGCTCAACCAAGTGAACATACCGTTCTCGGCCTTCGTACGACCCTCTGCCGTGAAACAGTTGTGAGTATCGCCGGCAAAGCCACCGGGGAAGTCCTTGCGCACATTACCGTCAGTGACCTCCTTGGTACCATTGAGCAACACTTCAGTACCATAATACAGCTGCGGAATGCGGTTGATGGTGAGCAACAGGGCCAATGCCTGCTTGAGCATCGTAGAGTCCTTCGTGTTGCCTAAGAACCGGTCGGTGTCGTGATTCTCGATAAATGCCAGCACATGCGACGGGTCGTTGTAGAGATAGTCGTAGCAGAGGGAGTTGTAGATGCGGTTGAAACCTTTCCACCAGTCATCTGTCTCCTCGTGCTTGGCCTGATTGAGTTTGTCGTAGAAGCTGAAATCCATGACCGTCTTGAGGTAGCTGTTCATCGTCGACAGCTTTGAGTCCTTCTGCCAGGCGGCGGTGTAAGCCGGTTCGGTGACCCACGTCTCCCCGACTGTGTTGAAGTTGGGGTATTCGTTGTCGAGCACGCGCATCCACTCTGCCATTGCCTTACGGTCGGCATAGGGATAGGTATCCATGCGGATGCCGTCGATGCCAGCCGTCTCTATCCACCACTCACTGTTCTGAATGAGGTAGCGCATGAGGTGGGGGTTGCGTTGGTTGAGGTCGGGCATGGATTTGACAAACCATCCGTCGACCGTCTCGCGCTTATCCACGTCGGAGGCATAGGGGTCGAGGACCGGAGTGAGCTTATAACTCGTCTGCAGACCATAGTTCGGGTTGTTGAACCAGTCCTTCGAGGGCGGGTCGAGGTTCCAGGGATGGTAGTCGCTGCAATGGTTGAAGATCATGTCCATCACGACCTTCAAGCCTTTTTTATGACACGCATCGATGAGCTGTTTGTATTCGTCGTTCGTGCCGAAGCGAGGATCCACCTTATAGTAATCGGTAGTGGCATAGCCATGATAGGAGCTGTTGACGCCGTGGTCGTTGGGCCAGTCGTTCTCTAAGATAGGTGTAAACCACAGGGCTGTGACGCCAAGGTCGGTGAAATAATCCAGATGCTGGCTGATGCCTGCGAGATCGCCACCGTGCCGCAGGCTCGGCTTAGTGCGGTCGCAGGCCTGGTCGCGCATGCCCTTGACGACATCGTTCTTCGGGTTACCATTGGCGAAGCGGTCGGGCATGAGCAGGTAGAGCACGTCGGCATTGGAGAAACCACGGTGGTCTTCTGCACGCATGGCACGGTCCTTGAGCGTGTAGCGCACCTTCTTACCATCGAAGTTGAGCGTCATCTGTCCGGCCTGTGCACCACTGAGATTGAGATAGACCAACAGGTAGTTGGGTGAGTCGAGGCGGACGACGGAGTCGACCTTGGCACCGGCGTAGTCGGTGGTGACAGACTTCACGTCGCGAACATTCTTTCCATAGACCATGAGCTGGAGGCTCGGGTCTTTCATCCCCACATACCAATTGGTGGGGTCAATACGGCTGATGTTGGCGGCAGAGGCTGTCGCCAGACAAGCGCCTAAAGCTAAAGACATGATTGCTTTCTTCATGATTTCTTGATTTTATAGGAGGGGTAGGCGGGGTAGGCAAGATAGGCACTATAGGCAGGGGTAGGCACTGTAGGCAAGATAGGCACTATAGGCAGGGGTAGGCATGGTAGGCATGGTAGGCAAGGTAGGCGGGGTAGGCGCTGTAGGCAAGATAGGCACTATAGGGCACTAAAGGGCTACTGCCGAAGGATGAGCGCAGACTGCGCATCTACCACTACATTGCCGCCCTGCACGGTCTCACCACTCTTCTCATTGATCACACCATCGCAGCAGACCACGGTGTAGGTGCCGGCGGGTATGGTGACGGTCTTCGCCTCACGGTTGCCATTGAGGATGACGATGATGTCGTGCCAGGCATCGATGCCATCGAGATCGTGGAGGCGAAAGGCGACGACATCGGCGGGGAAGTCCGAGAGACGGGTGCCTTTGTCATCCACATCAAGGAAGCTGAGGTGGCGGCGCACACGCTCTGCATCACCGAGACGGAACGCGGGATGGTTCTTACGGAGCTGGATGAGGTCGCGGTAATAGTTGAACACCTGCGGGTACTTGCGCAGGTTCTCCCACCGGAGAGCGTTGATGCTGTCGGGCGATTGGAAGCTGTTGTGCACCCCTTTCTTATCGCGCAACATCTCCTCGCCGCTGAGCATGAACGGCACACCCTGGGAGGTGAACACTGCCGTCTGAGCCAGCAGGTCGAGACGGATGAGCTCGTCGTCGCTGATGCCAGGCAGTTCCGTACGCAGACGGTCGACAAGACACATGTCATCGTGGCAGGAGACATAGCTGATTTGCTGAGTAGGCTGGCTGGCCCACGCTGTCTTGCTATAGTTCACCTTGCTCATGTCGACCTGCGGATGTGCGATGCCCCCCACAATACCGAACTTCACGCTCTCCTCCTCACCGGGGATACCGGCAAGGAAGGCTCCTTTATGGTCGTCGCTGAACGGACCACGGAGGGCGTCGCGCAGGTCATCACTGAACGCGCCGATGCCCGGCAGTTGCTGCATGTTCGCCTTCACTGCCAGTTTCTCCGTGGGATAGGCGCACTTGCCTGCGCTCCATCCCTCACCATAGACATAGATGCTGGGGTCGATGGCATGGAGCTCATCGCGGATGGCGTTCATCGTCGTGATGTCGTGCACCCCCATGAGGTCGAAGCGGAAGCCGTCGATATGGTATTGCTCCACCCAGTAGCGCACGCTGGCAAGCATGAAGGCACGCATGATGGCCTTGTCGGACGCCGTCTCATTGCCGCAGCCCGAGCCATTGCTCGGCGTGCCGTCGGCATTGAAACGATAGTAGGCGTTGGGCCACGACTTCTGGAAGTTGCTGTTGTCGAGGTCGAAGGTATGATTGTAGACCACGTCGAGGATGACGCGTATACCCGCCTTATGGAGCGCCTGCACCATCTCCTTGAACTCACGGATGCGGCAGGCAGGATCGTAGGGATCGGTGCTGTAGCTGCCCTCCGGTACGTTATAGTTCAATGGGTCATAGCCCCAGTTGTACTGCGGTTGGTCGAGCTTAGTCTCGTCAACCGAGGCATAGTCGAACGACGGCAAGATATGGACGGCATTGACACCGAGGCGCTTCAGGTAACTGATGGACCACGGTTCGGTGAGCGCAAGGAACTTACCGGGGTGCTGCGTAGCGACGCGCTTGTCGAGCACCGCCGGATCGTGGTTGACATTGCGCCAGACAGAGAAGTCACGGATGTGCATCTCATAGATGACGAGGTCGGCCGGTGACTGCAGGGCAAGACGGTGATCGCTCTCCCACCCCGCCGGGTTGGTCTCAGCAAGGTCGATGATGGCACCACGCTGTCCGTTGACGCCCACTGCCTTGGCAAAGACGCCGGGTGTCTCACGGGGATGACGCTTGTCACCGGAGATGTCGAAGGTGTAGAACTTCCCCTTCCAGTCACCTTTGACGATGGCCGTCCATCCTCCCGGCTCACTGCTCTTCATCTTAATGGTCTTGAGCGGCTTGCCGCCAAGGCCGGCGTCATACAGTCGAAGGACAGCAGTCTTTCCCTTCAACGGACAACCGAGGAAGGCAAACGTCGTTGACTTGGGGGTGTAGTCGACCTGAGAGTAATAATCCAGGGCCATTGAGTCGGGATTGACCGCCTCAGTGGGAACAGGTTGTGACACAGAACTGGCCTGCATCGGGGAGGCTGTAAGGGAAAGGAAAGCCACGAGGGCAAGAGAGTAAATCTGCATAGTGATGAATAATAAGGTGAACCTTTACTTCGCCATGATGCTCACTGCGAAACCACCGCCGGGAGCCTCGGTGAACTTCAGGGTATCACCCTTCTTCACCGTACGCTTTGTGATGGTGTAAGCCTTCGGGTTCTTATCGTAAGAGGCGTTCTTGGCATCGGCATAGATGGTGGCCTCATACTTACGGCCCTTGTCGAGGAAGTCGAGCTTGACGGTAGACTGGTGTCCGTGCTCGTCGCACTTACCACCCAGGAACCAGTTGTTCGTACCTTTGGCCTTACGTGCCACGGTGATGTAACGGGCAGGCTCGGCTTCGATATACTTCGAGTCGTCCCAATCGGCAGCGACGTCGCGGATGAACTGGAAGGCATCGTTGAACTTGGCGTAGTTCTCAGGCAGATCGGCGGCCATCTGCAGCGGGCCCCACATCACGAGGTAAAGGGCGAGCTGACCGACGAGTGTCGTGCGCACATACGACGTGTTGTCGCTCCATGTCTTGAGCTGTGTCTCAAGGATGCCCGGGGTATAGTCCATCGGACCTCCCTGCAAGCGGGTGAAGGGCAGGATGACGGTGTGGCTGGGGTAGCTGCCGCCGAAGGCCTCGTATTCCGTGCCACGTGCCGACTCGTTGCCGACGAGGTTGGGCCATGTGCGGGCAATGCCGGTAGGACGGGTAGCCTCGTGGGCATTGACCATGATATGATGCTTGGCAGCCTCCTTGACACAATAGAGATAGTGGTTGTTCATCGGCTGCGAGAAGTGATGGTCGCCACGGGGGATGATGTCGCCCACGTAACCGCTCTTCACGGCGTCGTAGCCGTATTTGTTCATCAGATTATAAGCAGCCTCGAGGTGACGCTCGTAGTTGACGACGCTCGATGAGGTCTCGTTGTGCATCATCAGTTTCACGCCCTTGGAATGGGCATAGTCGTTGAGCGCCTTGATGTCGAAGTCGGGATACGGTGTGGTGAAGTCGAAGACATAGTCTTTCCAATGGTTGGCCCAGTCCTCCCAGCCGACGTTCCAGCCCTCGACGAGCACCTCAGAGAGGCCGTTGGCGGCGGCGAAGTCGATGTACTTGCGAACCTCCTGATTGTTGGCACCATGGCGGCCGTTGGGCTTCACCTTGCTCCAGTCAATGCTGTCGAGCTTGATTGAGGGATATTCGTCGGTGTAGTTCCAAGAGTTTCTGCCGACAATCATCTCCCACCACACGCCGCAGTACTTAGTAGGATGTATCCAACTGGTGTCCTCTATCTTACACGGTTCGTTGAGGTTGTAGATGAAGTTGTTGGCCTCGGAGAGCATGTCGCGTGCATCATCGCTCACGGCGACGGTGCGCCACGGTGTCTCGCACGGTGTCTGCATATATCCCTTCATGCCGGTGGCATCAGGGGTGAGCCAAGACTCAAACACCATGTTCTTGTCATCGAGGTTGAGATGCATCGTGGCGTAGTCGATGCAGGCAGCCTCGTGGATGTTGATGTAGAGTCCGTCGTTGGTCTTCATCTGCAACGCTGTCTGCACACCTGTGGGTGAGAAGACGGCCACTGACGAGTTGTTCCAGTTGACAGCGTCGTGGAAGCGGCTGCGGATCTCAGAGAGCTTCGACTCCTGCGTCTCCTGCTCCTGCGTGTCGTAGTCGCCCGGCAGCCACCAGGCGGTGTGGTCGCCGGTCATGGCAAACTGCGTGTGCTCGTCCTTGATGACGAAGTAGACGAGCGAGTCTTGTTGCGGGAACTCATAGCGCAGTCCCATACCTATATTATATACACGGAAGCGAATGGTCATGCGGCGCTTCGTGGCAGGCTGCGTGAGGTTGACGGCGAGCTCGTTGTAATGGTTGCGAATGTGGGCATACTGTCCCCAGACGGGAGTCCAGGTCTCGTCGAACGTTGAGACCTTACTGCCCGTCTCGGTGAAGCCGTCCATGAGACTGGTCTCACGCATACCCTTGGAAGCATGCTTGTCCTTGGCCAGTTCAAGACCGAGATGTGACGGTTTGACGACCGCCTTACCCTTATAGCTCATCTCGTAGGTGGGCACGCCATTGCCCGTGAGCGAAAAACTCAGCTTGACGTTGCCGTCAGGCGAAGAGATGGTCTGGGCTGAAAGCCCCACCCCCTCGCAGGCGCATAATATTGCGCCTGCGAGTACCCTCCCCCACCAAGGGGAGGGCTTTATATGGTTAATGGATGAAAAAAAGGCGATGATTGACTTAAACATGAGTTGACTGATTTTGATGATTATTAATAGAGGACATAGAAGCTATAGAGGACATAGAAACTATAGAGACTATAGAAGCTATAGATGCTATAGATGCTATAGAAGCTATAGAAGCTATAGAGACTATAGAAAGCAGGCCCGGTGAGCTTATTGTAGCCAGCCTCCCCTAGGTGGGGGAGGGTCTCGGCCCGCGCGCCTTGAGGCGCGGGCCGAGGGGTAGGGCTATCGTCCGCTCTCCTGCACCAGATCCTTGATATTCTGCGTGAAGCTCTTGTTTTCGATCAAATCCTCAATGCTCACGTGCATGCGGTAGCGCCAATAGTACTGCGGGATGGCGGGGACGTTGATGCGCTCGGCATTGGCATCTTTCAGTCGCAGGTTCTCGTCCATGGCCATCCAGTCCTGGATGCTCAGGATGCAGAGCATGGACGGTGAAGTGAGCTGACGCGAGATGATGTCGCGGGCCAGCCATCCTGGCAGCGGATGGGGAGCGGGTCCCTGACGGTAGAGCATCGTGTTGTAGTATTCCTGCGTGCGGGCATAGTTCTCGTCCCACCACTGCCGCATTGTCGGCATGTCGTGGCTGGAGAACGTGCATACCGACCGGTAGGGGTTGCGGCTGAGATGACCGAAGTTGACATGCGGATCCTTCGGCATCGACTGGATTTCGAGTGAGAGGATGCGCAACTGGTTCATCACCCAAGGCACGCAGTCGGGCACCATGCCGAGGTCCTCGGCACAGACCAACATACGCGTGGCCTGCACGAGCACCGGGAGCTTCTTCATAGCCTCGCCATACCAGAACTGGTTGTTGCGACGGTAGTAATAATCATTGTAAAGACGGTTGAACGCGGCCTTGTCGATGTCGTACAGACTCTCGTAAGCGAAGTCGAGCTGTGCCGTGATGCGTGGGTGGAACTTCGAGCTGTCCTTGCGGTCGCGCACGAAGAGCACATCGCTCACCAATGCCATCAAACCGTCGCGGAGGTTGAGCTGCAGCTGGTCGGTGACGCCCTTGAAGGCTGCTTCTATCTTGCGTTGTGTGTCGTACTGCGGTTTCATGCGGTAGCGCTCGGTGTCGATAGGCTCAAGGTATTGAGCCTTCACCTTCTCGGCATCGTCGTGGAAGACGCGGTCGAGCACCCAGTCAGTGATGAACGGCGTGGTATAGCGCTCCTCCTGGAAGTTGAAGCCATAGCTACGGATCTCGTCGGCCGTCATGGCGAGTGACGGTGAGAACTGTCCGAGCAGGCCATGCACCGACTCGATGGGGATCTCCCAGATGCGGAAGAAGCCCAGCACGTGGTCGATACGGTAAGCGTCGAAGTATTTGGCCATGTTACGGAAGCGGCGTATCCACCACTGGCAACCGTCCTTGAGCATCTCGTCCCAGTTGTAGGTGGGGAAGCCCCAGTTCTGACCATTGACAGAGAAAGCATCGGGTGGCGCGCCGGCCTGTCCATTGAGGTTGAAGTAGCGCGGTTCTGTCCACACGTCGCATCCATGGCGGCTCACGCCGATGGGGATGTCACCCTTGAGGATGACATGGTGGAGACGGGCATACTGATGTGCCTCCGACATCTGTGCGTCGAGGATGAACTGGACGTAATACCAGAAGGCCACGTGCTTGTAGGCCTTCGACCGGCTGTTGGCCAGTTCCTTGCGGTCGGCCTCATCCCACACGCGGTGGTCGGGCCACTGTGAGAAGTCGGCTGTGCCGTACTCGTCGCGCAAGGTGCAGAACTGTGCGTAGGGCACGAGCCAGCGCTCCGTCTCTTTGAAGAACTCACGGAAGGCATGGCTGCCCAGGACTTTAGCACCGTCCTGCTCATAGAGTGCCTTGAGGTAGGCTATCTTGGCATTGTTAACGCGCTCGTAGTCGATCTTCGGCAGGTCGTTGAGCTCACGGCGCTCCTTCTCAAACTTCTCGCGCAGGGCTGCATCCTTCAGTTCAGGCAGGGCACCGAGGTCGGCATACTGCGGATGAAGGGCAAAGATGCTGATGCAGCTATAGGGATAGGAATCGGTCCAGGTATGGGTGGACGTGGTGTCGTTGACGGGCAACACCTGCAGCACATGCTGACCGGTGAGGGCGATGTAGTCGACGAAGCGCTTGAGGTCGCCGAAGTCGCCTACACCAAACGAGTGTTTGCTGCGCAGGGAGAACACGGGGACGAGCGTGCCGGCCACACGAGTGTTGTAGAGGGGGAAGAAGGCCTGGTCGAGGTCGTAGACCACCACCTCCCCACTCTCAAGGGCGGGGAACTTGATGGTACGGTTGTTACCGCACTCCCAAATGACATTGCTCTTGTCGTCGTCGCTGACGGCAACGAACTTAAACTCAGCCTCCTCGTCGGGGAACATATTGGCGTCGAGGTTGACGATCCATTCGTTGTAGTTGTGCTCGGTCATGGCAATGCCCTTGCTGGCATCCCAGTCGCCCAGTTCCTTCCCCTCACCGACGATGATCAGGCGCTGGCGGGCACGCAGCTGCGGCGCACGCACCACAAGACGCACGGTGTGGGTGAACGGCGTCGGCGCGAGCTTCTGGCACTTACAGCCGTAGAGGCAGTCGGTGAACGCCGAGCTGTAGAGATAGGAGTCCTCCGGCATGTCGTGCCAATGATCATAGATGGTGAAACGGCTGCCGCGGGCGTCGTTAAGCTCCAAGAGATGGGGCAGCGTGGTCCATTCGCGGCGCACACAACTGCCGTCGCGCTCGATGTCGTAATAATAACTTATCGCATCGGGGAAAGCGGAAGACATGTTAAGGTCGTACGACCACCTCACGCCATCCGACGTCATCATTCTGTACTTGGTTGTTGCATTGCCGTTGACAAGGTTCAGCACTACTTCTTCGCCGAACTGTGTACGGTAGTCAACATTGAATTTTAAGTTCATAGCCTTTAGTGTTAATTTCTATGGCGAAGTTAATCAAAAACCCCATAAAATTGATTTATATCATTACGCTTGTTGCACAAAGAAAAGCGCAAACGATTGCATCACACCACAAGGCTATCAAAGTCATACCGTCACGACCATCGGTCGGCGGCGTCACACCAGCGACACGACGACGGGACAGGGCAAAGGGAAGAAGGTTAGTAGAACAGCAAAATGCCGGCCACAGCGGCATAGCAGATCATGCGGATGGGGTTGATTTTCATCCACATGGTGCCCACGAAGGTGGCGATGAAGAGGAAGAGGCTGACGATGAACTGCCATGGGTTGACCGACGGATCACCGAAGTTCTCCTTGTTGAGCAAAAGGATGGTGGCTGCGGCCAGCAGTCCGACGACGGTGGGGCGCAGGCCCAAGAAGACGTGTTGCACAGCTTTTGTCTTCATGTATTTCATAAACATCTTGCTGATGACGATCATCAACACGAAGGACGGCAGGACGAGTGCAAACGTGGAACAGAACGAGCCCAGCACGGCCAGCGTGCTGCCCATGCCGGCATTGTGGACGGCGGTGTAGCCGCAATAGGTGGCTGAGTTGATGCCCACCGGCCCTGGCGTCATCTGACTGATGGCAACGATGTTGGTGAAGTCGGCCGAGGAGAGCCAGTGATGATGGCGCACGGTCTCCATCTGTATGAGCGACAGCATGCCATAGCCGCCACCGAAGCCGAAGAGACCTATCTTGAAGAAGGTCCAGAAGAGTTGGAGAAAAATCATAAGTTACTTGCTATGCATGATCGGTTAGTCGGCCATAGAGGTACCCTCCTACCCCGGCGGCGATAATCACCCAGATGGGATTGACTCCTAAGGCACAGATGAGAACGGCACAGGCTACGGGAATCCAGACGTTGTGAAGACCTATCTTCGCGCTCTTGGCGAGGTTGAACGTAGGCACCGCGATGAGCGCCACGACCGCCGGCCGGATGCCCAGGAACATGGCGGCGATCCAATGAATGGACATAAACTGCCTGAGCACCATGGCGATGATGAGGATGATGAGGAACGACGGCAACACGGCACCAAGCGTCGTGCACAGCGCTCCCTTCGTGTGGCGCAGACGATAGCCGATGAACGTGGCGATATTGGCGGCGAACACTCCCGGACAGCTCTGTGCAATGGCGATGAGGTCGAGAAAGTCCCCCTTGCTCACCCAGTGGTGCTTGTTGACCACCTCCTCCTCGATGATGGGAATCATGGCGTAGCCGCCACCCAACGTGAAGGCGCCGATCTTGAAAAAAGTAGCGAAGAGGAGGGGGTATTTGGGAAGTCCCGAAGTACCGGAGTCCCGAAGTACCGTCATATGGCCATTGGAAGACTGGCTGGAGAAGTGGCCGTCGGAAGAAGGGTTGTTTTGAGAAGCGTTATTTGACATCATTTTTATATTTTTCTGCAAGGATAGGTTTGCAATAAGCTGTAAGGAGTCTACTGACATGATCAGCTTCCTCTTCTAACACGTCATGAGTGTGTACATTAATATACCCCAGATCCTTAGCGAGGATGATGTAATATCTGCATTCCTCAAGACTGCCCTGAGCAATATTCAGAAACTTCAACTTGTCTGGCTTCCCAATCTTTCGATAACCCTCAGCAATATTCGCAGCTATAGATACGGCAGCCCGCTGGAATTGTGATGAGAGTGCAAACCTCTCCCACTCCGGAAAGATTCTCGTGGTTTTATATACCTTTAGCACGAACTCATGGGCTTCTTTCCATACTGTCAATTCTTTGAAGCTGGTTGTCATGTTTATTTGAATTTAGAAGGAAAGAATATTAGGAAACAATTAAGAAGTACGGAAGTTCCGAAGTTCCGAAGTTCCGAAGTACCGTCATATGGCTAAGCACTGAACTGCTGCATCAATTGTTTTCGAAGAGTCCTTTTGCCCGCAAGCCATTTGACGGGACTTCGGAACTTCGGGACTTCGGGACTTCTCATCGGAACTTCGGGACTTCAAAACCCCTTAACCTATCTTCTTCTCAATCCACTTCCGGGCATTGACGAAGGCCTCAATCCACGGTGTGACGTCGTCGTTGCGACGGTCGGCGGGATAGTAAGCGTTCTGCCAAGGGAAGATGGCACGCTCGGGGTGCGGCATCATGGCAAGATGACGGCCATCGGCCGAGCAGATACCAGCCACGTTGTAAGCAGATCCATTAGGATTGCCGGGATACTCAGCGTAGTTGTACTTAGCCACAATGTTGTAGTGGTCCTCCGGTTCGGGCAGGTAGAAACGGCCCTCTCCGTGAGCCACCCAGATGCCAAGCTTGTCACCACTGAGCGAACCGAGCATCACGCTGTTGTTCTGCGGGATGGACAGACCGAGGAAGGCGCTCTCGAACTTCTGGCTGACATTGTGCACGAGGTGGGCACGATGCTGATGCTCGGGGTTGATGAGATTGAGCTCCACCATGAGCTGACAGCCATTGCAGATGCCGAGCGACAGTGTATCCTTACGGGCATAGAACTTATCGAGGGCTTCCTTGGCCTTCGGATTGTAGAGGAAGGCACCGGCCCAGCCCTTGGCCGAACCCAGCACGTCGCTATTGGAGAAACCTCCACAGAACACGATCATATTGACCTCCTCCAAGGTCTCACGGCCGCTGATGAGGTCGGTCATCATCACGTCCTTCACCTCAAAGCCGGCCAGCCACAGCGTGTAGGCCATCTCACGGTCGCCATTGGTACCCTTCTCACGGATGATGGCAGCCACAGGAGACTTGCCCTTCTTTGCGTCTGCGTCCTTCCAACGGTCGGGGTTGAGACCGAGAGAGGCAAACGTACCCTTGAAGTCAGCGCCGAACTTAAACTCCAGCGGTTGCTTCTTGTAGTTGTGCCACCGCTTGCGGGCCATGTCGTTCATGCTCTGATGGGCATCGAGGAGATATGAGGTGTGATACCAGGTGTCACGCAGGGCGTCGATGTCGAAGGCATGCTCCCAAGCGTCCTTCACCACGACAATCTGACGGTTGTCGGGTGTGGGGTAAGCAATCTTGGCGAAGCCAATGCCGTTGTCCTCAAGGTATTCCTTCACCTCACGCTTGTGGGTGTCAGAGACCTGAATGACGACACCAGGATTCTCTGCGAAGAGCATCTTCACCACGTCGTCGCTCTCAGGCTCAACGTCATGCAGATTGACATGCAGACCGCCTTCGGTGTTGGCGAAGGTCATCTCGAGCAGGGTTGTGATGAGACCACCGGCAGAGATGTCGTGGCCGGCCATCACCCAGCCTTTCTTGATAAGCGTCTGGATGGCATTGAAGCAGTCGGCGAAGTACTCTGCGTTCTTCACCGTCGGCACATCCGAGCCGATGCGGCCCAGTGTCTGCGCAAAGGCAGAACCGCCAAGGCGCTGCTCGTCGAAGCTGAAGTCTATATAATATAAGGAGGAGTTCTTATCGTTGACGACGACGGGCGACACCACCTTGCGCACGTCGGACACCTCAGCGCCGGCGGTGACGATGACAGTGCCCGGAGCGATGATCTTCTTACCGTCGGGATACTGTTGCGACAGCGAGAGAGAGTCCTTACCCGTAGGCACATTCAGACCCAGCTCACAGCAGAAGTCGCTCAGTGCCTGCACGGCATCGTAAAGACGTGCGTCCTCACCCTTCTGCGAGCGGCAGGGCCACATCCAGTTGGCCGAGAGGTTGAGGTTCTGCACCTCACTGGGGTTGTCCTTGTCGGTAGCCACCGGTGCCCAGACGATGTTGGTCAGACTCTCAGCCACCGACAGCACGCTGCCGGCAGCGGGGTCGGCCATGCCAGCCTGCGGTGCATGACCAAGAGCCGTAGCGATGCCCGCCTTGCCACGATAGTCGAGGGCGACGACGCCACAGTCGGACAGCGGCAGCTGGATGACACCCTGCGTCTGCTGACGGGCAATCTTACCCGTCACCGAGCGGTCGACTTTATTGGTCAGCCAGTCCTTGCAGGCCACAGCCTCAAGCTGCAGCACGTTGTTGACGTATTCGTCAAGCTTATCAGTGGTGTAAGTCACATTCTCATAATGGTGCACCACCGTCTCGTCGCGCATCACCGTCTTCGGCGAGTGGCCGAACATCTGCGCTACGTCAAGGTCGAAGGGCTTCACGCCGTCACCCTGCACGAAGCTGAAATGGGCATCACCCGTGGTATGACCGACGACGTAGAACGGCGCGCGCTCACGGGCAGCAATTTTCTCCACGCGATCGAGGTGCTTCTCGTCGATGAGAAGACCCATGCGCTCCTGACTCTCGTTGGCAATAATCTCCTTGGCCGAAAGCGTCTTGTCGCCAATAGGCAGTTTGGTCATGTCGATCTCACCGCCACAGTCCTCGACGAGCTCCGACAGGCAGTTGAGGTGTCCGGCCGAACCATGGTCGTGAATGGACACCACAGGGTTGTTGTCGGCCTCCACCAGGGCACGCACGAGGTTGTAGGCACGCTTCTGCATCTCAGGGTTGGCACGCTGCACGGCATTGAGCTCCACAGCCGTACCATAGCGACCGGTATCGACAGAAGACACAGAACCGCCACCAAGACCGATGCGGTAGTTGTCGCCACCCACAACGACGATGTCGTTGCCGGGCTGCGGTTCCTTCTTCAGACAGTCACGCTTCTTGCCGTAGCCAACGCCACCGGCCAGCATGATGACCTTATCGTAGGCATAGACAGAACCGGCAGCCGGCTGCTGGTCGGCAGGCACGGGCTGGCCGTTGCCCAACTGCTCGCTATCAGTAGATGTGGTCTGATACTCGAAGGTGAGCACCGAACCTGTGATGAGCGGCTGTCCGAACTTATTGCCGAAGTCGCTGGCACCATTGGAAGCCTTGATGAGAATCTCCTCCGGACTCTGATAGAGCCAGGGGCGCGGTGCGATCTGCTGTTCCCACGAGCGGTCGCCAAGACGCGGATAGGCGGTCATATACACGGCCGTGCCGGCGATGGGCCATGAGCCGGTGCCACCGCCCATGCGGTCGCGGATCTCACCACCCGTACCCGTGGCAGCACCGTTGAAAGGCTCCACCGTGGTAGGGAAGTTATGGGTCTCGGCCTTCAGCGAGATGACGCTCTCGATGGGCTTCACCTTGAAGAAGTCGGACGTGGTCTGGTCCTCGGGAGCGAACTGCTCCACGACGGGGCCTTGGGCAAAGGCCACATTATCTTTGTAAGCGGAAAGTATCTTACCAGGATGATCCTTCGTCGTCTTCTTGATGAGGGCGAAGAGGCTCGACGGACGCTCCTCGCCGTCGATGATGAACGTACCGCCGAAGATCTTGTGGCGGCAGTGCTCAGAATTGATTTGCGCAAAGCCAAAGATCTCACTGTCGGTGAGCGGACGTCCGTTCTCCTTCTCAATCTTATGGAGGTAGGCTATCTCCTCGGGGCTCAGTGCCAGTCCCTCCTCCTCATTGTACTTCTCGATGTTCTCCACATGCTTGATAGGCTCAGGCTGGTGGTCGACGGTGAAGACGGCCTGGTCCAGTCCATTGTACATGCGCTGCAACATGCGGTCGTGCTCAGCTGTCTCGCTGGCTACGGGGAAGAACTCCTCTATACGCGAAATGCCGCTGAGACTCATGTTTTGCGTGATCTCAACGGCATTTGTACTCCAAGGCGTAATCATCTCACGGCGCGGACCGACGAAGTATCCGTCGAGCTGCTCGGCGTCGAGCAATGAAGCGTCGCCATACAGCCAGCAAAGGGCCTTAGTCTCCTCTGCACTGGGCTTATGGTCAATCTCAGTGGCAATGATGTTCTCCTTGGGAGTCTTGAAGAAAAGAATCATAATCTGTTCGATTTATAAGAATGTGACTATTACAATTGCAAAGTTAATAAGATTTTAACGAACTGAGCGCGAAAAGCTATAAAAATTATGAGCCTGGACCACAAATGCGGCAGTCCCCTCCATCCCATGTCACAAAGCGATATGGACGTAACGCCAAGCTGTGGCGGTCGTCACAAACAACTGTGGCGGTCGTCACACCCATCTGCGGCGACCGCCACAAATAAGTGAGGCGACCGCCACACCTTGACATATAAGCGAAATGATTGTGTAAGTCTGTATGTCTTATTCCTGGGAATCGGTTGATGAGGTCTTTATCCCCTTCACGGCCACGGCACCTAAGACGAGCAACACACCTGCCACGATCATCATGTTGTACTGATGCTCGCCAACGAGCATGAGGAAGAAACCACCGGTGAGACCGGCGATGATCTGCGGCAGACAGATCGAGCAGTTGAACAGACCAAGGTACGTGCCCATGTGGGGACGGCCCTCCAGCGCATTGGTGACAATGGTAAACGGCAGGGCCAGCATGGCAGCCCAGGCGCAACCGATGAGGGCAAACGGTATGAACAACGTCCACTGGTCGGGCATGAACGGCACGAGGGCAAAGCCAGCGCCGCCAATGATAAGGCTGACGGAATAGGCGGCCTTCAGACCGAAGCGACGCTCAAGAGCCGGAAGCACCATGGCCCACAGCACGCTAGCCACAGACTGGATGGCAAAGACAATGCCCACCCAGTCGCCGGCTGCCTGGAAGTCGGCCGACTTGGCATCGGTGGTGTGCCACACAGTGTCGGCAATGGCACCGGTGGTATAGTTCCACATAAACAGGAAAGCGAACCAGCAGAAGAACTGTACCAGCGCCACGCGCCAGTAGTTGCCCGGGGCGTCGCGCAGAAGCTGGATGAGGTTGACGTGGTCTTCCTTCTCTTCGGAGGTGCCGTGATACTCGGCATATTCCTTTGGCGGCATCTCACGGACGTTGACACAGGTGTAGATGACGCAGACGATGAGGATGACGGCACCCACGTAGAACGCCACCTTCAGCGAGGTGGGCACGCCGTGGGAGGCGTCGGTGCTCAGGCCGATATACGACATGAGGAACGGCAGGGAGAAACCCACCACCTGACCGAGGTTGCACAGGAAACTCTGGATGGCATAGGCCAGACCTTTCTGCTTCTCATTGACCACGTCGCCAACCATCATCTTGAACGGTTGCATGGCCATGTTGAGAGAGGTGTCGAGGAACATCAGAATAACGGCGCCAAGCGTCATGGCCACCCAGAACGTGTTGCTCAGGCTGCCGGCATTGGGCAACAGCGTCATCACGATGACGGCGACGATGGCACCGACGATGAGGTACGGGATGCGACGACCGAAACGGCACCACGTGCGGTCGCTGAGCATGCCGACAATGGGCTGCACGATCATGCCCATCAACGGGGGCAACACCCAGAAAAAGCTGAGGCTCTTGGGGTCGGCGCCCATCGTGGCGAAGATGCGGGAGATATTACTACTCTGCAGCGCATAAGCAATCTGCACACCAAAGAAGCCGAAGCTGAGATTGAACAACGCCAGCCGGCTTAAATCAGGTTTCTGTTTCATGGATATAATGTCTGTATTTAATTCGTTAATGATTAGACGGGTTACGACGGATGGTTAGCGTGTAGTTCCGCGGATGATGAGACGCGTGCGGACCACACGCTTCTCTACCTTGTCGCGTGGCAGCTCGCCCTCAACCTTCGAGATGAGGATGTTGGCAGCCTCCTCGCCTACCCTCACGCCACGCTGTTCTACAGTGGTGAGCATAGGGTCACAGGCCACAGCCCGCTGACCGTTGGTGAAGCCGCAGATGGAGAGATCCTGCGGCACACGGTAGCCCATGCGCTTGGCAGTGTAGAGAATGCCGATGGCGGTGTCGTCATTGACAGCAAAGAAAGCATCGGGCACATCCTCCTGCGAGAGGATCTCAGGAGTGATGGCCTCGGCGTCGTTGCGGTTGTCGCAGATACGGAAGAAACGCTCCTCAGGTTTGAGCCCAACCTTGAGCAGAGCATCTCGATAGCCGTTGTAGCGGTTCTTCGAGATCTCCATCGTCATCGGCGAACCGTAGTAAGCAATACGACGACATCCCGTCTCAATGAGATGGGACACAGCGTTGTAAGCACCCTGGTAGTCGTCGACTACCACACGGTCGCAGTTAAGACCGGTGCAGATGCGGTCGTAGAAGACCAGTGGCAAACCATGGTCGATGATCGACTGGAAATGGTCATAACGAATGGTGTTCTTGGCCTGAGACACGATGACACCACACACCTTGTTCTCAAAGAATCGTTTGCACAGCAACTCCTCGCGCTCGTATTCGTCAAGGCTCTCGCCCACCATGAGCGTGTAGCCGCGCGACGTAGCTTCCTGATCGATGCCACTCAACACGGAGGAGAAATAGAAATGCTCAAACTGCGGTACGATGACACCAATGACCTTCATCGGCCGTACACGACTGTTGCGCAGGCTCTCTGCAAGCACATTGGGGTAATAATTATGCTCCCTGGCATATTTCTGAATCTTCTCGCGCTGCTCAGCACTGATGCGCGGACTGTCCTTCAGGGCCCGCGACACCGTGGCCACCGAGACGCCCAGCGCCTCGGCAATATTCTTCATTGTTATTGGAGCGTTGTCTGACATATCATGCAATGGTTTTTAGGCAACCGTAATTGCTGAGTGCAAAAATAGGAAAAAACCGCCACTTCGCCCCGTGTTGCGCATGATAAAATTGACATAAGTCATGCAAACCTTTGCACAAAGCGTTATTTCCACCTGTCCGTGCCCTGTTCTGTAGGACGCTGCTGAGCAGCGTCTTACTGAACACGCGCCATTGCCCCGTTCTCTCCCTGCCCTCGCCCCGTTCTCGCCCCGTTCTGTAGGACGCTGCTGCGCAGCGTCTTGCTAAACGCCCACCGCTTTCGCCCCCACTTCCTCCTTTTTTGCAAAGTTTTTGCCCTTTTCCTTGCCCCATCGCCCATTTTCCCTTATTTTTTGCAACAAACCTACGCCAAGAAAAATGGATGAAGAAAGCCTGAGACAAAAACGCATGTACGCCGGAGCGAAGAAGCCCTCCATGACACGCCGCAAGCAGGACCACGACTACCGTTCCCGCCAAATTTACCTGATAACCATGGTCACGGAAAGCCGCGTACCCCTTTTCGGCCACATTGAGGGAGACGCACACCAGCCTTACGGCCACCCTCAGGCACCCCATATCGTGCCAACACCCCTCGGAAAGGCCATCATCGACAACTGGCAAGGCATGACAGACCGAATGCCGGAGTTGCACAACATTGCCTTTCAACTAATGCCCGACCATTTCCACGCCATCCTTTTCGTGACTAGTCGCCTCTCTGTTCCATTAGGCACCATACTCAACAGGTTTAAGACCGGCTGCCGCCACTCATTCCTTACCCTTCATCCCGTTCTATACGACGCTGCCGTGCAGCGCCAGCACCAGGATATCCACCGTCAGGACCGCAGCCACGGCATTCTCTTTGCTCCTCAATACAATGACAAAATCCTGCTTCGCGAGGGCCAGCTTGACAACTGGGTACAATATTTATCCGACAATCCCCGGCGGCTCCTCGTCAAACGCGATCATCCAGAGTTCTTCCGCGTACAACACTCATTAACCTGGAAAGGCATGACGTTTTCCGCCATCGGCAACAGCTTTCTGCTGCGCAAGCCCTTCCTCGTTCAAATACAGTGTTCACGAAGCCTCACCACCGGGCAAATCGAGAAAAAGAAGGAAGAAGTCCTCTCACTTTGCCGTCAAGGAGCCGTGCTCATCTCACCATCTATTTCACCCGGCGAGAGAGCCATCATGCGGGAAGCCTTCGATACAGGCTTCCCCGAAATCATTCTAAAAAACAATGGTTTAGCTCCTTTGGCAAAACCGACGGGCAAAAGTTTCGATGCCTGCGCCAAAGGCCAACTTCTTTTCCTCGGACCTACTTTCCACAGCAACAAGTACAGAACTATCAGACGTTCAGAATGTCTCAATCTCAACGAGATAGCAAGGAAAATCTGCGAGTGAGAGAAGCCACACATAAATCTGAGGGTGTATCAAAATTGAAGAAGTCCGGGAGTCCGGGAGTTCTGAAGTTCTGTCAAATGCACAAATACCTGATAATAAAGTATTATTATAGTAATGACGGGACTTCCTGACTTCCGGACTTCTGGACTTCTTCAATTCTGATACGCCCTCTTCCTATATGGATATGAGCGGTAAAAACCTCAGGCGCGGGCCTGATCAGTTGACACGCACGCGCACCTCTTTGGTGCGGTACTTCCTTACGGTCTCAGGCTTGTCTTTCTCGGCCTTGCCGGTGGCCACGGTGACAGTGACGCGGTTGCGGTCGTTCTCGGCAAACGGCTGGACGGTGTCGCCCTTGTACTCGGTGGTGATGACGGACTTGTCGACACCGGCCTTGACGAGCGCGTCGGCCACGGCCTCGGCACGCTGGCGCGAGTACTTCATGTTGACCTTGGCGCTGCCCGTGCCCTTGTCGGCATAGCCGGTGACCACGACCTTGGCATCCTTGTGGCTGTTGACGAAGTTGACAATGTCGGCCACCGTCTGCTCGCTGACGGGCGAGCTCTTGCGGATGCTGAAGAAGATGTCGCGGCGGAGCGTCTCCTCCTCGGTCACCTTCTTATACACGGTCTCGTTGTACCAGGTGGTGTCGAGGCGGGTCTCATAGACAGGCTCCACCTGCTTCGGCGCCTTCTTCTTGTAGCCGAAGTTGTAGGTCAGGCCCAGCAGTGCGGCAGCCTGCCAGTCGGGGTTGTTGTTGACCTTGAGGTTGTACATGTCGTTCTTGTAGTTGGCCTGCAGCTCAAGACCGATGGTGAAGGCGTCGCACACGTTCCAGTTGAGCTGCGTGCCTAAGCGTCCGTTATAGCTGGCATGCTTTGTGCCGCAGTTCTGCGGATAGGTGGCGTTGAGGGCCGTGAACGACTTGGTGATGTTCTCATACTCGTCGAAGTCCCAGCCGTAGTTCACGCCGAAGCCGGCGAGCAGCACCCAGTCGAAGGCATGCGAGGCCCGCTTGGGGCTGATGATGTTGGTCATGTTCATCAGCAGGTCGAGGTCGCCCGTGATGGCCTTGAACTTATAGTCGACGTCATTCTGGAGGTTGAAGCGGCTGGCCTTGAAGCCGCCCTTGTTCTGCCAGCCCATCACATGGAGACGGGCACCCACCTTGTCGTTGAAGTAACGGCCGAACTGGACGGCATACTGCGGCGTGAGGAGGTCGGTGAGCTTGTAGTGGGTGAAAGTGACCTGGCCACCACCCTGAACGCCGATGAAATTATGCGCGGACGAATAGTCTCTGTCCGCTTTCTGGGCATTGGCAGACAGGCTGAGGCAGAGCGCAGCCGCTGTCAAAAAGGAAAATGCTTTATTCATAAAATTCCAATTATTAGAAGCTAAATAGGAAGGATGACACAAAGCCATTCCTCCCTATCGTGCATTAGACTTTATTCAACCGTTGCGTAAATCTTATCTGTATTGGTACGGCAAGGGTAGAGCCTGATGGTCTTGCCCACCACGTTCAGGTTCTTGCCGCCGGGTATCAAATCACTAATCTTCGATGACGGTTCCGTCGTGTCATTGCCACCGAGGTTGATGACCCAGTCATTGTTTGCCGTGAACTTCCATCCATCGGCCGTGACGGCGGCGTTGGTCATAACGAAGCAGTAGTGCTTGGCATCCCACTTCATCTGCTGGGCATCGTCAGCCTGGTTCCAGCCGTTGAAGCCGCCCACAAGGTTCATGTTGGTAATCTTCGTGGCTTTCAGGGTCATATTGGCAGCGTCGAGCTCGAGATAATAGAGCCCCTCGCCCTTGGCAGCTATAAAGTTGCCACCGTCCTTGGCTGTAATGTCACCGGAGACAGTCACATTAGTGCTGTTGTACTCGCCCTTATTCCAATCGGATGCATCCTTGGCAAGCTTGAACTCATTGCCCCAGCCATTCGGGTCGGCGCAATACACGTAGCCGGTATAGATACCCTTGGCCTCATCGGTAAGGCCGAGCTTCTGCGCTCCGTCGCCCCAGCCGTTGGTGGCTCCGCGGAAATAAACCACAGTATTGAAGTTGATGGCCTCGACCTTGAACGTGCCTTCCATCATGTCAAGGGTGACACGGATCTTCTTGGCACCCTCAGGCACTTTGAAAGAGTTGTCGGCACCAAGCACAGCACGGCGGTCTATCTTACCCTCGGTAGCATCATTCTTGCCGCCGACAATGCCGTAGACTTGAGACCAGTCACCGTTCGTGACTGCATCGCAAGCAGCGTCATCAGCGATGGCAAACCATGTGTCGCCACTGGCAGCAGCATCGAAGGTAACGGTGAAGACAGGATCCTCATACACGTCCTTGTCGCTGTGGCTGAACTTGATGCTGCGGTTGGTGGCAGAAGCAGCCCAGTCGCTGTTAGGACCCCCAAGGATGTAGTAAGCCTTGGCGATACTCACCTTATTGAGCGGGGTGAGCGTCGTGTTGGAAGGCGAGAAGAAGTCCACGCCCGGTTGGCCGATGCGCGCGGCGGCATCGTCCTTGGTCACCGTATAGAGAATGGTGCGATAATACAACTTCGTGGTGGCCGGGTTCTTGGTGATGTTGTTGAACCAGGCATTCTCTAACTCTGTGGGCGACACGGAGAAGACGTTCGTGGTGTCGTTCATCGTCGTGGAGACGGTGGCCGACTTGGCGAAGTCCTCAGTGTTTGACACCTCCACCTCTGCCTTCAGCACGGTGTTGGCGGGCATGGCACCCTCCTTGACCGTAGCCTTACCGAAGGCAATCGGGGTCTCTGAGTGCGTGGTCTCATTGATGAGCTTGGTAAGGTCAATGGTACCAACGGAATTGGTGACGGAAGCATCGCTCACCTTGACCGGGCTCTCCTGCTGGTTGGCCTGCGGACCTACCTCCGGGTCGTAGTTGTCGCTACAACCCGTCAGGACGGCGCTCAGGAGAGCTATCATATATAAACTTATCTTTTTCATTGTTGTTGCGTTTAGAGTTATTTGACAACTTCTACTTTAACCGTATTCTTCTTCATGTTGACGGTGATCTTCACCTTGCCGCCCGGGAATCCGGCGAATTGGTAGGAACCTTTACCCTTGACCAGCTTGCCTTCATAAGAGCCGGAGGCATCAAAGGAAACATCTACCGGACTGTCATCCTTCTGAGAGCCGTACGAGTCGGCATCCCATCCAGTCAGGGCAGCATAGAAGCGGAAAAGCAGGTCACCGGCAGGAACTTCGAAGGTTCCGTGGTATTCCTTGGAGTCGATACCGTCCTCGTTCTCGAACAGGCGCCAGTCCTTATAATAATCGGCATTACCCGCGTTAGGCTCTTTCCAGCCATCCAAGCTACCGACGATATAGATGAACCCTGGGCTCTTCACAGCGTTGTAGGCTGCCATGTGCTTGAACGTGGCATAGTTGGACGACATGATGCCTGTGCCGGCGATCTCCTCACCCATAGAGGTCTCGATGCAGGAATAGACACGGAGTGCCACCTCGCGATAGCCTTTGTCTACATACTCTGTCTTATCCTTGAAACCATCGAGCTCGCAGATAGCGGCGGCAATCTCCTCACCGTCGATGTTGGAATTGGCCTTAGTATAAGTAGAAGCCAAGAACTTGGGCTTACCGTCCTTCATGTTCCAGGTCACTTTGCCGTCGTTTCCGACAAGCCCCACCTGAATCTTATAAGTGGCGAAAGCGTTATAGTCGTAGTCGGGCTGCGACCACGTGAGGTTCACGTTGTTGCCCTTAGCCAACTGGATGTACTGGTCGGCCACAGGCGACTGGTTGATGGTGAATGTTGTAGGCGACTTGATGACAGGGTTGGAGTCCCTGTCCTCGTCACAGGCCGTGAACATCGCAAGAATGCTCACAAGCATCATCGCCAATGAAAATATCTTTTTCATAATCATTTAATCATTGTGTCAGTTAGACTCTTCTATCTAAAATACTCATTATCCAGCATAACCCGGATTCTGCTTGAGGTTGTGGTTGGTACCAAGTTCCGTCTGCGGGATGGGGAAGATGTTGAAATAAGACGGGAATTTGCCGCCCTCCTGCACGCCGCCTTTCCACTGCCAGGTGTAGTTGCTGTTGCCGAAGTATCCGTAGCGGATGAGGTCGGTACGGCGCAGCCCCTCGAAGTAGAACTCACGGGCACGCTCGTCGAGCAGCTCGTCCAGCGTGTAGGACGAAAGCAGGTTGTTGTTGTTGGCACGCTTGCGTACCTCATTAATGAGACGGGTACCCTCAGTGAGCGTCACCTCTGATCCGGCCTCGCGAGCCTCAGCCTCAGCATAGATGTAATAGGCCTCAGGCAGACGCATCAGCATGATATCGTTGTCGCAGTGGTCAGAGACAGCTGTGGGGCCATCATCGGAGCGGTCGCTGGTGAACTTAGTTGTAGCGATACCATCGGCAAACGTCGCAATATCGTCGTTGGTATATTTACGGTCTTTCTTACCGTGGCTTCCGTCAGCATTGTCACCATAGAGCAGGGCGCGGTCGTCACCGGCGGCCTTGGTGATGGTCTCAGGAGTCCAGGAGTCGAGGCTGTTCAGGTCGGTAAGGCTGATGAACTTCTTCACCAAATCTACACGTGTGCGGTTACCACCCCAAGCCTGCGAAGACTTCTGAGGATAGTCGGCAGCCATATTCGCATCCCATGTAGAACCATGGAGGAACGTGGAAGCGCCCCAGGAGGCAGCCGTGCCACCATCGAGGGCGAAGCCGAAGATGCATTCATTGTAAGCACCCGTCTGGTCGTTGTCGGCCATGAAGAGCATCTGGTAAGCAGAATACTTGCCGTTGGCACTGCGGTGGGTAGTGGCGTTGTCGCCCTCCCAGAGCGTGCGTCCTGACTGCTTGATGACCTTGTCGGCATATTCCTTTGCCTTGGCCCACTCAGCCTTGCCGGTGTACTTCTCGGCATTGAGATAGAGGCGGGCCAGGAGCATCCAGGCTGCGCTCTGGTCGGCACGCGAGTAGTTCTTCTCACCCTTCTTGCGTACAGAAGGCGGGAGCATGTTGCCCATATTCTCCTCCAGGTCCTTCACGATGAAGTTGTAGAGGTCGGCACTCTTGATCTGCTTCGGATCGGGGTCAGGCATGGTCTCCGAGAAAGAGGGGTTGCCGAAGTTGTCGAGCAGATAATAATAGTAAAGGTCGCGCATGAAGTGAGCCTCCGCCGTCATCGTCTTGTCGTAGTCAGCACACTCCTTGAGATACTGGTTGCAGATAGACACACCGAAGTTGAGACGCCACCACAGTCCGTAAAGACTCTCGTTGGCAGCGGTGAAGGAGTTCTTACTGAACTCAGCGACACCCTTATCGGTCCATCCGCAGATGGCCTCGTCGGTGGTCAGCTCGTTGGCATTCCACAGCAGACGGTACAGCACCGACAGACCAGCGTCGCCGAGGTCAAGCTCCGACTCGCCCGGGCCTTTGCCCTCGAAGACGAACTCGGCATACATCTTATTGAAAAGCTTGCTGGCATCCACCTGGGTGTTCAGGCGGGGGTCAATAGGCTTGACATCCAAGTCATTGACGCAAGAGCTCATACCTAAGGTCATGGCTAAGCCAAGGATAGGGAAAGCTTTCTTTATATTGAATTTCATAATATTATTCTATTAAATATATTGAACAGTAACCACTGAAGAATTAGAAATCAAGGTTCAGACCAATGAGGAACGTTCTCGGACGCGGATAGACCGTGCCGTCGATACCGCCGTTGACCTCCGGGTCAAGACCTGAATAGTTGGTGATAGTGAACACATTGGTGCAGCTGGCGTAGATGCGTCCACTCAGACCATTGTAGGAGCCTCCGTGGAAGAGGTTGGTGAACGAGTAGCCCAGCGTGATGTTGTCGCACTTCAGGAACGAGGCGTTCTCCACGAAGTAGTCGCTCAGTGCATCGTAAATCTTCTCGCCGTTGAGATAGTTCACTTCAAGCGAATAAGGCATGGTGTTGCTCATATAGCCCGTGCCGGTGCCAATGTAATAAGGTGAGCGATAACCCATCTTCATCTTGTTGAAGACATAGTTGCCCACGCTGGCGCGCAGACCGATACCAAGATCCCAGTTCTTATACTGCAGGCGTGAGCTCAGGCCGAAGAGCCAGGGAGCCACGGATGACTTGTAGTAGTACTTATCGTTGTAGTCGATGACACCGTCAGCATTGCGGTCGACGACGACACCCTGCAAAGGCTTCCCGTTGACATCATAAACCTGCTGATAGACGAAGAACGATCCGACGGGCTCGCCCACCTGGTGAGCCTGACCGTAGTTGCCCTTACCGAGGCCTACATCGCCATACTCAATGGGCTGGCCGTCGCCTGCAAGCTCAGTAATCTTGTTCTTGTTGTAAGTAGCGTTGCCGGTAAGTTCCCAGTGCCAGTCGGCAGTCTGAATGGGTCGCACGGTGATGGCGGCCTCAAAACCGGTGTTCTCCATCGAACCGATGTTCTTCATGATGCGGTTACCGAAGTTGGACAGAGAAGCCACAGGAGCATTCATCAGCAGGTCGGTGGTCTTACGCTTATACACATCGAAGCTGGCGCTTACGCGACTGTTCCAAAGGCTCACGTCGATACCGGCGTTATAGGTGGTGGTGGTCTCCCACTTCAGATTCTCGTTGTAACCCTGTGGGATGTACTGCTTACCGTCGCCGGCTGCGGGATAGAGGGCCTGTGTGCTGGTAGGCTCCTGATAGACAGGGAAGTATAGATAGTCGCCGATGCCCTCCTGCTGGCCGGTCTGACCCCAGCCGAGGCGGAGCTTCAACTCGTCGATCTGCTTGACGCTGCGCAGGAAAGGCTCATTGTTGATCTTCCAGCCCAAAGCCACTGATGGGAAGTAACCCCAGCGGTTGTTCTTCGGGAAGCGCGAGCTGCCGTCGGCGCGGAACGTGGCGGTGAGCATGTAGCGGTCGAAGGCCGAGTAGTTCATACGGCCGTAGAAGGAGACGAGGTAGTGCTCTGATTTCCACTCACTGTTCTGCTCGTTGTATTTCTTTCCGGCGTTGGCCTTATTAGTTGAGGGATAAAGACCGAACTGGTTGTAGTCGCCCCAGTACTTCTCATGACGCCACTCATAACCGCCCATGATGTCAAAGTGCTGCGTCTTGGCGAAGTCCTTCAGATACTGAGCGTAGGCGCTGAAGTTGAGGTTGTACTTGTTCTCGTGGTCGGTCTTGTGGAAACCATAGTAGAGGTTGGCCGGGCTCCAGGGCTGCACGTCCTGACGCTGCTTACCGTTTGACCAGTCGCCGGCGGCATTCACGTGAAGGTGAAGGTCCTCAAAGCCATGAATCTTATAGTCGGCCTCCACGTTGCCCATGTAGTCATAGGAGTTGGCGCGGTCGAGGTTGCCATTGATCAAAGCCACTGGGTTGGCTGTTGCCAGATCAATCTTGGTCAGTGGCCAAGCGCTGTCGCCAAACGAGGCGGCCTGCGTCCACTCCCAGTAGTTGTTGAAGTTGGCGAACTTAGCGTCGCTCGAATAAACGGGCTGTGTGGGGTCGAAGCTCACGGCCGCCCCGATGGCATCGGTGTTGGCGTAGCGATTGTGCGCATACATGAACTTGCCGTTGATGTTGAACGTCAGGTGATCGTCAAACAGCGTGGGGCTGAGGTTGACGCTGGCGGTGGTACGCTGGAAGTTGGAAGTCTTCAGGATACCGTTCTCATCGGTGAAGCCCGCGCTGACGCGGTAAGGCATGTTCTTCAGGCCGCCCGACACCGTAATATTATGGTCGGTAGAGATGGCCGTGTGGTAAATCTGCTTCTGCCAGTCGGTGTTGGCTGAGCCTAAGAGGTTCTCGCGAGCGGATGCCACATACTTGCCGTCAACGGTCTTACCGGGATAGAGCTGCTTCACAAGCGCACGGTACTCATTGCCGTCGAGCACGTCGATGTACTCGGGAATGGTGGCCATCGACACGTTGCCGTTGTAGCTCACCTTGGGAGCCGAGCCCTTGCGGCCCTTCTTCGTAGTGATGATGATGACACCGTTGGAGCCGCGGCTACCGTAGATGGCGGTGGCGGAAGCGTCCTTCAAGACGGTGAAGCTCTCGATATCGTTAGGGTTGACCATGGAGAGGGGGTTCGACAAACCCTTCACGCCCTGGTTGTCCATGGGCAGGCCGTCGATGACGATCAACGGGTCGTTGGAAGCGTTCAGTGACGAGCCGCCACGTATGCGGATGGTAGCTCCGGCGCCCGGCTGACCGTTGGTCGTCGTAACGTTGACACCGGCAATCTTGCCCTGCATCATCTCCTGCGCGTTGGTCACGAGTCCATGGTTCTTCTCGTCGGGCTTGATGGCCGTCACCGAGCCGGTGAGGTCGTTTTTCTTGGCCACGCCGTAGCCGATCACCACCACCTCGTTCAAGGCCTTGGCGTCATCGTGCATGGTGATGACGGCGTTGTCGGTGGCATCGACCGTCTGCGGGGCCATGCCCAAATAAGTAATAGTGAGCTTGGTGCCCGGAGCAACCTTCACCTGATAGTTACCATCCATGTCAGTAATGCCGACGGTCTTACCGCCAGCCTGGATGGTAGCACCCATGACGGGCTCGCCGGAAGCATCTTTCACTTGTCCCTTGATGACACCAGTCTGTGCCCAGGAACTTGCCGCAAGAAGTAATCCTCCTGTGAGGACCAACATTCTGCGAGGCATCTTGATTTTTACCTGCTTCATCATTTGCTTTATATTAAGATTGGTATATAATTTCTATTAGTTATTTAGACTTTTCTGCTATTGTTGCTGCAAATTTAAGAAGAATTTAGAGTGTCTTATTTTATTTTTCCTGCTATTTGCCAATTTACTAGCGCAAACGTTTGCATGATCGTTTTTGACTTATGTCATTGACGCAAGTCAATAAAAAGGCCTTATTGCACCAATTATACACTCATTTTCACAAAGAAGGCATACGACCGGTCTTGTGCAACAGCATAGCTCCGCTGGCTGACAATTGTGAAAAACAAGCCTCATGCAACCGATTGCATCCTATAAATAGATGTTGATATATGTCAAGCAAAGCACAATTCAAAGAATTGACGTAACTTCGCAAGCGGGATTCATACACCTTATTAATATAGTATAGTGTTCACCAAATACCAAAGAAACAACATTAAAAAACAAAGAATATGAAACGCATTTCTCATCAACTGCACACGTTGTGCGCTGCCATGCTTGGCTTGGTTTCATTGCCATGCGCAACAACGTTACATGCGCAGGCCACCGTAGGGTGGCCAAGCAACTACGGCGGCGTCATGCTGCAGGGCTTTTCTTGGGACAGCTATGTAGACACCCAGTGGAGCAATCTCGAGAGTCAGGCCGACGAACTGAGCAAGTACTTCTCTCTCATCTGGGTGCCACAGAGCGGCAATTGCAACGCTACGTCGAACGTCATGGGCTACACTCCTGTGTATTACTTCAACCAGAACTCATCCTTCGGCACGGAGGCACAGCTACGCTCGATGATCTCCACCTTCAAGGCGAAAGGCACGGGCATCATTGCCGACGTGGTCATCAACCACCGCAACAACCTCGGCGTGAACAGCTCCTGGGTGGACTACCCCGCCGAGACCTATAAAGGCGTCACCTATCAGATGACATCTACCGACATCACCAGCAACGACGATGGTGGAAAGACGAAAACATGGGCCGATGCCAACGGATACACCCTTGGCAATAAAGACGAAGGCGAGGACTGGAGCGGCTGCCGCGACCTCGACCACACGAGTAGCAACGTGCAAACCATCATCAAGGCCTACGAGGACTTCCTGCTCAACGACTTAGGCTATACGGGCTTCCGCTACGACATGGTGAAGGGCTTCTATGGTTCTCATATCAAAGATTACAACACGACTTGCAGCGTTCCTTTCTCCGTGGGCGAGTATTGGGACAGCAATGCCAAGATAAAGGCTTGGATTGACAGCACCGACAAGAAATCGGCCGCCTTCGACTTCCAGTTCCGCTATGCCGTGCGCGACGCAATCAACAAAAGCAACTGGGCCACGCTTGGTACAAGCCAGTATCTTGTGAACAACAACTATAACAGCGGC
Organism: uncultured Prevotella sp.; assembly: GCA_900319905.1. Taxonomy (GTDB): domain Bacteria; phylum Bacteroidota; class Bacteroidia; order Bacteroidales; family Bacteroidaceae; genus Prevotella. The sequence continues at coordinate 105,606 of ONQB01000011.1, read as the reverse complement.
AGCTACAAGCAGTATGCCGTGACCTTCGTAGAGAATCACGACATGCAGGACCGCGGCACAACATCTGGCTACACACCCGACCCCATCAAGAAGGACACGCTAGCCGCCAACGCTTACCTGCTCGCCATGCCAGGCACGCCCTGTGTCTTCCTCACTCATTGGAAAGCCTATAAGGAAGACATCAAAGCAATGATCAACGCCCGCAAGGCTGCCGGCATCGTGAACACCAGCAGCTACAACACAATGCGCAGCAGTTCAACCTACTACGCCGTGCTGGTGAAAGGCAACAATGCTGACCTCATCGCCGCAGTAGGTCCTGGCTGCGTCAACTACACACCAAGTGCCGCCACCTATAAGCAGATACTCTCCGGCTACCACTATGCCTATTACCTCAGCAAGAGTGCCGAGACACCATGGGTGAGCAAGCCCTCCGGCACCTTTGAGAAGGCTTTCGACGTGACACTGCAGGCAGTGAGCGCCGACGACAATGCCAAGCTGGTATACACACTCGACGGTACTGACCCAACGGCATCAAGTACCGCTGTTGCCGACGGTACGACTCTGAACATCAGTCAAAGCTGCACTCTGAAGGTGGGTTTGCTGACCAACGGCACCGTCAAGAACATCATCTCCCGCGACTACGTCATCAAAGCCTTTGTGGCCCACACCGCAACGGTATATCTGAAAGACCCGTCGTGGTCAACAGTCTACTTCTATGCATGGACCAATGATGGCAAGAACACCCAACTGCTCGGCGGTTGGCCTGGTACGGCCACTACTGCCACCACTACCATCAACGGCCAGAAGTGGTACTATCGCAGTTTCGACATCAATGCATCCGACTATTCATTCAACATCATCTTCGACCAAGGCAAAGACAAGATGCAGACCGTTGATATCGGGCCTATCAGCGAAGATAAGTTCTATGAGCTTGGCGCAGTGTCCAATGGCAAATACACCATCAACGACTTGACCAGCAGTGTCACAGGTATCAGCTCGCCTACCATCACGACAAAGCGCAGCACAGACAACGCTTGGTACACCATCTCCGGCATGCGTCTTAACAACGAACCCACACAGCATGGCGTGTATATCCATCAGGGCAAGAAAATCATGAAATAAACAACCATTCACTTTTCATCAAATCAAGAGAGGCTGTGCCATAAGTCGAAACGACTTGGGCACAGCCTCTTGTTGATAGGAGGAGTAGGAAGGATAGGCAAGGTAGGCAAGATAGGCAAGGTAGGCGAGGTAGGAAAGATAGGAAAGGTAGGAAAGATAGGCGAGGTAGGCGGGATAGGAAATAGGCGAGGTAGGCAGGATAGGAAAGGTAGGCAAGGTAGGCGGGATAGGAAAGGTAGGCAGGATAGGCGAGGTAGGAAAGATAGGAGAGGTAGGCGGGATAGGAAATAGGCAAGGTAGGAAAGATAGGAAAGATAGGAAAGATAGGCAAGGTAAGCGGGTAGGTTGGGTCAAGACTCTTCTTCCTTATCAGCTACCTTCTTCGGGCCTCTCACGACGTCACCTGCTTTCAAGCCACTCTTAATCTGAATATTGAGACCATCACTAAGGCCGGTAGTAACATAGCGCTTAGTGTACGTCTTCTCCTTGTCCTTACCATTAACCAGATAGACAAACGTTTTCTGGCCTTCGAACTGTATGGTGCTCTCCGGCACGACGAGCACACCGTTGGCTTGTGCCAGCACGATTTCGGCATTGGCACTGTAGCCAGACCGAATCTTGTTGGTGGCTGCCACATGCACGGCAGCCTTAATCTCAAACTGGTTGGCACCATTGCTCACCGTGGCCTTCGGCGAGATATACTCCAGTGACGCTTCAAGATGCTCGTTCTGCAGGGCACCGATGGTAATCTTCATCGGCATGCCCACACTGAGGCTGCCTACCTCCGTCTCATCGATATTACCATCAAAGATGAGATCGCTCATATTCGCCACGGTGGCAATGGTAGTACCGTCATTGAACGTATTGGAGAGAATCACCGTGTTGCCCACTTTCACCGGCACGTCGAGTATCAGTCCGCTGATAGTGGAGCGGATGAGCGTCGAGGAGGTGCTGGCGTTCTGTGCTGACACACCATCGCGTACCACCTCAAGGTTATCGTTAGCAGCCCGCAGTTCCTCAGCTGCCTGCTGCCACGCCTTGCGTTTCTGGTCGTATTCATCGCCCGAGACAAGGCCCTTGTCGTAGAGCATCTTCTCGCGGGTATAATCCACCTTGGCCTGCCGCAGGTTGATTTCAGCCAGGCGGATGCGTGCCTGCGCCGAGCTAAGCTGTGCCTCGTCGGGGATAACCTTCACCTTGGCAATGACCTCACCGGCCCGCACCGTCTGACCGGCCTCTTTGTAGATATCGGTGATGATACCTGAAATCTGCGGTTTGACGCTGACCTCATTTCGTGGCACGATCTCACCTGTGATGATGGTGGTTTTGCGAAGGTCGGAGACCTTGACCGAGAACTCCTCATACTCTACCGGCTTGGCCCTGCCCTGCATCCACAGAAACACGAATGTGCCTATAAACAGCAACATGACCAGCACAACAGCTGCAATTCTTAATGCTTTCTTCATTATCTCATCATTATTATTGTTTACACCTTATTATATATACACCATTATATATACTCCTACGAATCTTATTCATCGCGCATGGCATCGACAGGTTTGATGCTCATGGCACGCAATGCCGGGGCCAGTCCGGCCAAGACACCGAGCAGGCTGAGCAAGGCCAGCGCACCGAGCGCCAGCCAGAATGTAATCTGATAGTGGGCGACTGTAACTCCATTTTCCGTACCCGCGCCGAGCTGCAACATCTGCAGAATCAGCACACCGAAGATGATACCGCTCATACCCGCGACAAGTGTCAACAAGATACTCTCTGTGATGATCTGCGAGAGGATCATGCGCGGCGTGGCGCCGATAGCGCGCCGGATGCCTATCTCCGTGGTACGCTCACGCACAGTCACCATCATGATATTGCTCACACCGATAGCGCCAGCCAGCAGCGTTCCAATGCCTACAAGCCATACGAGGAAGTTAACGCCACTGAAGAGACTGTCCATCATGGAAAACATCACCTCGGTATTTACAACCGTAAGCGCCTTCTCATCGTCGGGTGCCACGTCGTGCGTCCGTCCCACAATCTCACGGATACGCGGTATCTGCGCCTTCATCCTGACGCCCGGCCGCGCCACCATGCAAACCATCGTCACACTGTCACCGCAGTTGTAGGTCTGCTGCATCAGCGACAGCGGCACCGCCAGCACTTCGTCAGCATTGCTGCCAAGGCTCATAGCCCCCGATGAGACATCAAGGCCGACAATACGGTAATAAGTGGAGTCCACACGTATCATCTTACCCGTCGGGTCGCCGCCGTTTGGGAAGAGATTAGTGTAGATGCGCTCCCCGATGACGCAGACCTTGCGTCTTTGCGCAATGTCCATGTTGTTGATATAGCGTCCATAGCGCAATTCCGGTGCCTCCACCTGCACATAGTCAGGCATCACGCCACGGAAATTGCACGATGCCTTATGATCGCCAAAGTAAGCCATGCTGTTCCATCGCATCAGCATGGCCGTCACCACCTTAAACTCCGGCATCTGCTCCGATATTGCACTGACGTCGCGCATGGTCAGGCCCCACACCCGTCCCTTTCGGAAGCCATGATAAGGCTTGGTTGTGGCATTCGGGAAAAGGATGGCACTATTCGTGGCGAAACCCTCGAAGTTGTTGCCAAGCGAGTCCTTCACGCCATTGCCTCCGCCGAGCAGCACCACAAGCATAAAGATGCCCCAGAACACTCCGAAGCCCGTCAGCACCGACCGCGTCTTGTTGCGCGTGATCGTCTCAATGATTTCCTTATAACTGTCTACATCAAATCTCATTCCGTCTGCAATGCTTCTATAGGTTTTATCCATGCGGCCTTACGCGCCGGTATCAATCCGGCAAGTGTGCCGGCGACCACCATCACGATGGTAGCCTCTATACACACGTCCAGGCCGACGGTCGGATTGAGGAAGGTGGTGATCTGCGAGCCCGTACCCGTCTCAAACCCCAAGTCCACTGTCTCATGTCCGATGGTGGCGTTCATGTACTGGTTGGCGGCAATGCCAAGGAGCATGCCGATATATCCGAAGAACGTCGTGATGATGATGCTCTCGGAGATGATCAGGCGCAGGATGCTGAACGGTGTGGCTCCGATGGCCTTACGGATGCCGAACTCCCTCGTGCGCTCCCTCACCGAGATGAGCATGATATTGCTCACACCCACGACACCGCTGAGCAGTGTGAGGATGCCAACCACCCACAGTGCGATGCGAACGGTTTTCATGCCCATATCCATCTGCAACGCCTGTGTGAAGCGGTTCCATATCCATATCGCGTTGTCATCGTCGGGCGCAGCACGGTGGTTGGTGTTCAGACTCGCCGTATATTGCCGTTCAAAGGCCTCATTCTCCTTCATGGTATTGAGTCCGTGAAAGGAGAATGAGATCTTGTCGGCCTTATCACCACGGCCGTACATCGCACGCACGGTGGAGAACGGTGCGTACACATCCTCGCCCATGCCGCTCTCATCGGCCTTTGAGATACCGATGACCTCGAAGGCAAAGTTGCCCACACGCAGCGACTGGCCGACAAGTTCACGGAAGTCGCCGTTGATAAGCTCGCGCGCCTGTTCATCACCGATAACCAACACCTTTCGGCGCTCGCGCTCGTCAATATCATTGATAAACCGACCCGCCAGCAGCTCAATCTTGTTGATGACCGCCTGATTGGGCGACACCCCATTGAGCGTACTGCTGACATAGTTGCCACCGCGCGCTGTGATGACCACCGAGCCCTGCGAGATGCCCGCGCCCAAGGTCTCCACTACGTTTCCATATTGCCGACGGGTGGTCTGCAGGTCGCCGTCGTCGAGGGTGATAGAGCGGCCTTCGCGCAGTCCGTCGTAAGCCTTGGTCGTCGAACCGCCATACACCACCATCGACTTGTTGAGGAAATGGTCGGCGTTGTGGGTCAAGCCGTTTATCAGGCCGTTGCCCGCACCAAGCAGAAAGATCAGCATGAAGATGCCCCAAGCCACAGAGAAACCCGTAAGGGCTGTGCGCAGCTTGTTGCGACTGACGGAGCTCCATATTTCCTGAAGGATATCTTTCATAGATGGTTGTTATGAATGAAGGTTATGATGGAAATGAGGGTAAGATACTTATTTCATGATGGTACCTTCGCCGAAGGGACTGGCATTGTGGTCGAGGTTCTCTTCTATTTTTCCGATGATGCCGTCCTTGATATGGATGATTTTGTTGGTGGCGTTGGCCACACCACTCTCATGGGTCACCACGACGATGGTCTTGTGCTCCTCTGCATTGAGCTGCTTGAGCAGTTCCATTACCTCGAGGCTCGTCTTGGAGTCGAGGGCACCCGTAGGCTCATCGGCGAGGATAACCTTGGGATTGGTGATGAGCGCACGGGCTATGGCCACGCGTTGCTTCTGTCCGCCCGACATCTCATTAGGATAGTGGTCAGCCCACGGCAACAGCCCGAGGCGGTCGAGATAGTCCATCGCCATCTTGTGGCGCTTGCGGCGCGACACGCCTTGGTAGAACAGCGGCAGCTCCACATTCTCCACCGCCGTCTTGAAGCCGATGAGGTTGAAGCTCTGGAAGATAAAGCCGATGAAGCGGTTGCGGTACTCGGCCGCCCGTCGCTCGCTGAGATCCTTGATGAGTGTACCGGCAAGCGTATACTCGCCACTGTCGTAGTTGTCGAGGATGCCAAGGATGTTGAGCAACGTCGACTTGCCCGACCCCGAAGCACCCATGATCGACACAAACTCACCGTCGCCCACGCTGAGGTTGATGCCCTTCAGCACATGCAGCGGCTGCGCGCCGAAATAAGTCTTGTTGATGTTGTGGAGCTCTATCATCGCCATACTGTTGTCTTCCTATTTCAAGCTGAACGTAATGGGCAGGGTAAACCGCATACGCATTTTCTTGTTTCCCATCCGGGCCGGTTCCCAACCGTCCATCTTGCCCATCACGCGCTTGCCCTCGTCAGAGAAAGCCTTGGCCGCAAGGCTGATGGCATTGTCCAGTTCAGCTTCCGTCATTTTCTTCGTAAAACGCTTTTTATACGAGGTAATCTCCACCTTTTTGGTTTTTATGCTGTCCAGCTTTCCATCGGTATTGACGATGAACGTCATGCGTACCTTGCCCGTGATGCCATATTGCAAAGCCTCTTCAGGATATTGCAGATTGGCGGTAAGAAACTTTACTACGCTTTGAGGAGTCGGATCTCCCTTATAACGGGGCATGGTAATGCAATGCCTCAACTGTCCCGCATTGTCGAGTTCCTTGAGCTTGGCCTGCACCTTGTCAACCATCACCGTAGCAAGGACCACCTTGCCCTCGGGGTCGATGAGGTAGAGTGTGGGAATCCAGTTGACGTGATAGAGCCTGTCCACCGTCGTTTCCTTTTTCCACTTCTTCAGTTCCGATGAGTGGAACCAACTCGCGTAATCCATGTTGTACTTTCTGATGCAGTTGTTCCATGCCGCCGAGTCCGTATCCATTGACTGGCTCACAATGACGAGCTTATCACCATACGTCTTGGCTATTTCCTTCACGGCCGGTATGTCCTTTCGGCAGTCGGGGCACCATGAGGCCCAGAAGTCAAGCAGCACGTAAGCGGTACGGAAATCGCTCAATTTGTAAGACGAATCCGGACGTTTGGACTGCAAAGGGAAGTCAGGCGCCTCCGTTCCGGGTTTCAGCAGGTCCTTGGCGTATTGGTCGTCAGCATCCTGCGCAAAGGCGAAGGTACTGGAAAGGAAAAGCAATAAACTTGTCACAAGTGTGCGATAATGTGGAATCATACGTTTTGTTTTGATTAATTTTTAAATTATTGTTTCTACGTCTGTTTAGCTCTTAAGCCTGTTTTATCCGATGTCGTGCTAATGTATTCTGTCTATAGTGAGCGTCTGGTCACAGTAGTCTTTCACCGCCGGCCGGTGGGTAATGAAGATGATAGTGCGCTTATGCGTCGAGAGCAGGTTATAGAGCAACTGTTTCTCTGTCTCCAGGTCGAGGGCGGAAGTAGCCTCGTCGAAGACCATCACCGAACCGTGTCTGAGCAGTGCCCTGGCAATGGCGATGCGCTGTGCCTGTCCCTCCGACAATCCGGCGCCGCCCTCACCGCACAAGGTATCGAGGCCGTCGGGCAGGTCGAACACGAAGTCGGCACAGCTCTCCTTGAGGGCCTCGGCCATCTCCTCTTCCGTGGCGGCGAGACGTCCCAGGCGCAGGTTGTCGCGGATGGTGCCGCTGAGCAGTGTGTTGCCCTGTGGCACATAGACGAAGTTGCCCCGTGTCATTGGCGACAGCTTCTTGTGCGTCCGGGCATTGTAGATCTCTGCGCGTCCCGTCTGTGGTTGGATGAGAGCCAGCAGAATGCGCACAAGCGTCGTTTTTCCTGCTCCCGTCTCACCGAGGATAGCCGTGCACGAACCCGGTTTGAAGTCGAAGTCAAGATCGCGCAGCACCGGACGCTCGGCTCCTTCGTAGGTATAGGTCACATGGCGCAGGCGGATGCCACAGGGAGCCTTGAGCACGACAGGCTCACCCTGTTGTTCGAGCGGTGTCTCCTCCAGTTCCATGAGTCGCTCAGCCGCCGTGAGCACCGACACGAAGGCCGGCACAAGCTTCGTCAGGTTGCGCGCCGGTTCCTGTATGCGGTTGACCAACTGCAGGAATGCCGTCATGCCACCGAACGTCAGCGTGTGGGCCGACATGCGCAGGGCCGCCCACAGAAACGCCACGAGGTAGCCCAGCACAAACCCGAAGTTGAGCATCAGATTGCTGAACACGGAGAACACCGTGCGTCTCACGACCTTATGGCGCAGCACGCGTTGCGTGTTCTCCAGACGACTGACCATCGGCTTCTCGCTCTCCAGCGTCTTGATGAGCATACGATGCTGGATGGTCTCCTGCATGGTGCTCTGCACATGCGAGTCCTCGTTGCGCACCTCGGCCGTGAGCCGCCGCATCTTATACACGTAGACCTTGCTCAGCAACACAAACACCGGGATGATGCCCACGGTAACGAGCGCCAGCACAGCATCCATGGCAAAGAGATAACAGAAAGCGCCGATAAACATCGCCGCCACGGAGATGGTGCTGGGAATGGTCTCGGTGAGGAAGTTAACCACCGTGACGACATCAAACTCCAGCCGGTTGAGCACGTCGCCAGAGTGGTACTTCTCCCTGCCGCGCCATTCCGACCGCAGGATATGGTCAAGCATATACTGTTGCATGCGGTTTTGCGCACGTATGCCCAGGATGTTCTTCACCCAGATAGACGAGATGTTCAGGCCGAAGTCGATGAGAATAAGCGCACCCATGAATGCCACGCTGTAGTAGATGTTGCCGGCTACGACCCCCGACGCCACATCGATGGCCCGTTGCACAGCCCACACCTCGGCCAGCGACACGACGACCGACAGCAGGCCGATGGTCGCGTTGAGCAACGCCTGCAACCGGTTGCCCCGCCATGCATGCCAAAGCCACTTGACAATGACGGGAATGGCATATTTATGTTGCACTTTCTCCATAAGCTGTCCCTCTTACCCTCTTTGGTCAGCGCCCCACATGAGTTTTTCTCTCAGGATAGAGAAATAACGCTTCGACTGGAGTTTCACCACGCGCACCGTGTAAGGAGCTTTTCTAATGATGATTGGTGTGCCTTCGTCAAACCGTTCCGACCGGCCGTCGATGGCCACCAGGAAATTATGGCTGCGCGACTCCACGACAAGCTGCACCACGCTGGTGTCGTTGATGACGATCGGCCGCACGTTCAGGCTGTGCGGTGCCACGGGTGTGATACACAAGCTTCCGCTCTGCGGCACGATGATAGGTCCGCCGTTGCTCAAGTTGTAGGCCGTGCTGCCCGTCGGGGTAGAGACGATGAGTCCGTCGGCCTGGTAGGTCATGAGGAAGTCGCCATTGATGAAGGCACGGATGGTGATCATCGACGCACTGTCGCGCTTTAGGATGGCAATGTCGTTGAGCGCATACGGACTGTCGTCTATCGACTGTGTCTCCGACAGTTCTGTCTCCGGCTGGGTGTCCATCTGGATGACCGTATGTTCCTCAAACGTACACTCTCCGCTATAGATTTCATTGAGTGCCTGCTCAAACTCACTGGGCAGCACCTCAGCCAGGAAGCCGAGACGCCCCGTGTTGACTCCCAACACGGGTATATGCTTGGACAATACGCGGTTGGCCGTCTTAAGGAAGGTACCGTCGCCACCCACCGACACCGCATAGTCTGCATCCACGTTGTAGCCCTCAAACAATCCGTCGGCACGCACGTCCATGCCCAACCCCATCGTGAGGTAGTCATAATAGGGCTTGTCAACGTATATCTCAGCGTTGTGTTGCTTCAGACGTTGTAGCACGAGCTGCACGCTCGTGCTCTTTTTCGACTGGAATTCATTGCCAAACAAAGCGAAGCGAAGCCTTCTGTCTATATCAGCTCTCTTGTCATGCTGCATAAGGAAACGTGTCTTTGTATAATCTTTTATTCACTTTTTTAGCGCAAAAGCATTTGCACCATTATAAAGTTTTTGTAAATTTGCAATATCAATGATGACGACTAGTTATATCATTGGCACAAAGATACGTTATTTTTTTGTAAAGCACTCATAAATTATGGCAAAAGTATATGAATTTCTTGCCAATGGCTTCGAAGAGATAGAAGCCCTGGCGCCGGTAGACATTCTGCGCCGTGCCGACCTGACGGTCCAGACGGTAAGCGTAACGGGTTCACAACTGGTTGAGTCGTCTCATGGCGTGACCATCAAGACAGATCTGCTGTTTGAGCAGGCCGGTGACTTCAGCGATGCCGACTTGCTGATGATTCCCGGTGGCATGCCGGGTTCCACCAATCTCAATGCTCACGAGGGCGTACGTCAGGCGCTGCGTCGTCAGTACGACGCCGGACGTCGTGTGGCCGCCATCTGTGCGGCTCCCATGGTGCTGGCTTCCATTGGCATTCTGCAGGGCAAGCGGGCCACCTGCTCACCAGGTTTCAAGAAATATCTCACGGGTGCCACCTACACCGGCGCACTCTTTGAGGAAGACGGACTGGTGACCACCGGCGAGGGACCGGCCGCCACCCTGCCCTACGCCTACCACCTGCTGAGCTACTTCGTACCCGAGGAGCAGGTCAAGGCGCTGCAGGTGAAGATGCAGTACGCCCATCTCATGGATATGAAAACACCACAACCCTAACACTCCCATCACATGGATTACGCAATCATCGTAGCCGGCGGCAAGGGCCTGCGCATGGGCTCTGACCTGCCCAAGCAGTTTCTGCCCGTCGGGGGCATGCCCATACTCATGCGCACCATCGCCCGCTTCTATCAGTACAGTCACGACCTGCGCATCATCGTCGTGCTGCCCAAGGACCAGCAGGACTACTGGCGCACGCTGTGCCGTGACCATCACTTCGACATCCCGCACACTCTTGCCGACGGCGGAGCATCACGTTTTCAAAGCTCCCGCAACGGACTGGCTCTCGTGCCCGACGACGAGGACGGTGTGGTGGCGTTCCACGACGGCGTGCGGCCCTTCGTGTCAGAGGAGGTCATCGGCCGCTGCTTCGATATGGCTCACGAGGAATACACCGCCGTGCCGGTCATACCTGTCACCGACACGCTGCGCCACGTCGACGACCGAACGGGCAACAGCTACACCGTCAACCGAAAGCTGTTCCGCGCCGTGCAGACACCCCAGGTGTTCGACATCTCGCTGGCCAAGCAGGCCTTCAACCAACCCGAGCGCGACGCCTTCACCGACGACGCCTCCGTCGTGGAGAGCCTCGGCGTAAAGGTGAACACCGTGGAAGGCAACCGAGAGAACATCAAAATCACTACGCCCTTCGACCTGAAAGTGGGCGAAGTGCTGGCACAGGAATAATAGTAATCATCCATTTTATTTACAAGGAGACATGTCAAACATCCTCTCACAGGACATCATGTATCTGCCAGGCGTTGGACCGCGACGCAAGGAGATACTCAACCGTCAGCTCAACATCAAGACGTGGGGTGACCTGCTGGAGTATTATCCTTATAAATATGTGGACCGCTCAAAGATCTATGCCATCCGCGAGCTGACGGGCAACATGCCGGTCATTCAGATCAAGGGACATATCACGCGATACGAGGAGTTTGGCGAAGGACGCAACAAACGCGTCGTGGGCCACTTCACCGACGGCCGCGACTTCGTCGACCTCGTGTGGTTTCATGGCGGCAAATGGATCTACGATGCCTATAAGGTGGGCGAGGAGTTCATTGTCTTTGGCAAACCCGTCGCCTACATGGGCATCTACCAGTTCTCCCATCCCGACATGGAAAAGGCTGCCAATGTACAACTCGACCAGATGGGCATGCAACCTTATTACATCACGACACAACGCATGAAGGACATGGGCATCTCGTCGCATGCCCTGGAGAAAATCACCAAGAGCCTCGTGCTGCGGTTGCCGGAGGGATCCATCCCCGAGACGCTGCTGCCCTCACAGCTGCAACGTCTGCACTTCGTGTCAAGAGAGAAAGCCCTGCGCGACATCCACTACCCCAAGACGCTGCGCGACGAGCAACGCGCCGAGGAACGGCTGAAGTTCGAAGAGCTGTTCTATGTGCAACTCAACATCCTGCGCTACGCCACCGCTCAGCGCAACAAATACCGGGGCTACGTCTTTCCGAAGGTGGGCCATCAGTTCAACACGTTCTACCGCAACAACCTCCACTTCGAGCTCACCGGTGCTCAGAAGCGCGTGATGCACGAGATACGCGACGACATGTGCTCGGGCCGGCAGATGAACCGCCTGCTGCAGGGTGACGTGGGATCGGGCAAGACGCTCGTGGCACTGATGTCGATGCTCATCGCCATCGACAACGGCTACCAGGCGTGTATCATGGCTCCCACGGAGATACTGGCCGAACAACATCTCAACACAATCAAGGAGTTTCTCAAGGGCATGGACGTGCGCGTGGAACTGCTCACGGGCATCGTGAAGGGCAAGCAGCGCAAGGCCGTGCTGGAGGGACTGGCCGACGGGTCAGTCAACATCCTCGTGGGCACGCACGCCGTCATCGAGGACAGCGTGCAGTTTCTGCGTCTCGGCATCGCCGTCATTGACGAACAGCATCGTTTCGGCGTAGCCCAGCGTGCCCGACTGTGGGCCAAGAGCGAGCGGCCGCCACACATCCTCGTCATGACAGCCACACCCATCCCGCGTACCCTGGCCATGACTCTCTACGGCGACCTCGACGTGAGTGTCATCGACGAACTGCCTCCCGGACGCAAGCCTGTCGTTACCTTGCATAAATACGACAACCAGATGAACAGCCTCTACGCCGGCATCACCCAACAGGTGAACGAGGGCCGGCAGGTGTACATCGTGTTCCCACTCATCGAAGAGAACAAGAAGATGGACCTGAAGAATCTGGAGAAGGGCTATGAGCAACTGTGCCAGATCTTCCCGCAATTCAAGCTGAGCAAGGTGCACGGACAGATGAAACCGAAAGAAAAAGAAGAGGAGATGCGCCGTTTCGTCACCGGCGAGACGCAGATCCTCGTAGCCACCACGGTCATCGAGGTGGGTGTCAACGTGCCCAACGCATCGGTGATGGTCATCCTCGATGCCCAGCGCTTCGGCTTGTCTCAGCTCCATCAGTTGCGCGGACGGGTGGGACGCGGTGCCAAACAGAGCTACTGCATCCTCGTGACCAGCTACAAGCTTTCTGAGGAGACGCGCAAGCGCATCGACATCATGTGCGCCACCAACGACGGGTTCCGCATTGCCGAAGCTGACCTTAAGCTGCGGGGTCCCGGCGACCTCGAAGGCACACAGCAAAGCGGCATGGCCTTCGACCTGAAGATCGCCAACATTGCACGCGACGGACAGATCGTACAGCTGGCCCGCAAAGAGGCTCAGCGCATCATCAGCGACGACCCGGAATGCAACAAGCCAGAGTATGCACTGCTGTGGAACAGGCTGCGGGAACTGCGCAACACAAATGTCAACTGGGGTTCCATCAGTTAGACATAGTAATATAGTAGACATAGTAACATAGTAGACAAGACATAGTAAACTTAAAGACATAGTAACATAGTAAACATAAAGACATAGTAACATAGTAACATAGTAAAAGTAGCAGATAAATGAGCCGTAAGAGATTTGGATACTGAATAATAGTAAGTCTCGTATCACCTCGTATCATTGTGTCCGTTTAATGTTATTATGTTACTATGTCTCGTTTACTATGTTACTATGTCTCGTTTACTATGTTACTATGTCTTGTTTACTATGTTACTATGTCTTGTTTACTATGTTACTATGTCTTGTTTACTACGTTACTATGTCTTGTCTACTATGTTACTATGTCTTTAAGTTTACTATGTCTTTTACTAAAAAAATGAAAAGATTGTGTTAAATCTGCATCAAAACTGTTAACAGAGTTGCTCATTTGATTGATTATTAGTATCTTTGCCATATCTTCGTTTTTGAAGATGAGCAACATCAACCTAAAAGAACGGTTTACATGGCATTCAAAAAGAAATTAAGCATACTGGCAATTACACTTATATTCGGCGCCGTTGTCTCGCCCGCCGTTGCGCAGGACCTGTTAGCGAGACAGGCTCCTGTTGACCGTAGAGCTAAGAAGCTCGATTCCATTGAAGTAAAGAGTTTAATAGAACGAGAGAACGCACAATCGCCCGCCGCCCAACTATATGGGGATGATTGGAACAACCAATACGCACACCGCGCTACCGCACTACCCGATTCTTTTGATATCAACCTACGCCACTTTTGCATGCCGACGCCAAGCCGCGTCATCACCAGTAACTTTGGATCCCGCTGGGGTCGCCAGCACAAAGGCCTTGACATTAAGGTCTACATCGGCGATACCATTCGTGCCGCTTTCTCCGGCAAGGTGCGCATCGTGCGCTATGAGGCCGGTGGTTATGGCAACTACATCGTCATCCGCCATCCTAATGGTTTGGAGACCATCTACGGACACCTCTCAAAGCAATTGGTGAAAGAAAACCAAGTGGTACGTGCCGGAGAGCCCATCGGTCTCGGCGGCAACACCGGACGAAGCACGGGGTCGCATCTGCATTTCGAGACACGTCTGTGCGGCGTAGCCCTCAATCCCGCCCTTTTCTTCGACTTCCGCAACCAGGATGTCACCGGCGATCACTACTTCTTCACGCTGTCCCGTTACGAGCACGACTCTGAAGTTGCTACCCGTGAACGTGGCAAGAACGACAACGGAGGCTATACCCGCGACCAGATCTACGGCGAGCTGGGACACTACCGCGACAACGAAGCTGCCGAGGTGCGGTCGGCCATGAACGCGCCGGAGCGCCTCTACTACAAGGTGCAAAGCGGCGAAAACCTTGCGTCTATCGCCAAGAAGGTGGGCGTGAGCGTCGATACCATCTGCCGCCTCAACGGCTTCCGCAAGACACAGAAGGTGAGAGCCGGCATGATCATCCGCTATGTATAAAGCAGACATGCGACGCATAAGGAAACAGTGATTTCCACAACGAAAAATATTAACAACATCTTTGCAGGAAGGCACTTTTTTCCAACCAGCGGACATTCGTCCGGAAATAGCGCATTCCTGAGCGATTTAGCAATACATTGATTATTAAATAATTATGGGCATCTTCAAATTATCCGATTTGAAGATGCCCATTTTGTTTTGAGATATCGGCGATATCCCAGTGGCTTCTCGGCGAAATGTCATCGGCCTCCCGCCGAAAAGCCGATGTCCTATCGGCGAAAGACCGGCGGCTTTTCAGCGATATCGGGATGTCATCACGCTATTTCTGCGTTTTTTGATGGCAAAACTGCCTTAGATACATAATTTTTAGGGTTCTGCTCGACTCGGATGAAGAGTATATCGGTCTAAGCAGAAAAAAACAGCGCATTGCCCAAATGTTAAAATATTGTCAGTTATTAGGACAACCGTCATGGATGGCGCCACGAAGCCGACCTATCTCTTCACGACCGACCTCACGACAAACCAGCCATGCATCAATACCGTGATCGCCCAGCCATAGTGATTGACCATGACATGGAAGCGTTCCTTGAGCGAGGCCTTATGGTTCTGTTCGGTCATGCCCTCATTCAGATAGTTGACGATCACCTCTTCCACATTTCTGATGGCCAGCTTCCGTTTGGCACATAGTTGCATGATGCGAATGCACCAGTCCACGTCGGCCGAGAAACGATACTGCAGGTCGTACGGTGTCTCCTTGGCGAGGTCGGTGCGGGCATAGAACGCCTGATGGCACACCAGCATGCCCCGCCGGAACGACCGCCACGTGAGATGTCTGGGCGGGCGCAGGCGACGCAGGCCCAACACATGTCCATGACTGTTTACTATCTGCGTGTCGCCATAAAGCACACCCGGCAGCGCCTCTCCCTCACCCACGCGGGCTGCAATGGTGTCCAAAGTGTCGCGCGACGGGAACACGTCTCCCGCATTGAGAAAAACAATATACGTGCCGGTAGCATGGCGGATACCCTTGTTCATGGCATCGTACAGACCATTGTCCTTCTCCGAGATGATGGTCACCTCATGACCCGTCGCCGAACTGTCAGAGCGCTGCTTGTAGTCCATGGCCATGGTCACAGTGCGATCCTTCGACAGACCGTCGATGATGAGATGTTCCACCTCACTATACGTCTGATGACACACACTGTCGAGTGTACGCTGCAGCACAGGCTCGGCATTGAAGGTACAGGTGACTATCGTAAACTTTATCATATCTTATAATGCTTGAATGCCGAGGCCTGGTTGTACACCTCAATATATTTCATGGCGACGCTGCGCTGCGAGTAGTTGGCATTAACCTTCTGCAGGCATTGCTTGCTGAGCTGTTCACCGTCGGCCTCATCGAGCACCCAGTGGATGCCGTTGGCCAGGTCGGCAGCATCGCGTGGCTTTGCCAGATAGCCGTTACGCTCGTGCTCCACCATCTCCGGGATGCCACCCACGCGGAAGGCCACCGACGGCACACCGCACGCCATAGCCTCCATGATGGTGTTGGGAAGATTGTCGTCGAGCGACGGCAACACATACACGTCGGCAGCGTTGTAGATGTCGACTATCTGCCGCTCACTGCCCACATAGCCCAACGGAATGGCGGGCAAGGCCAGCTGCGGCAGAATCTCGTCGGCATGACTGCCCATGACGGCCACCATGGTGTTGTCTTTCATCTCAGGGTACTGCGCCACGAGTTTGTTGAGAGCATCAATGAAATAGCCGATGCCCTTGCGCGTCATCGTGACCCGCTGCGAGACGAAGAGGATGATGCGCTTGTCAGCTGGCAGCGTGGCATGAAGGCGCGACTGTTGTTTGTCCTTCTGATAATAGACATGCGTATCGATAGGGTTGGGAATATTGGTCACGTTCATACCGGCGAGCAACGCGCTCTTACGGGCCTGGTCGGCAATCCACTTACTGCATCCCACGAAATGAATGCCACTGTTGTTGTAAAGCTTGCGCTTGCGGTTGAAGATGCGCGTGGACAGGTCGTGCGCACTGCCGTTGCCTGGCAGCAGCCTGCAGTTGTGGCACACGTCAGTATACGCCGTGCAGTTGAGCGCGTAGTGACAGATGCCCGTAGCAGGCCACACGTCGTGCATCGTCCATACCACCGGTTTGCCACTCTTGATAATGCGGCTGATGCTCTTGAGCGACAGGAAGCCCTGATTGATCCACGACAGGTGAATGATGTCGGCCTCCTTAAACTCCGGCAGTTTCGTAATGTCGAAACCCGAGTTGGCGATGTCAATCTCAAAGAGCCGCTCACGATGGAAATGCAGATGGCAGTAGATGCACCAGCGCTCCCAAAGGAAATGCAACTGCTGGCGCAGCCGACTCTTGAGTCCCACTACGGTGATGCTGTCTGTCTCCTTATGCATAACCAGCATCTTGGCCTTCACACCGTTGTTGTTGAGTGCATCCATCAGACGGTTGGCGGCCACGGCGGCACCACCCACACGCTCACTCGTATTCACGATTAATACTCTCATCATATTATACTTTGCGGAAGCGCCCCATCCCATGACAACATGCGCTGACCGCAGTCAGCACTGACGCCACATACGAAAAGGCGTGCTTCCAAGAGTTACGCACTACAAAGTTAGCAAAACGTTTTGAATATTGATAAAACGAAAAGAAATAAGTGCTCAAATTTGATGAAAAAACACTTGTGCACGTGCACTAAAATTGATTTAAATCAATTATATTAGCGTTTTTGAAAAAGATACATCAAAAAAGTTGCAGTCTGTCACAGAATATAAGTACCTTTGCACCCGTCAAAAGGTTAATAGATTGTTTAGGTTAGTAGTAATAGATTTAGGTTTTTAGTTATTAGGTTTAAGGTAGATTTAATAGATTGTTTAACGGAAAATGGAAACCGTGAGGCTTTCATTTAAATTCGAAAAGGATTTTTAGTTAAACATAGGCTTTACGCTGGGGCTCGCGGTGAGTCTTAGCGTATTTTTTTGTATGCAAGGTTCTCGACTGGATACCGCCGTAGGCCACGCTATTTTTCGCTTTTTTCCTTTGCGGAATGGATAATTTATACTACATTTGCACATCATTACAACGATTAATTAGGATAAGTAAAATATTATCGGGTAGGAAATTTCAATGAAAGGATTTATGCGAGTAGGGCGATTGCTGCTACGGCCATTTGCCGACAATGGTGTCTTTTTCGTCACAATGTATGTACTTGGAGTACTGTGTTCGTTGCTCACCATGCCTCCCGGGGATGGTGCCAAACTGTATTCCAATCTGTGGCTGGAGCTGTTTCTCGACCTCTACGTGACCTGTGTGGTGTTGTCGCTGCTGCCTCAGAAGGTACGTTTGTGGGTGCGTCGCTTGATGTATGTGGTGCTTTACAGCGTTGCCATCACCGACGTTTTCTGTTTCTGGAAATTCGGGTCAACCATCACGCCGTCCATGCTGTTACTCGTCGGCGAGACCGACAGCCGCGAGGCAGGTGAGTTTTTCACCACCTACATCAACCTTGACGTGCTGCTGTCGCCCATCGGCTGGCTGGTGCTACTCATGCTGATCCATGCCATCATTGCCTTGCGCAAGAAGCTCTGCCGGCTGTTTAAGTTGAACTACAGTCAGTTGGTGAAACCCTTCTTCACGAAGGTCAGCGCCTTTGCCGACCGCTACCGCATCACCCATGTGTCGGCGGTGGCCGTCGTCGTGCTGCTCGTGTGGAGCATCTGCAGCAGCTGGCAGAACAAGAAAGGCATGACCCGCCTGATGACCGCCAGCACCATCGGCGAGGTGGAGCATATCCTCACCGAGGCCAACCACGGTGAGTTCTACCTGCCCATCTACCGGTTGGCTTTCAGCATCTACAGCAACGAACTGGCATCGAAGCAGGTGGGGCGCTGCATCGTGGCATCGAACAACGCCAAGGTGGACTCATGCAACTACCGGTCGCCCAACATCGTGCTCATCATCGGCGAGAGCTACAGCCGGTCGCACTGTCAACTATACGGCTACGACGTGAAGGACACGCCACGCCAGCGCAGACTCGAGCGTCGGGGACTGCTGACGAAGTTTGACGACGTCGTGTCATGCTGGAACCTGACGAGCTTCGTCTTCAAGAACGTGCTGTCAATGCATGTTGTCGGTGAGAAAGGCGAATGGTGCGACTACCCATTGTTCCCTGAGCTGTTCCGCAAGGCAGGCTACAAGGTGACGTTCCTCACCAATCAGTTCCTGCCAGAGGCCAAGCAGGCTGTGTATGACTTCTCGGGCGGTTTCTTCCTCAACAACCCCACGCTGAGCAAGGCACAGTTTGACGTGCGCAACACCCAGTTGCATCCGTTCGACGACGGCTTGCTGGCCGACTACGACCGTTTCCTGAAAGACGGCAAGATAGACCTCAAGGGGCACAACCTCATCATCTTCCACCTCATCGGCCAGCATGTGAGCTACAACACCCGCTTCCCGCGCGACCGCCATAAGTTCACCGCCGACGATTACACTGAGCGGCGGCCAGATATCGGCAACGGCCGCCGGCGCATGATTGCCAACTACGACAACGCCTGTCTCTACAACGACTCCATCGTCGACCAGATCGTAAAGCGCTTTGCCAACAAAAACGCCATCGTCATCTACATGCCCGATCACGGAGAGGAGATCTATGAGCCGGGCCGCAACATCGTGTGCCGCAACCACTCGGCGGAGGTGGACTGGCCGTTGGCCCACTATGAGTTTGAGGTGCCGTTCTGGATATACTGTTCTCACCGCTATGCCCTCGCCCATCCCCAAGTGTTCAAAGCCATCAAGGACGCCAAGGGCAAACGCTTCATGACCGATGCCCTGCCCCACATGCTCGTGTGGCTCGCCGGCATTTCCACCAAGAGCTACCATCCGCAATACAACCTGCTCTCGCCTGACTACAACGAGATGCGGCCACGCATACTGAAAGGCACGGCCGACTACGACAAGCTCAGAGACCAGGCCATGAAAGAAAAAGATGAAAACAATAAAGGCAAATAGTAAGAACAAGCAAGAACAATGATGTATAACATGAACAATGACTTGCTCACCCGTCGGGAATGTACCGCGCTTCGCGGCCTGGCCATCCTCGGCATCTTCCTGCACAACTACTGCCACTGGCTCGGCCCTGTGGTGAAGGAGAACGAGTATCAGTATTTCCAGCACAACGTGGACTGGCTTGCACAGGCCATGCAAAGTCCCGACCTGCTGTTGCCGGCCCATCTCATCTCGTTCTTCGGACACTACGGTGTGCCTATCTTCTTGTTTCTCAGCGCCTACGGTCTGGAACGCAAATACGGTGGCCCGGCCACTATATCCGCCA
This sequence comes from uncultured Prevotella sp., assembly GCA_900319905.1. Lineage (GTDB taxonomy): Bacteria > Bacteroidota > Bacteroidia > Bacteroidales > Bacteroidaceae > Prevotella. The sequence goes on along the minus strand of ONQB01000011.1, from coordinate 85,649 downwards.
CACAACAGCAGCAGCCCGGTGTATGGCCATTTCTGCGCTACCACTTCCTCAAGCTATTCAAAATGATGATTGTGGGCTTTATCTGCTTCACTCTCATTGATGCCGTCACACCCGGCCAGTGGCACTACACCGTGGCACAGGTCGTGGGACAGTTGGGTATGTTCAACAACCTCTACCCCAGCCCAGACCGTAACATCTGGCCTGGCCCGTTCTGGTTCTTCGGACTGATGCTGCAGCTCTACATTGTCTACCGCCTGCTGCTCTACCGCCGCCACTGGGGCTGGACCGTAGCCCTGATGGTGGTGTGCACGGCTGTTCAGCTGTTTCTCAATCCTGAGGGCGAGCCGCTCAACCGCTGGCGCTACAACTTCATGGGCGGCATGCTGCCCTTTGGCTTCGGCCTGCTCTTTGCCCGCTACGGCGAGAAAATCATGCTGGTGAGAATGAACTTCCCTTCACTGCTGATGTGCTGGGTGGTGACCTCGTTCTTCATCATGGGAGCCAGTGACAGCTTTCTGACATGGACACTCGTGCCGGCACTGGTGTGCTACGCCGCTGTCTATTTTGTCAAGACCGTCTACCAACTGCCATGGAAGCCACTGCGCGAGGTGCTCATCTACGTGCTGGAATGGCTGGGCAGCGTGTCGGCCGCGCTGTTCATCATCCATCCGGCCATCCGCAAGGTGTTCATCCCCATCTCGCGCCATGGTGACGTCTACACCGGTCTGTTGCTCTACACCATCGCAGCCCTTGGCACCGCCTGGCTCGTCAAGGAGGTGATGAAGAAAATACCCAATCCGAAGCTATGAAGATACCCGACATCGAACTGGCCAATATCTCCCGTTTCCGTGGAGCACTGATGGGCATCGCCATGCTCATCATCATCATGTTCCACGTCGATCTGGCACGGTGGGACACCTTCTACGGACTGCGCCGCATGGGCAACCTCGGCGTTGATATGTTTCTCTTTCTCAGCGGTGTGGGCCTGTGGTTCTCGTGGGTGAAGACACCATCATACAAGCATTTCTACTTCCGCCGCCTTATCCGCATCTATCCGGCGTGGCTCATCATCGCGTGCCTTTACTTCATCCCGCGCATACCCATTCACGACACGGCATCGCTCATCAACCTGCTCGGTGAGATACTGTTCAACTGGAACTTCTGGCGCTACGACGAGCTGTCGTTCTGGTATATTCCAGCCATCATGGCCCTCTACCTCTGTGCGCCACCTTACATGACGCTCATCCGCAAGCATCCAGTCTATCGCTGGCTGCCCGTGGTGATGATTATGTGGTGCATCCTCGTTCAATGGGTGACACCCATCCACCAGGCCGTGGGGCACCTGGAGATTTTCTGGAGCCGCGTGCCCATCTTCTTCATCGGCATCAATGTCGGGGAATCGGTGCGACGCAAGGACACTATCGACGGACAGGGCATCTGGATGCTGTGGATCATGTTCGTCATGACATTTGCCTCATGCTACTTTCTTGAGCAGGTGCGCCACGGACAGTTCCCGCTCTTCGTCGAGCGCATGCTCTACATCCCATTGACCATCACGTCGATTCTCATCTTCAACCGTATCCTCAGGCGCATGCCATCGTGGTTCAACAGCGCCCTGGCCTGGGTGGGATCGCTGAGTCTGGAGTGCTACCTCGTCCATCTGCACTTCGTGCTCGACTACCTGCCCAAGGACTGGACCTACTGGCCTACTTTCCTGGCCTGCACAATCATCACGCTGCCGCTGGCCTGGATATTGATGAAGATCGTAACGTTTATCAGCAAGCAAATACAATCGATATGCAAGATATAGAGAAGCCAGGGCTGGCGGTCGCCCTGTTAAAACTCATCCGACCGAAGCAATGGACCAAGAATGCCTTCGTGCTGTTGCCGGCGTTCTTCGGCGGCGTCATCTTCGAAGACAGCTACCTGTTGCAGGCGCTCGTCGTGATGATGGCCTTCTGCTTTGCCGCCTCCAGCATCTATTGCTTCAACGACATCCACGACGTCGATGACGACCGCCGTCATCCCGTGAAATGCCACCGGCCCATCGCCTCCGGTGTCATCTCCATCCGACAGGCTTACGCGCTGATGATGCTGATGTTTGTGCTGAGCCTGCTCACCTGCCTACTGCTGTTGCCATGCGGAGGCAGCAATGACGATACCAGGACCTCACTGTTGGGAACGATGGGCGTTATCATTTTCTACTGGGTACTCAACATTGCATACTGCATCAAGCTCAAGCAGTACGCCATCATTGACGTGTGCGTGGTGGCCTTCGGTTTCGTGCTACGCCTGTTAGGGGGCGGCATCGCCACCCAGACAGTATGCAGCAAATGGATCGTGCTGATGACGTTTCTGCTGACACTCTTCATGAGCTTTGCCAAAAGACGCGATGACGTGCTGCGCATGGAAGCGACAGGTGAGGCACCACGCAAGAACACCATCCGCTACAACCGCGTGTTCATGGACCAGACGCTCACCATCACGGCGTCAGTGACACTCGTGTGCTATATCATGTACACCGTAAGCCCAGAGGTCATCGCCCATTTCCACTCCGACTATCTCTATCTGACCAGCATCTTCGTGCTGGTGGGACTATTAAGATACATACAGATTGCAGTGGTCGACAAGAAAAGCGGTGACCCGACGAAGGTGCTGCTGCGCGACCATTTCATGCAACTCGTCGTTACGGCATGGGTGCTGAGCTATCTCGTAATCATCTATATAATATAAGGTGTAGATAATAATGAAAAGATTAGTGGTCTTCGATTTCGACGGCACGCTGACAACACACGACACGCTTATTGAACTGCTGCGCTTTGCCCGTGGTCCCGTGCGGCTTGCACTGGCTTTGCTGGTGCTGTCACCGCTACTGGTGTTGATGAAACTGCATCTGGCCAACAACGGCCGCGTCAAGGAACGGCTGTTCAGCCTTTACTTCAAAGGAATGCGGTTTGAAGATTTCGATCAACTGTGCCAACGCTTTGCCGCTGAGCGTGGACAGGCGCTGCGTCGTCCCGCCACGTGGAAGGTACTTGACAGGGCACTCAAGGCCGGCGGCGAAGTGGCCGTGGTCAGCGCAAGCATCAACAACTGGGTGGCCCCCTTCTTTCATGGCTTAAACGCCATGATCATCGGCACACAGATTGAGGTAGCCGACGGACGACTCACAGGACGGTTTGCCACACCCAACTGTTATGGCGAAGAAAAAGTGAGACGGCTCATTAAAGAACTGCCTGCACTGAAAGAACGTAATCATTACTATATCATAGCCTTTGGCGACAGCCGCGGCGACCGTGAGATGCTGGCTTACGCTGATGAAGGACATTACTTAGGGAAACACAACCCATCAAAAAAGGAAGAAAGGTGAATATCAAACGTCTCATAGACAACTTGCCCGACAAGCGGCGCACGCAACTGGGAGAGATTGCACGCTTTGGCATCGTGGGACTCACGGCCACTTTGCTGCAATACGCCATCTACTGGCTGCTCATCCAACTGGTGAGCGACGACCTGACAGCCACCCGGCAGCATGTCTGGAGCAGCGTGGCCATGACGGTAGGCTACGTCGTGAGCTTCGTGTTCAACTTCTTTGCCTCCACACGCTTCACCTTCCGCGTGAAAGCAAATGCCAAGAAAGGCGCCGGCTTCCTGTTCAGCCATGTAGTGAACTACCTGCTTCAAATGCTCACCCTCAATCTCTTCCTGTGGCTCGGCGTGCCTAAGACGCTGGCACCCATTCCAATGTTTTGCGTCTGCGTACCCGTCAACTTCCTTTTGGTGAGGTTCTTCTTAAAACGATAAATCAAATGTTCTATATAAAAACAGGCCGCTGGCGGATGCTCGGCCATCTGCTGGCACTGGCCTACATCACCCTGCTCAACACGATGGTCGTCGTGAGATACTGGAACTACTTCCATGCCCTTCACGAACATTTCCACGAGGTTTACTTCCGCATCTTCCACATCTCCGGCTTTGATCCATACAGCTATGAGGTGCTCAGCGAGTGGTACCCCGACTACAACATCTACCGCCACCCGCTGCTGGCCTTCTTCATGTGGCTGCCCGCACAACTATGCAAGGGCCTTAACCTGCTGACCGGCCTCAACTTCGCAACCATTGTGATGGGATGCATACTTGTGGCCTGTGCCTATACCACCTTCATCTATATGGTCAGACTGCTTCACCGCGTGGTGGGCGTGACAGAGGGCGACGCATGGCTGCTCACAACGCTGCTGTTCTCGTTTGGCTATGTCATGGTGGCCATCAGCGTGCCCGACCACTTCTGTCTGTCAATGATGATGCTCACCCTGGTGCTTTATCTGTCAGGCAAAGAGATAAAAGAAGGGCGGCCCATGCCCCGCTGGCAGGCCATCCTGCTGTTCTTCATCACAGCCGGCATCTCACTCAACAACGGTATCAAGGTGTTCCTTGCCAACCTCTTTGTCAATGGCAAGCGCTTCTGGCATCCATTGAACCTGCTGCTGACGGTCATCGTGCCCGCCATACTCATCTGGGGTTTCGCCCGATGGGAGTGGAAGACCTATGAGCGGCCACGCTACTTGGCACGGCAGGAGGCAAAGGCCAAGGCACGGGAAAAGCAGGAAACAAATGCCTATAAAAAAGCAGTCGCACAACTACATACCAACGACACGGCGCTCATCCACCGTAAGGCTGACGCCATCATGGCCCACAGCGACTCCTTAAGGAAAAAACGCATCAGCATGAGGGCCTCGGTGAAACATCAGGGTAAGCCCATGGCCCACGGCGAGTTCTCACAATGGACCGACATCACGACACCGCGTGGATGGAGTCTGATAGAAAACGTCTGCGGAGAACCCATCCAGTTGCACACCGACCATCTGCTCGGTGACGTGCTGGTCAACCGACCCGTCATCGTGCACTACAGCTACGCCATCAACTACATCGTTGAGGTACTGGTGATGTTGCTGTTCCTCGCCGGCGTGTGGGCAGGCCGGCGTAGCCGTTTCCTATGGCTGGCACTGTCGTTCATGGCCTTCGACCTGATTATCCACGTAATACTGGGCTTCGGCCTGAACGAGGCCTACATCATGAGTGTCCACTGGCTCATCGTAGTGCCCATAGCCATGGCCTACCTGCTGCGCAGTCTCCAGTCGCGCTGTACACGATCGCGTAGCCTCGTCGCTATACGAGTGCTCCTCCTGTTTCTCACCGGCTATCTCCTGATTTACAACGGAGTGCTGTATGGACAGTATCTGTTTGGATGATGCAAGGTCACCAGCCTACCTGTTTGTTAATTATTATTATAAAGCAATAATTGGAAGATGATAATTACCTTTGCCAATAAGAAAGCAAAAACCATTATGAGCGAAGACAAAAGCAATGGAACACTGGTATTTGTGCCGTCTGGCGGTTTGGGCAACCGACTGCGCGCCGTAGCCTCAGCTTACCATTTAGCACAAACCACCGGAATAGGTCTTCAAATTTATTGGTTTCAGGATTGGGCATTGCATGCACCGTTCCGCAGCCTCTTTCAACCCTCACCACTTTTTCACTTGATTGAGGGCAATGCGGCGACGGCCCTGCTTTACGACCGGCCTCGCCAACGCAACTTATTCATTCCAAAACTCTACCAGCGCATCAGCTTCGACCAGCGTATCGACGAATGGCAGGTAACACCCCTTAAGCAACAAGGCTTCGACTTCGAGGCCTGGGCCCGTGGCAAACGCAGCTACATGAGTTGCTACCAAGACTTCGGGCAATTTCCTAACGCACTCTACGCACAACTCTTCCACCCCGTGGAATCCATTGAGCGTGCCATTGCACGTAATATGAACAAGCTCGGCGACCATCCCATCGGCATCCATATCCGCCGCACCGACAATCTGGAAGCCACACGACGCAGCCCCCTTCATCTCTTCATAGACCAGATGCAGGCGCTGTTGGAAGAGCGACCCGACCTGCGCTTCTACCTTGCCACTGACGACGAGCCAACCAAACGACAGCTCCGGCAACGATTTGGCAATGCCATCGTCACTGCCAACAACCGTGCCGACCGCGGGACGGTGGAAGGCATACAGGCCGCCGTGGCCGAGATGTTCACTCTGGCACGCACTCATTGCATCTACGGCACGGCCGACAGCAGCTTCTCGGTCATCGCGTCGAGGATAGGAGGTAATGAACTGCATATATTGGAACAAAAGTAAAAGATACAAACATTATTCCATAGGATTTACTTGCGTATTCCAACATTATTCTTTATCTTTGTCAATAAAGAATAACTGAGATTACAAAACGCGCCGCATTATGATCATTCGTGTAGCAAATCCCATCTATGACTCCGTCTTCAAGTATCTGATGGAGGACGAGCGTATCGCCCGCACCGTTCTTTCCGCGCTGCTCAAGAAAGAGGTGGTGGAGGTACGAATACGCCGCAACGAGTACGCCAATAGCTACCGTGACAACATCTCCATGTTCCGCATCGACTTCGGCGCACGCATTCGACAGGACGACGGATCACTGCGCCTAATCCTCATTGAGTTGCAGAAAACATGGCTGGAAACGGAGACGCTGCGCTTCCGGCAGTATCTCGGTGCACAATATGCAAACCCGGAGAATATGGTACGCGAAGAGATACACCCGCCCTATGGTATTCCCATGGTGGCGGTGTATATCCTTGGGCATAGAGTAGGAAAGATTAACGTGCCCGTACTCTATGTCAACCATAAATCCTACGACTATGAAGGCCATGAGGTGACGCAAGGCCTCCCTGACCCGTTTGTTGACAGCCTCGTCCATGACAGCATCATTGTCCAGATTCCTCTTTTGCACGGACAAATCAATAACAGGTTGGAAAAGGTGCTCAGCGTGTTTGACCAGACCAACAAGGAAAAAGACAACCGGCAAGTTGTGGAGCTTGACGAAGCCAACTATGAGGATGATGCTGACATGCAATACATTCTCCATCGGCTTATGATGGCCTCTGTTGATGCCCAGCTCCGTCAGGATATGAATGTTGAGGACGAGTATTTCCAGGCTATAGAGGACCGTGACACCGCCATCATGAACCGAGACAAAATGATTAAAGAGAAGGACGAGCAACTCTCGCAGAAGGACGAACAACTCTCGCAGAAGGACGAGCAACTCTGAAGGACGAGCAACTCTCGCAGAAGGACGAGCAACTCTCGCAGAAGGACGAGCAACTCTCGCAGAAGGACGAGCAACTCTCGCAGAAGGACGAGCAACTGAAGCGAGTGTTTGAGAAGTTACGTCAGCAGGGGCTATCGGAAGACGAGATTAAAGAGTGGTTGAAGGAATAACTATATTCGAACTTTAATATCAAGCATATAACGATATGGACAAGATAGACTGTCAGGCATTAAGACAACGCTTCAATCCCGACGGCTCACAACTGCGACGCCAACAACTGCGCATGCTGGAACTGCTATTGGAGATGGATCGCATCTGCAAGAAGCACAAGATACGCTATTGGCTCATTGGCGGTACGCTGTTAGGCGCGGCACGCCACCATGGTTTCATTCCATGGGACGACGACATGGACGTGCAGATGTTGCGTGAGGACTATCTGCGACTGCTCGACGTGATGCCAAAGGAGCTGCCCGATACCATGGCTTTGCAATGCCGGCAGACCGACTCGAACTATTTCTTCCAGTATGCCAAACTTCGTGACCGCCGATCGGTGCTTTATGAGAACAATGGCTACGACAAGATCTTCCGTGAGCGAGGCATCTATGTCGACATCTTTCCTATCGACAAACATCCTGTGTGGATGCAAAAGCTGTCAATACAAACTATCGGCCATTCCTATAAGATACTGAAGAGGCACGACCTGCCACAGGAGGCAAAGGTAAAGAAGGTGCTCAGACTCGTGAAGCTGAATGAGCACGTCATCTATCCTTTACTGCATGGCGTGTCACACTTTACGGGCGGCGTGTTGTTGGACGCTCTTGGTGTGCCGTTTGTCGTGCCAAGACACATAGAGGACCTTCTGCCCACGACCACACTGCCCTTTGAAGGTCATGCCCTGCCCGTTCCAGGCAATTACCAAAAGGTGCTGAGCGACCAGTACGGTGACTACATGCAACTGCCCGACATCAGAAAGGTCAACTTGCACGTGTCAAAACTCGAGTTTTTCGATTAGCACTTACCGGTCCTTCGCGGCCTTGAGTTTCTGAAACCGGTCCTGGCAATGCTTCTTGTAGCTGTAACCAAACCATTTCTTTTGGTACTTACGAAAGGTGTAAATCAAAAAGAAGCGGAGCGAGGCTCTTATAGAATGATGCTCTGAAGAATAGATATCGGGCGTAATGTTGACGAAATAAAGGTCTGCCACCGTATCAAAGGCAGAGAAAGGCTTGCGTGACTTGGACAGCAAACACTCCTCGGCTTTAAAGCGGTTGGTGGCTTTGGTCTTATTGTCCAACGCATCCAACTTACTGAAATAGTCAGCCCTTGTCCACCAGAAGTTGCCGGCATACATACCATTCACAAAGGGCGGGAACAGATAGCAGCCATAAGTCTCATACCCGTCATTGAGCACATTGACGGCAACCTGCCACTTATCGATGATAAAATATTCCATCATATGACGCCAGGAGGTAATCTTCTGATAGAACTTCTTGAAGACCCTGTCGTTGCTGTCAAGCGACTGATAGGTGATGCCCTTCGTATGGAAATAGTAGAAGAGCGCAGTCGGGTCTTCCTTACTCTTGGCATAGATAAAGTCAATAGCTGGATACTCATACACCAAAGGGTCGTTGGTGAAAGAAATGACTTCCAGTTTATCCTTGGGAATAACTGACAGTTCTTTGTCCAGCAACGGCCTGTCCTCTTCGTGCAGACTGATGATGCTGATGAACAGCTTATCAGAGACTTGCATCAATCCGCTGGCTAACCATCGCTGCAGTTGTTCATGCACCATGGTCTGCCAGCCTTTCTCACAATAAAGATGATACACCCCGTAGATGTGCTGTTTCTTTGGGGAAACATGCATCCAGGGCGTCAGATCTTTACGTACGCTGACTCTGAAAAGGCTCGTATAAGCACGTTGTAAAAAGGAAGGCATATACTCTTATTCTTTTAAGGACTTAATCAGTCGGTCAAACATTGTGTATTTGTCAAAGCAGGGTTTCCAACCCAGTCGACATATCTTCTCCGTCGACAGTCTGAGCTTGGTGGTTGGCGAATAGCCCAGGCCTTCCTGCAATTCGACCCGTGGCTTCGATTCTTTTCCGAAGTGCTCGCACAAGTAATCGGCCATCTCCATGATAGACATGTAAGTCTCATCATTAGCAACATTGTAAGCCTCCCCATCCTGTCCCTTGAGCAACACATACAAGATGGCCGAAATGGCATCGACAGTATAGCAGTAGCAACGTCGCAATTCGCCTCTCGTATGCAGAATAATAGGTTGGTTGTTGATGATATTGCGGGCAAACTGAGCAAAGACCCTGTTGTCGTCATCTGCAACCCCGGCGCCGAAGGTCTGAGCCAGTCGGGCAATCTTTACCGGCACACCGTACTCCCTGGCATAGGAAAGACAAAGACACTCGGCGGCCCGTTTGGCCATGGGATAGCTGCTGCGGGTGGACAAGACATCAAGATAGCCCTGGTCTTTTTCGTCAAGAGGTCTGCTGTCATCAAGGATTGTTCCATAAACCTCAAGCGTTGAAACCTCAACAAGACTCTTTATGTTGTCAGACTTGGCATACCGCAGCACAGCATCCATACCTTTGAAGACCGTATTCATAGTTTCAACCGGACTGTCAATGAAGTACTTGGATGCCGTGGGACTGGCCAAGTGAACAAGGTAGGAGGCACTCAAAGAAGGCGGACAGAAGGTTCCTTCTTGTGAGAAGTCGTAAACATAATAACACAACGCCGGATTCTCATCACCGAACAAGTGAATGGCTTTATCCTTGTTTCTGACCACCGCTGTAATACTGACGTCAATATTTCTCAACCTTCTCAGTGCCAAGAGGCATCTCACCAGACACCGTCCTAACAGACCGGTGGCTCCGGTAATGACGAAGTGTTTTCCCCGTAATTCTTCAGCAAGCGGAAAGCTTTGTGCAAAGAGCTCTATATCTTCAGTCTCTGTCCGTTTCATAGCTATTGTTTGTTTATATTCCGAAAATCTGCATTTCTATAGTCCGAAGATCTGCATATCCTCATGCACCTTCACCATTGCTCTCAAGACGAAATAGTCCGTCGGTGTCGTGATCTTGATGTTTTCCATGGGGCCGATGATGGTCCCCATCTTATATCCATAGTGGCTCATCATGGTACAGGAGTCGATAAAGTCATGCCGTTCTTCCCTGATGGCCTGACGGTGCGCCTTGAGTATATCACTCAGATGAAAGCTTTGTGGTGCTCTGGCGATCAAAGAGCTCTTTCGGTCGGGAATATCGAGCGTGCCGTCAGCTTTGGTCACGACGAAAGTCTCTGTGGCTGGCACACAGGTGATGCATGAGCCACACTCATTCGTTTTTTTGATATTGTCCGTAATGGTGTCCTCTGTAATCAGAGGGCGCACGCCATCATGAATTAGCACGATGGCCTCCTCGCCATTGGCATATCGCTCGGCGGCACAGAGACCATTGTAGATAGAGTCCTGACCGGTGGCACCGCCCGGAACGATATCCACCACTTTGTTGATTTCGAACTTGCGCAGTTGCTTCTTCAGGAAAGGTATCCACGATTCTATACAGGCCACAACAATACCGTCTATTTGCGGGTGGTTGTCGAAGAGTTCGATGGTATAGATGATGATTGGCTTGCCATTGAGCTCAAGGAATTGCTTGGGCCGGCTTTTGGTGTGCATTCGCAAGCCCGCCCCTCCAGCGAAGATGACCGCAATATTTTTCATGTCTTTTGTTTTTAGTTCAACATATAGTTCGTCAGCAGTGCTCCATTGTATGTCCACAGATACAGCGTGAGCAGCGTGAGCAGCACACGCAGGGCGCATTGCGGCTTGGCACTCAGGCGGCGGAACATATAGGCCACGGAGATGGGGATGAAGAAGAGCCAGTGAGGCCCCATGATATACACCTCGTTGAGACCAAAGCCCAGCACCAAATGCAGAAACATGTCGAGACCGAACCAGCTCAGGCACATCCAGTAGAACTTGCTGCCCGAGCTCACGCCGAAGAAGATGCCTAAGAAGAAAAGCAATACGATAACAGCCTCAACAAAATAGTTGAACCAATAGTCGTACTTTACTATCATGGGGCGGTCGACGCACATATCGCCCAAGGTATGGGTGGTATGCAGTTGAATGGACTCACCAAAGAGATTCTCCACGATGCTCTCACCCTTAGGCGTAGTGGTGTCTATCCAGTTAAGAAACGGCTTGTCGGTGATTGGCTTATGGCGCACCGTCTTCATCCACTGATTATGCTTGGCGATGTTTTTTTTCATTTCGGGGTGCTTGGCTATCGTCTTTTCGCCTATACGCTTGTCAACAACGCTCTGCGGCTCCTGTATCGTCTTGATTTGCCACAAGCATGAGGCTGCGAAAAGGACACAGGGCAACACGACGACAGCAAGCAGGCTCTTGACACGCCAGAACTTTCGACCATTGACAAACCATCCCGACAACCACGTCTTGGCGATATTGTTCAACGTGACACCTCCGGTGAAGAGGGCAAGCAGGGAAAGTACCCACGTAGGCAGTTGCCTACGGCGCTTAAAGGCCATGCCGGAAAGATATAGCGTCATGGTGAGCAGAAAGACAGACCAGCAGAAGTGGTCGGGCACCATGACGGCCGTCATCACCGATCCGCAGCCATAAAAGAATAATGTCAGCAGCAAGGAGTCGAAAGCCTTCATCTCCAGCACTTCGCGGAACACGCGATAAAGGAAGATAAACGAATAGAACGCAGCAACCAACAGCAACAAAGCCATGAAAATCATGGCGAAGTTGACTCCTGTTGCCGGCATGAGCCACTGGTTAAGCCAATAGAAGGGAAAGAGAATGATGGCGAAGAACGGATGTCGCGTAATCTCGAAATAAATCTTCTCGTTCGACATGAAGATTAACGACCACACATCGTAGCCGGACACCTGGAAGTGGTTGTGGAAGATGAGCCAGAAGCCACCTTTAGCTCCGTGCAGAAAGCCCTTGCCGTACTTCACGAACAGCAATGCGTTGAGAGCTGCGAAGATGAGCAAGGCCGCCAAGGCCAGCCATCGCTCAGACTTTCGTATCTTAAAGATATTGTTCATTGTTGTAACTATCCGCGGGACTTGAAACTTCGTAAGCACCCGCTCGTTTTACTTGCTTTCTTGCAAAATTAAGATAAAAGATTGAGCTATGCAAGAAAGCGCCCCGATTTTGTCAGCTCTTATGAAGTGAATCATGGTAATACCACAACATTCATCCGTCAGACTTAGCACAGATTGGTACAGAAGGGGGCTTTTCCTGTCTCCCTGTGTACTACCGCTCGCTATATCATCTGTCTGCTTTGTAAAATAAAACAGCGGAAAGCAATCCATATTGAAAAAGAAAACGTATCTTTGCAATAGTATCTTTACAATACTTGTACACAACCATAAAGAAGGAAACATGGCCACAACCGACAAGATCACTTCCAGAGCGATGCTGAAGGACTACCTCCGCGCCGACTCGAGAAACTATCAGAAGCAGCTCCATCTGTTCAGCAGATGGAAAGAGCGCATCGCCACCAACCCCATGTCGGACCAGCATGCCATCTGGCAGTATATTGTAGCACTCAGGCATCTGGAGCTCTACAAGAACGTGCCGCAACGGGGCTGGAACCTCATCGGTCATATCTATTGGGCATGGCGACTGCGCCGGCTGAGCTACAAGACTGGCTTCCAGATTCCGCCCAACACCTGCGGCAAGGGACTTACCATCTGGCATTGGGGGCCCATCATCATCAATCCCCGCACCCGCATCGGTGAGAACTGCACCCTCTACCCCGGTGTGCTGATTGGCCACAAGACACCCGAGGAAGGCAAGAGCGCCTCCATCGGCAACAACGTCTTCATCGGCGCAGGTACGAAAATCATCGGCGACGTGACCATTGGCGACAACGTGACCATCGGCGTGAACACCGTCGTCGTCAAGGACGTGCCCAGCGACGTTGTCATCGCTGGCAACCCCTATAAGATCATCAGACCATCAAAGGCTGACGACCATGTTTAACCGGACTGTTCCTAAAAGTAAATACGCTCTATGCAACCTTACAAAACCGACGTGGCGGTACTGATGCTCTTCTTCAACCGACCCGAGAAATTCCAACAAGTGTTTGAGCAGGTGCGCCTGGCTCGTCCCAGCCGTCTGTTCCTCTACCAGGACGGACCGCGTGGCGAGCGCGACATGCCCGGCATCATGGCCTGCCGCAAGATCGCCGAGAACATCGACTGGCAGTGCGATGTTCAACGACACTACTGCGAGCAAAACCAGGGTTGCGACCCCTCCGAGTATCTGTCGCAGAAATGGGCTTTCTCCATAGTGGACAAATGCATCGTGCTGGAAGACGACGACGTACCCTCGCAGTCATTCTTTCCTTTCTGCAAAGAGTTGCTCGACCGCTACGAGCACGACAACCGCGTGTGGCTCATCTCAGGCTTCAACGAGGATGAGGTGTCACCCGACGTACCCGACGACTATTTCTTCACATCCACCTTCTCTATCTGGGGCTGGGCGTCGTGGCGCAGGGTCATCGACACCTGGGACGGTACTTACTCCTTCCTCGACGACCCCAATGCCGTTAGACTCATGAACGGCGTCATCCGGCAGCGCCAGTACCGCAAGGCGCTGATGGACTTGACCCGCCGTCACAAGGCTACGGGCATCCCTTATTACGAGACCATTTTCTGGGCCAGCATGATGCTCAACAACGGACTGGCCATCATGCCAACGCGAAACCTTATCAACAACATTGGCCTTACATCCGACTCCACGCACTATTCAGGAAGTGAGCAAACGACGCCACGCGGCCTGCGCAAAATCTTCACCATGAAGCGCTTCGAGCTCGACTTTCCTTTGAAGCACCCGCGTTATGTCATCGACAACGTGGATTACAAAGAGCGCTTCTACCGACGCAGTGCCTGGGGGCACCCGTGGATCAAGGTCGGCCGCTCGCTGGAAGAGCTCTTCCTCAACCTGCGCTACGGCAACTTCCGCGTCATCAGCAAAGCCATCAGCAACCGACTGCGCAAGACGTTCCGTCGGTAAGCTTAAGGATAATCATATTTTCAAGTAGTAATCATTCCACAGTAACTATGACAAAATATCCCATAGGCATCCAGACCTTCTCTAACATCAGGGAAGAACAATATTTGTACGTTGACAAGACGCAATACGTGTATGAGTTGGCCAACACCAAGAAGTATGTTTTTCTTTCACGTCCGCGCCGCTTTGGCAAATCTCTGCTCATAAGCACGTTCCACGCATATTTCAATGGGCGGAAAGAGTTGTTCAAAGGACTGGCCATCGATCAGTTGGAAAAGGAATGGAAGCAATATCCCGTCTTGCACTTCAGCCTTTCCATGGCCAAACGGGGGACGGTGGAGGATCTGGACAACGTCATCGCCACACAATTGACATGGGCAGAAAAGGATAATGGACTTACTGCCAATAACGGCGACATTACGACGAGGATGGGCGACCTCGTGAAGAACCTTTATGCCAAGACTCACGAAAAGGTCGTCATCCTCATCGACGAATACGACGCGCCGCTGCTCACCGTGCTGCACGACAAGGAGCGGCTGGAGGCCATCCGCACCGAGTTGCAATCGTTCTATTCTCCGCTGAAAGACCTCGACCCTTACCTCCGCTTTGTGTTCATCACGGGCATCAGCAAGTTCTCTCAGCTGAGCATTTTCTCCCAACTCAACAACCTCTTCAATATCTCTATGCTGCCCAAATACGCAGCACTATGCGGCATCACGCAGCAAGAACTGGAGGATAACTTCCAAGAGGGCATCAGCGAACTAGCACAAAGCCAAAACATTTCGAAAGACGATGTCCTGCAAAAACTGAAGCGGCAATACGACGGCTATCACTTCGCCGCCAAGTCGCCTGGCGTCTACAACCCTTTCAGTCTGCTCTATGCCATGGACACAGAGCAGATAGGCAACTACTGGTTCGCAACGGGTACGCCTACTTTCCTGGTCAACATGATTCGGAAGTTCCACACCGACATCACGGCCATTGACAACAGCAAGGCCGAGGCTGAAGAGTTTGACACACCCACGGAAGACATGCACTCCATTCTGCCTCTGTTTTATCAAAGCGGCTACATCACCATAAAAGACTATGACCCACGCTCACAACGCTATACCTTGGGTTATCCCAACGAGGAGGTCAAGGTGGGGATGATGCGTTGCCTGCTGCCTTACTATGTGGCTCCCGACACCAACAAGACGAGCAATGCTTGCTGGGACATCAGTGAGGGATTGCTCGACGATGACATCGATCGTGCGCTGACAGCAGCACAGACCTTCTTTGCCTCCATACCTTACCAGAGCGACACGCTGAAGGACGCACCGACCAGCGAGGGCCACTTCACAGCCATGCTCTACGTAATGTTCTCTTTCCTCAACAGGTACGTATATACCCAGGTGCGCACGGCAAAGGGGCGCATGGACATACTGCTGAAGACCGACACTGCCATCTATGTGATGGAACTGAAAATCAATGGCAGCGTTGACGATGCCCTCCAGCAAATCAACGACAAAGGCTACACCATTCCCTACGAAGCTGACGGAAGAAAGGTGGTCAAGGTGGGCATCAACTTCTCAACAGAAGACCGAACCATCAAGGAATGGAAAGTGGAATAAGCAAGCGAGGCATGACCATGGCACTCATCGGCGGAGTATGAAGGCAATGCACTCATCCAATATCTTCACACGCGCCACCTTCATGACTACGAAATAGAGCACGGCGGCGAGCAGAATGCGGGCCACCAGCAACACCCACATCGTAGTGATTGTCTTGGTGACGAAGTATGTCACTGCCATGACGGCGGATGCGGCGAGGGCAAAGGGTACGATATCCTTAAGAAACATACCCGGTGAGTAGGCTATCAGTCGGTGAGCCAAAAAGAACCATACAAACGCCCACACCACATTAATGAGCGTGATGACTACCACCATCGGTGTCACGCCTAAGGGATAGATGACAAGCATGGTGACAATCTGCACTACACAAAGAACAAGCGTACTGACGAAGTAGGTGCCTGACTTGCCTTGGCTGATGATGAAACTCGACAACAGTGTGCTCAGCGGCAGGAAGGCACCGCCAATGCTCAGTATCTGAAGCAAGCGTGCACTGGCCAGCCACTTGGCGGTAATGGCCAGCACGATAAACTCCTTGGCCACGAGACCAAAACCCAACAGCAGGGGGAACGACAGGAAGGCGGTGAAGCGCATGAGCTTGCGCAGTGCAGCAAGTTCGCGCCCGGAGTTGTTGCGCAGATCGACGAGCACTGGCTGAGTGACACCGCCCAACATTCCCTGCATGAGGTAGATAACTTTCGAGTTCCACTGGTAAGCCTGATTGTAGTAACCCGCATCGCGCGAAGAATAATAACGGCCAAGCAGGATATTGAGGATATTGTTGTTGATTTGTTGGATAATGGTGGTAGCCAGTATCTTACAACTGAAGCGGAACATCCGTCTCACAGGCCCGAAGTCAATGTGCAAGGTGGGGCGCCAGTGAGAGTAATGCCAATAAAACAGTACATTGCCCAAGATATAAACATTGGTCTGGGTGGCCAGCGACCAATAGGCGAAGCCTTTCCAAGCCATCGCTACACCCACACAGCTCGACACCAGCACAGCGGCCACATTGGCCTTGGCGCGCTGCTTCACCATGAGATGCTTCTGCAGATAAGCCGACTGCGACACGCCCAGCGACGAGAAGATGATGGAGAGGAAGACATAACGGCTCAGGGCTACCAACTGCGGATGATGGTAATAGCGGGCAATAAGCGGGGCCGAGAAAAACAAGATGACATAGCAGAACAGCCCGGTGAGGACATTGAACCAGAACACGGAGTTGTAGTCCTCGTCCTTGGGTTTGTCCAGGTTGACGATAGCCGTACCGAAGCCCGAGTCCTGCAATGCTGTAGCCGTGATGGTGAAGATGGTGATCATGGCAATCATGCCATAGTCGGAAGGGTTGAGCAACCTACCCAGCACAATACCGAACACCAGTCCGATAAACTGCATGGTCCCATTGTTCAGCGCGCCCCACAACAGGCCGCGTGCCGTCTTCTGCTTTAGCGTCTCACTCATATTATTATTCAATCATCCGTTTCGCAATGCCAAATGGTTGCACAGCCGCCAATAAGCCTGTTGGGCACCCCTGGTCACATTTCCAATGCGTCGTTTCACAAACACATCCAACCACGTCTTTTCCGGTACGGCATAGCGCCCACGCTCATCGCCTATCCGCGTCGCACAGATAGCCTGTCCACTATGACGCCCCTCGAAGTCATTGGTCAGAAGGGCCATGTGCTGACGATTTTCATAGACCAAGGCTGTGAACAGCGCCTGGTCGTGTCGGTGCTCCAAGAAGCCTGGATACTGCGCAGCCATTTCGTCGGGCCGCACGTCGATGAGGTTGTCCTCGGTGCAGAAGTCAAGCATATGGCTGAAGAAACCCATGGCAAACGGGGTCTTGCGCACGAAATACACGGTGCCGGCCAACTGGTAGTACTCGCCCCAATAAGGCCCCAGCGTTGGCTTGAAAGCATCGAGCACGCTGCGCTTGGTGTACTGCTTGCAGCGTGTGGCCAAACTGAAGACCACCATGTCATTGTAGTCGAGTTTACTGAAATAGACGTCCCACTCCTTGGAAGGAAACAGACTACAACCCGAGTCCACATAGACGAGCACGTCGCCGTCGTGCAACTGCTGCAAGGCGTTCAGCGTAATCCATGGCTTCCATACCCAATAACCCCCACCCCGCTGGTATTTCATCAGCGGATGGTGACGCATCCGGTCGTCCAAGTCATCAGGAGTGTAGGCTCTGACACGGTCGAAGATGCCCAGACTGCGGGCCTCCTCAGTCAGACGCTCCCGCGAGTGGGCATAACGCTCATCACCGTATGTAATCAGTACTTTTTCCATGAGAACTGCGCTCTTACATTAATTATTTGTTGCTACCGTGTTCAAAAACACTGCCTGCGGAACATCAGGCCATTGGTTTCTGCAAAGTTAATGGTTTCTTTCATTGTTACCAAACTTTTCCATCGGATTATCACCAGACAGGCATCTGACGGACCGTCACACGGCAGAAGAAAGACAAATTAATGCTACTGACAAATCTTTATGGAAAAATAACGGCAGAAAGTTGGAGAATAAAAGATTATATTGTACATTTGCAATAGTGATTACAAAAACGTCAGCACATGAAACTCGCTTTTCTCATATCCACAGACAAAGACGCACATCAGTTGCGCAACCTCATCTACAGTCTTCCCGACGATGCTGTCTTCTTTATTCATATCGACAGCAAACGCGACTTGCAGCATTTCAAGCAAGACCTGCTACGCGAGAACATCACCTTCATCAACCATCGTGTCAACCTCGTCGAGGGTAGCATTCGTGAAGTGGAGGCACAGGTAGAACTGTTGCGTGCAGCCCTCACCGATGGTGCCGACCGCATGGTATTCCTCACAGGCGGTGACTACCCATTATGGTCGAAGCAACGCATCAGCGATTACTTCGCCAAGGCCGGCGACAGCGAGATTATCAGCGGCATCGCCATGCCGGGCCAGGGACGTGCCGCCTATCCCTACACCGATTTCCGTCCCCTGGCCGGTAAATCATGGCGCATGCTGTCGGTGAAAGGACAGATGCGCTCAGGACTGAAACGGATGCTCAATGGCCTGCATATCCACAAGACGCTGCGTATCTATTGTCCGGAGAAGACCTATACATTGTACAAGGGTGCTTCCTCGTGGGCCATCACACCCGAACTGGCCCGGCTCATTGTCAAGACATGGGACGACAACGAGAGACTTGTAACCTATTTCCGCACCAGCTACCATCCGGTGGAGACCTTCGTACAGACCGTGGCCTTCAACTCCGACCAGGCACCTCACTGCAAGCTCGTCAAAGGTCGCTATCCCGGCATCGACGCCTTGAGCCCGCTCACCTTTATCGACGGTTACCCCAATGCAAAGATCCTGACCGAGGACGACCTCGCTGAAGTGAAGTGCTCCGGCAAGATGTTCTGCCGGAAAATGGTAAGCAAATACAGCGACGGCCTCAGAAGTCTGATCGACGCTGAGCGGGAAGATTAGCTCATCTTTTCAACATCGACAGGCTTGACGCCCTAGACCCGAGCGGTAAGCCTGTCACTGACTATTTTCCTTTAATTCAAGTTTCGCATGCTAACAATTACGTATAGCCAAGTCTGCCGTATGCAGGGGCGTCAGTAACTTGCTAAACTTGAATCCTTTAATCGGGTGACGCATTGGCGAAGTCAGAAGACAAATTGTCAATATTATTTATGTTAAATGGCTTCTGAGAATCGCGTATTTACCAACAAAGTGGTTAGGCGTCCAAATGACGCCATTCTTGGCCTGTTTACACAAATTGCTATCAATCAACTATTTACATTTTCAGCAACATCAACATTGCTTTACAAGCGTCACAATATCGTCGAAACGGCACTGCCTTTTCGGCGATAAGCCAATGGAGTTTCGGCGATAAACCAACGGAGTTTCGGCGATAAGCCAATGGAATATCAACGATAGAGCAAATACATCGGGCAAAAAGGCCATATCCGAACAGACAAATTGGCATTACAGCCCTGATTCCACCTCTATTTTCTCTCGTCATTGTGTTAAAATTCTAACTGCATTTTGTCAACAACTTTCAGGCCTGTCACGCAATGGCATGCAATAGGTTGTGCGACATAAAAATAGTTAAATATTCATAATTAGCCGATTAAATTACGCATCTTCTTGTTGTTTCCACATTATTAGTTGTAACTTTGCAACTCGGATTGTGGGGATGCAACTTAGAGTCTCCACAGCCACAGTGTGTTAATAGTGAGGTTCATGGCCGAACCTTATGGTTAGTGAATCGCTGTGACGCTCAGGGTTAAAGCTGTGGATGGTCTCTTTTAGACTGGAGGCACCGCGAGGCCCCTGCTCATCCATGCAACATTTATAATTTATCATTTAAACAAACAATGAACACTTTAAGTTACAAGACTATTTCCGCCAATAAGGAAACAGCTAATAAGGAGTGGGTCGTGGTGGATGCCACCGACCAGATTGTGGGTCGTCTCTGCTCCAAGGTTGCCAAGCTGCTTCGCGGAAAGTACAAACCCAACTTCACACCCAATGCTGATTGTGGCGACAACGTAATTATCGTCAACGCAGCCAAGGTGCGCTTCTCCGGTAAGAAGGAGACTGACAAGATCTACACCCGTTATACTGGTTATCCAGGCGGCCAGCGCTTCAACACTCCCGCTGACCTGCGTACACGTCGCGGCGGTATCGACAAGATGCTGCGCCACGCCATCAAGGGCATGCTGCCCAAAGGTCCTCTGGGCCGTTCGCTGATGGACAACGTGTTCATCTTCGAGGGCGCTGAGCACAACAAGGAGGCTCAGAAGCCAAAGAACATCGACATTAACCAGTATAAATAAGCTTAAAGATGGAAGTTATCAATGCAATCGGTCGCCGCAAGAGCGCTGTAGCTCGCGTATACCTCACTGAGGGCACCGGTAAGATCACAATCAATAAAGAAGACATCGAGAAATATTTCCCCTCTGCCATCCTGCGCTACGTGGTGAAGCAGCCTTTAGAGTTGCTCGAGGTGGCTGAGAAATACGACATCAAGGCTAACCTCGATGGTGGCGGTTACACAGGTCAGAGCCAGGCTCTGCGCCTCGCCATTGCACGCGCCCTGGTGAAGATCAACGCTGAAGACAAGAAGAACCTCAAGGACCATGGCTTCCTCACTCGTGACAGCCGTGCCGTTGAGCGTAAGAAGCCAGGTCAGCCCAAGGCTCGCCGTCGCTTCCAGTTCAGTAAGCGTTAATGTTGGAAAGTCTGGAGCTTCGACGCTTGTCATCTTTCTACAAGTCATTGGAGCGCAATCCTATTCTCCTTATTATATAGGAAGATTGGATAGCACACAATGATTCAATGATTCCGCAGAATGATCTTAACATCAAGAACACCTCTGCAACAGCGGCAAGCGGAGAAGCTTCAACCGGTTTAGCATCTAAACGGTGCAGACTCCATACAACTGGATTACTGCACCGCTGATTCTGAACAATATCAAGAATTAAAAAGAACGTAAACATTTAAAAAGACAAAGACAATGTCAAGAACAACATTCGACCAACTGCTTCAGGCAGGTTGCCATTTCGGCCATCTGAAGCGCAAGTGGAACCCCGCCATGGCTCCTTACATCTTCATGGAGCGCAATGGCATTCATATCATCGACCTCAACAAGACCGTAGCCAAGATCGACGAGGCTGCCGACGCTCTGAAGGCTATCGCCAAGAGCGGCCGCAAGATTCTCTTCGTAGCTACCAAGAAGCAGGCTAAGGACATCGTGGCTGAGAAGGCTGCAAGTGTCAACATGCCGTACGTTATCGAGCGCTGGCCCGGTGGCATGCTCACCAACTTCCCCACCATCCGCAAGGCTGTGAAGAAGATGGCCAACATCGACAAGATGAGAAACGACGGTACCTTCTCCAACCTTTCCAAGCGTGAGCTGCTGCAGATCGACCGTCAGCGTGCCAAGCTGGAGAAGAACCTCGGTTCTATCGCTGACCTGACTCGTCTGCCCGCTGCCCTGTTCGTGGTCGACGTGCTCAAGGAGCACATCGCCGTGAAGGAAGCCAACCGTCTGGGCATCCCTGTGTTCGCTATCGTTGATACAAACTCAGATCCCCGCAACGTCGACTACGTCATTCCTGCCAACGACGATGCTAAGGACAGTGTTGAGGTGATCCTCGATGCTTGCTGCGCCGCCATCGCTGAGGGTCTGGAGGAGCACAAGGCCGAGAAGGCTGACGACAAGGCTGCTGCCGAGCAGCAGGACGAGGCCGCTGAGGGCCGTCGCCACAGCCGTCGCGCCCGTCGCGATGAGGCTCCTGCCGCTCCCGCTGCCGAAGAGGCTGCTCCCGCTGAGGAGGCCGCTCCCGCCGCTGAGTAATCAATGTTTTTAACCCATTAAAACAAAGGAAAACAATATTATGGCTGTTACAATTGAAGACATCAAGAAGCTGCGCGCCATGACAGGTGCCGGCATGAAGGACTGCAAAAAGGCCCTGGCCGAGGCTGATGGTGATATCAATAAGGCTGTGGAACTCGTTCGCGAGCGTGGTCTGGCTATCGCTGCAAAGCGTTCCGACCGCACCACATCCAACGGTTGCGTACTCGTGAAGAACGTCAATGGCTTCGCTGCCATGATCGCCCTGAAGTGCGAGACCGACTTCGTGGCTAACGGTGCTGACTACGTCGCTCTGACTCAGGAGATCCTTGACGCTGCCATCGCTGCCAAGGCTCATACCCTCGACGAGGTGAAAGAGCTGAAGATCAGCGAAGGTCTGACCGTGGCTGAGGCTGTGACACGTCGCTCTGGCGTGGTGGGCGAGAAGATGGAGCTCGACGGCTACAATGTGCTCGAGGGCGACAACATCTCCGTCTACGACCACATGCGCCGTCACACTCTGGCTACCATGGTGAAGCTCTCCGCTCCCAACGAGGAGGCTGGCTACAAAGTAGCTATGCAGGTGGCTGCCATGAAGCCCGTGGCTCTCGATGAGGCCAGCGTTCCCCAGTCTGTCAAGGACGAGGAGCTGCGCATCGCCATCGAGAAGACCAAGGAGGAGCAGATCGAGCGCCAAGTGAACGTGGCTCTGAAGAAGGCTGGCATCAACGCCAACCTCGTTGACAGCGACGATCACATCGCTTCCAACGTGGCTAAGGGCTGGCTCTCTCAGGAGGATGCCGACAAGGCTGTGGACATCCGTAAGGAAGTGTCCGCTACCGCTGCCGCCAACCTCAAGGAGCAGATGATCCAGAACATCGCCAAGGGCCGTATGGCTAAGTTCTTCAAGGAGAACTGCCTTGTCGACCAGGAGTTCCAGTTCGGCGACGAAGGTGCTAAGGAAAGTGTTAAGGAGTGGCTCAACAAGCAGGAGAAGGGTCTGACAATTGTCGACTTCAAGCGCTTCAGCCTCTCAGCTGATTAACATAGTAAGCTATATACAGACGAAGCCTCACCAATTGGTGAGGCTTTTTTCGTTGAAGACCATAGTATGTCACGGCGTAGTGTTTATCATGTCTTAAAAATACTATGTCTTAAATTTCTTGGAGAAGTGGAATAGTTTTCGTAAGTTTGCAACATCTGAATGACATTCCGATAACTATGAAGCAACTCATCTGTCTCTTCTTACTGCTGGAGCTCGTGATGACTCCGGTTCGGGCCCAACGTCCGTCGTGGTCGAAACTCTCACCGATGGTTCGCGAAGCCTGTCTGCTGTCACGATCACCCTTTCGCCGCATCATAGGCCGTCGTGACCGAATCATCGCCTTCATCCGGGCTGATGATGTCGCATCTGCCGTCAACGATGTAGGAGGCCATGTGCTTCTCCGCTACGGCGACCTTGCCATTGCCAACCTTCCTGTCAATCAGTTGGCTGCTCTGTCCAACAAGCGTGGGGTGCGACGCATAGAAGCCAAGCGCGGCATACGCACACTGATGGACACCACGAGACAAGTGCTTCATATCGATGCTGTCAACGAAGGCCTCAACCTTCCTCAAGGCTACACCGGTCAGGGTGTCGTCGTCGGTGTGCAGGACATCGGTTTCGATCTCACCCACCCCACGTTCTACTCCACTGACATGCGTCGCTACCGCATCCAGGCATTGTGGGACATGCTCTCCACCGATACCCTAAGCAGTACCCTGCCCGTTGGCCGTGACTATGTCGGGCAGGAAGCACTCCTCGCCGTCGGTCATCCACGTGACGGATTCATCCAAACCCATGGCACCCACACAGCCGGCATCGCAGCTGGATCAGGCGCCGAGGGCGACGGCACCATCTCATCCTATGTCGGCGCGGCACCCGATGCTGACCTGTGTCTAGTCAACAACGCCACCACCGACGACATCTCGCTCATCGACTCTGCCGATTACTATAAATACACCTTCGCCCTCGATGCCCTCGGCTTCAAGTACATCTTCGACTACGCCGACCGCCAGGGCAAGCCCTGCGTCATCAACTTCAGCGAAGGCAGTCAGCAGGATTTCTATGGCTACGACCAGCTCTACTATGCCATGCTCGACTCTCTCACCGGACCCGGCCATATCATCGTCTCATCAGCAGGCAACGATGGCGGCAGTATCGACTACGTCAACAAACCACAGGGCGTCGACTCCGTCACCGTCAAAGCATACGGTTCAGGACTGCTCAGTTTCACCACCCATACGTCATCACCGTTCACGCTGAGTGCCACGGTCACCACCGATCGTCTGCACACCGCCACGCTCACCGTTCCTCTCGACAGCATCATTGCTTCACCCGACTCCACCCTACAGCAGGTCGTCGACATCGGCACCGACTCCGTCGCCCTCACCGTCACGGCCTATCCCGACTGCTATAATGCGGCCAGCATCGTTGCCGACTGGCTCTTCACACCCGCCAAGGGCAAATCGGTCAGTTCTACGCTCCACCTTGTAGGCACCGATGCCGAAGTGAGTCTCTTCCCCGTCAATGCAAGTCTGATTAAGGACGATTCCCGTGACAACCAAAACGCACTGTGCGTCATCGACAACAGCCACAGCGTCAACTCTCCTTCGAGTGCGCCGTCGGTCATCAGCGTCGGTGCCACAGGCTATCGCACAAGCTTTGTCAACTACCTCGGCGACACCCATGTTTACAACACTGCCGAGCATGGACTGCGAGGCACGTTCTCCTCTGTAGGACCGACCTTCGACGGACGCATCAAACCCGACGTCATGGCACCTGGGCAAAACATTATCTCCGCCTACAGCAGTTGGTACCTGGAGCACAATCCCAACGCATCTGATATCGGCAGCGACGTGCGCCACTTCACCTACAACGGCCGCACATACGTTTGGAATGCCAACAGCGGCACGTCGATGTCGGCACCGGTCGTCACCGGCGTCATCGCCCTCTGGCTGCAGGCCAACCCACACCTCACACCCAAGGACTGTCTCGACATCTTCGCCCGCACATGCGTCCGTCCCGACCATTCCCTCACCTATCCCAACAACTACTACGGCTATGGCGAGATTGACGCAGCGGCAGGCATAGAGGCTGCCATCGCCATGACTGGCATCAAAAACCTTGAGGTCACTCAACGGACTGACAACTCACTTGTATACACCCTCGACGGCCGCTGCGTCGGCAACAGCCTGACAGGACTGCCTAGTGGCATCTATATAAAGAACCATAAAAAGATTATCATCAGATGAAGATATTTTGCTTGGGCATGAACTATGCCGAACACAATAAAGAGCTCAATACTACGTTGTTGAAAACAGAAGAACCGGTCATCTTCCTCAAAGCAGACTCCTGCCTGCTGAAGGGCGGAAAGCCATTCTTCATTCCCGACGACTTGGGACGCATCGACTACGAGGCCGAGGTGGTCGTACGCATCAGCCGCTTGGGCAAAAGCATCCCCACGCGTTTTGCCCACCGATACTACGACGCCGCCACGCTGGGCATCGACTTTACGGCCCGCGATCTGCAACGCAAGCTATCGCACAACGGGCAGCCATGGGATATGGCCAAGAGCTTCGACGGATCCGCAGCCATTGGCGAGTGGATAACGACAGACAAGCTGCCATCCCTGCAGTTTCTGCCCTTTCATCTCGACATCAACGGTCACACCGTGCAACAAGCCGTCACCTCCGACATGCTCCACGGCATCGACGAGACCATCGCCTACTTGAGCCGCACCTTCACGCTCAAAACCGGCGACCTGCTCTTCACCGGCACACCAGCCGGCACTGCAGAGGTACATATCAATGACCACCTCGAAGGGTGGTTGGGTGAGCGCAAGGTGCTCGACTTCTACTGTAAGTAGCCCTTCCTCGGTTTGCCTATAGTGCCTACCCAGCCTATAGTGCCTACAGCGCCTATAGCGCCTATAGTTGCCTACAGTGCCTACCCAGCCTATAGCGCCTACCCAGCCTATAGCGCCTACCCAGCCTATAGTTGCCTACAGTGCCTACCCAGCCTATAGCGCCTATAGTTGCCTACAGCGCCTACCCCGCCTACAGTGCCTATAGTTGCCTACAGCGCCTACCCCGCCTACAGTGCCTATAGTTGCCTACAGCGCCTACCCCGCCTACAGTGCCTATAGCGCCTATAGTTGCCTACAGCGCCTACCCCGCCTACAGTGCCTATAGCGCCTATAGTTGCCTACAGCGCCTACCCCGCCTACAGTGCCTATAGTTGCCTACAGTGCCTACCGCCCACCCCCAAGACTCAAGATTATGAAAAAACTCTTTACACTCCTTTTCCTCCTTGTCCTCTGTCTGACGACAAACGCACAGCGCTTCTTCAACCTCGTCTCCGACCAGGTGAGCGTCGACAGCGTGTTGCCGTGCTTCTCCCATTCCATCACATTACCCGACAACTACCAAGACTCCCTCTATACGGCCAGCATCGTCTATCCAGAGTTCATTGACATGACGCCCACCGACGTGGCCAACTATCACCGACTCACGACAGGCTCGCTGCCATCGTTGCCAACGGTCAACCAGCACATCGTGCTCGACCGTCGTCAAGCCATGCTGTCACTCGACTTCTGTCCACTGGTCTATCGCAACGGCAAATACCAGATTCTCGTGAGCTTCATGCTGCGCGTCGACGCCACACCCGTGCGCCGCGCTGTCTTGGCAGGCGCTAAACGCACTGCGGCCACACGCGCCACCGATGCCACCTCACGCTATGCAGCCCATTCAGTACTGGCCACAGGCTCATGGGCAAAGATAAGAGTACCGTCGACAGGCGTCTACGAGTTGACGGCAGAGGTGGCACGACAGGCCGGATTCTCCGACCTCAGCCGCGTGCGTATCTATGGCTACGGCGGCAACCTGCAGGACGAGGTGCTCAACAGCGACGTCCTCGACAGCCTTGACGACCTGAAAGAAGTACCTACCTGCACGGTCAACGGCCATCGTCTGTTCTACGCCAAAGGACCCGTGAGCTGGAGTAGCAACACAGCTGCCAGACGCACACGCAACCCCTACTCCGACTACGGCTACTACTTCATCACTTCTGCCGACGGCACACCTGCGTCGATTGACTCCACGGCTTTCATCAACAGCTTCTATCCCTCTGCCAATGACTACCATGACCTCTATGAGAAAGATGGCTTCAGCTGGTACCAGGGAGGACGCAACCTCTTCGATCCAGAATCAATCACTCAGGGCAAAACAAAGAAGGTGGTCTTCATCCCTCCGGCAAAAGCCAAGTCGGGCAGACTCTCAGTAAACATCACAGCCGGCACAAGCGCAAGCGCACAGGTAGCACTCAACGACTCTATTCTGGGTACCATCACCATTCGGATCACTAACAACTACGACAAAGGCAATGAGAGCAGCGGTACTTACAACATCACCAACCTGCAAGCCACTGATACGGTAAAGATCACTGCGCTGTCGGGTGGCACGCTCCATCTCGACTACATCTCCATGGCATGGGACCAGCCGGCACCCGCTCCCAATCTCACACAGAGCTTCCCTGCCGCTACCTACGTGTATAACATTACCAATCAGGACCACCACGCCGACAAGCAGGCCGACATGGTGATCATCATTCCTACATCACAAAAGCTATTGGCACAGGCACAACGCCTGGCTGCCTTCCATGAGCAGCACGACTCCATGACCGTCAACATCGTACCGGCCGACGAACTGTTCAATGAGTTCTCCAGCGGCACACCCGATGCTAATGCCTACCGCAGGTACATGAAGATGCTCTACGACCGAGCCACCAGCGAGAAAGACATGCCCAAATACCTGTTGCTCTTCGGCGACGGCGTTTGGGACAACCGCATGCTCAGCACCGACTGCCGCGACCTCAATCCCGACGACTACCTGCTCTGCTATGAGAGCGAGAACTCGTTCAATGAGGTGCACTGCTACGTCGACGACGGCTTCTTCGGATACCTCGACGACGGAGAGGGCACCAACATCAACAACAGCACCAGCCGCAAGGTCGACATGCTCGACGTTGCCATCGGACGCTTCCCCGTCACCACCGCCGAAGAGGCCAAGATTATGGTCGACAAGGCCATCAGCTACACCGAAAACACCAACGCCGGCGACTGGGAGAACGTCATCATGTTTATGGGCGACGACGGCAACTCCAACCTACACATGCGTGACTGTAACACGGCAGCCGAGCAGGTGGCCACTGCACATCCAGGCTATCAGATCAAGAAAGTCATGTGGGATGCCTACACCGAAGAGGTGACTTCCACCGGCAACCGCTATCCGGAGGTGACAAGCATCATCAAGCAACAGCAAAAGCAGGGCGCACTCATAATGGACTACTGCGGTCATGGACGTGCTGACCAGATCTCGCACGAAGCAGTGCTCACTCTCAACGACTTCCAATCATTCACCAACAAGAACCTGCCCTTGTGGATCACTGCTTCATGCGACATCATGGCCTTCGACGGGCGTGTCGACAATATCGGTGAGGCCGCCGTGCTCAATGCCAATGGCGGTGCCGTGGCTTTCTTCGGTACCACGCGCACAGTGTATGCCGACCGAAATGCCGTCATCAACCAGGCTTTCCTGCGCTATGTGCTGTCTATGCAAAACGGCAAGCCCATCACCATCGGAGAGGCGCAGCGACAGGCAAAGAACTACCTCATCACGTCGGGAAGCGATCTGTCCGACAACAAACTGCAATACACACTGCTCGGCGACCCCGCCATCTGCCTCAACATCCCACAGGCCAGCGTCGTCATCGACTCCATCAACGGACAATACGTTGCCGGCAACACTTCAGCAGTGAATCTCGCCAGCGGCACCGTGGCACGAGTAACAGGGCACACGGCCGACCTCAACGGGCAGGAACTCACCAACTACAACGGCACCATCTCAATGCAAGTGCTTGACTCCCGCGAGCTCATCACCTGCCGCATGAACCCCAGCGCACAGACGTCTGGAGGATCAAACACACCGTTCCAGTTCTACAACCGCACGAAGAATGTCTATTCCGGAACGGACAGCATCCGCAACGGAAAGTTCGACATGAAGTTCGCCGTTCCCGTTGACCTCAACTACGACAACGCTAAAGGCCTCATCAGCGCCTACGCCGTCACCACCGACCATACGCTCGCTGCGCACGGTTCCTCAGAGAGTCTCGTCCTCGGTGGATCCAACACGCAGCTCTCCGACTCCATCGGACCTAAGATACGCTGTTACCTCAACAGCCCCGACTTTGAAAACGGAGGCAATGTCAACCCCACCCCCTACTTCGTGGCTATGCTCAGTGACGACAACGGCATCAACGCTACAGGCAACGGCATCGGACACAACCTGGAACTCGTCATCGACAACAGCTCCAGCACCACCTACAACCTGAACGACAACTTCGCGTTCGACTTCGGCTCGTATACATCCGGCTCGACGTGGTACAGCATACCGGAACTGGAGCCCGGACAGCACACACTGCTCTTCCGTGCTTGGGACAGCATGAACAACGCCTCTACGGCGACGCTCGACTTCAACGTGGTGAAAGGCCTCGTGCCCACCATATTCAGCGTTGCCCTCTCACACAACCCGGCCACCACGTCCACGACATTCATCATCAACCACAACTTCACTGGCAGCGCACTGGCTGTCACCATTGATGTCTTCGACATGAGTGGACGACTGTTGTGGACGCACAGCGAGATGGGAACGTCCGAAACCAACAACTACACCATCGACTGGGATCTGTCCACCGAGAACGGCAGACGGCTGCAGACCGGCGTCTACCTCTACCGCGCACGTGTGTCGTCCGACGGCAGCGCATCAGCATCGAAGGCAAAGAAACTCATCATCATCAACAATAATTAATTGCTCACAAGCGTTAATGCTACAGAGACTTGGGAACGGCGGCACAGCACATGCCGTCAGGCGATATATTCCCAAGTCGGCTAAATACGTACAACATGAAAAGAAACCTTCTCTTATTCCTTCTCCTCGTTTCCGTAGCTGTTGCCACACAGGCTCAGGACAAGAAGGATATGTTCAACCCCGTCAACACGTCGGTGACATCGCAGAGCATCGCCCCTGATGCCCGAGCCGGTTCTATGGGTGATGTGGGTGCCGCCACCGATCCTGACGTCAACTCACAGTACTGGAACCCCGCCAAGTACCCCTTCGCCATCAGCCGTGCCGGCCTCGCGCTCAACTTCACACCGTGGCTGAGACAGCTGGTCAACGACATCAACTTAGGCTACCTCGCCGGCTACTACCGCATCGGTGACTATTCCGCCGTGTCGGCTTCCATGCGTTACTTCTCCTTGGGTGAAGTGCAGACCGATGACAATGTCAGCGGCGACGACGCCATGACCATCAACCCCTACGAGATGTCACTCGACGTGGCCTACTCGCTCATGCTCAGTGAGAAGTTCTCCATCGCCGCCGCCGTGCGCTGGATATACTCCGACCTCACCTATACCTACACCGACGACACATCCCCAGGATCAGCCTTTGCTGCCGACCTCGCAATGTATTACCAGAACTACATCAACATCGGACAGCGTGAGTGTCAACTGGGACTGGGTATGAACATCTCCAACATCGGTTCAAAGATTACCTTCGGCGGAAGCGACAACAGTGAGTTCATCCCAACCAACTTGCGTCTCGGCGCCTCCCTGATGGTGCCTATTGATGAATACAACCGCTTCACCATCGCCGCCGATGCCAACAAGCTGCTCGTGCCCACCTACCCCAAGCAGGAAGACGGCGAGAGCACTGAGGACTATCAGCAACGCGTGCAGAAGGACTACTACGACGTGTCGAGCATCAGCGGTATCTTCAAGAGCTTCAGCGACGCCCCCGGCGGCTTCAAGGAAGAAATGCAGGAGGTGCAATGGAGCGTCGGTGCCGAGTACAACTACAACGACCGCTTCGCTCTGCGTGCCGGCTATCACCATGAGAGTCAGAACAAGGGTAACCGTAAGTACTTCACTGTAGGCGCAGGCTTCCGCATGAGTGCCTTCTCGCTCGATGCCGGCTACGTCATTGCCACAGCAAAGAGCAACCCGCTCGACCAAACGCTGCGCTTCACGCTGTCGTTTGACATGGACGGCATCAAGGACCTTTTACACCGCAGATAAGCATGATCAGAGTAGGAATGGGATACGACGTCCATCGTATCGTGGAAGGCCGGCCTTTGTGGCTCGGCGGCATACAGATAGAATGGGACAAGGGACTGTTGGGCCACAGCGATGCTGACGTGCTCATACACGCCATCTGCGACGCCCTGTTGGGAGCCGCCAATATGCGTGACATCGGCTACCACTTCCCCGATACATCAGCCGATACGCTCAACATGGACAGCAAGGTGATCCTTAGAAAGACCATCGACCTCATCGCCACGAAAGGCTATAAAGTAGGCAATATCGATGCGACGGTATGCGCTGAACAGCCGAAGATCAACCCGCACGTGCCGGCCATACGTACGTGTCTGGCCAAGGTCATCGGCTGCGATGAGGACCAGATAAGCATTAAGGCGACAACGACAGAACGCCTCGGCTTCACCGGCCGGCAAGAAGGCATGTCGGCCTACGCCGTGGCATTAATAGAGAAAGCATAGAATAACAAACACAGCAAACAGAAAAAGAGCGGTCACACAAACGACCGCCCTTTTTCTGTCTGCCTTCGATCTATCACTTTGTCATCGAAAGGCCGTTTGGTTATCATCACAATGCTGCATAGCTACCTTCACTAAGCAGTTTAGCTATCGCCACAAGGCAGTTCAATTAACTTCATATAGCAGCATAGTAACCTTCGACAGCCAAACTATTAATCTTCGTTTATCAGTCTCATTATCTTCAATCATCAGTTCACCATCTGCTTGCAGACCTTCTGGTTGCCTTTCTTCGTCACGCCTCTTACAAGGTAGACGCTGGCAGGCAACTGTATGTACTGTGTCTGTGCAGACGGCCGCAACCATTGCCAGAGACGACCATCGAGCGTGTAGACAGCCAAGGACACAAGCTGGTCACTGCCCTCATAGGCGATGGCCAACTGGCCCGACGACGGGTTCCAGGTCTTCAGCACACCGTCGTCTGCCGACAGCACCTTGTTGACATCCGTGGCCGAGCCACTGCCATAAGAATAGGTGACAAACATCGGCTTGGCATTGGCAGCCTCAGCAGTATTCGTGAGGATAGCGGCATCCACCTGCTGGCCCTGATTGAAGACAAGCTCGTTGGTAGCTTCCATCTTCACGAAGAACGATTCCTGGGGACGGATGACGTTATATTCCGTACTCACCTGATTGGCATTCTCCGAAGGCAACTGGATCAACACGTCTCCCCGCAGCACCCAGGCATGCTGGTCAGCCAGCGCACTGCTGTTCGTATTCAGGAACGAGGCCACGCTGATGGATGACGTATACGGATTGGCGATAAGATAGTAGTGGTTGTCCAACGGACTCACGGCATCAGGTGTCACGGTGATCTGTCCATCGGCGTCCTCACTGTAGTTGGCATCCACCCGCAGCTTTCCACTGTTAGTGCGTGTCAGCGTCTCCGTCGCTGTTGTCGTCGTTCCGTCGGTCGCTACTGTGGCGTAGGTGTACGTCTCGTCAGCCTTCGGCAGACGCACCAGCGTCTTGGCGCTACGCAGGTCACCCGTAGGCATATAAGCGTCACCAACACGCAACGAGAAAGCGTAGTTGACGTTCTGGTCATCGCCACCAGCCACCGCCGCGGCATTGTTATAGACGTGGCTCCAGCCGTTGGCACTTGAGGTGATGGTGCCGTCGGCGGGCACCATGGCCATCGGATTGTCCCAGGCCGAATAGCCGGAACCGTCAGAGCCCCTGTCCTGTTCCGTCACCGAGGCGTCGCCCCAAGCGCGCTGGTAGAAGGGATAGCGCACGCGGTTGTTGTCGTCGCTGCTCCAGTTGATGTCCGTAAAGGCCCGCGTCTCCTGACGGCCTGTAGCAGCAGGCACATAGTAGTCGCCGGCATAAGTATCCTTCAACGGGGAGGCCACAGAGTACCATTTGTCCACTGGCAGTTCAAGCTCCGTCCACGCCTTGTTATAGACGAGGAACTGCTGACTGCGCAGCTCAGCACCAGCCTTCAGATAGAGCTCATCGCAGACGTTGCCACGGTAGTTCTTGCAGTAGAAGCTGTTGGCATCCTTGGCAGGATAGGCTTCCAGCTCATGCGACATGTCAGTCTCGTCGCCATCCACGGAATAAGGCACGTCGTTCTTGACATTGGTCAGGCGGATGGCCTGCCCTACCGTATTGTATTCCACATAGCCTAACGACGGATAGAGACCTGCCGTCAATGA
Organism: uncultured Prevotella sp.; assembly: GCA_900319905.1. Lineage (GTDB taxonomy): Bacteria > Bacteroidota > Bacteroidia > Bacteroidales > Bacteroidaceae > Prevotella. Next base: position 52,118 of record ONQB01000011.1, on the reverse strand, counting down.
GGGCACGGTCACCTTGGTGAAATACATCGGTGCGTAGCTGCCATCACGACGAGTCACTGTGTTGTCCGTTGCGGCACCTGTATAGGTGGCTGTTGTACCATAATCCTTATAGGAAGCATCATAAAGCTCTGCCGCTGTCGAGCGGTGCCAGTTGTTATCGTTGTTCCAATTGGAATTGGTGCCATTCTCTGCCGTTGGGTTCCACGTAACATATTCAGGTACGATCTTCAAGCGGAAGAAGGTCTCACCCGGGCAGTTAACAACAGTTGCATCGGTAGAGTTGGTCACTACGTACTGTAATTGCAGTTCGTACCAATAACCTTCATGAATCTTGTCGATGATACCATCAGCAAGACGGATGTTGACCGTTGAGTCAGTGGCATCAAGATTATACATTGAGTTCGGTTGGTCGGCAGTTGCAAATACCAGTGAGCCGCTTTGCGCCTGCAAGGCAGGGTCGTTGGTGTTGCTCATGATGATATTAACATCTCCCTGAGAGATATTGGTACCATCCACAAACATCAGGTTACTCGTGGTGCTGGTCTGTCCGTCAACCACACGCGACGTGATGGGAATGCGCAGAGATGCGTTCGCATCCTGCTGGATGGTCCTGAGCTGCGGCAAGCCCACACGGATATTTCTTATTGAGCTTGAGCTGGGATAAGGCACTCCGCTGCGACCAAGGTTAAGCTGTACGCCCTGCTTGCTGACCCTCACTTTAAACTGCAAGACAGCATCTTCGCAAAGGTGATAGGTGTAGCCGTTGATGGTCAGCTCACTCACTGTTGGTAAGGCACTTACCGTGTAAGTGCCAACAGCAAGAGGATAGCCCGTAAGCGTTGTGCTGGCAAGGAGCAACAACTTACCGTCGGGGTTGGATGTGGCATTATAGACATTTTGCTGCAACACCGTCTTGTCGGCATCCGTATAAACGTCGCCTGTCGTCTGGTTATAGTCGGTAGCCGTTCGGTAGACCTGTCTGAAGTGGTCAATGGCCTCAAAGAGTCCCGACACGCCATTCAGTTCGTCCTTGGTACCAATGTACCAGTCGAAAGGCACCTGACTAAGCGTCACAGAGCCGCCATCTTCCGGGTCGGTAGTGCGCACACGTCCCTGAATAGAATAATCCGTCACCTCGTTGGCCGTACAACTTACTGCAACGTTGGTTGTCATTGAACCGGTGACGTCATTGAGCACGAAGTTTTCCTGCGTCATCTGGAAGTTGTTGCTATATGCCGTACAGCTCTGAGCAGCTGTACCCCACGAGCCGGGCTGCGTGGCATCGGCATCTGACGGAAGGGCTATCTGAACATAATATTGCTTATCTGAAGACAGTGCGAAATGCTTTGAAGCAAGTACCAGACTCACCGTACCGTCATTCTCAGTCTCAAACTGAGGGGTTGTCCCGTCGCTCAATGTGGCTGTGGCATTATAAGACGCAGGGACTCTGGCCTGCCCATAGTTGTCAAGCCCACTGCCGTAGAAGTCGGTGCCTGTCACCGGCTGGTCATCGGTGACATTATAGAAGCGGTAGAACAGACTGGGGTTGCTGCCTGCATAGTCCTTAAGCGATTCGAAGTTACCTTTCAGCTTCAGCGTGATGGTCTGGTCGACGTTGCTGTCAGACGTCTCATCGGGGCAGAGCGGCTTGTTTTGCACCACGTTGATCTTGGACGAACGCTGGTAGACGCGGATATCGTCAATAGCATAGTCAGCACCATTGGTACCCTTGCAGTAGTTGTCAATGGCAATGCGGAAATTGCTGTACTGCTCTACATTAGCATTTGAGGGCAACATGGCACGGCCGTACACCTGGTACCAAGTACCCTGAGAATTGGCATGCGAATAGCCCTCGATGTTCCCTTCAAAGTTTCCAGAAGCAATATTAAGCAGGCGATGTGCCTTGCCGTCCTTAAGGCCGTAAAGCACAAACACGACCTGTGGTTGCTCAGGATTAGTAGTACTGGTGTAGCTGGCCACCCACGCCGAGACTACGATCTGCGAACCCGAGCAGAGGCTGGCCTGGAAATCCTCCTGGTCTATCTGTCGGCTCTCATCTGAGGCATCGACATAGAGGAAGCTGCCGTATTTAGTGGGGTCATCGTGGTGGGTACGGTCGAAGAGCGTTGCATCAGGAGAGGTGAACCACACGTACCCCTTTCCTTGCTGACGAAGTTGCTTGCTAAGAGTCTTCACACTCTGCTCCGCCCATTTGTTATGCTGCACAGCCATTGACACTTGACTATTCGAAGTCAATGGTGAAGCAGTCTTATACTGTGCACTCTTGTAGAAGCCATACTCTCCGTGTAGCGGAGAGTGCTGCGGATTTTTCCAGATGCCTTCAATATCATCTGCTCCTTTTCCACCCAAGATACCTCCCCAGCTCTTTGAGATAAGATTCTGATACACGAACCCGTAGGTGACCGAGGTGAAGTCACGGGGCACACTCGTCATGTTGAGCTTATCGTCAGTTGGCTGGTCCAGCGTCTGCGTCGTGAGCTGCTGGTCAAAGCTGATAGGCGCCATGCTCTGGTTATAATGGGCTTCCATATAAGAGGTCTGTCGGTCAGGAGCATTTACCAACTGTTCATCCGACTTCGGATAGAAGGAGCGGAACTGTACTTTCACATTACCCACGGGGCACTTGTTGCCAGAGGCATCGGCCGCGTAATATACCACGTAGGCATTATCGCCGATCTTCAGGTCAGCGGGCTTGCCTACAACGTTATGGTCAAGGTCGTACCAAGTATTGGAAGTACTGTTGATGTTGGCGAGACTGACATTGAACATATTGGTCTTGCCCGCCACATTCCCCGCGAGGTCGGTATATTTAGTGCCATCGGCAGTATAGACTCTGAAGATGAACTTCGTGGCATGGACAAGCGTGGTAGAAGTGAAGTCAGACGCTGCAATCTTATACTTCGAGTCCGTCGCATACACATGCTTGGTGTCGGAGTTCGACATCGGGTAGAAGAAATAATAGGTTGCGTCAGACATATCACTTCTGACGGTAAAGAATGAGGAAGTATTCAGCACACCGAACACCGTTATCTTATGGTCCTCATAGGTCAGATTCTCTGCATCTTCCTTTATCAGCGCATCACGCAAGGCATTGGCAAGGGTGTAAGCCGACCTGACATGAAAGATATAACGGATGGAAAGCGTTGGCTCATGCGTAAAGGTGCCTGGAGTGTAGGCTTCTAAATCATTGTAATCCTGATAACGACTCACATCACATGCGATGTCTGATCCTTCCCAATCAGCATTATCACAATCTGTAGTAAGCTTATACCAACAACCTACTCTTACAAGGTCTGCACCACGACCTATAGTCTTAAAAGGGTTCTGCACCCTTGGTGCTCCGAAATTGCCTAAGTTCCAGCCAAACCATCCTGCAGACTTTCCGGCCTTATCCGTTCCGGCTGTAGATGCGTAGTTGATATTGCGCAGTGCAGCCTGGGTCATCCAAAAGTCATATGGAGCCAGATGGGCATCATCATTTAAGTCGGTCCTATAGTTGTACCATCTGAAATAACCCTGCGGCTCAAGATCGGAACCACCTGTATCAAAGTTATTTCTATTACTGGCCAGATAGTTTTGGAGAGGAAGCTTAAAAAGAAGAAAATTTGAACCATTATAAGCCTCCATATTAGGTGCAGCCTTTGACGTCACATATATATTATAGTTGTATTCCGCCACCTGCTGCATGCCATTGCTTGCCAGCGGCTTTCCGCTGGCGCCGACATAGTGGGCGAAGGTCTGGGCCGGGGCCTGAGCAGCGAAGAGCAGGGCCACGGCGAGGAAGAGGGAGGAAAGATATTTAAACATAGTTGTGTGCTTGATTACTTGTTATGGGTCGTTGACTCAGAAGCCGTTATCCACTGCCAGCTTGTGCGGTCGGCAGCACGGGTGAAGGCCTTGGCGCCGAGGGTGGCAGGCGTCATCTTGAAGCGGACGTTGCGGGCGAGGGTCTCCGTAGTGCCATCGGTCTTTGTGATGGTGCACTGTAGGCGATAGACGGCGGAGGTGCCTTCGGTGAAGCCGATGCTGCCCTCTACCCACTTGTTTGTGCTGTTCCAATAAGGCGCGGTGGCGAAGAAGCCTTCGGGGTTGGAGCCCGAGACGAGGGTCCATGGACTGTCGGCAAAGATAAGGCTCCTGCTTACATCGTCAGGGACTGCCGTACCGCTCCACGTCGACAACTTCGGCACAAGGTAGATGTCACCGTAGTAGGTGAAGCCGAGGTCGAGGTCCTGTCCGTCGTCGGTGACGGTGGGCGGCAGCACGCCAATGGCGGTGAAGTACTTCACGTCAAAGGTGAGCTTGTAGTCGTCGATCGTAATGGGGATGACGCGGTAGTCGTTGCGGCCTATGTACGTCCAGTCCAGGAGTGCATAGCGATTGTTCGTGGTGATGGTCGTACCGTCGGGTTGCATTGACGTGATGTTCAGCGTCAGCTGGATGTTGGCGGGGTCATGGGCCTGGCTCTCGTTGACATAGAACGTCACATCGGTAGGCGAAGAGCTGCTGTTGGCCGGAATGGAGACGCCATCAGTTTGCGTCGTCGAACCATCTGCGGCAGTCGTCGTAGTCTGTGGTTTAATAGTATAGTCGCCGTAGCCGGAAGCGGCAGTAGCGGCTGAGGTTAAATGTGGTCTGCAATACTCTACCTGACTGGCGTCGGTGGCCACGTCGGGCAGCAGGTAGAGATTTTTCGTGTTTGCGTTGAGTGAGGCGTTCTTGGTGATGTCGCTCAGCGTGATGCTATTGAGTCTCATCGCCAAAGTCGTGGCATTGGAGAGCCGCAGTGTCATCTTGGCCACCATGCGCGTCACGTAGAGGCTGACGCCTTCGCTTCGTGCATTTAAGACAACACTCTGGGTTACGCTGCTCATCGGAATGCCAGACGTGAATGCCGTGGCGGTCGCCTTATTACCGTCGACGGCAATGGTTTGTGTTGTTAAATCGGGCACGTCCGTGCCCATGACGTCGCCCACCTTAGCCGAGGCCAGTCCAAGCTGGTCGAGCGTAAGGTTGGCAAAGGTATAAAAAGTATAGGTTCCTGTATCGAAGTGCACTTTCTCCTTGTAAGAGCTGCTCTCGGCCTCCGTCCCGAGGTCACCGCTCTGCAGGATGTGCGTAATCTTGCCCGTCGACTGGTTGACAGCCACGATGATGTAGTTCTTCATCATCTCGCCGTCGGTGGCATGGGTGTCGCTGAAAGCACGTGTGGCCAGTCCCGTGGCATAGGGCTCACGGGCGGCCACGGTCAGCGTCACGTCGACGCCACCGTCATCCGTGGTGCCGCTGTCGGCAACATCGTTGCTGCACGACGTCCACACGAGGACAGCGCACAAGGACAGGAGAAAGGTGTATATCTGTTTTGACATAGTAAGTTACATCACAATCTGTTTGTGTTCCACGTAGTACCAGGGCTTGACCGTTACCTTTACGCCAATCTTATGCTCCGAGAGCTTATAGACATGGTACTGGTACCAGTGGTTGCGCACAATGTCGTAGGGCGCGTCTGTCGGAGCGTCCTTGTCGTCATACTTGACGAACTTGAGCGTATAGGTCTGTCCCTCCGACGTGCCGTCAGGCTTGCGGAGCTTGACGCTCATGGTAGCCGGTGTGACACCTGCCGACGTGTTGTCGTATTCTGGCAGGTAGAGGTTTTTCGACACCGTAGAGGCCGTAGAGGCCGTGAAGTCGAGGGGTGTGGTCTGGAGGACATCGTTGTCGGTATAGACGTGCTCGCTCTCGTTGAACGAGAGGGCCTGCGTGTCGTTGAGACCGTCGACCCACGAAGGCAGGCAATAGCCTTTGTTGTTCCACCGGTTCATGGTGATGGCTTCGATGGTCCATCCTTTCATGATGGTCTCATCGAGTTGAACGGTGACCTTGGCCACGGCGCGGAGCATGTACACGTCGTTGAGCTGCTGCTGAGTGCCCGGGGTAGCGGCGAAGCTGACCGTACGCACGCCCCACATGGGAATATAGGTAGGAGCGGAGGGACTGAAGGAATAGGACTGATCGAGGACATCGGTGGAGCCAGACGTCCACGGCGACGTGGCAGGGGTATCCATATTGGCATAGACCACCATGCGCCCCGTGAACTGGTCGTTGACGAGGTTGTCCTTATCGATATTCATCTTACCGACGATATGGTAGACATTCTTCTTCGTATCGTCGCGGTAAGCAGTCATATCGTCCACCTTTCCGGCATAGGAGCCATCGACCTTATAGAAATACACATTGAGTTTATCCACGTCAATGGCGTTCTCATAGTCGTCGGCTTCCCCCTTAGGGTCGTAGCTCTGCCAGGTGTCTGTGCCCTCCGGCGGCGCCGTGGCACGGCTCTTCGCAGCCACGGATGCCGCAGCCTCATTAACGGACAGGGTGAAGTAGACAGAGACGATATTCTTTTGAGCATCGTCGCTGTCAACATCCTGACTGCACGCTACGAGGGAGAGCGCTGCCAAAGCCATCAGACTGACTTTCAGACAGAAACTTTTATATGTTGTCTTCAAAGCGTATATCATTATTGTCCTAAATCGGCATTTTGCAGCACTACCCTCCAGGAGTTGATGAAGATGGAGGTAGCGAGCCAATTGCGACCATTGTCGAGGAAGAAGACCATGTCATAGTGGTCCTCACGGTCGAGGTATTCCTGGTCGGACATAGAATTGTAGTGGGCACTCTTGACGAGGAGACAGTAGTCGATGACAGGAATGTTGACGATCTCCTTGTTGTTGCCCTTGTCCACGATATGCAGTCGCATGTCGTGTCCTTTGACGAGCCGGTTTGTGGTTATCTCGGCCACGACGGCCGATATTCCGGTCACGGTAGTGCCATCATGGGAGGTGACACCGGCGGTACCGCTGCGCACGGACCATGCGCGATAGGTGAGCTGCTCGTCACCGAAGAGGTTGTTGACGCAGTCGAGGCGTCCGTTGTCGTCGGTGAGGTAGAAGCTGAAATCTGTTGGATTGAGGTTTTCGCCGCTAAGATTCTGCAATACGATGCTGAAGCGGTTGGTATCTTTGGTGAGGTAGACGGTGGCTTCGCGGACGCCACCATATTGATAGTCGGTCATGTCAACATTGCGTGTGACACCGAAGAAGAGGGGTGTGAGATCGTGGTTGACCTCAGTGTTGTCGTTGTTGACGAGGACAGAGAGACGGGTGGTATCTTCCCGGTCAATGATATCGTCGCCATAGGTATAGGAGTTATCATAACGATCCTCGCCGGTGGCCCACACGCGGAAGGTGTAGGTACCGGGCTTGAGGTCGTTGACATCCATATATCCCTTGCTCACAATGTCGGCCACAGCCTCACGCTTGGTATAGACAATCTTTCCCGAGGCGTCATTGGCATAGAGGGTGACGGTGTCAACCTCATGGGCGAAGGCATCGGAGAACAGCATGTTCATGTCGAAGACGAAACGCACGCGCCGGTAGGTGGTACAGTCCTGACCACTGTCGGCCCCCATCATACCACAGGAGGAAAGGAGAAGCGCACCCATCGCTATGAAGAGGAGCGAGAGGCGACGCAATAAGCGTGGGGAATATCGAAATGCTTTCAACATTGATTTGGGATTATGGATGAGTTTACGTGGGTGACAGGTGTTAGGTGTTAATGGTTTGTCACTTCATTAACACCCAACACACAACACCTAACACCTTAAAGAATTACTATTCTGCTGTAGCGTCAAGATCAGCGTTGTTGACGACAATACGCCAAGGAAGCACGTTGATCTGTGCAGCCAAGAAGGTAGCTGCATTGTTGGGTACTACAGGTATAATCACCTTGTCAGGATCATAGACCGGCGTACCGAAGCCAGTCATGCTGTTCACATTGACATCATAAAGGTGGTTGCGCACCACACCAAGGTAACCAATCTGCGTGTTGTTCTGAGCCAGATGACGGATGCAGTAATAATAATAGGTCATACCGGCGTTGCGCACATCTGCGGTGTTGGCAGCCATCTCCTGATTGATGGTGGCAGCCTGAACAGCGGTATACGTGTCATCAGAAGCCTTTACGTAGTAAGTCGTACCCTTCACACAAGGCACCACCTGGTAATCCTTAGGTAAACTTGTTCCTGTTGATGTTGTTGAGAAGGTGATGTCAGTGGGAGCCAGCGCAGTGTAGGTTTCTTTACCGCTCTCATCTGTAGACTTTGTATAGTACTTCTTATACTCCTGAGCAATCTTCGTGCGCAGAGCCTCCGTACCGAAATAGTTGATATTCTCATAGGTACAGAGCTCTGCCGGCTCCCAGTCGGGGGCAGCCTCTGTACCTTTGTTATACACAAGGACAGTCTTGGCCAAGAACTTCGTAAACTCAGACTGTTCGGTATTCTTGTCGCAATTTTGATAACCTGTAAGACTCTGATGGGTGTTAGGCAGGGTATAGAGAGAGGTGGCCTCTGTGGTCAGCGATGTTGTGTAGGCATTCCAGGATTGGTTAACCAACTGATTGTTGCTGCCGCCAGAAACATTACTATTGAAGCCTGTGCTTATTTCCCAGAAGCTACGATGATAATCGGCGGTAGTCCAGGGAGTAAAACCTAAGTCTTTATTCCAAAGACTCCAATCTTTCTCTGCGCCAAGGTCTTTCTCTAAAGCAGCATGACCATTCTGGTCAGCCAAACCCCAACCTAAGACGAGCGCATAGACTTTTCTTTCTGATGCATCGCCAACATAGTAAGCAGGATATGCCTTACCTTTTGTGACGATGGTCGATGTTTTACCATTTGCCTCCGCTGTGATATCCTTCGTAGCAGTGATGGAGCCTAACTTGCCTTTCTCTGTCGGCACGCCCGTGCTGCTTTCAGTAGCTAAATGCGCACGCACTTTAGCATTGACGCGCTCCACATAGACCTCTACAGGATTAGCTTTTGCAGCCTCTTCGGAAGTGGCAATATGTCCTGCTGTCTGCGTAGCACCACGAAGGGCACCATTCTCCAAATAGATGCTGTTACTCATCACAAAACCATTCTCGTCATGAGCGGATGATGCTAACAGCGTATTAGCACGGAGGTCGGTGAGCGACATGTCTCTCAGAGTACCTGTATTCACATCGCCCAGAGGATCCGGATTGATGGGATCATTTGTGGTGAAACTCGTCGGGTTGAGGACAACAATCATTGAAGCAGGGCTGGCTCCCGTGTTGTTCTGAAGCAGCAACACGACATCGCTCTTCGCCTCAATGCCATTATTGCTATTGTCGTCCATTGTGAATTTTGGTAAATCATCTTGATCAAAGCTCAACCAGTTGTGGTTGTTATTGTTGCTCAGACGGAAAGGTGTACCATCGGCGTTGAAGAAGTAGAAGGCGATGCTGGTAACTTTCTACTCGTCAGCAGTACCATCTTCATAGGTGTCATTTTTAGCGCGAGTAGCGGCTTTTGCGCCTGCAGCCGCAGCACTCTGTACGCTCTGAATGTTGACCGCAACATACTGTTTAAGGTCGTTGTTGGCGTTCTCGCTGCCGGAGATATTATCGTCCGAGCTGGAGCATGCCGTCATGCCTAAGAGGGCAGTGCCCACGAAGGCAAGGGTTGAAAGAACTTTGAAAGATTTTTTCATGCCTAAAATATTAAATTGTAAATATTCACTATTGTTGATATGTCTTGCGGAGGACAGCCCCGTAGGGTCTGACTATTTCTTCAACTTTTCATACACCTTCCAGGCTTCTTGCGCCTCGGGCCGGTGTCCCACCTTGTCGAGATAGGGTTTGGCTTCGTCGGCCTTGCCTTCATTGAGCAGGGTGATGGCGGCATTGAGGTTGGCCGTCGGGTTGTTGGGGAAGAGGCGCACGGCCGTCTGCATGACGTCGTTGAACTCCGGTGAGCCCGGCTCATAGGTCTGTGCCACCATAAACATCTCTTCCTCGGAGAGTAGTTGCGGCTGTGTCTTGATGAGTCGCTTGGCGGTCTCCACGTCGAAGGGCTTCACCTTATAAGTAATATGGTAGTCGGAGTGGCGCAGGGCAGGATACCACGTGACAAGCATGAATTTATACTCGTCGGGATATTTGAGCTTGATGCGCCACTCGCGCGCGTCGGGCGCCACCGTACTGTCGGAGGCCATGAGCAGGATGTCGCTCTTGTGCTCAAGATTGCTTCCCTTGATGAAGCTGATGAGTCCGTCCCAGTCTTCCGGTGTGGAGGAGACGGAGAAGAGCGACGCGGGCAGTGCAACCTGCCGGCGCACAAACTCTGTGAGCGTCTTGGCACGGTTCTTGGCCAGATAGGCATTGTGCTCATAAGGACTCTCGGGCGAAGCGTAGCCGTGGATATTGATGGCGCTCACTTCAAGGTTGTTGTCAGCCTTGAGGGCGTTGATGGTGTTGACGATGCTGTCGAGCTGCTCCGGATTGCGACGGTAGTCGGGATAGAGCGTGATCTGGTCAACGGGGAAGTCGATGTACGCCCGTTTGTCGAGGTGGCGTATCTTCACAGCCTCTGCCTTCGGCCGGACGAATGAGGCCTTGGGCTGCTGCCAGCTGACGAGGGGATAGTGGTTGGTCGATGCCGTATCGACATCGCCACAGCCGCACACGTCCTCATCGAGGCGCACGCTGTACTCAGAGAGCTTATCGCTCACAGGGATGGTAGCGGTATAGTCCACCGTCTGAGGCTTGCCGTTGGTGCGTCTTACGATGGTGGCATCGCTACCATAGCGGTTGCCGTAGGTGCCACGTTCGGTCATGATCTGCTGGCGCCGGCCATTGATGACGATTTTCGGCAGGGCCTTTTCTCCCTCAGCCGTCGTCACGACAGGGGTGAAGACGAGTGTGTTGTTGCTGCGCAGCCGCAGGGAGTCAAGGCGCATCTTCATCGACAGCGTGAGATGTTGCCGGGAGCGGTCGACGGTGGTCTGCTCCACGCGCACATGGCGGTCGGCCACACGCACGTCCTGACACCGCTGGGCATGAAGACCAACGGGCAACTGCAACATCAGCACCGTGAAAAGACTAAGCGATAATGTGTTTTCCATCATTTCTCTGTTTTTGAATTGGAGCCAAACACATAGACAACCGACAGGGCTGCCTTGGTGGGTCCCACATAGTTACGGTGTTCCTTCTTACTGTCATTGGTGCAGTAAGCGCAGTATTTACGATAGGGCGAATAGAGATAGCCCACTCCCACATTGGCTTCCAGGCTGAAGTGGCGCGACAAGGGCCACTGATAGCCGCCTGTCAGTCCGCCGCCGATGTACCATCCTTTGTAGCGATGGTCTTCCAGCGTATGGATGAGATTGAGGGGAAGGTCGACGCCGCCGGCATTGTACTGTCCGCCCATGGCATGCACACCGACGAACCAGCCGTTGAACTTTTCGCAGAACCAGTGGCGCACCTCAGGCTGAAGCACCCAGTGGCGCAGCGAACTGTGGTCTCCACCTGACTGCCGCCAGGGATTGAGACCATAAAACACCTGACCGGTGGTCTTGTCACCCAGTCCTACCTCAGCGCCAATGTTAGGCGTCGTAGTGGCCCAGTAGAGCAGGTTGGTCTTTAATGCCAACTGAGCATCGGCACGCGTGCCCCCGGCAACTATCACAACGAGCATCAGCATGCTTCGCAGGAATGTTGCCCTCACAATGGGTAATTGTAGCGAAATGATCTTAGATAATGTCATCTATTATGAATAGTCATCTTGTTAATACACATCTTTTTCCCGGAGAGTCCATCGTTACTTCCTCCTGTGATGAAGCGATCGTTATCTCTTATAGTCTCTCAGTACTGCGTGCTCATGGAATTTCTATCTTTATTGTGTTTGCGATTTGGCATTCTATCAAAGTTTGCCGTAACGCCCGTATCTTTTCTCTTATATATCTTTGTGTTTGTATCACAATATGCCTGCGCAATACTGTGTGCGGAGGCTTGTATTTGTATTTTTTGCAAAGTTAGTTATATTTTCCAATCATTGCCCTACAAAGCACCGATAATTTATATAATGTTTACCAAAAATGGAGGAGGTTAACGTTCATTAAGATAATTGGCACTTACATCATGAAACTTTGGTTTCTAAATAGCTAAAATAACCAAAAGGTTTGAGCAAGATAGTGGAAGGTTTTGATAAGATAAGAATAGGAGCAGCAGAGAGTCAACGTAAAAATGACGTGAAGTTGACGAGATATCTGAAATTATTTTATTAATCCGCCTATAACGAGGTTCGGCTTGCTGCCGAGGATGTGTCATGCCGACGGATGGACAAGGGGATGGAGCCGTGCGTGTGAGCGGTCCTGTGAGAAATGTGTGGTGAGGCGCCGTGGTCTGCCCCACCCGATTGCTCTATTATGAGCAATTCAGAAAATAATTAACAAGAAGGTCCCTGAGAATCACGAATTTGCGAGCAAGCCAGTCATTGGCCGCAAATACGCGATTCTCGTGAGTGGTTGGCGAAAAGAAGGCAACAGATTGGTTACCAGCAGTTTAATGAATATCGGAAGGCGATGGTGCAATAATCGGTTGAAAACAAGCCGGAGGTTCGGCGAAAGGTCGATGGAGATACGGCGAAAGGTCGATGGAGGTTCGGCGAAAGGTCGATGGAGATACGGCGAAAGGTCGATGGAGGTTCGGCGAAAGGTCGATGGAGGTTCGGCGAGAAGGCAATAGAATGATGGTGTTCAATGGTTGTAAATTCGAGAATATGCGGTTTCATGTCCGATTTCAACATTTTTTCAGTAGGTTGGCGAAGTGTTAAAATTTCATGAAGTTTTTTGACAAGAGGCTATGAAAAGAAATGGTGACGGATATATCATTGGGCATCACAGCTCTCGTTATAGAAACCTTCGCCCAATACGAACGACTTATAATGATTACATATCCTTTGTTTAATGGGGCGCCGCAAGCGGCGCCCACAAAATCCTAATTGTATCAGCAAACGTTCAACCAATCCTCAGCTTTCCTGATTTCGTAACAGGAATACTCACATCGAAGTACACCTATACGGATAATCAGGAAAGACCGGATCATGCTATGGTTGTAAACTACGCCTTACAGTATTCCCAACCACCGTAGGATGTCGTTGAGGTTGGCCACCACCATCAGCAAGATGAGGATGGTGATGCCGATGTACTCGGCTCTGATCATGAACGTCTCCGAGGGTTTCCGTCGCGTGATGATCTCGAAGAGCAGGAACAGCACATGTCCACCGTCGAGTGCCGGGATAGGCAGGATGTTCATGAACGCCAGGATGATGCTCAGGAAAGCCGTCATCATCCAGAACTGATACCAGTCCCACTGACTCGGGAAGAGCGAGCCGATAGCGCCAAAGCCTCCGAGACTCTTGGCCCCTTCAGCCGAGAACACATAACGCATGTCACTCACGTAACCCGACAGCACATCCCAACCATAGCGGATGCCGGCGGGGAAGCTCTCGAGGAAGCCATAGTCGATGTGCGTCACCTTATATAAACGTTTTACGTCGGCAGCCTGGAATCCCACCTTCAAGTCGGATGTCAGCACCCCACTCAGCGTGTCGGTCTGGGCAGTTCCCTTCTGTCCGGCTCTGGCCACGACCAGCGTCACCTGGCGCAGACGCAGGCTGTCGGCATGGGTGCTGGCAGCTGTCATCTGACTGTCGAGATGGTTGATCACATCGGTGAAGTCGTTGTAGGAGCTGATATGTTTTCCGTTGAAAGCTACGATGCGGTCGCCCTTACGCAAGCCCATGGCTGTGGCAGGTGAGACGACGGTATCCTTGCTGTCCTCCGCTACCGGCATACGCTGTACGACAGAGTCGACGACTGCCGGGATGAACGGCCGCACGAACTGCGGCTTGTTTTTTATCATATCCAGCAGGTTGATGTTGCCGGGCAGTGCGACACGCACGTGCTTGCCCTGTCGCAGCACATCAGCATAAGTAGCCTGCGAGAGATCGCGGTAGACATCGACGTTGAAGTCCTTGAACGGCCGGATATTCGTACCCAAGAGGATGTCATGGTCGTGGAAGCCAAGCCGCTCGGCGTCGTTGTTGAACTCCATGCCGTATGTCATGTCGGCCATACGCACGTAGCTCTGGCCCCAGTGGAACATGATCATGGAGTAGATGAACAGCGCCAGCACGAAGTTGACCGTAACGCCACCCACCATGATGATGAGTCGCTGCCAGGCCGGTTTGGTACGGAACTCCCACGGCTGCGGGTCGCGCTTCATCTGCTCGGTGTCCATGCTCTCGTCGATCATGCCGGCAATCTTGCAGTAGCCGCCCAAGGGCAACCAGCCCATGCCGTACTCGGTATCGCTGTTTTTTGGTTTGAAGCTGAAGAGCTTGCCGCTCCACTTGCCGATGCTCACGTCGAAGAAGATGAAGAACTTCTCCACGCGCACGCCGAAAATCTTGGAAGCCAGCATATGACCGCCCTCATGCAACAGCACGAGGAGTGAGATGGAGAGGATGAACTGTAAGAGTTTTATAAGAAATACTTCCATGTGTCTGAATAATCGGGCCTCAGTCCTGCCACAGTGCGATACCGCTTAAAGAGAGAGGGCCGTTGAATGAAATGGGTTGGCTAATGATAAGTACTATGATTGATGACTGACAAGCTGACGTGCAATCTGCCGGGCCTCGCTGTCGGTGTTGAGATAGACGTCGAGGTCGGGATGACTGTCGAAGGTGGCTTGCTGCATGGTACGCTCAATGATGTCGGCCATGCCCAGGAACGAGCACTCGCCGCGCCGGAAGGCAGCGTTGGCCACCTCGTTGGCCGCATTGAGGATGCAGGGCATGTTGCCGCCCTTATGAATGGCGTCGTAGGCCAAGGCCAGACAGCGGAACTTCTCGATGTCGGGCTTGTAGAACTCCAGCTTCTGCGTCTTGAACAGGTCAAGGCGGTCGCCTTGCAAAGGCAGACGCTCAGGATAAGAGAGCGCATACTGTATGGGCAGTCGCATGTCGGGCACACCGAGCTGCGCCTTCACGGCACCGTCAACAAACTGGACGCCGCTGTGGACGACCGACTGCGGATGGATGAGCACCTCAATGCGGTCGGCGGGCACACCGAAGAGCCAGCGCGCCTCCATCACCTCAAAGCCTTTGTTCATGAGCGAGGCCGAGTCGATGGTGATCTTCGCACCCATGTCCCACGTAGGATGGCGCAAGGCATCGGCTGCGGTCACCGAGCGCAGCTGGTCGTGGCTGAAGAGGCGGAACGGACCGCCCGAGCAGGTGAGCAGGATCTTGTCGACTTCATTCATATCCTCCCCCACGAGACTCTGGAAGATGGCACTATGCTCAGAGTCGATGGGCAGCAGACTGACGTGGTACTGACTGACGAGACTCAGAATAAGCTCACCGGCCACCACCAGTGTCTCCTTGTTGGCCAGACATATTTTCTTATGCGCCTTGATGGCATTGATGGTCGGTTCCAGACCGGCGAAGCCCACCATGGCAGCCACCACCGTGTCGACCGGTGAGGCTTGCACCACGTCGCAGAGAGCCTGCCGTCCACCATACACCTTCACGTCGGTGTCGGCCAGCATCGCTTTCAACGCGGCCAAGTGAGCCTCATTGGCAATGACCACGGCGTCGGGATGAAATTCGCGTGCTTGCTGGGCCAGCAGTTCCACATTGTTGTTGGCCGTAAGGCAGTAAGCCTCAAAGCGGTCGGGATGCTGACGGATGACGTCGAGCGTCTGCGTGCCGATGGAGCCTGTGCTGCCAAGAATACATATCTTTTGTTTGTTCATAGTGCGAGTAAAGCTGTTTACAGATTGAGCACACCATCAGGAATGGTCATGGTGACCGTGTGCTGTGCGCGGTCGAAGGTGCCGATGAGGTCGGCATTGGCCGGCAGCACCACGCTGCGTCCGTCGGGTGTCTCCACTTCAAAAAGGGTGTTGATGGTAGCGTCGTCTACCGCCTTGATGGTACCCACGGTCTGTCCGTTGGCGGCATCGATGACCTGGTAGCCTACGATCTCGGCTACGGAGAGCGGCGCGTCGGTGTCCTCGTCAGCCAGCTGGCGCGGGAAGAACACCTCACAGCCTGTGAGCTCAGCGGCAGCGTCGGCAGTGTCAACATCCTCCCATTTGACAAGCGCCGTCTCGTCGGAGCGGAAACGGTAGGACTCAAAGAAGAACGGCACGAGCAGACCGTCGACCTTCACAAACACATAGTCGGCATCGACGCGGTCGAAGACGTCGTCGTCGAAGAGGAATGTCATCTCGCCCTTCACGCCATGCGGCTTGCCCAAGCGACCGATGCAGTAGACATCGTTGGCGTCGAGCGTAGGGTAAGGACGGCTGTCGTTATGGTTGTGTTCGTTCATTGTTGTTGTACTATTTCGTTCAATACCGGTTGATTCGTTCCCGTTCGGTTCATTTCCACCACCGCGTAGTGTAGAAGATTATGACACACGGGTGATCTTGGCACCCAACTCGTTGAGCCGGTTCTCAATGTTCTGATAGCCCCGGTCAATCTGTCCGATATTGTCGATACGGCTGGTACCATCAGCACTCATGGCGGCGATGAGCAGTGCGATGCCCGCGCGTATGTCGGGACTGGTCATGCGGCCGGCCCGCAACCGGATGCGATGGTCCTGTCCGACCACCACGGCGCGGTGGGGGTCGCAGAGGATAATCTGCGCGCCCATGTCGATGAGCTTATCGACGAAGAACAGACGGCTCTCAAACATCTTCTGATGGATGAGCACCGTGCCTCGGGCCTGGGTGGCCACGACGAGCAGCACGGAGAGCAGGTCGGGCGTGAGACCCGGCCAGGGTGCGTCGGAGAGTGTCATGATGGTGCCGTCGAGGAAGGAGTCGACCACGTAATGGGCCTGATGCGGGATGACGAGGTCGTCGCCGTCGGCCTTCACCTTGATGCCCAACCGACGGAAGGCATCGGGGATGGGTCCGAGGTTGCGCAGCGACACGTCTTTGATGCGGATGCCGTTGCCCACCATGGCACCCATGCCGATGAACGATCCCACCTCGATCATGTCGGGCAGGATACGGTGGTCGGTGCCATGCAACCGCTCAACGCCCACGATGGTGATGAGGTTGCTGGCAATGCCCGAGATGTTGGCACCCATATGGTTGAGCATGTGGCAGAGCTGCTGGATGTAAGGCTCGCAGGCCGCATGGTAGATGGTAGTGGTGCCCTTCGCCATGACGGCCGCCATGATGATGTTGGCCGTACCAGTCACCGAAGCCTCGTCGAGCAACATATACGTACCCTTGAGGTGCTGTGCCTCAATGCGGTAGACGTTGTATTCATCGTCGTGTACGAAGTGGGCTCCGAGATTTTTGAAACCCAGGAAATGCGTGTCGAGACGGCGACGTCCAATCTTGTCGCCACCGGGCTGTGCTACCGTGGCCTTGCCGAAGCGGCCCAGCAGCGGACCGATCATCAGCACGGAGCCGCGCAACGACGCGCATTTGTCAACGAAGTCGCGGCTGTTGAGAAAATCGAGGTTGATGTCGTCGGCCTGAAACGTATAGTCGTGGGCATCGTGACGCGTCACCTTCACACCAATGTCGCGCAGCAACTGGATGAGGTTGTTGACGTCGAGGATATCCGGTATATTGGTGATGCGCACCGGGTCGCTGGTGAGCAGTGTGGCACTGATCACCTGCAGCGCCTCGTTCTTGGCGCCCTGCGGTGTGATGGTACCCTCCAGGGGGTGACCACCCTCAATGATAAACGATGCCATGACCTACCGCTTCTTTTTCTTTTTACCACCACCATTGTTGTTGGCAGCATTGAGAGCCCGCAGGTCTATCTTGGCGAACTTAAAGCGTGACAGGTCGAGCTGGATGACGCCGTCGGTGAAACGGGCCAGGTCGTCGGCCACCTTCTCGTCGTCGCACAGGCCGTGGCCCCACTGCATGAGGTCGCGCTTCATCTGATTGGCGGTCTGTGCCGTGAGCTCGTCGCGCTCCCTGCCAGCCGGCATCGTCTTGAGACGGTCGAGGAGCTCAAACACCAGCTTGCCGTAGTGGCGCACGGGAATATGGCTCATGGGATAATCGACGTGGCCGGGCTTCTGCTGCATGATGCGAGCCTTGTCGATGTCGACAGGCCAGTCGATGTCGAGTTTGAAATCGCTGATGAGTGCCAGCTGGTCCCACAGTTTCTGCTTGTATTCGGCACTGTTGCACACGTTGGGAATCATGCGCTCCATGGTGGTGACAATTGACTCTGCGCAACGCTGTCGCTCAGCCTTGGTGGGCAGCGTCATGCAGTAGTCCACCATCTTCTGCACCTCGCGGCCGTATTCGGGCAGCACGAGACGCTCGCGCTGGGTGTTATAGTCTAATCCTTTGATGTTCATAATCAGTTATTAAAGGGGTGTGAGAAAGATAAAGCCAGGAAGAAAAAGTCTGACGGCACGAACGCGTCAGAGCAGTTTGCGCGGCAGCTTGGCCACGAAGTCCTTGAGATAGAACGGCACGAAATAAGCCACATCCTCAAACTTACCCTCCGCCATGCGCTTCTCGGCAAGGGGCAGCATGTTCTTGGCCAGTGGCTCTATGCCATCAATGAAATGGGCGTTGGGATGCGTGATGACCTTCTTGCACTTGGCAGCGCCATTGCCGAAGAAATACACCGGCTGGCGGTCGAGGTACTCGTTGTAGGTATCAGCCTCCACGACATCGGCGTGGATGGGGCGCACCTCGTGAAGCGAACGGTCGAAGAGCTGTGCGTAGACCTCCATACGGCGGGCGTCGAGCATGGGACAGAGCAGGGCGTTGTCGTCAGCCACCAGCTCCTCCAGCAGCACAGGCACGCAGAGCAACTCCAGCGTGGGCACGCCCAAAAGCTTCAGGCCACGGCCATAGCATATGCCCTTGGCCATTGACACACCAATACGCAGACCCGTGTAAGAACCCGGGCCACAACTCACTGCTACCGCATCAAAAGGAATGGCATGGTTGTCGGTAAACGACAGAGCCTCGTCAACAAACGAGCCAAGGCGCTCGGCATGATTGGGGCCGCTATGGTCTTCTTTTTCAAAGATAACGGCACCATCATGACTCACAGCTACCGAGCACACATTGGTGCTCGTGTCAATGTTCAATATACACGACATAATTCTTTTAATCTTAATAAAGTGCAAATTTACGCCTTTTTCCTGCAATTTTTGTACTTTTGCAGAAATTTAACGTCAAAGCTATTATGATACTGTCAATGACAGGTTACGGCAAAGCTGTCGTGACCTACAAGGAGAAGAAAATCAATGTTGAAGTAAAATCGCTCAACAGCAAGGCGCTTGACCTTTCCACACGCATCGCTCCCATCTACCGTGAGAAGGAGATGGAGATTCGTCAGGTGATTGCCAAGGCACTCATCAGAGGTAAGGTCGACTTCTCCATCTGGGTGGAGAAAGACGCGACAGTAGATGCCGCGCCCATCAACGGAGCCATCGTGGAGAACTATTACAAACAGCTGAAGGCCATCTCGGCCTCGGCCGGCATTCCCGAGCCCAGCGACTGGTTCGCCACGTTGCTCTCACTGCCCGATGTGACAACACGCACACAAATCGAAGAGCTCTCCGACAAGGAGTGGCAGGTGGCACAGCAGGCCATCCACCAGGCCCTCGATGCCCTGCTGGCCTTCAGACGCCAGGAAGGAGCCGCACTGGAGAAGAAATTCCATGAGAAAGTAGACAACATCGAGGCACTGCTGCACAGCATAGAGCCTTACGAGAAGAGCCGCGTGCCGAAGATCAAGGAGACCATCGTCAAGGGACTGCAACAGATCCCCGAGGTGGAGTACGACAAGAACCGGCTGGAGCAGGAGCTTATCTACTATATAGAGAAGCTCGACATCAGCGAGGAAAAACAGCGACTGGCCAACCACTTGAAATACTTCCGTGAGACGATGGCCGAGAACCAGCCCAACGGCAAGAAGCTCGGCTTCATCGCACAGGAGATGGGACGCGAGATCAACACCACCGGGTCGAAGAGCAACCAGGCCGAGATGCAGAACATCGTCGTGAAGATGAAAGACGAGCTGGAGCAGATCAAGGAACAGGTGCTCAATGCCCTTTAAACCGCTTTCTTTCCACAACCTCAATCACCTACTACAATGACTGATATTGCACAACAACCCCATACAGCCCCGCTTGGCGGGAAGCTTCTTATCTTCAGCGCACCGTCAGGCTCCGGCAAGTCGACCATAGTGAACTGGCTCATGCAGGAGCACCCGGAGCTAAAACTGGCGTTCTCCATCAGCTGCACCACACGGGCGCCACGCGGCACGGAGCGCAACGGCGTGGAGTATATCTTCCTCACAGAGGAGGCCTTCCGGCAGAAAATCGCGGAGAAAGACTTCCTCGAATACGAAGAGGTCTACCCCGGCCGCTTCTACGGTACCCTGAAGTCGCAAGTGGAGACGCAGACCGCCAAAGGCGAGAACGTCGTGTTCGACGTCGACGTAAAAGGTGGCTGCAACATCAAGCAGCACTATGGCGCAAGGGCAATGAGCATCTTCGTACAGCCGCCTTCGATTGACGAACTGCGCAGACGGCTCATCGGACGTGCCACCGACGCACCGGAGGTGATAGAGCAACGGCTGGCCAAGGCTTCCTACGAACTGACCTTCGCTGACAAGTTTGACCATATCGTGGTCAACGACGATCTGGCCACGGCCGAAGCAGAGACGCTGAAGCTGGTGCAGGACTTCCTGCAGCAGGAATAAGGGCATCGCAATCCATTTAACGGACTGTCCTTCGCACTATATCACACGGCTTTTATCACCACGGGGCAATGACGCAAACAACAGGCATCTTCGGCGGGAGCTTCAATCCCATCCATATGGGACATATCCAACTGGCGCGGCAGATCATGCGACAAGCCGGCCTTGATGAGGTATGGTTTATGGTGTCGCCGCTCAATCCCTTTAAGAAAGGCAGCATCGACCTCATCGATGACCAACAGCGCTTGCTGATGGCCCGAAGAGCACTGGCGGCAGAGCCTGGCATGGTGGCCTCCGACTACGAGTTTCATCTGCCCAAACCGTCCTATACCTGGCGCACGCTGCAGCACCTGGCCCAGACCTATCCCGACCGGCAGTTCGCCCTCATTATTGGTGCGGACAACTGGCTGGCATTCGACCGCTGGGCCGAACCGGACTATATTCTTTCGCATTTCCCCATCATCGTCTATCCCCGCGAGGGTTATGCCATCAACGGCCAGTTGCCTCCACAGGTGCGCCTCGTCAACACCGAACTGTATCCCGTAAGCAGCACGGAGATACGCCGACGCGCCAAGGACGGGGAGCCGTTCAACGACATGGTGCCGAAATGCATTGAGCCGCTCGTACGAGCGTATTACGGAAGATAATAAGCCCCACCCCCGCGCTACGCGCGGACCCTCCCCCAAATGGGGAGGGCTAGTTTCAATTGACGGCTCAAGGGCAACCGCATTATTTTATGCTCGAGGGCAATTTTCCGCGTATGCGATTTTCGTCAACGGCAGGCAACACCATAAGTGTGGGACATAAGTAAAGGCGATGTATCAATATTGAGGAAGTTCAGAAGTCCGGAAGTTCAGAAGTCCAGGAGTTCGGTCATTACTATAATGATACCTTATTATCAGATACTTATACATTTGACAGAACTTCCTAACTTCCGGACTTCTGAACTTCCTCAATTTTGATACGTCTCCAACTCTTTAGCGCCTTTGGCGCTAAAGAGGGGTGGGGCTTGGGGTGAGGCCTCATTTATTAGGAGTAATCAGCACCATGAAGGTCTTGTCGCCATAGTGCACACGATACTTTTCGAGAGGCAGAGCACCCCAGCTGTTCTCACCGGCCAAACCTTGCTGGATAAGATCGAAGTAAAGCTCAGTGAACTTACTCTTCTTCACCTCAGGAGAGTGGCGCTGATGCTTCTCGTTACCCTCGTCGAGATCGCTGAGGGCGTAGTGCAGGGCCGACGCATCCATCCAAGAGCCTACGGGCTGCAGAAGGACACCACCCGTCGTGCTGTCGCTCTGACGCCACCAACGGATATCGCTCTTCGTACCAGTCTCCTGCGGACGGATGTAAGGATAGAACTGCTGGTCGGCAGTCTGCTGATAGAGGCCTATCCACTGGCCGCCGTCACGGTCGCTGTAGTTCTCAATCGGACCACGGCCGTAGTACGAGCTCTGGCTCATGTCGTAAGGCATATCCATCACCATGCCGAAGCGCAGCATATCGGGCACCTTCGCACCGGCAGTAGTCGTGAGCTGTTCGGTCAGGCCAATGCCGCCATTGCCGTCAATCATATAGTTCAGAGTGAGCGTGGCCTTCACATCGGGCATGTCATAGACGGCCTTCACCTCTGCCATCACGTTCTTACCGGCTTTCACCTTGTTGGCCTCCAGACTCTTGAGGTTCATCGTCGGGTTGCGCCATACCTTGAGCTTGTTCTGTAGGTTGGCACCCATATCGTTGTCGGTCACGGCACGCCAGAAGTTAGGACGCAGCGTACCACCCTCGCCGAGCATCTGCTTTCCGTTGACGGTGTACTGCGTGAGCAGGCCAGTGGTCTTGTCGAAGGCCATCGTCATCTTGTCGGATGTAAGCACAATCTGCGGATCTTTCTTCTTGTTCTGAATCTTCACAGTGCCAGCGGTCAGACCGAACGACGATGCGGGTTTATTCTCGCGCACGACGAGTTGACGTGTGGCCACCGTCTGATCGGCACTCATCAGAGGCTCGGCGGTCTTCAACTTGAACGAGAGGTTGAGCATAACCTCACCGTCGGCAGGCACCTGATAAGGCAACGTGAGCTGCGCGGTCTGCTGCGGCTCCACGTCGAGCTTATCTACACGGCCGCTCTGCACGGTCTTGCCATCCTTGACGAGCGTCCAGGTCAGGTAGTAGTTGCTCAGGTCGCGGAAGAAGAACTCATTGTGCACACTGATCTTGCCCTGTTGCAGGTCGACAGGCTCGGCCCAGATGTTCTGATACTGATAGGCTACCTCGTAAGCGTGAGGGTTGAGCTGACGGTCGGGACCAATAATGCCGTTGCAGTTGAAGTTGTTGTCAGAAGCATCTTTGCTGTTATAGTCACCACCATAGGTGTAGAGCGGCGACATGTTGCCCGTGCCCGGCTCATACTTGGCGGCGATGGCATCGTAGTCGGCCACGGTGCGGCTGGCCACGAAGTTAGGCTTGCGGTGAAGGCCCTGGTCTACGAAGTCCCAGATATATCCGCCCTGATAGATGGGGTATTTGCGCACCAGGTCCCAGTATTCCTTGAGGTTGCCCGACGAGTTGCCCATCGTGTGGTTGTACTCACACTGGATAAGCGGCTTGGGAGAGTTGGGGTCTTTGCAGTATTTCTCACAATTCCACACACTGTAGTACATCGGGCAGAAGAGATCGGAGTTATCGCCAGTCCCGGCACGTTCCCAGTGGATAGGACGGCTCTTGTCCTGACTGAGAATCCACTCCTTGGCGGCCGTGAAGTTAGGACCGTCGACGGTCTCGTTGCCAAGGCTCCACACGATGATGCTGGGATGGTTGAACAGCGTCTCGACGTTGTGCTGGTTGCGTTCCAGTATCTGGCGTGCGAAGTTCTCCTTCTTAGCCTCCGAAGTATTGTCATAGCCGAAGCCATGACTCTCCTGGTTGGCCTCCGCCGTGACATAGAGTCCATACTGGTCGCACAGCTCATACCAGCGCGGGTCGTCGGGATAGTGACAGGTGCGCACAGCATTGATGTTGAGACGCTTCATGATCTTGATATCCTGCAGCATGCGCTCCAGGGTCACCACATAGCCACCATCGGGATCCATCTCGTGGCGGTCGGCACCCTTGATGAGCACAGGCTGGCCGTTGACGAGCAACTGCTTGTTTTTGATCTCCACCTTGCGGAAGCCCACCTTCTGCGGAATGACCTCCACGACGTTGCCCTTACGGTCCTTCACCGTGGCGATGAGCGTATAGAGATAAGGTGTCTCTGCCGTCCACTTCTTCACGTTGCGCACCATGAAGCGGGCTGTTCCCTCGGTGCGACGGTTGAAGTCGGCCGATGACTTAGCCACAACCGTGCCGTTGGCGTTGAGCAGACGGAAGTCTATGACAGGCATGCCCTTGGCAAACACGTCAATGAGCAGCTCGCCGTCGTTGTAGTTATTCTCCAGGTCGGGCGTCAGACGGAGGTTGTTGACATGCACCTTATTATCCTGCGCATAGAGGTAGCTCTGACGTGCCACTCCCGAGAGGCGCCAGAAGTCTTGGTCCTCATCCAAGGAACCGTCGCACCAGCGGAAGGTCTGGAAGGCGATGAGGTTGCGGCCGGGCTTGACATATTTGGTGATATCGAACTCCGCAGCCACCTTGGCATCCTCGGTGTAGCCCACGTACTGTCCGTTGACAAAGAGATACATGTTGGATGTCACCGAGCCGAAGTGGGCGATGATCTGCCGGCCGTCCCACGATGCAGGCAGGTCGACATAACGGCGGTAGGAACCCACGTGGTTGTCCTTGACAGGCACGCTGGTCAACGTGGCATTCTCAGGCGCATACTCCGGTTTCCAGCCATTGTAGACGTTGTTGTTCTTGAACATATAGCGCCAGGCAAAGCCCACATTCACATACTCCGGGTCGCCGAAGCCGTTGAGCTCCCATATGCCAGGCACATTCATCGTTGTCCACGACGAGTCGTCGAGGTCGGTCTTGTAGAAATCGGTGGGACGCTGGTCGGCGTTGGCCACCCAACGGAACTTCCAAGGACCTTCGAGCGAGAGATAATTAGCCGACTTCGTAAGGTCGCCGGCCTCAGCCTTAGCCTCATCCTCGTAGGCGAAGAAATTGGTGTGCAACTTGTAGCGGTTGACCTCGTTGACCTGTTGGTCATGCCATTCCGTCCAAGAAGGCATGGCAGAAGTCACGGTCGTGGCCACGCCTGTCCTGGTGGCTTTCGACTGGGGCGATCTTGACTGGGCGCTCGCCGCCAGGCCAACAAACGTGATAGCAGATAATAATAAGAGTTTGTTCATTATGATATGAATGATTAGAATTGGCTTTTATTCTTATTTGCAAATATACGGCTTTTCTTGCCATCTCACTCTATTTCGTTCTCATTTTTCACATCTTTTATTGACAGAACATTATTTTTTCCTAACTTTGCATCATGTAATGTCGGACACACATTACTGGAGTCAAGATAACGAAAAATAAAGTTTTATGGAGAACGATTACGTCTTACAATATCCCGATCTCATGGATGGCAAGACCATCATGTATAACCATGGGTTCGGTTCATCAGCCGCATCCGGCACGGTGAAGCTCATCGCCCGGACTTTTCCCAACGCCAAGGTAGTGGCCTTCGACCTGCCACTGCATCCCGCTGACGCGATGGCACTGCTCCGCCAGAAGGTGGACGAGGTGAAGCCCGACCTGATCATCGGCACGTCGATGGGCGGCATGTACACAGAGATGCTCTATGGCTACGACCGCATCTGCGTGAATCCCGCCTTCCAGATGGCTACAACGATGAAGGAGCACGGCATGACGGGCAAACAGACCTGGCAGAACCCAAGGCAGGACGGCGAGACAGAGTTTATGGTGACCAAGGCACTGGAAAAGGAATACAAGGAGACGACGGAGCAATGCTTCACGCAGCTCGAGACCATGACACCGGAAGACAAGGCACGCGAACAACAACGCGTGTGGGGATTGTTCGGCGACAAGGACGACCTGGTGCACACCTGGGGCGACTTCACCGCCCACTACCCGCAGGCAGTCCACTTCCATGGTGCCCACCGCATGGACGACAGCAGTTTCATCAATGGCGTGGTGCCCGTCATCCGCTGGATTGACGACCGGCAGGAAGGACGCGAGCGCCAGATTGTGTACATCGACTGGAGTACTCTTGTAGATAACTACGGCAAACCGAAAGCCAGTCTGCACAAGGCTTTCACCTATCTCATTGAACGCTACCAGGTGTATATCGTCGTTCCAGCACCGACCAACTGCCACGATGACCTCACACATGCGGCTGAATGGATTGAGCAATACCTCTCTACACCAGCTCACGACCACGTCATCTACACCAACCAGAAGACACTGCTCTATGGCGATTTCTACATCGACATGAAGCCCGACGACAACCTGCTCTGCACTGCTATCCAGTTGGGTAGTCCCGACTTCAAGACATGGGAGGAAGTGATCACTTATTTCAGCAGACTTAGTTGAGACAGACATATGAAACACATCAATGTCGTTGCCGCTGTCATCTGCCATGAGGGCAAGGTGTTTGCCTCACAGCGCGGCTACGGAGCATATAAGGACGGCTGGGAGTTTCCCGGTGGAAAGATAGAAGCTGGTGAAACACCCGAGGACGCCCTGCGACGCGAGATCAGAGAAGAGCTGGCCACCGAGGTGGACGTGGAGCAACTGGTAGGCAACGTCGAGTACGACTATCCAGACTTCCACTTGTCGATGGCCTGCTATAAATGTAAAATACAATCGGGCCACCTCACGCTACTGGAGCATGAAGCAGCCCGATGGTTGAGCAAACAACAGCTGCAAAGTGTCGACTGGTTGCCAGCCGACCGACAGCTCTTAGATAAGGTGGCACAACTGCTCTGACAGCATCAGTATTCTTTCTTGTCCTTGCTGTTTTCCCACATTTCGAAGGCCTTCTTTCCTTCGTCGGGCAGCAGTTCGATCATCGGCTTCTCACGCTGTGCGGGTGCCTCACTGATCTCCTGATAGATGAAATCGTCGCTGAAGCCAATGCGCGCCGCATCCTTCCGGTTGTTGGCATAATAGATGGTATCAATGCTTGCCCAATAAATGGCACCGAAGCACATGGGGCATGGCTCGCATGAGCAATAGATATCACAACCCTTGAGGTTGAATGTCGCCAGTCGGCCACAAGCCTTGCGTATCGCATTGACCTCGGCATGAGCCGTCGGGTCGTTGTCAAGAGTCACACTGTTGGAAGCCTCGGCAATGACAACGCCGTCACGGGCTATCACGGCACCAAACGGACCGCCGCCATGGCGCACACTTTCCTCACTCAACGCAATAGCGCGCCGCATCAATTCTTCTTTTGTCATATTACTTTATTTGTTTGTTTTGATTTCCATACCACGCCACAACCAGGAAGCACACGAGCGGGACAAAGAAGCTCAGGTTGAGCACGGACAGACCATGCCACTGTCCTCCAATGTCCATGATGGCAGCTTGCACGGGTGGAATGACGCTACCGCCCAGGATGCTCATCACCAGGCCGGCACCACCGAACTTCACGTTATCCTTCAGTCCGTTGAGCGCAATGCCGTAGATGGTGGGGAACATAAGACTCATACAGCCGCTCACCGCCACGAGACAACCCAGGCCAATGCGGCCACCCACGAAGATAACGCAGGACAGCAGCACAATGGCAGCCACAGCGAGGATGAACAGCAAACGGCCCGCATCGACGAACTTCAGATAGTAGGTGCACACAAAACGGCCAACGGCAAAGAGCACCAACGCCAACAGATAGCAGTTGGTAGTGAGGGCATGGGCAACCTGCTCGTCCATCCCCTCGCCGTCATGAAATACATGAAGGCCGTAGTAGATGATGTAGGCCCAGCACACCGTCTGTGCACCGATGTAGAAGAACTGTGCCACTACGCCGTAGCAATAGTTGCGCTGGTGAGACAGCTGCCTGATGGCCGTGAGCAGACTTTTCTTCTCACCATCGTCGCCCACCGACGGCATCTTCGTAAGAAAGATTGCCACAAGCAACGCCAGTATCACCAATCCCACATACACGTAAGGCTGAACCAGTACGTCGAGGTCGTGCGTCTTGATCATCTCAAACTGCTGCGGGGCCGACAGCAGCAATTGGTGCCGTGTCTCGTCCGACGCGGGATTAAGGCTCGTCGAGACATAAGTCAATGCCACATACGCACCCATGATGGCACCAAGCGGATTGAAAGCCTGCGCCAGATTGAGCCGGCGCGTGGCCGTGCGGTCGCTGCCCATGCAGTAGACAAAGGGGTTGCACGACGTCTCCAGAAACGACAAGCCGCACGTCATCACGAAGTAAGCCGGAAGGAATGCCCAGAACACGCCCATCGACTTGGCAGGTATAAAGGCCAGGGCGCCTATGGCATAGAGCGCGAGGCCCGTGAGCACACCCGACTTGTAGGAATAGCGCTGAATAAACAGTGAGGCCGGAAAAGCCATCACAAAATAGCCCAAGTAGAACGCCACCTGTACGAAACTGCTCTCAAACTTGCTGATTTGGAAAATCTTGCCAAACGACTGCACCATCGGGTTGGTGACATCATTGGCAAAGCCCCACATCGCAAAGCAAGTGGTGATCATGATAAAAGGCACAAGGTAGTTGACGCCATTCTTCACAAAGAGTCCGTCAGCCGTTTTCTTCGTGTCAGCGGAATGTTGATGTTGCATGAGCACAAGATTTACTGGTTTTCCGTACAAAAGTACAGAAAAATCTTCACAGCAATAAGACATTTTCGTATTTTTGCAAAGTAAAAGTGAAAAGTCGATGAAAAAACTACTCTCTTTACCCCCGAATCTTGTGGACAGTTTCCACGACATCACCGGTCTGCCACAAGACGAATGGTTTTGCAGCAACGATCCTGTAGGACATAAGTTAGGCTCCGGCGGCGGCACGTCGTGGCTGTTGTTGGAGGCTTTCCGTCACGATACAGGCCAGGACGGCCTGTCCCACCCCGACGCCTTCGCTGAATGGTTGCGTGCCGACCGGCGCGTGCTGGTCCATGCCGGTGGACAGAGCCGTCGCCTGCCCGCCTATGCCCCTTCGGGCAAGGTGCTCACACCCATCCCCGTGTTGCGCTGGGAACGCGGTCAACGCCTGCGACAGACGCTGCTCGACCTGCAGATACCACTCTACGAACGAATCATGGCCAGGGCACCGCAGTCACTCCACACCATGGTAGTGAGCGGCGACGTGCTCATCAGAGCCACACAACCCTTGCAGGATATTCCCGAAGCTGACGTGGTATGCTACGGGCTATGGCTCGGTCCGGAAATTGCCAAAGACCACGGCGTATTCGTCGTGCCCCGCACCAACCCTTCGCGCATGGCCTGCATGTTACAGAAGCCATCGGTAGACCGTCTCAATGCCTTGCAGAAAGACAGCCTCTACCTCACCGACATCGGCGTGTGGCTGCTCAGCGACCGCGCCGTGCAGTTGCTCACACAACGCTCCACACACGACGGCCATATCGACGAATACGATCTCTATGGTACCTTCGGCTGTTGCCTGGGCGACAAACCCACCCTGCACGATGACGAGCTGGCTCAACTCTCCGTTGCCGTGCTACCACTGCCGGGCGGCGAATTTTACCATTTCGGCACGTCACACGAACTGCTGTCGTCGACGCTTGCCCTGCAAAACCTTGTCAGCGACCAACGCCTCATCATGCACCACTCCTGCAAGCCCGCCCCTTCCATCTTCGTGCAGAACGCTATCACAGATATAGTCTTCACCGACAGCAACGAGAACCTGTGGATAGAGAACAGCACGGTGACAAAGGGATGGACGCTCACAAAGAAGAACATCGTCACTGGTGCACCGGCCAACGACTGGCACGTGACCCTCCACGAGGAGCAGTGCATCGACTTCGTACCCGTCGGCGACGAAGGATGGGTGGTACGCCGCTATGGCTTCTACGACAAGTTCGCAGGAGCGGCGCAGACCACGCCCCGCTTCCCTTACTTCGCCTCCTTCCAGCATCTCGATGCTTACATGCAGCACGAGAGTCAGCAACCGGCCGACGGCCTACTCAGCGCCGAACAACTGTCGGAGCGTGCCAACCTGCGGCGCCTCGTCGGCCAGCGCCGTGCTTACCGCGCCCACAACTATGCGCAGCTTGCGGCCAACCACGAGCACAGCGTGTTCTATCAACTCGACCTCGACGACGCTGCCCGCGAGATGAACCGCTTAGGCGTACCCATGCCTGCCGCCCTGCCTGACGACGCCCCCATCGGCAAGCGCTTCAGCGATGCCATGTTCCGCAGTCGCCTCAGCGCCAACTCACAGGCTGCTACTGACAGCCACAGAGCCTTCGCCCTGCTGCGCGAAGCACTGATGGCACCTTATAAAGGTCAGCGACTGCACCCGCACCGCATGGTGTGTGACGACCAGATAGTATGGGGCCGGTCGCCCGTGCGCATCGACATCGCCGGCGGCTGGACCGACACCCCGCCACAGTGCGTGTTCGAAGGCGGCAACGTAGTGAACCTTGCCATCGAACTCAACGGACAGCCGCCCATCCAGACTTATGTCAAGCCTACCAGAGCACCACATATCATCATCCGCAGCATCGACCTCGGCGTGTCAGAGACAGTGACAACCTATGACGAGATAGCCGACTTCAACCATGTGGGCAGCGCCTTCTCCATTCCCAAAGCGGCACTCGTGCTGTGCGGCTTCCATCCCATGTTCTCCGACATCAACTACCCGTCGCTGCACGCACAGCTCGAGGACATGGGCGGTGGTCTTGAAATCACCTTGCTCTCCGCCATTCCCGCCGGATCAGGACTGGGCACGAGCAGCGTACTGGCAGCCAACGTGCTGGGCACACTCAACGACTACCTGGGCTTCGGCTGGGACAAGAACGAGATAGGCGAGCGTACGCTCGTCCTCGAGCAACTGCTCACCACGGGCGGCGGCTGGCAAGACCAATACGGAGGACTGCTGCCGGGCGTCAAACTGCTACAGACACAACCAGGCAGTCTGCAGTCGCCACAGGTGAGATGGTTGCCCAACGACCTCTACACGCAACCCGAATACCAGGCCTGTCACCTGCTCTATTACACTGGCATCACTCGCACGGCCAAGACCATCCTAAGCGAGATCGTGGAACGCATGTTCCTCAACCAGGCCGACGAGCTCACCCTGCTCCGCGAGATGAAGCAACACGCATTGGCGATGTACGATGCCCTGCAACGTGACAACTTCCAGCTCATGGGTCAACTGGTGCGCAAGACGTGGGAACAGAACCAACGCCTCGACGCCGGTACCAACCCGCCGGAGATAGAACGACTCACGCACCTCATCGACGACCTCTGCCTCGGTTATAAACTACCCGGTGCAGGTGGCGGAGGCTATCTCTACATGGTGGCCAAAGACCCCGAAGCTGCCGCACGCGTCAAGACCATTCTGCGCGACCATCCGCTCAACAACCGCTCCCGCTTCGTCGACATGACGCTCAGCACCGTAGGCTTCCAAGTGAGCCGCAGTTGAGCATGCCACAACAACACCCCATCACGAGCACCCCCACAGAGAAAACACTTAGACAGAACATTGATAATGGAAAGCAATAAAGTAGAATTCGGCTTCAGCGAGTCACCCTTTGGCGAGATCATTGTCGCCCGCACATGGGACGGCATCTGCGATCTGCAGTTTCTCGACTTCAACCGTCTGGAGACCATCCACGAACTGGCCCAGCGCTGGGGGCAGTACACCCCGACAACACAGAGCGACACCATGGCGCAGACTGTAGAACGTGTCATCTTCGAGGATTACGACCATCCTATCAAGCTCGACCTGCATGGCACCGATTTCCAACTACAGGTATGGCATGAGTTGCAGAACATCCCATTCGGCACCACCGCCACCTATCAGCAAATCGCCGAGCGCATCGGCAAACCAAAGGCTGTGCGTGCCGTAGCCACCGCCATCGCCCAGAACCCCGTGGCCATGCTCGTTCCCTGCCACCGCGTCATCCACAGCGACGGCACTATCGGTGAATATCACTGGGGACGTGAGTTGAAAAGACAACTCATCGAATGGGAAGCCAACAAACTGAAGGCCCGACAGGCCGGTAAATAATCAACACTGCACGACATGACCGACACCACCGCTACCGAGCTGTATCACAACCTCCTCACGGTGCTCACCGACCACCAGATGACACCCGCCATCAAGAACAAGGTGATGCACGAGACACTCATCCTAATATGTGCCTACGGACTAAGGAATTCGCACTTTGCCTTCGGCGATCTCAACGCACAGACCGAGCGCCTCATCCTTCAGCTGTCCATAAGCGAAGCCGAGGCCAACGCCATCCGGCAGGCTCGGCGCGACACCAACCGCAGCAAGCCATTGGACGGGGAGACACTGCGCTACGACGTGCGTGCATTGGCTACCTTCGTGAGTCGTGTGTTTCGCACCTCCATCCCTGGTGACCTCTCAGTGCTGTTGCCACACGATGCCTTCGAAAATGAGAAGAACCGACTACGCAACGACCATATCCACGCCAACACACCCGACAAGAGGTGCATCGTGAAAAGCTGGGATGAGCACACCATCAACGTGATCGTCGACGAGGACGGTGCCGACACCATCTACACCGTCAACTACACCGAGGCACGGCAGTACGCCCATATGGACTATCTCTACCCGTTGCTGCATGAAGGCATGCACCTCAACCTGCTCGACTGCGAGGTGAAAGGCACCAACATCACACCTCGACTCATCATTGTGGAGCCTGACTGTCTGATGGATATCAGCACCATCGCCGCCTGCTTTGAGGAGTACGGCCACCACCCACTGCTCTACTTCATCAACCGACTGAAGCCAAAGGCCAACTCGCAGGAGATTCTGCTGGGTAACTACGCCGGATGCGCCCTCGACGACACCATCAACGACCCGCAAGCCTCCATGGGCAAGTCACTCAAGCGCAGTTTCCGGGAGAAAGCACTCGAATATGTGGCTTGCCCCGACTTTGATGCAGTGAAGTTCAAAAACGATGCCGCACGGCAGACGGACAACCTCAAAGACATCGTCGACGAACTGCGACGCCACTACGACATGAAGAAAGCCATCGTGGAACCAACCTTCATCTGTGAGAAGCTCGGACTGCAGGGACGTGTCGACCTCATGACCACAGACCTCAAACTGCTCGTCGAACAGAAATCGGGACGTAACTACTTTATTGAACGCAACTTCAACAACAGCCACGGCAACAAGGTCGTAGAGAAGCACTACGTGCAGCTGCTGCTCTACTTCGGCATTCTCTATTTCAACTTCCATGAGCAACACACGAGCATCAACCTGCTCTATTCCAAGTTTGGCCTGCCCGATGGACTGGTCAACGTGGCCAACCTGCGTCAGTTGGTATACGAGGCCCTGCGCTTCCGCAACGAAGCCATCGCTATCGAGTTTGAGATAGCCACCAAGGGACTGCGCGACATCCTCCCACAACTCACTGAGCAGACGCTGAACGTCGCCCACAGCAGTGGCTTCTTCTACGACAACTACCTACGGCCTCAGTTGGTCAACCTCCTCAGTCCACTGCAACAACTGCACGGCATCGAAAGAGACTACTTCTGCCGGATGACACAGTTCGTTATCCGCGAGAACCTGCTGTCGAAGGTAGGTGTGGCCGATGTGGTGGGCAACAACATGGCCAGCCTATGGAACATGCCACTGGCGGAGAAAAAGGAGACCGGATCCATCTACACCGACCTGCAACTGATGTCGACACAAGGCGGTTCCCCTATCTCCTCCGACACGCCAAGCGTCACTACACTGCTGTTCTCCATTCCCGAACAGGGTGAAGACTTCCTGCCCAATTTCCGACGTGGCGACAGCGTTTTCCTCTATGCCTATCCCACCAACGAGGAGCCAGACGTGCGCAAGGCCTTGCTCTTCAAAGGTACCATCGATGAGCTGCACGCCGACCGTCTCACCGTGGTGCTGGCCGACGGTCAGCAGAACACTGATATCTTCAACCACCTGCCCTACGACGGTCACTTGCTCGCACCTGCTAAATCACCAGTTGCTAAATCGCCTGCCACCCTATCTTCTTCCCCATCTTCCTACCCCGCCTTCTCCGCCTCCTCTGCCTACTCTTCCTACTCCGCCTACCCTGCCTCCTCTGCCCACCCTGCCTCCCCCTTCTCCTGGTGCATCGAGCATGCAGGCAGTGACGTCGGTGGAAGCGCCAACTTGCGCGCCCTTTACGAGCTAGTGACTGCTCCACAAGACCGCAAGGACCTATTGCTCGGGCAGCGCCCACCCTCAGCCGACAAGAGCCGACAGCTTTCCAAGTCATACCTGCCCACACTTGACAATCTTTTGCTGAGAGCCAAGCAGGCCAACGACTTCTTCCTCATCGTGGGACCTCCGGGGACTGGCAAGACATCCATGGCCTTGCAGTACATCGTGCGGGAGGCTTTTGCCGACAACCCACAACCCTCACTACTTCTCATGTCGTATACCAACCGCGCCGTCGACGAGATCTGTGGCATGCTTGAGGACAACGGCTTCGACTACATCCGCATTGGGCATGAGCTGAGCTGCGCTCCGGCTTATGCAGCCCACCTCTTGTCGCAGAAGATTGGCACTTCACCCAAGCTCAACGACATGCGACAACTGCTGCACGACACACATATCGTCGTGGGCACAACGTCAATGATACAAGCCCGGGCTTATCTGTTCGATATCATGCACTTCAGTCTGGCCGTCATCGACGAAGCCTCACAGATACTCGAGCCAAACATCATCGGATTGCTGGCCAGCCATCGAGGAAACAGCGGTCCACAGTACTCCCACTCGTGCGACATCGACAAGTTCATCCTCATCGGCGACTATAAACAACTACCCGCCGTGGTGCAGCAGAACGACGCCGACAGTGCGGTCAGTGAACCCTCCCTGTGCGCCATCGGGCTGACCGACTGCAAGAACTCGCTCTTCGAACGTCTCATCCGACAGGAGCAACGGGCAGGACGCACGGACTTTATCGGCACGCTGCATTACCAAGGACGCATGCATCCAGACATTGCCGACTTCCCCAATCAGACGTTTTACTTCGCCGAGCATCTCGAGCCCGTGCCACTGCCGCATCAGCGGGCCACTGACCTCGGCTACACCCTGCCCTCACAAGACGCTACCGATGATCTGCTCAAAACCCACCGGCTGCTGTTCCTGGCCTCTGCAGACTGCCAACAACCAGAGGTAAGCGACAAGGTGAACATCAGTGAGGCACACATCGTGGCCGACATGATACGACGCATCCACCGCTTCTACGGACAAGCCTTCAATCCCAATAAGACTGTGGGCGTCATCGTGCCCTATCGCAACCAAATAGCCTTGATACGTAAGGAGATAGAACAGTTGGGATTGCCAGAACTTGAAGACATCAGCATCGATACTGTGGAGCGCTACCAAGGGTCGCAACGCGATGTCATCATCTATTCGTTCACCATCCAACGACAGTACCAACTCTCGTTTCTGGCTTCCAATACCTTCGAGGAGAGCGGCCATCTCATCGACCGCAAACTCAACGTCGCCCTCACCCGTGCCCGCAAGCAACTCATCCTCACGGGCAACCCGCACACACTCGCGGCCAATCCTGTCTTCGCTGAGCTCATGCAGTACATACGCAACAAGGGAGGTTACGTCGGATAGCTACCGCCTATCCAGGCTGAGCATGCGTTTCCTGACGGATGGTGCTTTGGTCTTCCGTGGTTTTGAACACCCTGTTTATAGTAGATTATCATGAAGATGCTAAGAATTATTGCTTGCGCAAACCAGAAGATGAGAACGTGCCATAATTTGTCATGGCACGATGACTTCACGGGGTTTCTCCTTCAGCGAGGATACCTATTGTACAAGAACCTCTTCCTCAAGCACCACTGGGGCTTTGCCGCCCAGCTTACCTTTAACACGCTCATGTCCATCATCCCGATCTTCGCCATCATCTTCGCCATAGGCAAAGGATTGGGCTTCGAGAGTTACGTCATCGCATGGTGCCGACGGGTATTCGCCGCACAGCCACAGGTGTACGAGGCCATCATCAGTCTCTCGCAGTCATACTTGCAGTACACCCACGCCGGCATTATCATCGGGGTCGGCCTCGTACTCATGCTGTGGAGTATCATGAGTCTCTTAATGAATATCGAAAGCACGTTCTGCATGATATGGGATACGGATGAACGGCCGCTGAAAGAAAGCCTGATCTACTACACAGCCACCATCTTCATCGCCCCGATGGCCATCATCTTCTGCAGCATCATCACCATGTACAGCTACTCGCTGTTTGACTATCTGCCCACCATTCAGTACATCACGTCTTTCATGCGCGGCGCCACAGGCATCGTCCTTCCGCTATGTCTGCTGTGGGTGTTCTTTCTGATGATCTACACCATCATTCCGCATACCAAAGTACGCATTCGTCACGCATGGTGGCCTTCGCTCATTGCCGCCTGTCTTATCATGGTGTTACAGATGGCTTATGTCCACATTCAGATGGTGGTGACGAGTTACAACCTCATCTACGGATCGCTTGCAGCCCTACCACTCTTCCTTTTGTGGTTGCAGATTTCATGGTATATCTGCATCGGCTGCGCTGAACTGACCCATGCCAATCAAGAACTGGCATTGGGAGGTGCCGACAGCGATGTGGAGTACACAATAAGTGAGGTATTGGCCCATTGCCTTGTGGTGTTGCAACATATCACAGACCGGCAACGCGACGATCGGAGTCCGTTACGCTTCACTCAACTTCTGCGCCTTACAGGCTATTCGCCCTCCGAGCTCCACCGATGCCTGATGAGACTGGAGGCCTGTGGATATGTCAATCCCACAACACTAAAGAAATCGCCTCACGACCCTGCCTTCGTCCTGGGCCATGACAGCCAAAACATACGGCAGGAGAAAGTTATCGAACGACTGATGAACACCCGCATCAACCGGGAACATCATCGGGAGGCTGATGAGCAGACAAAGCGCATGATAGATGGATTCTGCATTAAGTTCCTGACTACTGACGGAGAGAGGTCAGCAACCGTTCCACCAACCGCGGCACAGCATAATGGCTGATATCATGCTCATCAATCCAACAATAGCCGACGGGCAGAGACGGACGGTGGTCGATAGTGACAAGATAGAAGTCGGCAAAGAGCGTCTGATGGGTGAGCACATGCTTCACATTGGTCAATAGCAACCGGGGCCGCAAGGCTTCCAGCCACGAGGGCACCTGACCGTCGTCAACCAACAGCGGTTCCCATAGTCCTTGCCAGATATCGCCCGCCCCACGCTGATGGATAGCCGTCTGCCCCTCATATCGCAGATAGTAATAACGGAAGTGGCGCGTGGTGGTCTTCACCTTCTTCAGTTTGACAGGCAACTCCCCCACCCGATGTTCACGCAAAGCCACACAATTCTCTGCAAAGGGGCAGGCTGTACAGGCAGGCGACTGCGGTGTGCAGACCAGTGAACCGAAGTCCATCATCGCCGAGTTGGCCATCCCAAAGAACGTCTCACCCACAGCACCATCCTGAGGCTGTCGGGCCGGCAGACCGAAGGCAACATCAGCCAACTGCGCGAACTCATGCTTGCCCTCCGTCGTATTGATAGGTGTTGCCACGCCATACAGACGGGCCAGCACACGGTAGGCATTGCCATCCACCGCCACAACGGGCAGTCCGAAGGCAAAAGCCCCAATGGCGGCAGCTGTATAATCGCCCACGCCCTTCAGCGTTTTGATCTCAGCAAGGGTGTTGGGAAAATAGCCAAGCGACGCAATCTGGCGCGCAGCCTCATGCAGATGGCGTGCACGACTGTAATAACCCAGTCCTTGCCACAACCGCAACACCTCATCCTCGGTGGCGGCAGCCAATGACTCGACCGTGGGATAAGCCTGCACGAAACGAAACCAATAGCTCATGCCCTGCGACACACGTGTCTGTTGCAGGATAATCTCACTAAGCCAGATGGCATAAGGATCACGCGTGTGGCGCCATGGAAGGTCACGACCATGTTCTTCATACCAAGCTATTAGACGGGAAAGGAAAGACATACGGCCGATGGTTCACTTACGTTTGGCGCAATCCGGGCATACACCCTTGATGACATAGTTGACCGACTCCAGCGAATAGCCACGCGGCAGTTGCACTTCAGGAACTGACAAGTCGTAGAAACAAAACATCCGATGGCAACGCATGCAATAGAAATGCACATGGTTGTCCTCGTCGTTGCAGTCATCATGACTGAAGCACAGCTCATATCTGATGCCGCCATCACCATCTTCCAATGAATGCACAAGATGGTGCTCACGAAACAAGACCAGCGAACGGAAGATGCCGCTCTTGTCCACACTCACAAGACGATCGCAAAGCTCCGACAACGAGGAGGGATACTCCTCGGACGCCAATGCCTTCACCACGAGGATGCGGTTGCTCGTGGGCTTGATGCCATGCTGCTGCAGCAGCGTTACACATGTTGATTCATCCATAATACGATCTGCAAAATTAAGGTTTTTCCAAGAAATACCGTCATCTCAACAAGAATATTTAGTCGCGCTGTCTGAATGTAATGACGCACAGCAAAGTCACAGAAAAAACACAGAATTTTCTTTGCCATTCCCCCTGTTTGCACTACCTTTGCACTTAACAAAACATCAACAGAAAGGATTATGAGAGTGAATTTACCCCACTTCGAGATATGGGAACAAGAACCAGGACTGCATGGCATCTACCGTCAAGTAGAGCGTGCGGGCCGTGTGTGCTATAAGAGTGAGGACCACCAGACCGAAGACTCTGCTGAGCCCTTTGCCCGCCGCATGATGGCCAACCATCACACAGCCATGCTTGAGCATGCCACCGTTTACCTTACCTTCGACTGTCCCGACGGTCAGGTACCCGACGACGCCAAGCGCTATGTTGACAACCCCTTCACCCACACCCATCTCGTGGGCGACAAGCTCTATGTGACCACCAACCTGCGCGTCGTCAACGACAACGGCTGGACCAGCGATCTCGAGCACGTGGTAGAGCCCACTGAGCACCATGACCGCCGCATCACCGTGCACTTCACCACACAGATTGCCATCTCACGCGAATACAACCGCCACCGCGTCAACTCCATCGCCGAGCAGAGCACTCGTTACTGCAACTACTCCAAAGACAAGTTCGGTAATGAGATCGCCATCAACCTGCCCACATGGATCAGACCTGAGATGGAAGGCACGGAATGGGCGTCGCAGATGAGAGACGGCCGACTGACCCTCAGTGGTCAGCAGTTTCTGGAACTGTCGCGAAAGGTGATCGACGGATCGGCCTCCATCGTAGAAAACTGGGTATTTGCCAACCTCGCCACCGAGCGGGCCTACATGAACCTCATTGCCGCCGGACGGAAGCCACAGGAGGCACGCGTTGTGCTGCCCCTGGACACCAACACCGAACTGGTGCATACTGCCTTCCTGAGCGACTGGAAGCATTTCTTCGATCTGCGTGCACTTGGCACTACGGGCGCACCGCACCCCGATGCCAAGATCATCGCACTGCCACTCTACGAGGAGTTTAAAAGACGCGGATGGATAGACTGACCGTCACCATCACAAGAAGAAACAAGACTACACCTTCGCTGACGCCTGCCTGTATTGTTGCGGCGTGCAGCCAAGGTGTTTTTTTATGAACTTACAGAACGAGGAATAGCTCTCAAACCTAAACTCATCGGCAATGTCCTTCATGGGGCGGTCGGTATAGCGCAACTCTATCTTGAGGCGCTCCACCGCATGCGACGTGATAACATCGAGCGCCGGACGTCCCTCATAGATATTGGTGATCTTCGACAGATACTTGGGCGTGATATAGAGCTTGTCGGCATAGTAGCTGACCAGGCGCACACGTCCATCCTCCTTGTTCAGCAATGCCAGGAACTGTTTGTAGAGATGCTCCGTGCGATAGTGCGAAACGCCATCGACCTCAGCCCCATCGCTGCCTTCGGGTATGTGCAGATCGTTGATGACATCGAACAGCATGGCCGCAAAAAGATGATAAACCAGCTCGTCGTGATAGAGATCGTTGGCAGCATTGCGGTATCGCAGGATATTGAGAAACGTGTTGACACGGGTGTAGGTGTAACGCTCATCGTTGTTGATGACCCGCTTTTGCGCAAAGGCCCGAATGACCTTCATCACACGTCCGCTGCCCGTGAGCATGCGCACCAGAATGTCAATGGAATAGCCAACGAGGACAGCCGACCCTCCTGACGACGGACGGATGTCGTCGAGCATCGTATTGGGAGGCGCTACAAGCAAATCGCCCGCCACAATGGTCAGCGGACAGTCGTTGACCTTCAGACTCACTTCCCCATCAAGGCAAAACAGAAACAACAGACCATTGACCATCACACCCTTGCACAGCGCCGGATAATCACGCAACGGAGAAAGGGCAAAATAGTAATTGTCGGCATACACAGCCGGACGCTCCAACGCCCTGAAATCAGCTATTCGATAAGTCTTGTCCATAAGTGCAAAGATAAACAGAAAACACAAGAATAGCGACAAAGCATAGTAAAAAGAAGCAGATAGAATAGGAAGATTGTTATAAAGAGGACAAATTCCACCCACAATCGTTATTAAACAAAAAAAATACAGTAACTTTGCAGTAAGAATAACATAGAATAGTTACCATACAAACAAATCGAGATATGGAGCAGAATTTGTTGATTTATAATACGCTTACTCGCAAGAAAGAACTTTTCAAGCCGCTTCATGCTCCCCATGTGGGCATGTATGTCTGCGGTCCCACCGTCTATGGTGACCCACATCTGGGTCATGCCCGTCCTGCCATCACGTTTGACGTGCTCTTCCGCTATCTGAAGCACTTAGGCTACAAGGTGCGCTACGTGCGCAACATCACCGACGTAGGCCATTTGGAGCACGATGCCGACGAGGGTGACGACAAGATAGAGAAGAAAGCACGTCTGGAGCAGTTGGAGCCGATGGAGATCGCACAATACTACACCAACCGCTATCACAAGGCCATGGAGATGCTCAACGTGCTGCCCCCATCTATTGAGCCACATGCCACAGGACATATCATCGAGCAGGAGGAACTGGTGAAGCAGATCATGGCCAACGGCTATGCCTACGAGAGCAACGGATCGGTGTATTTCGATATTCAGAAATACAACAAAGACCATAAGTATGGCATACTGTCGGGCCGCAACCTCACCGACATCATCAACAACTCGCGCGAGCTGGCCGGTGTGGGAGAGAAGAAATGCCAGGCCGACTTCGCTCTGTGGAAGAAGGCTACACCCGAGCACATCATGCGCTGGCCGAGCCCGTGGAGCAACGGTTTCCCAGGTTGGCACTGCGAGTGCACCGCCATGGGCCGGAAGTACCTCGGCAATCACTTCGACATTCACGGAGGCGGCATGGACCTCATCTTCCCCCACCACGAATGCGAGATTGCACAAGCCGTGGCCTCACAAGGCGACCAGATGGTGCACTACTGGATGCACAACAACATGATTACCATCAACGGGCAAAAGATGGGCAAGTCGCTCGGCAACTTCATCACCCTGGAGCAATTCTTCACGGGCAACCATCCGACGCTCGAGCAGGCTTACTCGCCCATGACCATCCGCTTCTTCATTCTCTCGGCTCACTACCGCGGCACCGTCGACTTCTCCAACGACGCACTGAAGGCAGCAC
The DNA here is from genome assembly GCA_900319905.1 of uncultured Prevotella sp. Lineage (GTDB taxonomy): Bacteria > Bacteroidota > Bacteroidia > Bacteroidales > Bacteroidaceae > Prevotella. The sequence continues at coordinate 10,718 of ONQB01000011.1, read as the reverse complement.
AGAAAGGCTACGAGCGACTCATGGACGGCATCGCCGGACTGGACCGCGTGCAGACCTCGAAGGGTTCGCAGCCCGACACGGCAAAGTTCGTCAAGGAACTGCGCCAGCGCTGCTACGACGCCATGAACGATGACCTGCAGACCCCGCTGGTCATCAGCGCTCTTTTCGAGGCTTGCCATCTCGTCAACCTGCTCGTTGACCACAAGACCAAGATTTCGGCCGACGACCTGAAGGAGCTCTCCGATACCATGCGGCTGTTCACCTTCGACCTGCTCGGACTTCAGAGCAATCGCGGAGCCGGTTCGCCGGAGCGTGAGAAAGCCTATGGCAAAATCGTTGACATGGTGCTGGCCATGCGCCAACGCGCCAAGGAAGCCAAGGACTGGGCCACCAGCGACGAGATACGCAACACGCTGGAACAGGCAGGCTTCATCGTGCAGGACACGAAAGACGGCGTGACATGGAAACTTAATAAGTAACGACATGCAAAAATCTCGCATCACCTTCGGCTGCCTGGGCATCTTCGTGGGATTTGTCCTCGTGCTTAGCATTTTGGGCAGTGCCTATCTCATCAACTTCGCACTACGACCAAAAGTGAACAAGGGCCGCGACTATGCCGGACAACTGGCGGTGATGAAATCGCGTTACACATGGATTGCGCCGTGGGTAGACTCTCTCAATAAGGCAAAAGCCTTCCACGACACAACCATTGTAGCTCCCGACGGCGACCGTCACCATGCCGTCTACGTGGCCGCACCCTTCAAGACCGCCAAGACGGCAGTGCTCGTACATGGCTACACCGACTGCGCCATGAGCATGCTGCACATGGGCTACCTTTATAATAAGGTGATGGGCATGAACCTCTTCATTCCCGACCTGCATGCCAGTGGCAAAAGCGAGGGCAAGTCCATTCAGATGGGATGGCCCGACCGGCTCGACGTGCTACGCTGGATAGGCATCGCCGACTCGCTGTTTGCCGACTCCACCGGCCACGCCCGCATCGTGGTGCATGGCATCTCAATGGGTGCCGCCACAACGATGGATGTATCGGGCGAACAGACACCGGCGTCGGTGAAATGCTTCGTCGAGGACTGTGGCTACACATCGGTGTGGGATGAGTTTGAGTATGAATTGGCCGACCAATTCCATCTGCCCGCCTTCCCCATGCTCTACACCGCGTCGGCCTTGTGCAAGCTGAAGTACGGCTGGTCGTTTGGCGAATCATCACCGCTCAAGCAAGTGGCGAAGTGCAAGAAACCGATGCTCTTCATCCATGGCGGCAACGATACGTATGTGCCCACGCGCATGGTATATCCGCTCTATGCTGCCAAGCCAGCACCCAAGCAACTGGTTGTCTTCCGCCGCTCAGCTCATGCCAGCAGTTATCTCGACCATCACGATGCCTACACCCGCATCGTCAGTCAGTTTGTACAACGTTATCTGTAACACCCCTTATTTTATCCAGACCAGACAGGATATAGGAGAAGTACAGAAGTCCGGAAGTCCAGAAGTTCAGTCATATGCATAAGTACCTGATAATAAGGTATCATTAATGTAATGACAGGACTCCTGTACTTCCGGACTTCTGAACTTCTCCTATTTTGATACAGCCCCTTTTGTGTGTCTTCGCCCGATTCTCATCGTCTGTACTACCAGCCTTTAAGTGTAAACGATTGCACATCGTGCCCGTACACAAAAGGACAAATATGAATGCAACGATGAAAATAAACACCTATCTTTGCACCGTGTTCAAAAACAAGCAACAGAACACCATTGCCAAGCGAGCCCGAAAGGACCTCGGCAAGAGAACAGAAGAAGAAAAATATAATTTATTCATATAGGCTTTTAGTTTTAGGTTTAAGATTTGTTTTAGGACCGATAGGTAGTAGTCCAAGGTATACAAAAGAAAGTTTCAGGTAATACGTCAACCCCCAATTCTCGTGAGAGACTTGGGGGTTGCGCGTTGATGGCCTTCACGTCTAATGCAAGTTAGCAACCAATGGAGTCTGACCTCTTAAAGCCTTCCCCGCGTTGTCTTTTGGGACGTTCCCCCACCCTAATTCCTAAGTCTCCTGAGCCACATACCGAGGAAACGATCATAGACGATATAACCTTGTTTGTCATGATAAATCTTCTCTTGTTGGGTGAGACTTTGCAGGGCTTGACGGGTGGAGCTCAGCGCGGGCAACCGGTACTTTTGCATGAAGTCCTTGCCCATAGGCGACTTTACCCTGCCCTCACAGGCAATAGCGGTAAGCACACGGGCTTGGTTGTCGGTCAACTCCTGATAAAGCCCGGAGTAGCTGATGCTCCATTTTTGCAACAATCGGTCAATCGACAGATTGATGTGCTGACGGTCGAGCGGCGAATCAGGGAACTCATACAGTTGATGGAGAATTTCCTGTACATACCATGTCTGACCGTCAACAAGCGAATATAGGTAATGGAAATCCTCGTCCTTCATCTCCCGTTCCTGTTCTTTGAAGAATCTGTTGGCAAAGGCTAAATATTTTTTCTCGTCAATAACATTCAACGACATCATCTGAGACGCAAGATAGAACGGATGCTTTTCTGACAGAAACATCTCAGTCATAAGATGTTGCCGGCTGCCGGAGAATATAAACCATACGTTGGGAACAAACTGAATCATGGAACGGAGCAACGCCTCCGTCCCCTTTTCAGGGTATTCCGTGATTTGCTGGAACTCGTCAAAAGCGATATAGCACCTTTTGCCCGACTTAGCAATATAGTCGAATGTCTGCTCAATGGTGCTTTGCTCTTGAGATGGCTGTATGTCAATAGAAAAGGACGGACTGCCATTGAACTCGTCAAAGCTCATCGTCGGTCTGATACCTTTGAAGAATTGTGCCGCTTTACGTAAAGCTGTCTGCGCATTACTGTCCATTGCAGCGATGACACGCGAGAAGAACAGTTCAGCAAACTCCGTCTGGTTCTTTGTATGCAGTATGTCTATGTAGATGCAGACACTCTCAGGTTCTCTCGTGCGCATGGCATCGAATACGTGCTGTATGAGTCCCGATTTACCTAAACGGCGCGGCGAGATAAGAGCTACGTTGCTTTCATTGTGAAGGTCACGCAGCAACTCTTCCGTCTCCTGCTCACGGTCACAGAAATAATCCGCACCTTTATATCCGTACTCCACAAAAGGATTGTTCAAACGCTTCATAACTTACGCTTCATATATTATGCAGCGCAAGTTACAAAGTATTCCTCATACCACCAAAAGAATTAATGATTATTTTCAGCCTTCGCAAGTAAATCAATCCCTCGCAGGGGCGGTAAAGTATTGATTGGGGGAGCCGCTACGGAGAAACAGCTCAAAAACAAAGCCTCACCCCGTCAACTCATATCCGCAATATGATGGATTTAGCCACTCTTTCCAGTTGTATAAGATAGCAATCTGACCTTATATTTGTATCTCTGTGCATTTTTGTTATTCTCCTACCCACTTCGTGGGATATTCTGAAAATAGCAGAATATAATATATTTTTAATTCAAGCTTCGCATGCTAACAATTACTTCATAGCCAAGACCGGCCCATGCCAATCGTCAGAAACTTGCTGAACTTGAATATTTTCAATATTCTCTAATCTTCTCAATATCCCACGAAATGGGTAGGAGCAAGACAAACGAGGGAAATACGCAACTTCCTTATCTTGCTACTTCTTTACGACGATTTGTTTCTGCGTAAAGTCGTAGGCCATGTCAAGGACCTTGAGCAATTGCGCCCAATTGGCTGTGGGCGTGATGCGGCTCTTATAAACCTTATCTACAACCAGGCGGAGCTTGCCATCCTGCGTTGTGGCCTTCGCCGTGAAGCCGGCCACAGCATTGTCGAGGCTCGTATTGAGCGTGGCGAGACTTTCTTTGGAAACCTTATAGCCCTCGGGCAGATTGATGGTAATGTCCCAGTGAATGCCCAGCGATGAGGAGCGCCATGCGTCAACGCTGCGCTCACGGTCGCGTCCCTCGACCTTCATCTGGTCGCCAATCAACTTGCCGACCGACAGAATGAGGTTGGGACCGGCCTTCTTCATCAGTCCGTTCTGCGTATAGCTCACGCTGTAGCAGAAAGGCGAACGCGCATCGGTAAGCCCTAAGCTGCCTATGGCAAAACTGTCAACCGACTGCGGGTCCTCGTCAAGATAATTCTTCACCTCATTGTTGAAGTTCTGTTTTTGGGTTTCCTTCTGCTTCTGGATAACCTCGGGCAGTGACTGCTTGTCCTTCTTGCCCCACTTGTCGCCATAGCGGTACATGGCATACGCCATATGGTCGGCATAGGCATTGGTCAACTGCTGCGTAGTGGGCAGATAGAAACTGCTATTTTCTTTCGCAGCTCCCCGGAGGCGCTCCTTGCGGTTTATCTTGGCCGAGGTGCCGTCCCACGCAACATTAACGGTAATGGAGTCGGTGTTGGCGGTCACGGGGTATTCGGGAAGCGTCATAGGTTGCGCCTCCTTGTCAAAATTCTTGCAGTCGGCCATTATCATGGCCTTTTGACCCTGCAGATAAGAGGGAATATAGTCAGGCCCCATAGGTCCCGGATTGAAGGCGTAGTAGCGGTCGCCCACCTTCAGCAGCCAGTGCGTATGTCTGTAGCTGATGAGCTGGTCGATAGGCTCGTCAGCGACCGAGGTGGTGATGATGCGACTGAAAGGTATCTTGACCTGACGGAACATGCGGGCAAGCTCCTCGATAAAGAATTCCTCACTGTTGTAATCGTCGTCGAAATCGGATACGGCCATGTGGTTCTGCATGCTGCCGAGATAGAGGAAGTCGGCCTTCTGCCGGTCAGTGGTGAGCGACGTGAGCTTGCGGCACTGCTTGCCCAGGTCCTGCTTGGCGTACATGACATTGTGCGCCGTGTTGATGGCGTTCCAGTAATCCCAGCTGTCTTTCAAAATGGTTGCGGCATCGGGATTGGCCTGCAGGCCTTTGTCCTTAACGCTGGCCGGCACCCACTCCGACTTTATTTTCTTGCTGGTGACAGAGACGATGGCCGTCGGGGTCTGGCGTATGGGATTGTACCACAGGTCAGGCTCGGTCTTGGTGATGTTGTCAATCTTTGCATCCAAGACCACATTGCCATCCTCGTCGGTCGATGATTTAAAATCAGGGGCTCCGTTGAGCGTGCGGTACTGCGTGGTGAGGTCCTTGTCGGCAACGATATGCACGCGGAAGGACAGGGTAGGATAGTTGTTGATATAGGATATGCTCAGCGGCGGGATATTCTCCTCGCGCACCTGCAGCATGCCAGCCATGAAGTAGTCGATGACATCGCCCACCTGCAGGCCGGGCACAGTGAGCTTCTCACGTTTGACCTGTCCTTTCTTGCCCTCGGCATTCTGTACAAACTCATCGGTGCTCACCTCCTTGATGGTGCCGTCGGGCTTGATGACGCGCACGCCGAGCGCCATACAGCTGACATCGTCGCCTATGCCGTAGGTGTGGTCTTTCTTAAAGGCCTGGTAGTCGAACTGCGAGAACCGCTCCAGCGCCTGCTTGTCGTTGATGGCAACCATGCGGCGCTTGATGTGGTTGTAGGTGAGCTGGCGCACGTTGTAGAGCGTCAGGTTGAAAGCATTGCCGCGCAACCGTTTGCGCTGGTCAATGGTCACCTCGTCGTAGGAGGCCAGGATGACCGCCGACTCCTTTTTCATGGATGGCGGACAGCGGTGATTGTCAAACTCCGGCAGGGCGGTCTTCTTCCACACCTGTTCGCGCATGCTTGCAGCATAGGCGCGATAGTCTTCTTCATCAAAGGCCATGAGGTTGATGGCACAACACAAGGCGATGATAAAGGTTAGCGTTTTCTTCATATTAATGAGACATTTAGTGTATGATGACTTGTTGGTTGCAGGCTTCCGTCCATTGGTCGATGGCCTTGTTCCACGCCGGGATGTCGCTGAGGGCTATGCGGCGGTTGGTGATGTGCATCTGCTGGACGAAGATGACGCTGCCTTTGCCTTGACGGAAGGTGCAACTGAGCGTACCCTGCGGCAGCGTGGTGGTAAAGGGGTTTGGCAGATAAGTGACCTTGCTGCCGGACGGAAGCGCCACAATGACCTCACGCTCAATGTTGCAGTAGAGCGGCAGCATGAAATCCTGCTTGCGGCCGGTGGTGTCGATGCGCATGGTGAAATAGTTGTTGTGCGGATTGAGCTCGATATAGGTTTCACCATCAAGCCGCTGTACCGCATGGCTGTTGGTCACCTTACCGGAGAAGGTGGCCCATTCCTGTTCGGGATGCTCGCCGTCGAACGCCACGTCGCTGACCACATTGCTGTGGTCATCGTTGTTGAGATTGTCGGCCAAGAACTCGTTCTGATCCTTGTGCTTCAACCGGCTCAGCACGCTGAACATATATTCTTTCATGTCGCCCGACACGCGGTAGTCAGCCGTACCCTTGAGCGAGCCGTCGGCTGCGAGGCTGTAATGATAGGAAAGGCGGTCAACCGACGATGATGCGGGCAATGTGGGAACATCCTCAAGCAGATAGCTGTCGCCATTCTCCACCAACGCCTGCTGTCCCTGTATGTGCTGGGGTATATAGTCGTAGGGCGTGTAATTGACCGTGGCATCGAGCCAGTAGGTGCGGCCCTTGAGCATGACGGCACAGATGACATGGTTGGAAGCCGCCAGACACGGGAAGTCGCTCATGCGGATGGTGACATTGTCGCGCGTGCCGATTTCGGCCAACCGCGCGTCAAAGCCCTCAGCCCTGAGCAGGGTGCGGAGCAACAGCGCCATGCCCTTGCAGTCGCCATAGCGTTTGCGCAACACCTCAGCGGGACGGTCGGGACGATGGCCTGACACGCCGGCCTCGTAAGCCACATAGCGGATGTTGCGCTGCACCCAACCATAAATGGCGCTCAACTTTTCTTCCGGTGTCTGGCAACCCTTCGTGATGGAGCTGACAAGCTGACTCTGACCGGGCAGCGAGCAGTCAACCTGCTGCATGCCGCGAGTCCAGCGGTAAAGGGAGTCAACATTGGCAAAGGGACCCACAACAATGAAATGGGGATGCACGGCACTCAGGGGCGGCTGATTGTCATCGTCGGTCAGGGGCGGCAGACTGTCAATGGTAAACGTGAACACCGAGTCCGATGATGTTGCGCTTTTGGTGAACCGGATATTGCTACCACAGTTGCGGGGAACGATGCGCCAGCCGGACAGCGACTTCGGCAGCGTCACGGTGACCTGCTTATGTTGCACGAAATAGTCGGCCGAAAGATAGACGCGGGCCCAATAACGGGCATCGCTGAACGTGCGCGTATAACTGAAGTTGGCCTCCTTGTGCTTACGGTCAAGTGTCGTGGTGAAGAAGCACACCTTCGTATCATCGTAGAACACGTTTTCGGGCGTGGCCGTCTTGTATGCGGCCGTGGCACGGGAGCAGTCGGCCTTGTTGAGCGAGATGAAATCGCCGTAATAAACCGCCGGCTGTATGGTCTGCCCTATCGTACTGTTGAGCTGATAGGTCACCTCGGCAGTGTTCACCACCACGGGCCTGCCGTCGCGAAGAGTGACACGGTAGTTGTCAGTGGCCTCGCTGATGACCACATCGTTGTCGTCAGCCACAACGGGTATAAGGGTTGTGCCAAGAAAGAGCAATGTTAAGATAGTTCGGTACATGTTGACGGATATTATTCAGATGTTGGATGATATTGTTGATTCAGTTGTTGCACGTAATCGTAGAGTTTTTTGTAGAATGGATGATGACAGAGCGTGGCCACGTCGCCAAGGATGATGAGCTTCATCCGGGCCCGGGTGATGGCAACGTTCATGCGGCGCAGGTCACGCAGAAAACCGATCTGCCCCTCGTCGTTGGCACGCACCATCGAGATGAGGATGATGTCGCGTTCCTGTCCCTGGAAGCCGTCAACGGTATTGACGGTGATGAGCCGGCGGAAGGGCTTGAAGAATTCCTGCTTCTTGATGAGACTGCGCAGATACTGCACCTGGGCGCGATAGGGCGAGATGATGCCCACGTCAATCTGCTCGTCGAGGATGCGCTGCTTGCCAATCTTCGTGAAATAGTCGCGCAAGGTATTCATCGTGAGTTCAGCCTCAGCACGATTGATGCGGCCGTACGACTCGGCGACGAACGACTCACCCTGCGTCGTGTCGTCGGGCATCGGCTCTACCTGACGCCACTCCATCGGAATGTCGTAGTCGAGGATGCTGCGGCGCTGTGCGATCTCCGGTGCCGTGCTCACCTTACCATGATAGAACTGCTCCGACGAGAAGCGCATAATGTCGTCGTTCATGCGATACTGCACCTGCAACAGCGTCACGCACTCCGGCTTGTTCTCCACAATACGTTCCATCAGAGTCTTGCCCAATCCGCCTTTCAGTGCGGCGATGCTCTTCACCGTCGGCGGCAGCTGGCAGTGGTCTCCCGCAAGGATGACACGGTTGGCGCGGCGTATGGGAATCCAACAAGCGGCTTCGAGCGCCTGCGCAGCCTCATCGATGAACAGCGTGGCGAATTTCTGACCCTCAAGCAGACGATTGGCCGAACCCACCAGGGTGCAGGCGATGACACGCGCCTCACCGAAAAGCTCGGCGTTGATGCGTATCTCCAGTTCAGTGGCACGCGACTTGAGCCGTTCCATCTTCTGATGGAAATTCTCGCCACGTCCCTTGCGCTGCTTGCGTAGCTCGCGGATGGCCTTGCGAATGGCCCACAGCTGCGGATAGTCAGGATGGGCCTCGAAGCGACGCTCATAGGTGAAGCCGAGCATCTTGTCGTTAACACGAGTGGGATTGCCTATGCGCAACACGTTGATGCCACGGTCAACGAGCTTCTCGCTAATCCAGTCAACGGCCATATTGCTCTGCGCACAGACCAGCACCTGACTCTCACGCATGAGCGTCTCGTTGATAGCCTCAACGAGCGTGGTAGTCTTGCCGGTACCTGGAGGACCATGCACTACCTCCACGTCCTTGGCCCACAGCACCTCATTGACAGCCTTTTCTTGTGTCTTGTTGAGCCAAGGAAACGACATGGGGGCAAAGCCGAAACGCTGGGCTGGCTGGTTGGAATAGAACAGGTCGCGCAGACGGGCGAGCCGGTTGCCCTTCGCCTTGATGACGCGGTCGAGCGCGTCAAACATCGTGCGGTAACTGGTCTCGTCAAAAGAGAGTTGCACTCCTATGGGTTCTTCACAACTCTGAAGGTCGAGCGCATGACCCTCAGGCACGATGACCACCATGCGGTCGCCATCGACATAAGAAACGGTGCCCGTGAAGGAGAAATAAGTAACGCGAGGCTTGGCCGTTCCGCCAACGTTTGGCATGCGAAAGAAAAGAACCGGCTTGCCAAACTCGAAGTTATGAGTGATGTCCTGATCCGTTGTGCGGAACACCTCAACAGCCATCTGATTGAGAGAATTATAGAACGACGACCCCACCCGCAGAGGGAACCACGCATCACCGCGTTTCACCTTGCGCCCAATGCCCATGGCCTCGGTCTGCTTGCGAAACGCCTCTTTTTCAGTCTGATACTCTATTTGGAGCAACAGACGCTGTTGCTGTAATGCCTGAACGATTGACTGTTGATACATACTTATAATGCAAAGATAGTGCAAATGAGGGGAATGTCCAAGAAAAAGCTCGTCTTTTTCGTGGATATTACCGAGTGCAGCCTATCTTATCCAAAGGTAGTGCAAATGAGGGGAATGTCCAAGAAAAAGCTCGTCTTTTTCGTGGTCGATTATTGCAAATTGCCATTTATATTTTATGCACCGTAGGTGCAATTTTATGCCGAAGCAATTTTCTTCATGGACTGGCTTGGCCCCGCA
>ONQB01000011.1:0-878 GCA_900319905.1 uncultured Prevotella sp. | reverse complement strand
GTCGAGCTTGCTCGTAAGGCTACCCCATAGATTTAGACCCATAGCTCCATTGGGGAGCGAAAGCCAGTACATGATTTTCCTCACTTTCTTATTGATGACACATGGGTGAATGAATAGTATGGGTTCTCTTCTCCATCCACAGGGTTTATCGGATGTGCCGATAATTTTAAATTTCATTTCAAGCCGCTTGCGGCGCCCACAAAATCAAGGAGCGCCAGCGGTGGTCGTATGCCCTCGACTTTCGTGATTTCCTCGTTTTTCCATGAACATTGTTTACAATATGCCATCAAGATTTTAACACTCCACAGCAACGAAAAAAGGGCACAATCGAGTCAGGATCATCCAATAATCCCACCTCCGTTGCTTCTTCGGCGTTACAGTATTGCCATATCGGCGGGATTCCAATGCCTTTTCGGCGAAATCTCAATGACATCCCGGCGAAATTCCAATGCCCTTTCGGCGAGATGCCTAAGAAAAACAAGCACATTATCAGCCACCAAATATATAACATCCTAATTTACAATCTGTTAATAGCATCCTCAAAACGAGCGTATTTCAAGCCAACGACCACCTTGTTGATTTAAACGCGATTCTCAGAGGCCTTTTAACACAAATAATTTTGACATCACATCAATTCCTATAAATTAGCACGCCCGATAATCCCTGTGAATAGTGAATAGAACCATAGCACACCATACTTTTCATTCACCCATACGTCATTCATAAGAAAGTGAGGAAAATCATGGACTGGCTTTCGCTCCCCAATGGAGCTATGGGTATAAATCTATGGGGTAGCCTTACGAGCAAGCTCGACGGCTATCCCATAGATTTAAACCCTTCCCCTGCGGGGCCAAGCCAGTCCATGAAGAAAATTGCTT
>ONQB01000015.1 GCA_900319905.1 uncultured Prevotella sp. | reverse complement strand
GACCAGGTTCTTTGAACAGATGGAACTGGCGGGAAACTTCCTGTTCCTCGTCCGTCCACGCCGCTTTGGCAAGAGTTTGTTCCTCAACATGCTTGAGGCATACTACGACATCAATGAGAAGGACAACTTCGACAAGTTGTTCCAGGGACTTTATGTGGCCGACCATCCGACGGAGTACAGGAATAGGTACCAGATTATGCACCTCGACTTCTCACAGGTGGGAAGTGACGTGGAACGCCTGCAGGAGAACTTCGACTTCTATCTGAGCATCAGCTGTGAAAGCTTTGCAGAGAAATATGCAAGGTTCTATCCCGGGGGATTCGTGGATGAGGTGAAACGCATACCGCGTGGAGAACAAAAGCTCAACTACATCAATTTTACTGCACGCAGGTCAGGATGTAACCTCTATCTTATTGTCGACGAGTACGACAACTTCACCAATAATGTATTAAACATTAAAGGCCATGAGGCCTACCACGCCCTCACCCACGGCACAGGCTTCTACCGCGACGTGTTCAAGCTCTTCAAGCCGATGTTCGACCGCATCATTATGCTCGGCGTATCGCCCATCACCCTCGACGACCTCACCAGTGGCTACAACATCGCGCTGAACATCACGATGGACCCGCGCTTCAACCAGATGCTCGGCTTCTCAGAGGACGACGTCAGGCAGATGATACGCTACTATAAAGAGGTGGGTGCCATCAAGCCGGAAGTGACCGAGGACAGCATCATCGCTGACATGAAGCCGTGGTACGACAACTACTGCTTTGCCAAAGACAGTTTTGGTCGTGAGCCCAGTATGTTCAACAGCGACATGGTGTGCTACTACTTGAGCAACCTCGTCGGAGTGGGGCAACGGCCGGAAGAGCTCATCGACCCGAATACGATGACCGACTACGGAAAGCTGAAGCGGCTGATAAAGATAGACAAGACCGAGGGCAAGCGCATCGAGATCATTCACGACATTGCCGAGAAGGGTTTCATCAAGGCGCGCCTCGTCTCTCATTTCCCAGCCGAGAAGATGATGGAGTTCGGCAACTTCGTCAGCCTGCTCTACTACTATGGCATGCTCACCATCGGCGGTGTGGTGGGCGACCGCCTCAAGCTCATCATCCCCAACAACAACGTCCGGCTGCAGTACTATCAGTATTTGTTGGACGAATACAGCTCCATCCATTCCATCGACATCTCCGACCTGGACGACGCCTTCGACGAGGCTGCCCTTGAGGGCGACTGGCAACCGCTCATCTCGTTCATCTGCAAGGCCTACCACGACACCACCGCCATCCGCCAGCTCATCGAGGGCGAGCGCAACCTGGGAGATGGAGTTCTCGCACGGCTACTGCGACTTCTTCCTGCTGCCCAACTATGCGGTCTATCCGATGGTCCGGCACAGCTACATCCTTGAACTGAAGTATCTCAAGGCCGATGCCACCGACGCCGAGGCTGACAGGCAGTGGAGCGAGGCCCAGGAGCAGATCAAGACCTATGCCGCCGACAAAAAGCTGCAATCCATGCTTCACGGCACCCAGCTGCACCCCATTGTCGTGCAGATAAAGGGGTATGACCTGGTGAGGTTCGAGGAGGTTAGATAAGCCCCCACCCCCGCGCTTCGCGCGGTCCCTCCCCCAAATGGGGAGGGGTAGTTGCAATTGATTGATGAAGCGGTGCGATATGAGCCTGCCAACAAATCGTTGGACGTGGCTTATCTCCACCTTCACCATATTAATTTGTGATAGGAAGTATTATTAGAACCTCCAAGGGGGTTCACCTGTTTATGTCAATTGTAATTATCCCTCCCCATTTGGGGGAGGGTCCATGGCTTGCGATCGCAAGCCATGGGGTGGGGCTAATGCGAGTGACACGTTTTTGTATCATGCTATTTGTTACTGTTTCAAATAAAAAGCTTAATTTTGCAACAGTTATTCAAATTTGTCATGAAAAAGTTATTATTTGTTGTTTTGGCAGCCTTGCTGCTTGCCCATCCCGGTAAGTCTGCGGCTCAAGTTCAGCGCCCGCGCCTTGTCGTCGGCCTTGTCGTCGACCAGATGCGTTGGGACTACCTCTATTATTATTATGACCAGTATCGTACCGATGGCTTGCGCCGTCTGCTCGATCAGGGCTACAGTTTCCAGAATACGCTTATCAACTATCTGCCCGCTGTCACGGCTGTCGGCCACAGCAGCATCTACACCGGCAGCGTGCCTGCCTTCACGGGCATTGTCAGCAATAACTTCTACATCAATGGTCGTCCCACCTATTGTGTGTCAGATTCCACCGTCACACCCGTCGGTACCACAGCCGACGAAGGACGCATGTCACCCCGCAACCTTCTGGCCACGGGCATCGGCGACATGCTGAAGATGGCTACCGACGGCCGTTCCAAGGTCATCGGCATCTCGCTCAAGGACCGCGCCGCCATCCTGCCGGCAGGCTTTGCCGCCGACGGCGCTTACTGGTGGGGCAAGAAAGCCGGACACTTCGTCACCTCTACTTATTATAGAAACGATCTGCCCGAATGGGTGAAACGGGTCAACCGTGAGGTGCAGGTGAAGTCGGGCACCAATGTGTTCACCTCTGTAGCCGGTGTCACCAAGACCTTCCAACTCGCCGATGCCGCCATCGACAACGAACAACTTGGACAGGACTCCGTCACTGACCTGCTGGCCATCAGCGTCTCGTCGACCGATGCCATCGGCCACACCTACGGCACGCGTGGCACGGAAAACCACGATGTCTACATGGAGCTCGACCGTCAGGTGGCCGCCTTCCTCAAGACTCTCGACGAGAAGGTGGGACGTGGCAACTACCTCGTCTTCCTCTCGGCCGACCACGGAGCCTCCCACAACCCCAACCTGCTCAAACAGCGCCGTATACCCGCCGGCGGACTGGAGATGTGGAACTGGGTCAAACCCGTGGAACAGAAGCTCGAAGCACGCTTCGGTTTTGCGCCGGTCATTCTCAATGTCTCCAACAATGTGGTCTTTCTCAACCATGCCGGTGCCGCCAAAGCCGGTAAGTCCATCAGTGACATCAAGGCGGAGGTCATCAGCAACCTGCTCGACAACGAACATGTCATCGCAGCTGTCGATTACGAGCATGTCCTGACGACAACCCTGCCGCAGCCCGTGCGCGAGATGGTCGTCAACGGCTACTGCCGCGGACGCAGCGGCGACATCTATTTCGTGCCTAAGGCCGGATGGGAGGATGTGAGTAACGCCGCCGACTACCGCGGTACAACCCATGCTACCTGGAACCCCTACGACACCCATATCCCCTTCGTGCTCTATGGCTGGCACGTCAAGCATGGTGAGTCCACCGAGGAGACTCATATCACCGATATCGCACCCACCATTTGCGCTATGTTGCACATCCAGATGCCGGGCTGCTGCGTAGGAAAAGCACGCTACTGATGGTCAGACGCTCTTCGCACTGCTAAAAAACGCTAAATATTTAATGTAAATGTATCTGTTGTGCAATTTTAATACTATCTTTGCCAAGTAATTATATCGTGTAGGAGAAAGTATGCAAAATTGTATCTATTACGTATATTGTTAATTTAAATATAGTATCTGATGAAAAGTAAACTTACCAACTTTCTGCTCGCGGGGGCGTTCATTTTCGCCGCTTCGAGTACATTCGTCTCTTGTAAGGACTACGAGAGCGATGACATTCAGCAGGTGAAGTATGATGTGAGCAACCTTGATGCTAACATGCAGAACGAGGTGAACGCATTGAACAAGCGTATCGACAGCTTGAAGAATGCATTGGATGCCTTCAAGTCTACTTCTTGCGATGCCCAGCACTGTGCTAACATGTTCGCTACGCTGCAGAGCCGTATCGACTCTCTGGCTGCCGTGTCTAAGAATCATCTCACTTCGAATGACCTGACCGACATCCTCAACCGCCTTACTGCTCTTGAGGGCAAGAGCGATGACACCTCTTGGAAGCAAGAGATTCAGGACCTCAAGGATCAAGTTACTGACTTGAAGAATCAGCTGGCCAATATCAAGCCGACTACTCCTTACGATGACACTGAGCTCCGTAACAAGATTACGGACCTTACCAATCAGATTATCAGCCTGACCACTCAGATGGGTAGCAAGGCTTCCACTGCGCAGATTACGGATCTCCAGAATCAGATCGATGCCCTTAAGTCACAGCTCAATCCTTACGATGACACTGAGGTGCGCAACTTGATTACCAATCTGACCACCCAGCTCGGTGAGCTGGCCGCTAAGGTTGATGACAAGGCTACCAAGAAAGATTTGCAGGACGTTTCTGACCGTGTGAAGGCTCTGGAAGCTAACGATAAGGAGCAGGATAAGGCTATTGCTGAGTTGAAGGAAAAGATTGGCACGCTTTCTGCTACCGACACGGGTCTGCAGGCTGCCATCGACCTTATCAACAACACCACTATCCCGGAACTGAAGTCTGACTTTGAGACCAAGGTCAGTGCTGCCAATGCAGCTGCCGCTGAGGCTAAGAGCCTTGCTCAACAGGCACAGACCAAAGCTGATCAGGCTTCCGCAGACGCTGCAGCCGCTAAGACCGCTGCTGACGCTGCTGCTGAAAAGGCCCAGAATCTTTACGATCAGGCTAAGAACGCCATCGACGCTACCAACCTGACCGTTAGTAACTTAGAGAATGCTACTGTCGACATGGTGGCTGCCCTGCTGACGCAGGTCATCATCCAGAGCACTTATTCTCCCGCTGTGGGTGAGTTCGCTCTGCCGCTCGATGTACAGGCTAACACCCTGATCACTTACTATGGCAACAACTCTGAGGCTTTCGAGTTCCCAACCCGTAACTCCAGCTATTTCTACAACGCTTCTGAGGCTGAGAACATCCCTGCTTCTGCCATCGCTGGCAAGCAGGTCAACATTCCTGCCGGTACCATCATCGATGGTGACGGCGCCGAGGGCAATGCTGGTAAGCTGTATGTCACCATCAACCCCAACACGGTCGATGCTACTGGCGTTCAGTTCGCACTCGTCAACAGTCAGGGCACAAAGTCTCCTGTCCAGGTCGGCAAGGCTACTTCTTCTGACCGTGAGCTGACTTGGGGTTACACCCGTGCTGCCGGCAACAACTTCTATGAGATTCCTGCCACCATCAACAAGGACAACCTCAGCAACTGCACCTTCAACGTGGAGCGCACTGGTCTGCGTACCGCTGTGAAGAATCTTATCAAGAACCGCACACAGACCAAGAGCTCTATCAAAGCTCTTGCTAAGGAACTGGCACAGTTCGTATATGAGAACATGAATGGTGTGGCTCCCCGTCTGGCTTTGAGCACAAGCTATAAGGTCGGAACCAATAAGGACAACAAGCGCTCGCTCAACAATGTCACTGAGATGAGCATCATGGCCGGTGCCTTCAAGCCGTTAGGCTTCGGCGCTTTCAACGATGTCCATATGGAGACCGTTCCCGGTCTGGAGCGCGTGGAGAAGCTCATCAGCAACTTCATCAACAACATCCAGCTCAACAATGTGAAGATTGAGGGCATCAGCAATAAGACCATTGATCATGTTGAGTCTATCGGCCAGATCAGTAAAGCCGCTGACGGTACTTATGTGATTACCGTTACTGTGAAGGCTACTGATGGTTCTGAGGCTACTGGAACAGTTGATATCACCGACCAGATCAATAATTTGATCGGCACCATCAACACGGAGACCGTTTCTAACATGGACGACGCTGTGGCTAAGTTCAACGAGGCTATCGACGCTTACAACGATATCATCACTGAGATCAACGGCGGTGTTTCTGTCGACCTGAGCAGCCTGAAGGCTTCTGCCATCTCTAAGATCGACTCTTATCTCGACAAGGTCAACGGCCGCTTCACCTATTGGTTCAACCGTGTGGTGGGTGCATCTCTCGATCCTTGCATGCTCTTCTTCGGTGCTGACGGCAACGTTCACCGTCTGATCTCCGGCAACGCCGGCGTGCGTGTCAAGGGTTCAAGCATCCGTCTCGTCCCGACTACTTATACCTACGAGCTCCTCGCTCCTGCTTATAAGAAGTTCGTGACCGTCACCAACGCTAACGTGTCGGGTACCAACCTCGGCAAGGTCATCAGCGGTGACACCCGCGACGTCACCATCACCGGCCTGAAGTCCGGTCATACCTACAACGTCCTCTATGAGGCTGTTGACTACAATGGTAAGGTTTCCGCTCGCCAGTACAAGATCGTGGTGGAGTAATTCTTGGCTTGTCTCACTTTTAAATTGATTAAGATTATGAAATTGCAACATATCATTTTGTCGGGTCTGGCCATGGTGGCCAGCCTGACGGCTTCCGCACAGGAACAGCCCGGTGATAAGGTGGTCAATGAATTTGTACCTCACTGGTATGTTCAGGGACAGTTCGGTGGCCAATATACCCTGGGCGAAATCTCTTTCTCCAAGCTCCTGGCTCCCAATGCTCAGGTGGGCGTGGGCTATGAGTTCAACCCCGTGTTCGGTCTTCGTCTGTCGGTCAACGGCTGGCAGAGCAAGGGCGGCTGGGACCTCGAGGCTAACAGCAAGACCTACAAGTGGCACTACTTCTATGTAGCTCCGATGGTCGACATGAAGTTCAACCTCTCCAACCTCTTCTGCGGCTACAACCCCAACCGTATCTTCAATGTCAGCGCCCTCGTGGGTGGCGGCATCAACATCGGTTGGCACAATGACAACGCACAGCGTGTCAACGACGAGATCATGGCTGTCACGAAGGTGCCTGCTGCCAACTACGCAGGTCAGAACCTCGAATATCTCTGGGACGGCACCAAGGTGCGCGGCGTAGGCCGTGCCGGACTGGCTGCTGACTTCCGTGTCAGCGAGCGTGTGTCTCTCGGTCTTGAGGCTACCGCCAACGTGACTACCGATGCCTACAACTCTAAGAAGGCCGGCAATGCTGACTGGTACTTCAATGCACTGGCTGGCATCAAGATCAATCTTGGCAAGACCAACCGCACCAAGACTATCCCTGCTCCGAAGCCTGCAGAGCGCATTATCGAGCGCATCGTCGAGAAGCCGGCTCCCGCTCCCGTGGAGAAGAAGCTCGACAACGACAAGCGCGTAGAGGCGCTCGTGCGTGACATCTTCTTCAGCATCCGCGAGGTCGATGTTCCTGAGTCTCAGCAGGAGAAGGTTCGCCAGATCGCTGCTTACCTCAATGAGAACCCCAACGCTAAGGTGACTGTCTCTGGTTATGCAGATGCCGGCACCGGCAGCAAGAGCATCAACGCCAAGTACGCTAAGCAGCGTGCCGAGAGCGTGGCTAAGGAGCTGACCGACAAGTATGGCATCAGCGCAAGCCGCATCACCATCAAGAGCTTCGGTGATACTGTGCAGCCTTACAAGGACAACGACCGTAACCGTGTCGTGGTCGCTGTAGCTGAATAATGCGAAGTAATTTTTATTAATCTATAGACCCTGCCTTTTGCCATTACTGACTGAAGGCAGGGTTTTTATGTTTGTGTTTAATTTTGTAAGAGAATGAAAAAGTTAGTCAACTTATTGTTCGTCTTCCTGCTTGCTGCAACTGCCTCGGCACAGACGTTCGGTGGCTATTACCGCATTTGGAATGACTACTCCAAACGTTACCTTTCTCTGCTTGATAACAAGGGATGGGCACGTTCCTCTACCGGTGGCTTGGACTATGACCTCTATGCCATTCGCACTTTGCTCGACAATGATACAAATAATCTGGTGTCCAATCCGGCTTCGGTGATTCTCATTTCGGGCACGACCAACAATTACAACTGTGGCGCACAGGGCACAAGTCTCAATGACATCACCTCCCATACGTTCCAGATCCGTCAGGTCTATATCAACGGTAAGGCACAGACTGGTAAATATCAGCTTCGGGCTGAATACAGCAATATCGGTGCGGTAGTGCTCTATGGCATGACCATGGTCGGTCCTGACCAGGAGGATATGCCTGACTCAGGTGCAGTAGGTGCTCACAGCACCCGTGGCATCACTGTGGCTCGCAGTTATTGGCATCTCGATCCCATCTCAAGCAGCTCCAGCTGTTACTTTGGTTTCTCGCCAAAGCTTCAGGCTAATGGCAAGTATTATCAGACGTTCTATGCCAGCTTCCCGTTCAAGGTGGTGTCGTCGGGTCTGACTATTTATTATGTCAGCACGCTGTTCAATGGTCAGGCTGTGCTCAAGCCGTATGCCGCTGATGCTGTCATCCCTGCAGAGACCCCGGTGGTCGTGGAAGCTTCCTCAAGCAAGGTTACTGACAACAGGGTTGAACTGCTCACCAACACGACGACGGCACCTAAGGACAATCTTCTTAAAGGTGTGTTCTTTAACTATACATACGGCGAGATCAATGTGGCGCCCTCGTCCAGCAACCGATATCACAACAACCGCACGGCTTACGTACCGTCTACGATGCGCCTGCTGACGGTCAACGCCGACGGCAAACTCGTCTTCGATAAGCTTGAGGCCGGTGAGGAGGGCTATGAGCAGTATATCCCTGCCAACACCGCATACCTCTCTGTGCCTGCTACGGCACCCGCAGAGTTGCCGGTCATGTCGTTTGCTGACTTCACGTCGGGCATTAAAACGGTTTCCACCGATCCTTCGTCCGCTTCTAAAGACGATGCGGTCTACACCCTCAATGGCATCCGTGTTTCTGATCCCACCAACCTTCCTCACGGTATATATATCAAGAACGGGAAGAAGGTGGTGAAGTAGGGGGCCCACCCCCGCGCTTCGCGCGGTTTGGACACTACCGGCCCCACCCCCTTGGCTCGCAAGCGAGCCAAGGGCCCTCCCCCAAATGGGGAGGGTTAGTTACCATTGTCGGATGAAAGGCAGCGTATATTGTCTTTCAGATGCCAATGAAGAATGATAATTGTATAGTTGAACCCCTTTAGGGGTGTTATCCCTCTTGGTTTGGTTCGTAATGTTGTTTAATTATAGTATCGTTAGAACCCCCTTGGGGGTTCCGGTATCATAGCGAGGGGAAGAGGTGAGCGTAGCGAACCTCTTCCCCTCGTAACGTGATGGGGGTTATTTGAATCGCTACCCCCTTGGGGGTTGCGGTAATGTTATGATTCTGCTTATCATTGATGAGTCATCGGAATATCGCCGAAAAGCCGACGGAATATCGCCGAGAGACCGACGGAATATCGCCGAAATGCCGACGGAGTATCGCCGAGAGTCCGACGGAAATTCGCCGAAAAGCCGAAATGGTTTTGCTAAGCCTGTAATTTCTTGGTATTCTTTGCGTTCTTTGCGCCTTTGCGAGAATGAATTTTCTCTGTCCTTTTCCTAATCATTTCTGGCTAAATCAATGATTAATCGATTTTTTACAGCATGAGGGTGATAGCTAGGTAAGGTCAATGCAAACTTGCCCTCCCCATTTCTTGACTTCGTCGCATTTTTGTACAAACAAATTACCAAGATTGATTATCAATCAGTTATTAAGTTTTGAGGTAATTTAGGGTGTCGCTTAGTCAGACACTCAGTTAATGGAAAAGAAAATAGTCACTGACAGGCTTCCGCTCCCAATGGAGCTTTTGTTCTGACGCAATGGGGTCGCCTAACGAGCAAGCTCGCCGGCAACCCCATTGCGTCAGAACAACACCATAGGTGTCTAGCCTGTCACTGACAAAAATCGCTTCGCGTAAAATTGCCCTTCGGGCATAAAATAATGCGGCACGAAAGCTGTTGTGTGACCTACTTGCCACGTATTCCTTACAGACATTTATATTTTATGCACCGTAGGTGCAATTTTACGCGAAGCGATTTTCGTCATGGACGGGCACAGACCCCGTAGGGGTGGGACTAAAGCAGAAGGGATAGCCTGCGAGCTTGCTCGTAAGGTTATCCCTTCAACTTTAGACCCAGAGCTCCATTGGGAGCGAATGTCCGTGCATGACTATTTTCCTTAAATAGGGTGACGCATTGGCGAAGTCAAGGGTGATAGTTAGGTAAGGTCAATGCAAACTTGCCCTCCCCATTTGGGGGAGGGAGCTCGGCGCGCAGCGCCGAGGGGTGGGGCTAGCACGTCTCAATATAACTGTCCTTGAATCCGAGGAAGTAGAGCACACCGTCGAGCCCCATGGTGTTGATGCTTTGCTTTGCGTTTGCTACCACTCGTGGCTTGGCGTGGAAGGCGATACCGAGGCCTGCCTCACCGATCATTGGCAGGTCGTTGGCTCCGTCGCCCACGGCAATGGTCTGTGCGAGATTGACATGCTCCACCTGTGCGATGAGTTTCAGCAGTTCCGCCTTACGTCGTCCGTCGACAATCTCACCCACGTACCGTCCCGTGAGTTTGCCGTCGTCACCGATCTCCAGTTCATTGGCATAGACATAATCGAAGCCGAACTGACGTCGCAGATACTCACCAAAGAATGTGAAACCACCGCTGAGGATGGCAATCTTGTAGCCGCAGGTCTTCAGCACCTTCATCAGTCGTGGCACTCCCTCGGTCAGTGGCAGGTGCTCCGCGATGTCCTCCATCACGCTGGCGTCAAGCCCTTTGAGCAGCGCCACCCGTTCGGTGAAGCTCTCCTTGAAGTCAATCTCACCCCGCATGGCCCGTTCGGTGATAGCCTTTACCTTCTCACCCACGCCGGCCCGTTTTGCCAGTTCGTCGATGCACTCCGTCTGGATGAGCGTCGAGTCCATGTCGAAGCAGATCAGACGGCGCATGCGTCGGAACATGTCATCCTTCTGAAAGGAGAAGTCAATGTCTTCTTCCTGGCCCAACTGCATCAGCTCCGCCTGCATCTGCTCGCGGTCGTTCGGTGTACCACGCAGTGAGAATTCTATGCAGGCCCGCCGGTTATGTTCCGGGTTACGGATGCTCATGCGACCTGTCAGGCGGATGATCGAGTCGATGTTCAGACCCTGCGCAGCCACTATCTTTGCCGCTCCTTCGATATTCTGTGCCGACAGCTGTCGGCCGATCACCGTAAGGATGTAACGGTTTTTGCCCTGTTGCGTCACCCAGTGTTCGTAGTCATCGTCGCTGACGGGCTGAAACCCGATGTTCACACCGAGGTCTGTGGCCTTGAACAGCAGTTCCTTCATCACCTGTCCCGAGTTCAGCTCGTCGGTGCGTATGAGGATGCCGAGGTTCAGCGTGGCGTGGATGTCCGACTGACCGATGTCCAGGACCTGCGCGTTGTACTTTGCGAGAATGGCCATTACCGAGGCCGTCAATCCCGGACGGTCCTGTCCGGTGATGCTGATAAGTATTTGTTCCTGTTTCATAATTAAGCCCCACCCCCTGGCTCGCTTGCGAGCCAGGGCCCTCCCCCATATGGGGAGGGCAAGTTTGTATGGTTATACCCTTCTGCTGCTCTTGCCTGCGGAAGCAGGGAAGATGGGCATGGCCAACTCGAGTGGGTGGGTAAGACTCTAGTGGGCCGGAATAGAAGGGCCAGGGGTAGGAAAGAAATCACAAACGAGGTGCCAATGCTTCCAACTTTCCCCCTTGGTATTGTTAATGGTATCATGGCAACCCACGCACTATCGCACAGAGGAAAAACTCCGAGTCACTAATTGTAACTACCCCTCCCCATTTGGGGGAGGGCCCTCGGCGCGTTAGCGCCGAGGGGGTGGGGCTGCGTCGTGCCGTACTTGTTATTGCTGAGCCGTCAATTGTAACTACCCCTCCCCATTTGGGGGAGGGCCCTCGGCGCGTTAGCGCCGAGGGGGTGGGGCTGCGTCGTGGCCGGCGTATAGTAATGTGCATAGTTCCAGAACGGCTCTGTCACCGCGTCCCTCGATGTCGCCGTATACCGGTGGCCGTAGGGATCGGTGGCGACGATTGTGATCATTGCTGTCTTCGTGCGAGGCGTATAATAGTAGAGGTGGTTCATGATGAGATACCCGTTCTTCTTGCTGACAAACTGGTAGCTCACCGACTGACTGTACCGATGGTGGTAGCCCGCTGCGAACGCGTCCTGCCCCTGGTGGCTGATGCGGTGCATCTCATGCTCTACGCCGTCCTCCACCGCCACGACGCGCCAGCGCGAGTCCGCGTTGAACACGTTGGCCACGACGGTCGCGCTGTCCGTGGGCAGGTGCCAGTCAGCCGCATACTGTTCCCCGTTGAACAGCGTCTCTGCCCGGAAGATGGTCATCTGACGGTCGCGTGGCCAGAACGTCCCTTTGTAGTAGCTGTCGGCGATGCCAGTACCATTGATATCATAGACGTAATACCCGTTGGGCGTACCGCAGATATTGATGTTCGACTGCCATATATTGCCGCATGCGGCGGCATGACAGTGCTCGATGAGATGCAGTCCGTCGAAGTCTATCTCATGGTTGATGGCAAAGTGGGTGTGTCCGCAGAACAGTTCGAAGCCTCCCTTGAACGCGCTTAGGTGGATGAGCAGCTCACGCAGTCGCGATGACGCATGGTGGTTCGGCTCCGATGCGATGTTCAGGGGAAATGCCCCTTTCTTCGGACTGATGCCAAAGGTCAGGGGAATATGATAGCACACCACCACCTTCTTGCGGAGGTCGGTGTAGTGCAGGTCGTCGTAGAGCCAGCGCATCTGTTCGTCGGAGAGCTCGCCCGGACTGTAGTAGGACGTGTAGCGGGTGAAGTGTACGTTGTTGAGACACACGTAGTGCACGTCGCCGCGGTTGAAGCTGTAGTCCGTCGGTCCGAAGTTCTCCTCCCACTTCCTCTTATAGAGCGGTTTGTTGTCCTGGTCGTGGTTGCCGATGACCGAGAACACCGTGGCGCGCGACGATCCCAGCGCCGTGCGTATCTGCCGCTCGAGCTGTGCGTTGTAGCCGCCGTAGTACTGCACGTCGTCGCCCATCGACAGCGCGTAGACCGGTGTGTTGGCAGGCCATGTCTTGATGGTAGCTTTCACGTCGCGCATTGTCTCATCGGTGAAGCGTTCCACGTCGCGTTTTTTCACCGGGTTGTCATTGGGTCCGGTGTAGTACGGACTGAAGGCGTTGGTGATCTGTGGGTCGCCAAAGACAATGAGTCGGTAGCTCGTCTCCTTGCCCCCGGGCAGACGGCGCAGCCGGAAGTTATACACCGACCGCGTCTTGCTCAGCGGCTGGTAGAACAGTGCCGTGCGGTCGGTGGCGCTGTGCGTGGGAATCGCGCAGTCCTCAGGCACGGAGTAGAACACGAAGCGGGCCTTGGCGTGGCGCATGAACTGATAGTGGCCTGTCGTGTCGGTGAGCACGCACTGGTAGCCGTCGCTCACCACCACCCGGCTGATGCCCTTGCCGTCGGTGTCGGTGATGTAGCCCTCCACGAGGGTGTCGGTCTTCACCGTGTCAGTCGTGTCTGTCTTGGCCTTTTGTACAGCCTTGGCGATGGCCTTCTTCACCGGTTTCTTCGTGACCGGTGCCTGAGCCACTGCTTCCTCATGGTGACGGTCGCGCGTAGCCAGTGTCACCGTCGCGATGGCCGCCAGCACGAGGGCCACGGCGGCGAGAATCGTTATCTTCTTGTTGTCGTGCATTTACAGATCGTTATGCATCTCCCATCCGGTCATTGTAGCCACGACGGGGATGAGCGTCGAGGCGATCTTCTGGTGTCCTTTCCAGTTGGGGTGATAATCGGAGCCGATGTCATGACCTTTCACCACGATGTCGGGCATGGGCTCAGCCACGCGCACGTCCTTCATGCTGCTCACGCGCTGGCGCAGTTGCTCCAGGGCGGCCAGCAGGAATATGTTGGCCGAGTGGGGAGTCACGCAGAGCACGGGCACGTCGCCGTAATGCGACCGCACGGTCTGGATGAGTCGCACGTAGCCGTCGACGTAGCCGGCAGGGGCGGCTTCCGTAGAGAAGTCGTTGGTACCGAGGTTGATGATCACCAGGTTGGGCTTGTATTGTGTGAAGTCATAGGCGATGGAGTCGTGGTCGTCGTAGAGCATCGGGTAACGTTGCGACATGGTCTTGAGTTTCTTGCCGGCGTAGTTACGCACCACTCCCATGCCCGAATGTGCGGCGATGACGTAGTCGGCGTTGAAGTACCGGGCAATCAGACAGGCGTAGGCCTTGTCGCAGTTCTCCGTCTTCACCTCGAAGTGGCTCGTCTCGCTGCCTTCGGCACCGTAGCCGCAGGTGTAGGAGTCGCCGATGATCTCGATCAGACGGCCTTTGGGAGCCACGGCTTTGAAGGTGCCCGTGCCTGTGGCGGTGAACGAGTAGAGGGTCGTGCGGCCAAACTCGCCCTCTGTCACCTTCTGCAGGCGCAGCACGTGCTGGCCCTTGCTCAGGCCTTTGGCGAGCGTCACGTCGTGTGGTTCCTTACCCGTGAAGTGGAGCTTGCCAAGGAGCTTGCCGTCGATGAACACCTGATGGTAGCTCTCACCCTCCTCGCTCATACGGACACTGATGGACGTGCCCGTGAAGGCGGTCTGTACATAGGTGCCCACCCAGTCGTAACGGACGGCACCGTTGGCCAGTCGCTCCACACGCCCTGTGAAGCGGATGCCTGCATCCGTGGCACGTACGGTGCGGTCGGCATGCGCGGCCAACGTCAGCAGGCTCAATAGAAACATTACGAAAATCTGTTTTTTCATCGTTATATCATGCTGTATCATGTTGTATCCATTTTGTGTGGTTGTTGCACGTTGTCAACCGCAAAGATACAATAATTTGTTTTTTTTGCTTACCTTTGCAGCGATAAATTACACAAATACTCATTATATTTTACGATCATGGACCATTTACCTCACGACCCCGCCATTCTTGTGTCTGCCATCAACATGCAGCTGCGTGACGAGGAGTTCAACTCTCTTGCCGAGCTGTGTTATGCCTTCGGCACCGATCCTGCCACTGTCGAGCATTATCTCGAGGGGCATGGCTATATATATAATAAGGTGCAAAAGCAGTTCAAGGAGCGGTAGCCCCTCCCCCGCGCTGCGCGCGGACCCTCCCCCAAATGGGGAGGGCTGGTTTCAATTGACGGGAACAACCGCAGGGGTTAGAGCGGGGGGCCTAACCCCTGCGGACATAATGAATATGGCACACCCGATAAATCCCGTGGCTTTAGTTTTAAGCAAAGCCAGGTGAAGAAAAAGAAAATAGTCATCGGCAGGCTTCCGCTCCCGATGGAGCTTTGGGTCTAAAGTTATGGGATAGCCTTCCGAGCAAGCTCGCAGGCTATCCCATAACTTTAGACCCACACCCAAGGTGTCAAGCCTGTCGCTGACGAAAATCGCTTTGCGCAAAATTGCCCTTCGGGCATAAAATAAGACAGTCGGATAAGCCGCTTGAAAATCTATTGGGTACTTTGTTCCAAATTGCCATTTATATTTTATGCACCGTAGGTGCAATTTTATGCGAAGCGATTTTCGTCATGGACGGGCACTGGCCCCGTAGGGGTGTGTCTAAAGTTGACGGGATAGTCTGCGAGCTTGCTCGTAAGGCTATCCCGTCAGCTTTAGACACATAGCTCCATTAGGAGCGAAAGCCCGTTCATGACTATTTTCCTTTAATAGGGTTACGCATTGGAGAAAACTGCGGACATAATGAATACATTGGTGTAATACATTTGGGGTTTGAGCGGGGATGACCCTCGCCTCTACAGTGGACTATATTGTTAAAAGGTAAAATATTTTCAACCTTGCACTTCTTCACCACTTTGAAATCGACCACAAGTGACACAAATTCAAACTTTGGACTAACTTGCCACCTTGTATTACGCATAAGATGTCCATTATTTCCTCTTTTTTAACTTTTGTTGACCTTATCTCCAAAATTGTTGCCTAAATATTTGGAGGTTTAACAAGTATTGCTTATCTTTGGAAAACGAATGTAGGGAATAGAGCCAAAACACAGGCTTTTGAGTCAAAAACCATTTGCCTGTGTCAAAAAAAATAACTACGGTCTAAACGCGATGAAAAGACAATACCCAAACGGTGGCGCGACCGCGAGATCTATGTTCCTACTTCTCGATGATAACTATGACTGCAAGATAATAATTGAATGTAGCTAACTAACAAATTCTTTATAAAGAAATGGCATACTTAAGAACTTTTAATTTTGCCCTTTCCTCCCTGTTGGTGATGGGATTGGCAGCCTGCTCCAGTGATGATGCTCCCGACAATGGTGGTCAGCAGATCAACACACAGGCAGAAGGTATTGGTGTCCTGCTCAACGAAACAGCAGGCCGTGTAACTAACTTTAACACCGCTTCCGGTGCCAAGGCATTCACTCGTGCTATGCCTACGACAGCACCCACGATTGGTCTTACCCTGCCCACCAAGCCCTCCGGCGACGGCTGGGATCCTTATCAGGGTGACGCTAAGCTCACGGCCAACAGTGTGTATCAGTCAAGCTTCGCAACCTACGCTCCCGGCACGCTCGACATGAACGGCAAGAGCCTCCTGCTGAAGCACAGCCTCACACTTAAAGGTCTTCAGGGCGGCGGTACCATCTATGTGTCGGGCAACACAACCCTGACCCTCGACGGCGTTAGCAGCACCGGCACGAGCATCGTCATCTACAAGGGCGGCAAACTGGTGGTCAACGGCTCCTCCTTCACTGTAGAGAAGGGTGCCAGCCTCATGGCTCAGACCACATTCTATAAGTCCGGCGACGGTGAAAAGGGCGAGCCTAAGGACCAGACCTTCCTCGGCATCAACCTGACCAACAACGGTACCATCCTCACAGCCAACGAGCTCCACGCCAATAACATCACCCTCGGCGCTGATTCCAAGACACAGGTGGGCACCAACCTGACTGCTGAGGGCACTCTGACTGCTGGCGGTCAGCTCTCTGCACAGATCATCTCTGCCACCGACGCTACCGTCACGGGCACGGTCGTGGCCAGCAAGCTCTTCTCTCTGAGCAACAGCCTCACCGTGGATGGCGCTACGGCTGCTGTCTATGGCAACTATATTAAGGCCGGTCAGTATGACGACTCCAAGAACAAGGCTGCCACGTTCATCCGCCAGACCAACGGCTCTAACATCTACGTGGGCAACAACGGTCTTGTCAACACCTATACCTATTATAATACCGACGGCAAGGGCTCGAAGCTGAACCTCGCCGATGCCGGCTTAGCTGTGCTGGAGACCAAGCAGATCGTCACTGAAAACACTTACGCTAACTTCATTGCTACACCTGCCGATGGCCTGTTCGGTGTATACTTCAAGCGTGCCTACAAGGGCAGCGTGGCCGACGCCAACCTGCTCGACTGGGATGACTTCGCTTTCCAGAGTGGCAGCGTGCGCAAGCTGAACAAGGAGAACGACTTCGCCGACATCACCATTCCTGCCGACGAGAGCATCAAGTGCCTCGGTTTCAACCCTGACAAGCAAGGCACCAAGACAACCGCTAATTACCAGCTGCTCCGTCCGACGGCTGAGGTGGCTTACGGCATCAACGATACTCAGCGCAACGGTCGCTCCGCTACCGCTGTCGTCGTGGATGGCAACAACGTCTACGTCAGCTATCACACCAACGGCAACACACAGTCGGGTATGCTCGACTATATCAAGGCTTCGGCCGACGGTTCGCTCAAGCTCAACCAGTCCATCTCTGCTGTCAACGAAGCCGGCAAGGGCAATGGCGTGATTGACTGGAACAACATCGTGCTCGACAAGGACCAGAACAAGCTCGTGGGTATCGGCAACAGCGACAAGGGCGGTGTCATCACCACCATGGCACTGAAGGCCGACGGTTCGTTCAACACCACCGCTACTTCAACCGACCAGTCGCTCAGCCCGCTGAAATACACTGTGCTGCAGCGCGTCACCACAACATCCGACAACGGCAAGCGCACGGGTGACGGCAATGCTGTCATCGTCAATGGCAACTACTACCAGGCTGCCACTACCTACGGCATCGAGACCTTCGACCGTGAGAGCCTCGCCGGCGTATATGTCAACAAGCTCGACGGCCGCGGTAAGTACATCGCCCAGAACGGCAGCAACGTGTATGTGAGCTACCTCGAATCCAACCCTGCTTCTACTACTACTGAAGTAGGCCTCAAGGTAAACAGCTACGCCAGCAACAACTACCGCCTCAATGAGGTGGCCAGCACCATCGACGCTGGTAAGCTCACACCGAACAACGGTAAGAACGTGATGGCTGTCGATGGCAACGACATCTATGTCTGCCTCGGTGCCAACGGTCTTGCTAAATATACCAACGGCACACTCTCCGGTCTCTTCATCCCGAAGGACGCCACCTATACCGCTGACGCTGATAACAAGAAGTACACTGAGGGTACTACCGTGACCCGTGGCTACTGCAACGGCGTCTGCGTCAAGGGTGACAAGATCTATGTTGCTTACGGTTCACTGGGCCTTATCGTTCTGAACAAGAGCGACATGACCGCTACCACTGCCGACAAGGCTAAGGAGACTCCTGAGGTGGCCCGCTACACGGCTGGTGGCTCTGCCAACTTCGTGGCTGTTGACAACAACGACAACATCTACGTGGCTTACGGTAAGAGCTATCTGAAGGTGCTCAAGCTGAAGCCTTACAACCGGTAGTACACCCATCCGACTCTGGTTCCGTCAACGGGTCCCCACCGTAGGGGCGGGGTTCATCCCCGCCCTAACACACACGAATGTAATATTCTATCGTGCGCAGTTAAAGTGGACAGGCACGGGAACCCTGCGGGGTTAGGGCGGGGATAAACCCCGCCCCTACATTAAAACCCTGCCCTAAAACCAGAGGGCAAATCATCCATATTACATAAAAAACACATACTATGGATAAAAGAATCTTATATCTCTTCTCCACAGCTCTACTCGTTGGAGGACTGACAAGTTGCTCGTCGAGCGACGATATGCCTGACAACCCCAACCCGGTGGTCAACCCTGACCTCATCGGCCAGGCCATGGACGACATGACCGCAGAGATGCAGTCGTCGCTCTACAACTGCGCTCAGTCCGGCACTCGCGCCCAGAGCGACATCGACGCCATCAACGCACAGATACCCACGGTGCCAGATGGCTTCTTCAACAATGCCGTACCCAGTGATGCTGTAGATGTCACTGCTTCTGGCGCACAGAAGTGGATTGGCAGCGGTACGTGGCTCGTACCTGCCGGCAAGGCGGTCGAGATCAGCAACCTTAATCTGGGTAAGCAATGGGGCTCTGACAAGGAAGCCACGCTTTATGTAGAGGGCACAGCAACCTTGAAGAGTACTTATGGCGACGGCGGCAAGATTATCGTCAAGAAGGGCGGCCATCTCATCGTAGCCACTAATGACAACCGTCTCACCCCCAATGGTGGTACAACCATCATTGAGAAAGGCGGTAAGCTGACATCGGCCTCCGGCATCCTTCAGATCGCTAAAGATGATAAGGTATATATCGACGGTGACCTGACTACCATAGCCAACCCCTGCATCCAGGGAACGCTCTATGTAAACGGTGACCTTACGGCAAAGAACTTCATCAATCCCAACACACAGGGTATAATGAACGCCGACACCCGCCTCTATGTCGCCGGCAAACTGACCTCTACCGATGCTGATTTAAAGACCGACGGCTATATCAAGGTGGGCGGTGACATTGATGCCGGTGATCATGCCATCTACTTCCAGAACTCCACGAAGCTGCTCGCTGACTGCGGTATCAAGGCCAAGCTGATCAATGTCAACTCCAACGGCGTGGAGGTGCATGCCAACTACATCAAGTGCGACAACCTCTACCAGTGCGCTGCCTCCAAGATTTTCCTGGAGGACAAAGGCTTCATCGACGTGGCTGATACTTACAAGAATCAGAACAACGGCAACGACGCCGCCATCATCATGGAGGGCAAGGATGCCATGGGCGTAGTGAAGGCCACTACCATTGTCTTCAATGGAAGCGTCTCAACGGTTATATTCTTCGCCAAGACCAATCCCAACGAGGGCAAGCAGTGCTTGGGCATTGACTGCAACAACTATAAGTACGACCAGAACAACGGCACTTACAAGACGCTGGAGTTTAAGGATGTCAATTTCGTCAAAGGTGAAGTTGAGCGCATCGTTGACGGTAAGGTCGTGGACAACGACGGTCTGGCCACAAGCAATGTCGTCGCCTACTCCATTCCGAAAGACGAATGCCACGGCAACGGCTACGAGCCCGATCAACCCGTCAATCCTGACACACCGAAGCCCGTGGTCGTGGCTGAGAGCCACACCCACGACATCTCGGCCACCTGCGTGCAGACCGACGGCACCAACGTCTACGTGTCTTACCACAAGAACGGCAAGGGCCGCAGCGGCTGCCTTGAGGTGTTCAACACCACCGGCAACCAGACCACGCTGAAGCAGTTCGTACGCGACCACAACAATGCCATCGACTTCAACCACATCGCTCTCGACCAGACCAACAAGCGGCTCTACGCTGTGGGCAACAACAAGAACGGCGGCTTCCTCGGTTTTATGAATATCAAGGACAACGGCTTGCTTGACTGCGAGTCAAAGAGTTGGAATGGTCTTGACTCTACCGACATCACTACCGAAGGCAAGCATGTGAAGTACGAGCCCCTGCGCCTCGTCAAGCTCTATCAGGCCCAGCAGGCTACGGCCGGCACGGGCACGAAGAAGGGCGGCGACGGCAACTGCGTCATCGTCAACGGCAACGACCTCGACGTGGCCACGACCTACGGCTACGAGGTATATGACAACGGTCTCAACCCCGTGCGCATCACCAAGAAGGAAGGTCGCGCCAAGCACCTTGCTTATGCTCCCGACGGAAAAACGTTCTATGCCATCCACTACGACGGCACGGCAATCCTTGACTCCATGACCGAGGTCGGCCTGAAGCTGGAGAAGTTCAACACCAGCGACGTCAACATGCAGTCGCCTGTCTTCTCCGTCGATGCCAACAAGGTGAAGCCCAACAACGGCAAGAACACCGTTTGCGTCTATGACGGCAAGGTGTATGTCTGCCAGAGCATGAACGGCCTCTATGTCTATGATGCCAACACCGGTACTCAGGTGGGTCACTACAAGGAGAATATCTATTCCGACAAGCTCCAGAAAGACCTCGCCATCTGCGCCAACGGCGTAACGGTTGACAACAAGTACGTATATATCGCCTACGGTACCCGTGGCCTCGTCATCCTCGACCGCAACACCCTGAAGAAGGTGACCAGCTTCGTAGCTCAGCGCTCCGCCAACTACGTGACACTCGCTAACGGCTATATCTACGTGGCTTACGGCCGCGACTGCCTGAAGGTGTTCAAGCTCATAGAGTAATCTATATTCCTTGTCTCTCTCCTGTCCCTGGTGGGACAGGGGACAGATAAACTTTCCTTAGCCATGCATCAGTTATTCACACGTGTCATTTTACTGACTATCCTTGTCATGTGTATGCATTCTGCAAGCGCGCAGAACGACCAAAATCATGGCTACAGGCCAAAGATGCTGGTATTTGAGAACCTTAAAAACGACACCGTCCTTAACGACTTCCATCAACGGTTCCGGCTGATGGAGCGTGTGATCTTCCATCCAGTTCCATATTCCATGCCACAGGCCCCGGTTTTCGGAGCTCGTACGGGTGTTGATGCGCTCAACGACAGCCTCTATCGCACGAAGACAGCCCTTGAGATGCAGGCGCTGAACCAGCACACGGGATTTGAGGTCACAGGACAGGTCTACGGTCGTTTGGACAAGAAGGCTACACAGTTTCTGTCTACCGATGACGACGACCCGGTGTCAGTCTATAAGGCCAAGGTACAGGCCGAGGTGGGATGGGACTGGATCAACAGCAAGTTCTACCACCGCAAGTACAAGGAGCGTGGCATCTGGCTTGACAACGAGATTGCCAAGGCGCGTCAGCGTATGGAAGACAGCCGCATCAACCTCGACGCTTGGGCCGACACGCTGTCACAGCGTTGGAACCATGTCATTGCAGGCGTCATGCTATGCCATGTGCGCAACCTTGACGTGCTCAATGAGGCCTACCAGATGATGCTTGAGCAGGACCGCATCACCAGCGGACAGCTGCTCGACGTGATGAACGAAAAGATGCAACTTGAGTTTAACCTTGCGCAGATCTACGCCAAGGACTCCATCGCACCCCGTGAGGAGCTGGCTTTCATCGAGCCGCAGGAGATTGTCGTTGACACCTTGAGCCTCCGTCAGCAGATTGCCGGGCACAATCCGCAGAACAGGCTCAATCTGCTTAAGATGCAGCAACTTGACAACAACAGTAAACTCATTTCATACACCGCCAACATGCGGCTCACCCCTTTTGCCCGCTGGTCCACCTATCTGACCAGCAACAGCAAGCTCTCCAACAACGTCGACTTCGGCGTGCGCTTCACCGTCCCCATCTGGAACGACACCAAAAGCCAGCGACGGTCCATCGACGTGCAGAAAGACATACTGCGAACGGAAAACGACAGTTACACCGACGACATGATGACACGCTGTATGCTGAGCATCGACCAGGTGAAACGGCTCAACCAGTCCATCGTCGTCGAGCAGCGTCACCTCAATGAGCTACGTAAGTACCTCACCATGCGCCGCGCCGTCTATCAGAAAAACAAAGGACGCTACAGCTATATCGATCGCCTGCTTGAGTACAACCAATACTTGAAGAGCCTTGAACGGCTCTACACGCAGATGAAGGAACGCTCACTGAGCCTCGTTCAGATACAGCGACTTGCTAACGTGCCAAACGCAAGCAGCTTCGTCAAAACCACAAACATCCGATGAAAGATTTCAAGTATGAACAAAACACCAAGGAAGCCGACGCACTCAACCTGCTCAAGCACCAGCACAAACGGCTGGCCAAGCAGCAAGTGCTCTTTGCGGCTATCTTCCTCGTGTCGCTCATCCTGATCGTCGTCTATGTGCTTAGCCGGTCGGTCTACGCTTACTATGATGGCTACATCGCACTGGAGCCGAACGAAATCCGCGCATCCGACGATGTCTACATCCTTAGGGTGTATCGAAATGCCGGTGACTCGGTTCAGAACGGCGATACATTGTTCTCTTATGTCATTCTCAATCATATTGACGCTTTGGTGAACATTAACAGCGAGCCCCCATTCGTGGCCCGTGCCAACAACATGAAGACACAGGCCGACTTGGCACGGCAGCAGATTCCTGTGCTCCGCGCACAGTTGCAACAGCTCGAACTGCAGCTCAAGTCAGAGCGCAACGACATCTACTATGGTCTGACCAACAATACCAAACAGAACGACCTCAAGGCACAGATTGCCGAGACCAAGGCCAAGATCAGACAGGCTCAAAACACCGTGCTGATCTATCTCCGGGCCTTGTCCCACAATGACAAGAAGATTGCCAGGGCCGGCCTTTACAGCGATCATGTCAATTCCATGCCTTACTCGCCCCACAACCGTTTCTCCAATGAGATGATACAGTATTGCTGTGCGCCGGCGGCCGGTTATATCACAAATGTGATGTTTCCGGACTATTCCATTGCCCTGAAGGGCGATGAGGTGCTGGAGTTGAAATATAGTGACTTTAAGAAAGGCAACCTGCGTGTCATGGCCTATGTACAGCCCGATAAGGTGAGAGACATGCTCAGGGCCGACTCCCTCGAAGTGATTGTCATCGACAAAACACGCTTCCATGCCCACTTGGTACGTATGGGTTTGGGCGTGCAAAAACTGCCAGACTATCTGATGAACAACTTCTCACGCGACGCGATGGTCATCATGGCCTCGCTCCAAATTGACACCGGACAGGTAATACCCTACTGGGTGCTCAACAACAATCTCCCAGTGAAGATACGCGTCAACAAGATGGTCAGGGGTAGAAAACTTGAAGAAGTGGAAAAACATTATAAGACGTCTACCCCCCCAGACAGGAACTAATTAGGTTTCAAGAACAAAGCAGATAACGGCTACACGATACAAGATAAAACAATTATGAAAGAGATAGTGGTAAATAAACGAGGTCATCGCATACTCGTCTGTGACGAGCCGGTATGGGTTGAGTACGACAGCAATTTCTCGTACGACAACTTCGATGCCGTGTTCATCAGCACTATTTTCTCCAACGACGTTGAGTTCATTCTTAAGAGCATCAATCCCGTGACTTGCAACAAGGCGTCGTACAAGCCTTTCTTCGCCTCCATCGCGGTGAAAGATAAGATTGGTATCTACGCTGAGATGTTCGACGCTTTCATCAACAGCATTGACGACGAACTCGAGGTCAGTACTTTCGAGTGGGTCAACAACTATCGCAATCAATACCATGTGCCGAAGGAGACGGGCACCATCACCAATCACAACATGCTCATCCTGCGCATCTTCCGTTATTACATATCGCGCAACCATCTGCTCCTTGAGCCCAAGGTGATGGAGAAGAGCGCCATGGGCATCGCTTTCCCATTGGCGGAGTGCTTACATAGTTGGAGCCTGTTCCACATCAATGAATACTTCAGTTGGATAGAGATGAGTGTGTCCAAGGGTACCCTTGCCTACCGCAAGTCGCTCTATCACATCCATGTCTGCCCTAAGTGCCAGCACTCTCATCTGATCTATCAGGAGATCTGTCCCAACTGCGGCAGCAACAACCTCGAATACGAACCGGTGATCCACCATTTCTCTTGTGCCAATATCTCACCGGAACATACCTATATGGTTGGCGGACAGCTCATCTGCCCGAAGTGTCATAAGACCTTGCGACACATCGGCATCGACTACGACCGTCCTGCCTCTCTCTATCACTGTGCCGACTGCGACCAGACCTTCCTCAACCCTGATACCACTGCCTTGTGTACCTACTGTGGCACCAAGGCACCCGTGTCGGAGCTTTTCCCCCGTGCCATCCACTCCGTAGAGATCACCCAGGATGGCATCGAGGCCTTCTGTCAGGGTAAGTTCGCCTTCTCGCCTTACAATGACTACTTCAACAACTTCATGCCCATCAGCGCCTTCGAAAACCGTCTGCGACTGCTCGTCAACCGCACGTTCACACATGAGGGTGTCATACGTGGCCTGATGCTGGCCATTATTTGGGTGGTCGACGAAAAGGGCAACCCCGTTTACCACACCGACAAAGCCGTGGAGGCGTGCAGCCGACTGTTCATCAACAACAAACTGGCAGCCACCTCGGCCGCCATCTACGTCCAGTCTACCATCATCGAGGGAGGAACAGAAGGACAAAAGGAAGAGTTCCATAAATTGATCACGGATAAAGCCAGCTACATCGCCATGTTCCTAAAAAAAGGCGAGACCATGAACATTGCTTTTAAGACCATCGGTAACAACATGCAGGAGTCAGAACGGTTTCTGCAGGAATGGACCATACTGCCCAGCGTGGTCGATATATCCATCAAATACGAAGACGTCGAGCATCCGGAAGATGCGGATGTCATGATGTTCATTTCCCAGCAGTCCTCAAAGCAGGCAACTCAGGACCTCTCGGAAAAGGAACAGCAGAAGCGCAATGCCGAGCTCGTCAGAAACGAGATCAATCAGCTGCAGGACCAGCCGTTGACCACACGAATGATCGGCTATCTGAAATGGGGCTATGTCGTGCTGGCCATCGTCAGCCTCCTGGCCTTGCTCTTCGGCTACTGGACGTGGCTGAGATAATATACGAAGCTTATGTGGGACACCATATTATACTATATGAGTCGCGTCTACGACTTCCTGAGAGGTTTGGACGTGGGCAATGTGGTGAGGACCTATTGGTTTCTCTTCTTCATTGAGTTCCCGCGTTACTACCTCCTGGAATATGGCGTGTTGGCCTATCGCGCCATGACCGCCAACTCCCGCGGCCGCAAGCGTACGCTGGCGCGGTGGCTGCTTGAGCAGGACCACCCGCTGGTGTCCATCCTCGTGCCTGGCAAGAACGAGGGCAAGAACATCTTCAAGCTCGTCACCACCCTGCGTGAGCAGACCTATCAAAACTTCGAGATTATCGTCATCGATGACGGGTCTGACGATGAGACACCACTCATCTGCCGTGACCTCGAACGCGCCCATTACATCTCCAAGTACCTGCGCTGCGACCTCAGAGGCGGCAAGGCTTCGGCTACGAACTTCGGCGCCAATATGGCCCAGGGCAAATATCTCATCTGCCTCGATGCTGACTCGTCACTCGACCGGCAGGCCATCGAGAACGTGCTTATCCCGTTCTACCTCGACCCGAAGGTGAAAGCCGTCGGCGGTTGTGTGCTCGTGCGCAACTACAAGGATACCATCTGCTCGTCGCTCCAAGGCTATGAATACCTCAAGCGCATACAGGTGGGCCGTCTGGTTACGGCACAGCTCGGCATCTACCATATCATATCCGGTGCCTTCGGTGCCTTTGATGCCGAGACACTCAAGCAGGTCGGTTACTGGGACATCGGACCGGGCCTCGACGGCGACATCACACAGAAGGTGCGCAAGGCCGGTCACCGTGTGGCCTTTGCCCATGACGCAATGTGCCTGACCAACGTGCCGACCAAGTGGTATAAACTCTATCACCAGCGCGTCCGCTGGAGCCGCTCACTCGTCCGCTTCCGTCTGAGAAAACACCTCGATATCCTGTTGCCTAACCGCAACTGGAACTTTGCCAACTTCGTGAGCAACATGGAGAGCATCTTCTACGACTGCATCCTCAACTTCATCTGGTGGTTCTACATCATCAACCTGGTGTTCATCTTCCATGCGTCGTTCCTTGAAGTGTTCATGCTCGGCTATCTGCTGCGCATCGCCATCAACATCATCGGTTGGGGCCTTGTAAGGCTTGTCAGCGAGCGCAAACACGAGACGCTATGGTTCCTGCGCTACATTGTTCTTATGCCTGCCTACACAGGATGGTTCCTGCGCTTCGCACGCACTGCGGCACAGCTTGGCGAACTCTTCTTCTTCCGGTCGTACAAGGACAACTGGAACCCTTACAAGACCTCACGGTCGGCTCAATTGGAACATATTTAAGTCTATGAAACAAACAACTATAGCATTAATCGGCTTAGGCTACGTGGGACTGCCCCTGGCCATTGCCTTCTCTAAACGTTACCCGGTCATCGGTTTCGACGTTGACAGCAAGAAATGTGAGAACATGAAGAATGGTCTCGTCAGTCGTGACCAGTGCAACGTCGCCAAGCTCGATGCTGCACTGCGCAGTGGCAATCTGATGATTACTGATAAGCTCAGCGACACGCGTCTGTGCGACGTGTATATCGTGGCTGTGCCTACCCCCATCACATCGGAATACAAGGCCGACCCCACGCTGCTCAAGGAGGCTTGCCGCATGGTGGGCCAGGTGGTGAGCAAAGGCAATGTCATCGTCATCGAGTCGACGGTGTGGCCGGGCATGACCGAAGAGGTGTGCATGCCCATCATCGAGAAAGAATCGGGACTGAAGTACAACGAAGACTTCTTTGCCGGCTACTCGCCTGAACGCATCAATCCCGGTGACAGCGAGCATCCCGTGGAGCGCATCCGGAAAATCGTGTCGGGATCGACACCCAATACGCTCAACTTCCTTGACAAGCTCTATGGCAGTGTACTGCTCAACGGCACCTACAAGGCACCTAACATCCGTGTTGCCGAGGCCAGTAAGGTGATGGAGAACTGCCAGCGAGACGTGCTCATCGCCTTCGCCAATGAGATGTTCAATATCTTCTCCACCCTCGGCATCAATAGCGAGGACGTGGTGGCCGCTGCCTCTACGAAATGGAACTACGTGCCCATCCATCCGGGACTCGTCGGTGGACACTGCATCCCCGTCGACCCTTACTATCTCATCGATAAGGCGGCAGCGGTCAACGTCGAGGCCAAACTGCTGAAGACGGCACGTAGCATCAACAACGCCATGCCCATCAGCTATGCACATCGCATCGCCGACGCGCTCAAGGAGGTGAAGGGCAAGAAGGTACTGCTCCTCGGCTTCGCCTTCAAACCCAACTGCGACGATATCCGCAACACGAGGGTGTACAATGTATATACGGAACTGAAGAAGTTTACCG
The DNA here is from genome assembly GCA_900319905.1 of uncultured Prevotella sp. Taxonomy (GTDB): domain Bacteria; phylum Bacteroidota; class Bacteroidia; order Bacteroidales; family Bacteroidaceae; genus Prevotella. The sequence goes on along the minus strand of ONQB01000015.1, from coordinate 41,180 downwards.
ACGACATCACCATCTGCGACCCGCTCATCGACACGGAGAAGGCACGGAAGACCTATGGCGTTGACATTATCCAGAGCGTCCCGCAGAACAGCATGTTCGACGTAATCGCCGTGACCACCGAGCACGACATCTTCTCGCGCGATGCCTTCCTCAATATCCCTCACAAGAAACGGGTGCACCTCGTGGAGAAACCTACGGCATAAAGCCGAGAAGTTTTAGACGTGTTCAACGGCAACATTACTCTCTTGCACTTAGAGAGGATATAGAATAGCGAACCCCTTTAGGGGTTCCGGCAACATAGCGAGGGGATGAGCGAATGAGCGGCAGCGAATGAAGCGAATCCCCTCGAATCTTATTGGTTTTTATTTAAATGGCTACCCCCTTGGGGGTTGCGGCATTGTTAAATACGACGCATCCATGAAGCAATATCGTGTGAAGTTTCATAGACGGTAAACTGACTATTTAATATTGCCGCAACCCCCAAGGGGGTAGCGATTTATTATATCCGCTGTCACGCTACGAGGGGAAGAGGTTCGCTTCGCTCACCTCATCCCCTCGCTATGGTACCGGAACCCCCAAGGGGGTTCTATGTCGCGTAGCCTGACTTTTGCCCCATTGCTCTAATGGAAGTGGAAGGTATATATCCTGCTTGTCTATATCTTTCGTGAGCTTGCAGCGGGCTTTACTTGCATTTTAACGATAAAAAGATAGTATAATTCACAGAATAGCCGTAACTTTGCATACATAGCATCAAAAACAACATTTACAACGATATGAATTATTCAATCGCTCTTGCCATTGCATGTTTTGCAGGCATCGGCCTTACGGCTCATGCTCGTTCTGTTATTCCACCAGCGTCTGTCGACTCCGTCGCTCCGGTGTGCACTGCTTCCTGCCATGCTTGCACTGACTGTAGCACTCAGGATTTCTCCAATACGGCCAACCGACGTGCGCTGACTACCCGTCCATTCTCTCATTTCGATGCCGGCATCACGCTCGGAACGACAGGTGTCGGCATCGAGGTCTCCACACCCCTTGGCCGTAGCTGGGATTTGCGTGGTGGCTTCGACTTCTGGCCACATTTCCATCATGACATGACCTTCCCTGTGACCGTCGGTGAGAACAGCGGACTGTCAGACGAAGAACAGCAGTCGCGCTTCAACAAGATGGCAGACATGCTATATAATGTGACTGGTTATAAGGTTGACAACCAAGTGGTGATGGAAGGTGTGCCTAAGATGTACAACTTCAAACTGTTGGTCGACTTCAAGCCCCTGCGCAATAAAGCCTGGCATGTGACGGCGGGATTCTATTGGGGCAATGCAACGATAGCCACGGCTGAGAATGCCAAGGAAGACATGACGTCGCTGTTCTCTGTGGGCATGTACAACCATCTATGGCAGGCTGCGGCCAACAGTGAGCCTTATGCTACGATCAACGGGCAGGACCTTTACCTGCCTGCGGAAGTGGAGGATAAGTTGCTTGAGAACGGTCGCATGAGCATCCGAATGGGTTATTACAAGCATGACATCACAGACCAGGATGGCAACGTCATCCATCAGAAGGGTGAGGCGTATAACATGGAACCGGACGAGAACAGCATGGTATCGGCGAAGATGAAGGTGAATGCCTTCAAGCCGTATCTTGGCATCGGTTATATGGGTACGCTGAGCAAGAAATATCCGAAGTGGAAGATGGGCTTTGACCTTGGTGCGTTGTTCTGGGGTGGCACTCCGTCATTGAAGACGCACGACGGCACCGACCTCATCAATGATATCACCGATGTGCGTCACAGCCTGAAGAAGTATGTTGACCTTGCCAAGGCCCTGAAAGTCTGTCCGGTGCTCAACTTCAGAGTGACGAAGACATTGTAGGCTGGGTATGCAAGGTAGACCGAGTAGGCAAGGTAGGCTGAGTAGGCAAGGTAGGCAGTAGGGTTGAGCAATGCAAACTTGCCCTCCCCATTTGGGGGAGGGCCCTTGCGCTTTAGCGCAAGGGGGAGGGGCTGCCTCCAACCTTCACAAACTTAAATCCCATGCTCCTGATGAGCTGTTCTATCTGCACCTTGGCGTTGTCATTGGCCCGGCGGATATTGGCGGGGGTGAGGCAACGGCGGCGCATGAGATAGATGGCCTTACGGCTGAGCGCCGCGCGGTCGGCTTCACTCCATTTGCCCTCTTCGATAAACGAACGCGTGCGTGCCTCGTCGAGGAAGTCATCGTCGAGGAGACCGGCCGAAGGAATGGTGACCACCACCGTGTCATGGTCCATCGTGATCCAATCGTCCGGCATCGTGCGCAGGTCGAGGCCGAGGCGCAGCGTCCCGTAATAGATGCGTGACAGCTGGTCGTCACCGAAGAAACCATGACGCACCGTGTCGACGATCTCCTCGTCGGCAATTGACAGGAACTCCCATTGTCCAATGCTCCGGATGCTGTCTATCTGTGTTGGTGTGATCTCCACCTGTCCCTCATGACTTATGTGCAGGGAGGTTGTGGCGTTGCAACGCATCAGTGCGATCACCACGACGATGATACACACGGCAACGGCAATGACGGTAAGTAATCTTAGTTTGTTCATGGCTCATTAGTTTTTGGTGCGTTGGATCGTGGGGTTCAGTATCTTCTCCACGGTCAGTCCCTTGCGGAAGGTGATGGTGATATTCTCTTCTTTAAATCCCATGCGCCTGACGATAGGAATCAGCTGTCGGGCTGCGCTCAGTCGTGCATCTTCGAGGATGTCGGTGCTTGCCAGACTCTTGATGATGTCCTGCCGTCCCCGTTGTTGGATGGCGGTGATTTCATCATCGCTGAAGCGGCTGCGCAGCAGCGACACCTGTTGGCTGATGCCCTGGTGGTCAATGGAAGTGGCGGTGAGCGTCACCTGCGGGTCGGGCAGCACAATCTCAATGCGGTCGCCGTGGCGGCGGATGTTTGCAGATGTGAGCTGGCCCATATCCACATACGCCTTCGCTGTCGCCTTCACCGGGATGGCGATGCGTCGTTTGCCTAAGGGCAGGTTGATATGGATGTCGTGGTTAAGGAACTGTCCGCTGATGGCCGCGGGGTCGTCGTAGAGGATAATCTTATGGAGCTCGTATTCCGATGTGTAGAGCTTTGAGCACTCCGCGATGCGGGTGGCCAGCACCGGGATGGTGTCGACAGCCGCTGCGACCGGCTTCGGCTTAGCGTAATGACGGCCGAGCAGGTAGCCCATGGTGATGGTCAGAACGACCACACACAAGAGAAGGCAAAAGAGTTTTTTTTTATTATTCATGCTTGAAACAGCATTGTAAATGCTCGTTTTTTGTTAACTTTGCATTAACAAATCCATTTTATTATCTATGCAGATTCGTCTCACGAAGAGTTTCATTGTCACGGGCATGATGGCGCTGGCCTTGCTGACCGTGGCTTCTTGTAAGGAGAAAAAGAAAGATTACATCATAGTTACCCATAAGCCCATTGTCGTGAAGTCACAGAAGCCCCGTGCCATGGGCGACACACAACAGTCTCGTCACGTGTCGTGGTTGGGCAATACCTATACCGTGACCGTAAGTCTGAAGGCTGATCCGTCGTTGCCGTTGGCCAGCGATGGTGAGCAGAAGTACTATGACAACCGCATCACGCTGCGTATCACCCGTGGGGATGGCTCCGTGTTCCTGGACCGCACGTTTACGAAGGCCGACTTCAAGGAATATGTCGACGCGTACTATGACAATGGCGCGTTGCTTGGCATCGTGTACGACAAGACCGAGGGCAACTATCTCCGCTTTGCGGCCAGCGTGGGCAACCCTGACAAGTCGAGCGATGAGTTCGTGCCCCTGGTCCTGTCGGTCAGCAATACCGGCGCCGTGTCGGTGACGAAGTCCGTACAGATTGACGACTGAGCGTAGGCAGGCGTAGGCAAGCGTAGGCAGGCTTAGGCAAGCGTAGGCAGGCGTAGGCAAGCGTAGGCTAGGCCGTTACCGGTCGGGCGTGGACAGGATGCGGTAAGCTTCGTCAAAGACCTTGGGATGACGGCCGATGAGGCAGATGTTGACCAGGCAGTTGGCGATGAGCTCCGCATCGTTGAGGTCGACGCCGCGCTCTCTGACGAGGTTCTTGCCGATGATCACTTCCCATGTTGTGTCGAAGTCACGGTCCTCGGCCCCGATATATTGTTCGTCAGCGTTAGCACCCTTCATGATTTTGTATCTGATCTCTTTCTTCGAGTCCACGGGTCTCATGCCCGTGAGGATGTTCCATGCCTGTTGCAGTTGTGGTCTGAACTTTCCCGTACCGGGGAACATGTCAACGATGATAGGCATCACCTCGTCGAAGTCGTATGCCTGAAGCAGTTCGTATAGTCTCATATTATATTATATAATGTGTAGATAAAATAAACAAGATGTATCAGAATGTGAGAAGTCCAGAAACCCGGAAGTCCGGAAGTTCTGTCATTACTATATTGATACCTTACTATCAGATACTTATGCATTTGACTGAACTCCCGGACTTCTGAACTCCTGGACTTCTCCAATTTTGATGCACCCTTTTTGTGTGTTTAGAACTTAGCCATGAGTATGGCGTCGGCCGCACATTCTGCACCTTTGTTACCGAGTCTGCCTCCACTTCTGTCTTTGGCCTGTTGCAGGTCGTTGGTGGTAAGCAGTCCGTAGATAACGGGGATGTTCTGTGTGGCGTTGAGCCTTGCGATGCCGTAGGTCACGCCTTGGCAGATATAGTCGAAGTGCGGTGTCTCCCCCCGGATGACGCATCCGAGGATGATGACAGCGTCGAAGCCGTCGTTGTGGCAGAGCTGTTGTGCGCCGTAGATAAGCTCGAAACTGCCAGGCACATGCTTGATATGGATGTTCTCAGGCAGAGTGCCGTGCTTCTCGAGAGTGGCGACGGCACCGTCGAGCAGTGCACCGGTGATTTCCTCGTTCCAGTCAGCCACCACGATGCCGAAGTTCATGTTGCTGGCATCTGGGATGACGGTGCCCGGCTGTTCGCCAAGGTGATGCAGTTCGGTAGCCATTACTTCGTGGTCCTTTCTATGTATTTGTCAATGTCACCGTTCTGAACGAGAGCGGAGTTGACATATTTCTTCTTGATGTCCTGATAGAGCTTGTTGGCATCGTCGGTTTTGCCCTGTGACTCGAGCAGCTCACCGGCCTGCAGCAGGAAGGTAGGTGCGAGGCTGTTGCTCGTTCCTTCGGGAGCCTTGCTGTCTGCCTTGGAGGCAGCGTCCTTGAGCTTGCTGATGGCCTTGTCGATCTGACCTACGTGAGCGTAGGCGTTACCCTGAGCGGCGATAGCGGCAGGTGATACCATGGCGTCGCCCTTGGGTGAGAACTCATCGAGGTACTTTACGGCGTCCTGCCATTTGTTGAGGTTGGCATAGCAGAGTCCGGCATAGAGGTTGGCCAAGTTGCCGGCGTCGGTGCTTCCGTAGTCGGATGCAATCTTCACGAAGCCCACATAGCCTGCTCCGTCACCGTTGAGCGCCTTGTCAAACTGCTCGGCGTTGAAGTATTCCTGACCGCGTGCAAGCGCCGTGCTGGCTTTCTCCTCGCGGGGAACGCTGATGAACTGCTTGTAGCAGAACCATCCTGCCACCACCACGATGATGGCGACGATGACGCCGGCGATCGTTTTCTTGTTGTTCTCGAAGAATGCCTCCGACTTCATTGCTGCGTCGAAGGTTGCTTTTCCTTGTTCGTTGTTGTTTGCCATTATATTTTTGTTTTATTTTTCCTAATTGTTTCCTTACTTTGTGCCGCTTGTCACGCAAGCGTTTGATGGGCACTAGTTTGCATTTGGCAAAATTAGTCAATTTATCCCACATACTGAAATTTCGCGGTTCCTTTTTTTGTTTTTCCTCAATAAAAGCGGTATCTTTGCAATCCTAAGGCTCTTGAAGGCCTTGATTGTTTGTACTATTCCCACAGTGTATGTATCTGGAGAAGTTGTCAATTGTCAATTATAAGAACATCCGTCAGGCGCAGTTGGAGCTGTCGCCGAAGATCAACTGTCTGATTGGCAGCAACGGCGTAGGCAAGACCAATCTGCTTGACGCGGTCTACTATCTGTCGTTCTGTCACTCGAGTTTTACCAATGTCGACAGCGTGGTCATCACTCACGACCAGGACTTCTTTGTCGTGGAGGGTGACTATCAGACCGACGACGGAGCGCATGAGCATGTGTATGCGGGCATGAAGCGTGGCCGTCACAAGCACTTCCGTCGCAACGACAAGGAGTACAAGAAGCTGTCGCAACATATTGGTCTCATCCCGCTGATCTTCGTCACACCCTCCGACACCACGCTCGTGACAGGCAGCGGGGAGGAGCGTCGTCGGCTGATGGATGTCGTCATCTCGCAGTACGACAGCCGTTACCTTGACGCGTTGTCGCGCTATACCAAGGCCTTGCAGCAGCGCAATGCCCTGCTCCGCGCCGAGGCTGAACCCGACGCTCAGCTCATGGACCTGTGGGAGGAGGAGATGGCGGCTGCGGGCGAGGACCTCTTCCACAAGCGCGAGGCGTTTGTCAGTGAGCTTGTGCCGGTGTTTCAGGACATCTACCGTACCATCAGCGGCGAGCAGGAGGAAGTGTCGCTGAAGTATGTGTCGCATGGACAGCGGGGTCCGCTGCTCGATGTCATCCGTCGGGACCGTGCGCGTGATCGTGCTGTGGGCTACAGCCTGCACGGCGTCCACCGCGACGACCTGGAGATGCTCATCGGGGGCTTTCCCATGCGGCGTGAGGCCAGTCAGGGACAGACCAAGACGTTTGTGCTGGCACTCAAACTGGCACAGTTCGACTTTCTGCGACGCACGATGTCGAAGACCACGCCCTTGCTCCTGCTCGATGATATCTTCGACAAGCTCGATGCCAAGAGGGTGGAGCAGATCGTACACCTCGTGGCCGGCAACCGCTTCGGCCAGATCTTCATCACCGATACCAACCGAGACCACCTCGACCAGATACTGAGCCATGGCGACGTCGACTACCGGCTGTTTGACGTGGACAATGGTGAGGTGCGTGTAAGAATTTAGCAAAAGGAGGAAGAGATGTTCAAACGTGATGTGAAGCCTTTGGAGGAGATCCTTCAGCAGTTTATCCGTGATGAAGGATTGGAGACGCCGCTTCTGCAGCAGCGTGCGATGGACGCATGGAAGGAAGTGACCGGTGTGCTGGTCGACCGCTATACGCGGGAAAAGTTCATTAAGAATCAGGTGCTGTTTGTCAAAATCCTCAACCCTGCGTTGCGGCAGGACCTGAGTATGATGCATACGCAGATTACCCGTCGCATCAATGAGACCGTCGGGTCGTCGGTGATCAGTGACGTAAGGGTGTATTGAGGTGTTGTTCCATTGAACAACCGGAAATATTATTTGTAGAAGCGGGCACGTTGGCTCGCCTCTACAAAATCATTTATAGATAGTCTACTTTGATGTTCCACGACCACTTGTCGAAGTACAAGTTGCCGCCTTTCCATTCCACCTCACCGCGCTGGAAGTCAACCGTCTCAGAACGGGGGAAGCGCTTGGCGGGGTAGAACGGCATGCCGAAGTCGCTGTTGACGATGAGTCGGTAGGAGTCGATGCCGCCGAGATAGAAATAGCGGGTAGCGTCGTCGGTGGCCCAGTACGGCCGGCCGAACGACTGGTCGACGGGTACCCATCCCACGCCCTCGAAGTAGATCTCTCCCCAGTCGTGGAGGTTCTGCTCATGAGGATGCACCATAAATCCGCTCTCGAAGTGGCCGGGTATGCCTTTGGCGCGACAGAGCGTAAGAAACAGCAGGGTCACCTGACCGCAGTCGCCATGGTGATTGTCGAGCACGTACTCCGGGATGTTGCCGATGGTGCTGTATTCGCGTGCCGATGCCCATGGATAGTGCTCGTCGATGTAGGTGTAGAGCGCGCGGGCTTGCAGCAGTGGATTGGTGATGCCTCGTGTGATGCTGTCGGCGAGGTGCTGTATGCGTGGTGTCACGATGATGTGCTCACGTCGGTTGGCGGTGTATTTGCGGTAGAGGGCCGTGGTCTTGTCGTAGGGCTTCACGTCCTCTGGCTTCAGACCGAACCACGTGCCGTGCGAGGTATATTCGAAGGTCTCGCTGAACACGGTGGGCTTGCCCGCTTCAGCCTTGCGTTCCATGTAGAGCGATGAATGGTCATAAGCGGCGGGTGCCTTCACGTAGTGGTCCTCGCTGGTCGATAGCAGACGCACGCCGGTCTGCCGTCGGATGTCGTTGCGTGGGAAGGGTAACCAACAGCGGATGACCTCACCGGCCGGCACAACGTCGGGATGGACGGTGAGCGTATAGGTCACACGCAAGCGATGAGCCGGACCGAGACGGAGAGCGTTCTTCGGTGCTGTCTTCATGATGGCGGGGATGTCGGTGCGCTCATCCTCCATGCTCGCGCTCTTCTGTTGGCCGTCTTTCTGTTGTTTGATGGCGCGGCATTGCGGGTCGATGCGGAAGAGGTTGGGCGCGGCATTGTGGAAATACCATTTCTGTCCGTTGATGTAGCAGGTTTCGAGTGCCTTTGTCTGTTCCCAGTGGTCCATCTGTGCGTCGGTGACGTCGGGTATGTAGCGCTGGATGTATTGCTTCACCTCGTCGTGGGTTTTGTTGAAGTCGAGGGCGAGGCGGGACTGGCACAGTCCAACCCCCGAGACAGGCTGGCACAGCCCCACCCCCTCGCTTGCGCAATAAATTATTGCGCAAGCGAGTACCCTCCCCCACCTAGGGGAGGGTTTTATGTGCAGGTTAAACGGTAGGAAGTATTTCATTTTATATTTATTATGCATCATTTGTTGTCGTGGCATTTTTTGCCATATAGAACCCTCCCCTGGGTGGGGGAGGGTACTCTGATGCGCCCAAGGCGCATCAGAGGGAGAGGGGCTTTACCCCTATTCCTGGTCTGTCTGGCAGTGTGATCTTGCCGTGCACCACCTGCATGCCGCTGAAGCGGTCGTTGGCGATGAGCAGGTTGCCATCGAGATCGGCGAAGTCTATGGCCGGGGAGAGCTGAGCCGCAGCCGACACGGCGCACGATGTCTCTGTCATGCAGCCCACCATTACCTTCAGTCCGCGGGCTCGTGCATAGTTGAGCATCTTCCATGCCTCGCGCATGCCTGTGCACTTCATCAGTTTGATGTTGATGCCCGTGTAGGCGTCCTCGATACGGCGGATGTCGGACAGTCGCTGGATGGCCTCGTCGGCGAAGATGGGCAGCGGCGACTGTCGGGTGAGCCATGCGATGTCGTCCTGCTGTTCTTTCGGCATGGGTTGTTCCACCATTACGATGCCCTGGTCGTGGAGCCAGTTGATCATGTCGAGGGCCTTGTACTTGTCCTTCCAGCCCTGGTTGACGTCGACGGCGATGGGCAGCTTTGTCACCGAGCGGATGGTGTTGATCATATCTTTGTCGTTGTCTCGGCCGAGTTTCACCTTGAGGATATTGAACTTTGCCGCGCACTCTTCCGTCTTTTGTCGCACCACGTCGGGAGTGTCGATGCCGATGGTGAACGTCGTCGAGGGTGTTTTCTTTGCGTCGAGTCCCCAGATCTTGTACCATGGCTGCCCCATGATCTTGCCCACGAGGTCGTGGAGCGCGATGTCGACGGCAGCCTTGGCGGCGGTGTCGCCCGGTGAGAGGCTGTCGATGTAGCTGAGGATGTCCTCCATCTGGAAGGGATCGGTGAACTGTTCCATGTTGACCTTGTTGAGGAAGGTCGTTACGGTCTGGACGCTTTGTCCGAGGTATTGCGGCATGGAAGCCTCGCCGTAACCCGTGATGCCGTCGTAGGTGAGCTCCACCTGTACGTCGGGCGTTGTGGTGCGTGAGTAGGTGGCCACGGTGAACGTGTGGCGCAGCTTCAGTTCGTAGGGGAAGAAGCGCAGGTGGAGATGGCCGTCGCCCGTCTGGGCATGGTTGATATTGAAAGAGGGTGCACTGGTTTCCGTCATGCGCGTGATGGCGTCGGCATTGCTGATGGCCAGGGCTGCTCCTGCCGTGGCCAGGGCCGACTTCTTAATAAAATCTCTTCTTGTCGTCATTTGTTTATGAAAGCTTGATCATTTGTCATCGTATGAAGTGTTACTTGTAGAAAGGTGACCGGTCAGTGGTGAACAGCTCCGGTGCCTTATTGATGAAAGGCAACACGCGCTGCGCCCAGAGCAGTCGTCCGAGGTCGTAGGCATCGTAGTCGGGGTCGGTGGCGTTGAAGCTGGCTTCCTGTACCATGCCGAGGGAGTGGATGAAACGGCCGTTGCCGAGGTAGAAGCCGACATGCGATACGTGGGCTGGTTTGTCGGCGGTGGCTTTGCGGCCGAAGAACAGCAGGTCGCCGGGCTGTAGGTGGCTGAAGTCAGGCTTTACGTTGGTGCTGTCGTCGTTGAGCTTTGGGAAGATGTCGATGTGCTGGCCCTTTGTGGCCATCTGCGAGGCGTCGCGTGGGATGATGATGTCGTGGCAGAGCAGCACCGTGCGCACAAAGCCGCTGCAGTCCATGCCCTTCGGGCTCATACCGCCCCACATGTAGGGGATGCCCACAAACCGTTTGGCAGTGGCAAGGATAGCTTTCGCGCTGTTGTTGAGGCTCTTGCGCCAATGGGTCAGCCTGTCGGCTCTTATCTTGCTCAGGTAGCCTGTGCGTCCGTCAGGAAAAGCGACGTGGTAGAACGAACCTTTGGCACTGATGAGGCGCAGCCGGTTGGTGGCCACGGCGTCGCCCACAAGCTGTGAGGTCTCGTTGGGTTTCTTATACACGCCGGCCCACAGTGCGGTGACCACCACCTGTGGGGCTGTGTTCCATGCTGTCAGCTCGCTGCGTGTCATGGGTTGCACCGAGCGGTTCTGCACGTAGGCTTCATAGCCTTCTGGGGTGCGCACCTTCAGCCAACTGCCATCTTCCAGTATTTGCACGGGCATGCCAAGCACACCCTGTGTGGCCATGCCGGCATCGTAGTCGGCTTCCGTCCGCATGTTGCAGACGGAGACGGTGATGACGCCCCATCCCTTCTGTTGAGAAAAGACGGGAAGAATGGAAAGGAAGAGTAGAAGCATCAGCACCACCCGTTTGGGAGAGGAAGTGATGGGGGTATTGATAATCAAATGTTTCTTCATCATAATTGCTAATTTTGGTAGGCGGGGTAGACACTATAGGCGGGGTAGGCACTATAGGCACTATAGGCTGGGTAGGCACTATAGGCTGGGTAGGCACTATAGGCTGGGTAGGCACTATAGGCTGAGTAGGCACTATAGGCACTATAGGCTGGGTAGGCGCTATAGGCCGGGTAGGCACTATAGGCGCTGTTTGGTGGAGAAGGCGTCTACTGCCTTCTTTACCGAGCCGTGCTTCAGAAGCAGGGCGTTGGCCTGCTCGTAGGGCAGATGGGTGTATTCCATCACCATGCGCGTGCCCCGGTCGACGAGCTTTTTGTTGGTGAGCTGCATGTTCACCATGCGGTTGCCTTTGACGCGGCCAAGTTGTATCATGACCGATGTGGAGATCATGTTCAGGATCATCTTCTGACCAGTGCCTGATTTCATGCGTGACGACCCTGTGACAAATTCCGGTCCGACAATCATCTCGATGGGATAGTCGCAGGCGGCTGCCATGGGTGTGTCGGGGTTCGACGTGATGCATCCTGTCAGACAGCCGTGGGCACGTGCATCGGTGAGTGCGCCGACGACGTAGGGTGTGGTACCTGAGGCGGCAATACCGATGACGGTGTCCTCTTCGCTGATAGCGTGTTCCTGCAGCTCTTGCCAACCGCGGTGCGGGTCGTCCTCAGCCTTCTCTACGGCGTTGCGCAGGGCAGTGTCGCCTCCGGCGATCAGCCCATAGACCATCGTGGGCGGCACGCCAAAGGTGGGCGGCAGCTCAGAGGCATCGAGCACGCCAAGACGGCCGCTCGTTCCTGCACCCATGTAGAACACTCGACCACCTCGTTTCATGCGCGGCACGATCTGTTCCACCAGTGCCTCTATCTGCGGAATGGCTTTCTCCACGGCCAGTGCTACTTTCTTATCCTCCGTGTTGATGTCTACCAACAGTTCATGTACACTCTTCTTCTCAAGGTCGTCGTAGAGCGACGGCTGCTCGGTAATCTTTGTAAATGCCATGTTTGTGCTTCCTAATTATTAATTCCAAACTTCTAACTTCTAACTTCTAACTCCTAACTTCTAACTTCTAACTCCTAACTTCTAACTTCTAACTTCTAACTTCTAACTTCTAACTTCTAACTCCTAACTTCTAACTTCTAACTCCTAACTCTCTGTGTGGTATTCAACCAATGCGTCCATCGGTGCCTGAATGATGCGACCGAGGTGCATACCCTCCTCATTGAGCGCATCGACCAGCGGTTGCTTGTAGAACTTCGCGATGCTGCCGTTGAAACCGATGGGCAGAGTCTGCCAGCCGTCGTATTGCATGACGTTGCGGCGGAGGAACGAGCGGAAGCTCTCTTTTACCAGACGGTAGATCTCGGGTTCGCCGAGGTTCTCTTCCAGGAACGGCACGAACGAGGCCAGGAACGTGTTGGGCTTCGGTTGACGGTAGACGTGGTCGATGATCTCGGCCGGAGTGAGTTTGAACTTCTCGAAGAAACGGTCGCAGATGGGCTTGGGCAACTGGTTCTTCAGCACGTCGCCCACCAGGAGCTTGCCGAGCACGGCACCGCTGCCCTCGTCGCCGAGAATGAAGCCGAGCGGTGAGACGTTCTTTACCAGTTGGCTGCCGTCGTAGGAGCAGGAGTTGCTGCCGGTGCCGAGGATGCAGGCGATGCCCGGCTTGTGGCCGCAAATGCCGCGTGCGGCACCGAGCATGTCGCTTGCCACCTCACATTCGTTGGTGATGGTGAGGTTGGCGCGGAGGGCACGCTCCACTACGGGCTGTTTCTCCTTTGTGCAACCGGCACCGTAGAAGTGAACCTCATCGACCGTCGTGGAAGGCAGTTCGGGCACGAGGTGCGTCTTGATCTCCTCGGTGATGGCCTCTTCCGACATCTGGAAGGGGTTCATGCCGCTGGTGCGCAGCTTCTTTGTCAGTTTGCCATTTTCAACAAGGCCCCAGTCTGTCTTCGTGGAACCGCTGTCTGCTAAAAGTATTGTCATAGTTGTGATGGTTTTTTATAGTCTCTATAGACTTAATAGACTCTATAGACTTTATAGACTCTATAGTCTCTATAGTTTAATGTAAATGTGTTTCTTGTATAGCCAGAGGCCGACGAGCCAGCAGGTCAGGACGCAGAAGAGCGCCCAGCAGAGCGAGGCCCACTGCACGGGCAGGAAGGCCGACAGCACGTCGCCGAAGCATACCTTCTGCAGCGTCTTGCCACTAAAGAAGGGAATGATGGAGTAGGGAATGAGCAGAAGGTCGGACAGCACGTAGAGGGCCAGCGGGTTGACGCCGAAGACATGGAAGAACTCGGTGATGCGGCCTTTGTGTCCACGCTTGTCAATGACCCAGCTCATGAGGGCGAGCAGTGTGCAGGCTATGCCGCAGGTGACCATGGCGAAGGTCGGGGTCCACAACTTCTTGCTCACGGGGCAGAGGTAGGCCAGCAGTGCACCGGCGAGCATGAGTAGCGCACCGATGACGAACAGCCGTTCTATCTTGTCGTTGAGGTCGTTGAGGCTCATGATGACCTTACCCACGCAGAAGCCGATGAGCACATGACCCAGGGCGGGCAATGTGGAGAGCAGGCCTTCAGGGTCGGGTGTGTCCCATTTATAGGTATGGTTGGCACCCATCACGGCATTGTCGACGACGGCCAGGATGTTGGTAGCATCGTGGGCATAGCCATTGCCGAGTTCGAGCACGATATAGTAAGCCACGAAGAGGAAGGCAATGAGCCATGGGATGAGCTTATGCTTCACGGAGAGGGCTATGACGGCGGCCAGGCCGTAGCAGATGCCCAGACGGGGCAGCACGCCGAGCAGACGCAGATGGGCGAGCGCGTAGCCGAAGCCATGCCATTTCGTCGGGTCGACAAGGCCGTGGATGTAGGTGAGCAGCAGGGAGATGGCCAGACCGATGCCCCAGAGCAGGAAGGCGCGCTTGGCTATCTTGCGGGCGCAGGCCTTCGACCAGGTGAACTGAAACTTGCGCAGTGACAGGTAGGTGGTGATGCCCATGATGAACATGAACGTCGGGAAGACGAGATCGGTGGGCGTGAGACCTATCCACTCGGCATGGCAGAGCGGTGAGAAGGAGTCTTCCTCGGGTCCGCCGGGGTTGTTGACCAGAATCATGCCGGCGATGGTGAGGCCGCGCAGGATGTCGATGGACAGGATGCGCTGGCTCTTCTTCGGTGCCGGTGTCTCAGCGGTTGTTTGATTGGAAGGGTTGTTCATTTGTAGAGGTAGTATTTCTTGGCGATGTGCCGGAAGCTGTCGATGTCCTTGTCCCAGTAAGGCTTGGCGTCGGCCCATCGGTGGTTTTTCATAAACAGCGTGCGTATCTGATGGGAGCCGCATACCTTGTCGATCATCTGCCAGCGCTTTGTGTCCTCGCCCAAGGGATCGTGGTCTGGGTAGAGGCGGTAGAGCTCCTGCAGGGCGTACCATTGCAGGTCGCAGAGGCTGGCTTTCTTGTAGTCGGTGATATACACCTGCACACCCTGCAGCTCCTTGCCCTTGCCCGGTCCGTAGTACGGTGTGTAGTAGATAGGCCGGAACGTGTAGCCGGGCAGATGGAGTGCGTTCATGGCGTCGGCGAAGTCCTGTGCCTTTACCCATTCGGCCCCGATGAGCTTGAATGGCAGCGTGTAGCCTACGCCGATGGAGATCGAGGTGAGCTCGCCGATGATGCCGGTGATGCTGTAGAACGGTGCCGTCGAGGCCTCGGGGATGTGTGGTGACGACAGCACCCATGGCAGACCAGTGTCGGCGTAGGTCATGCGTCGCTTCCACCCTTTCATCTTCACCACCGTGAGGTCGCACCTTCCGCCCAGCATGCCTTCGCCGTTGAGCAGCAGCGCCACCTCACCGGGTGTGAGACCATAGACGTAAGGCACGCGGAACTGCGAGACGAAGCTCACGCAGTCGTCTTCCACGAGGTTGCCTTCCATCTTCTCGCCGCCGAGCGGGTTGGGACGGTCGAGCACCACCACTTTGATGTGGTGCTTGACGGCCGCCTTCATGATATTATATAAGGTGGAGATGTAGGTGAACGAGCGGCACCCCACGTCCTGTATGTCATACACCAGGACATCGATGCCCTGGAGCATGCTGTCGGTGGGCACGCGTGTCTTGCCAAAGAGTGAATACACGGGCAGGTGGGTGCGTTCGTCGATGTTGCCGGCTACGGCATCGCCTGCATGGGCACTGCCCCTGACGCCATGCTCGGGCCCGTAGAGGGCCACGAGTTGTACGTTGGGCGCATTGTGGAGGATGTCAATGTCCGACACGAGGTGACTGTCCACGCCCGTGGGGTTGGTGACAAGTCCCACGCGCTTGCCTTCCAGCAGCTTGAAGCCGTTGTCCTTGAGCACCTCGATGCCTGTCTTGACGCGTTGGGCAAAGCAGGCCGAGGCCATGAGGCAGAGATAGCTGAAGATGAAAAAGATACGTTTCATCATATATTGTCATTTTATGTTCCCCGCGATGTCAGGACGGAGATGAACCCCGCCGCTACGGTTGGGGGAATAGGATATACGTTGTTATTTCCTTCCGTATTCCGGGTCGATCTGCCGTCTTACCACGAAGGTGATGAGCAGTGTGGCCAGGCAGCAGAACATGACCATCCAGAAGAAGTTGACGTAGCCGATGGCCTCCTGTATGTATCCGGCCACAAAGCCCGGGAGCATCATGCTCAGGGCCATGAACGCCGTGCAGATGGCATAGTGGGAGGTTTTGAACTCACCTTCGGAGAAGTACATCATGTACAGCATGTAGGCGGTGAAGCCGAAGCCGTAGCCGAACTGCTCGATGCAAAGGGCGATGGTGATGACGGCCACGTTGCTGGGCTGTGCGATGGCGAGGTAGACGAAGGTGAGGCAGGGCAGCGTCATGCAGGCGGCCATGAGCCACAGCGAGCGCTTCAGTCCCAGCCGTGAGGCGATGATGCCGCCGATGATGCCGCCGCCCAGCAAGGCGATGACGCCAAACGTGCCATAGACCAGGCCTACCATCTCCGTGCTCAGTCCCAATCCGCCCACGGCCTTGCTATGGACGAGAAACGGCTGGCACATCTTGATGAGGAAACCCTCGGGCAGACGATAGAGCAGCATGAAGGCGATGGCCCAGAGCACGTGCGGCTTCTTGATGAAGGTGACGAACGACCCCATGAGCTCGCTCCAGTTGCTCTGCTTGCCGCTGTTGTCGGCTTCTTCGCTCACGCGCGGCTTGTCGTTGTCGGAGTGCGGCAGCATGAACGTGTGGTAGAGGGTGATGACAAAGAAGATGATGGCACTCACGCCGAGTGTGACGCGCCAGGAGAAGGGGATGTTGCCCGTCTGCGTCTCGATGGTGCCGGCGATGAACACCAGCACGCCCTGACCGAAGACGGAGGCGATGCGATAGAACGTGCTGCGGATGCCGATGAACGCGGCCTGGCTGCTCGGACTGTGCGCCAACATGTAGTAGCCGTCGGCCGCGATGTCATGGGTGGCTGAGGCGAAGGCGGCGATGATGAACAGCACGAGCGTCAGCGTGAACAGACTGATGGGTGTGTGGCCAGAGGCGATGAGTGCGGGCGACGGACTGGGTAGCGTCAGCGTGAGCAGTGCCAGCAGAATGGTGAGCACCGCCTGCATGGTGACGATCCACCAGCGCTTGGTCTTCACCACATCGACGAGCGGACTCCAGATGCCTTTCAGGAACCAGGGGAAGTAGAGCAGGGTTGTGAAAAATGCCATGTCGCCGTTGGGCACGCCCATCTTAGTGAACATCATCACGGAGATGTTGTTCACTACGAAGTAGGGCACGCCTTCGGCAAAGTAAAGCGTGGGCACCCACACCCACGGTGTGATTTGTTTGTTTCTCATCCTTTCACCGGCTTAATGGTTGGCTTTGTTCATGGCGATGCGTGCCATGAGTTCCCACGTGCGGATGCGGTCCTTGTAGGTGTTGTTGCGGTTTTCCTTCTCGATGGAGAGGTCGCCGTCGGAGTTGTCGTCCCAACGACGGCAGCAGTACACGGGGTCATAGATGCGGCCGATGAGATAGTGGCGGCTGGCAGCCAGGCAGAAGGCGTAGTCCTCACCGTAGTTGACGTTGGGCATGGTGATGTCGCGCAACAGGGGCGAATACATGCCGCGGGGTGCGCCGAGGCCGTTGATGCGCAGGGCGTTGTTGCGGCCGTTCTCGGGTGTCCACTCGGCGTGGTCGATCTTGCCCGGCGGCAGGATGTTCTTGTTGATGTCGGTCAACACGTAGGTGCCGATGATGACACCCACCTTCTGCTCCTTGAAGGCATCGTAGTACTTCTGCAGCGTGTGCTCGTCAAGATAGACGTCGTCGGAATCCAGCTGCACGATGAAGCGGCCGCAGCGCGGGTCGTGGGCACAAAGATTCCAGCTGCCGCCCACACCAAGGTCGCGGCGGTCGGTGACGATATGGATGAGGCGCTCGTCGTTGTATTCGTCAACGGCCTCGGTGGTGCCGTCGGTGGAGTGACACTCCGGACCATTCTCCACGACGAAGACGTTGAAGGGGAATGATGTCTGCTGACTGAGTGCGCTGTTCACGGCGTCGCGGATGGTGCGGATGCGGTTGCGCACGGGAATCATCACTGTCATCTCTACAGGGAAGTCGCCCTCGGTGGTGTCGACGGGACGGAACTCGGGCTTCAGATAGCCGCCCACCTCCTTGAGGTATTCCGTGACGGCCTTCTCCATCTCTATCTGTGAGGCGCGGTTCTTGGGATCGACGTAGTCGAAGAGCTTCTCACCGGTCTTACGGGTGTCGAGCTCCACCTCTGAGTAGAGGTACTCGTTGATGTGGCTCAGCTCATAGTGCTCGGCGAGCTTGAGACGCAAGTCGTAGAAGCCAGCAGCCTGGTAGTCGGCCTTCATACGGCCGGCGGCGTCTTTCAAGGCATCGGTGCGGAAGAGCAGCACCGACCCGAAGTTGAAGTCGTCGCGCAGGGCACCCATCTGATAGTCGATGGTCGGCGCGTCGGTGCGCTTGCCGTCGGCGGAGATGTTGTAATGGTCGGCGTAGGTCATGCCAGCCTTCGTGATGTCAGCAATCTGCACCATGCGGTTGAGTGCGAGGTAGCCAAGCTGGATGAATTGTCCTTTGAGAAACAGCACGGTATAGGGGGCAGTAGCCTTGCCGGCGATGTCCTTCAGCGTGGCTGAGGCCTTGATGTTAGCGTCCACGACCGTTACACTGTTGACGAGCTCTTCAGCACCCAACATATCTACGTTTCTCTTTGTCTCTTCTTCGTTGCCGCGTGGCACGAAGCAATCAATTATCTTTTCCATATTAGTTTATATTTTGTTTTATATTCCCAATAACTTCTAACTTCTAACTCCTCACTCCTAATTCCTCACTCCTACCTCCCCCACTTTTCCTGCTTCGTTGGTGAACACGATGCGGTTGCGGCTGAGGGGTTCGACAGTGTTGATCATCGTGTTGCCTGCCTTGTGTTTCCACAGCAGACGTCCTGTCTTGCCGTCGAGGGCCATGATGAGACCGTCCTTGTTGGAGGCAAACACCACACCGTCTTTCTCCACGAGCATCACACGGGCGTGCTCGTAGCCGAAGCCGCAGTCGGTGGCCCACAGCTCCCGTGGCGCCTGGCCGTCGGCGGCGTAGCAGACGATGCTGTCCTGCATGGTCTTGGCATAGAGGCGGCGGCCGTCTTGCGACAGTCCGATACTCTCACGCACCTTACTCTGATAGGTGCGCCACCGTTGCTGTCCGCTGTTCAGGTCGATGGCTGTCATGGCGCGCTCGGGGTCGCAGATAAACACGCAGCCGTCGGCCGCCACGGGCCAGCATCCGGCGGGGGAGTAGTGCATATTGTCTTTATTGGGCGGTTGCCACGTCCACAACCGCTGGCCGTTGCGCCGGTCGAGGCAGTAGAGCGTATTGGCCCAGTCGCCGAACACCACCTTGCCGGCGGTGACGAGGGGACGTGTCTCCACGTAGCCTTTGATGCCGTCGGCCTGCCAGACGACCGTGCCGTCGCTCACGCGGATGGCGCGGAAGCGGTGGTCGCCGCTGCCCACGTAGGCTGTGCCGTCAGTGATGGTCACGGCACTCACCGAGGGCGCTCCGGTTCTGACGCACCACCGTTGCTGTCCGCTTTTCGCGTCGAGGCCGTAGATGCAGCTGTCGGCAGAGGCCACAACGATGATGCCCTTGCCAATGGCGGGTGTACCGATGATGCGGGCACCAGTCTGATGGCGCCACAACTCCTGTCCTTCGTGGTCGTAACATACCACGCGTCCGGCGTTGTCGGCTGCATAGACGCGCTTGTTCCAGACCACGGGTGAGGAGAAGATGGCGGCACCCTGGTCGCGTGTCCATTGCTCGGTGACCTGTGGGTAGTTGTCGTTCACGGCATACGACGGCCTTGGTGCCCAGTGACTGGAATCGTCGTCGTGGTGTGTCGTGAAGGGCAGCGTGAGCCAACAGTGGCGTGTGCCGCCCACGGCCTGCGTATAGACGCGTATGGAATCGGCAGCGAGACTGATGAGGTTGTATTGTCCGGCGCTATGCCCCTTCTGCCGGAGGTTGGTCACGTTGACGATGCCCGGTATGCCGTCGTAGGTGAAGTGAAGGTCGCGGTGGTAGTGGCCATTGATGAACGCCACGACGGGATAGGGGCGTACGGCGTCGGTCAACTCATACCAGTTGTCGACGTCGGCGGGCTGCATGGGCATGTGGGTGACGAGGAATACGGGCTTGGCGCCAGCGCCCTTGCCGTTGCTGCGAAGGATGGAGGTGACGTAGTCTATGTCCTCCGGTGCCACGTGGCCCATGGCCATGCGCATCATGGGACCAGTGGGAATACCGATGAAGCGTATGCCTTTGTGCTCGAAGGTGAAGCGCTCATAGCCGAAGATCTTGAGGAAGTCCATGCAACCGCTCTCGCTCCAGTTCTGGTCATGGTTGCCCTCGATGATGTACCAGGGTTTGTTGAGCTTGCTGAGCAGGTCGTGAGCCATGCGCAGGGATGCTCCGTCGCCAGCGTCGGCGATGTCGCCGGTCACGAGCACGAAATCGGTGCTGTCGTCGCTGTTGATGGCAGCCACGGTCTGCCGCAGGTCGTCCGACGGTGTCTGCGCATGCACATTGATGTGAATGTCGGTGACGACGGCAAAGCGGAAAGGCTCAAAGGCCCAAGCTCCGAGCGTGAGGCAAAGGCAGAGCAGACAGAACATCCATCGTCTGCCGGTTTGCCGTATGGCTGTGAACTGTTGATCCTTCTTCATTGCTAAAAAGGCTTGGCTCTCCATATTTATAGGCGGGCTTATTGTAACTTCTCCCTCCCCATTTGGGGGAGGGCCCTTGCCTCGCTAGCGAGGCAAGGGGGAGGGGCTATAAACCCAAGTATCCTCCCCATCATCGCGTCGCGGACGCTCTCCCCTTTGATTGCCTCGAAGGGGAAGGCAAGGACGCAGGTACGCCAATGGTCGGTGGCATTGCCGCCGAACACGATGCCGGCTGACATGCCGTTCTCCGGATAGCGGAAGGCAGTGTAGGCACAGTTGTCGGCCGGGTCGATGGCGTCGGGCGACTCTACGACATACGACTCGCTGTTGGGCTTGTTGTAATAGCGGAAGGACGTGGTGTCGGCAGCCAGAGGTGAGACAACGTAAGCGATCTGTCCCCATGTGCAGGCGCGGTCCTCACGCCATTGGTATTTCAGGATGTCCTTGGCGAACTGCTTGTCAGCCGCGTCGGCCTTGACCAATGGGTTCTGCCAGAGGTCGGTGCCCACGTAACTGCCGCTCACCAGCACTGCGCCGCCAGCCTTGCAGTAGGCGCTGAGCAGATGCTGCATGGGCGTGTCGAAGGTCTTGAACGTCAGCGGATGGAGGCCCGGCCGACCGAACTTCGACTGTTTCTCCTTGCCGAGGATAAGGTCGATGGCACTGTACTGCGCGGTGAGCTGCCGGCCGTCGAAGGTGGTGTCGGCCAGTGCCGGACCGGCGCAGGCGGCGGCCCGGCTCATGGATACAAAGCTGTAGCCCGCCTTCATGATGCTGCGGCCGTGGAGAGCGGGATAGTCGAACGTATTGCCTGCCACGGTGATGCGCTCGTAGGTGCCGTAGCTGTCGCCGAAGCCCGAGGCGTCGTCGTGGGTCCAGGGGATGGCACGGCGGAACTCCTTCATCGGTCCGACGTAGGAGATGAGTTTCTTATAAGGCACGCCATTGTCGTAGTCGGCCAAGAAACCGGCGAGGTTGTCGTCGCTGCTCTTGAAGTCGTCGGGCGCGCTGATACGGTCGAAGCCGTTGATGACGAGCACGGGCTTGGTGGTGGCCTTGCTGTTGATACCTACTGAGAGAATCTCTGACGGGAAGCTCTCGCCGCCGTCGTTGAGGGCCGTCACCTTGAAACTCACCACTTCGTCGGTGGGAATGTCGGTGGTGTAAGTGTTCTTCCTGACCACGGTGCCGTTGTCGAAGTCACCGTTGCCAATGCGCTTATACACGACGAAGCGTCGGGCGTCGGCCGTGGGCTCCAGCGAGTCGCGCTCTGCCTGCCACGTCAGCACCACCTGCCCTTTCTTGTTGATGGCGGTGGCGAAATGGGAGACGGGCAGTGGCTGCACCACATAGGGGTAGCAGTATTCGGTGGAGAGGAAACGCAGGATGCCTTTGTACACGGCACGTCCCACCATGAAACCGAAGCGCGGGTCGAGACCGTAGCGCATGTCGGCAAAGTTCTCGTGCGACATGAGTTCGAGCAACATGGCCGGCACGCGTGGCACCCAGGCTTCGAAGTAACGCTGGTTCCACATGCCGCGGCGTGTCCACTTCGGGTCAGCCTGCAGGCGCAGGTCGTGGGCAATCTGTGTCTGCACGAGGTCGCAGAGGTCACGGTTGAGGTCGCGTGAGGTACCGTCGGCGAACTTGCCGCCGTATTGTGACACCTGGTAGATGCCGAGGTTGCCGATGATGGAGTCGCCGCGCACGGTGCCGGCGTCGGTGTGGAAGGCAAACGACAGGTCAATGGGGATGTTGAGGCCCTTCACGTCGGGACAGGCCTTGGTGCCGCCTGCGAGGTAGTTCACCCACAGACCGCGGTCGCGGTAGTCGTCGGTGTAGTCGTTGGCGCCGTGGGTGGGCGAGTAGATGCTGTCGGGTATGCCGGCCCACTGCATGTAGTAGCGGGCACCCTCGAGGTAGCGCGGATAGCCGCTGGTCATCGGCATGAGGTCGAGGCGCGGCTGGTAGGCGTTGCGGTCGGTGACGGCTCCGTCGCGGTTGCCTTTGCAGTATTGCTTGATATGGTCGCCGTCGCCCATGCGTGCAATGTTGCCCATGCCGCCGCCGAAGCGCACGGCATCGGCCGTGACGATCTTGCCGCTTTCCTTCGACATATTGCTCAGTTCGACACTGCCCTGCTGTCCTTTGGCGAAGGCGAAGGTGCCGAGATAGATCCACGTGCCGCCGCCCATGGTCTGGTTGACGGAGAACGTAGTGGTGCCGCCTTTGTGACGGACGGTGTAGCGGGCGTCGCTGGCGCTCTGGGGCAGGGTCTTATAGCTCACATAGACAGCGTAGTCGCCGTCCTCCGGGATGTCTGGCGTCCACGTGACGGTGCTGCACTCATTGGCTTTCTTCACGGTTGTGGCCATGCGGTAGGTACCGTCGGTGAAGGGATTCTGGAAATCGACGTATTGCTTTCGGAGATAGGCGAAGCCTGTGCCGTCGCCTTTCTGCCAGGGGTTGAGGCCGTTGTGTTCGGCGTAAGGCGACGTGGCGAGAGCCCCGTCGTTGTCAACGACCACCTCATTGGGATTGGTGTCGCGCTCACGCGGCATCATCACGTAGGCGCCCGCGTTCTCGAGCATCGGCACGAGGTAGGGCAGCACGAAGCTTTGGGTGAACTTGTCCTCAACGCTTTCAAAGAGGCGGGCACGCTGCCACTCCCAGCGGTTAAGTCCCTGTTCGAAGTATTTGCCATGGCTCTGCCAAAGGGCGATGTGGCGGTCCTGCAGGCCGCTCTTCAATGTGTAGGGCCGGTTGAGGTTGCTGACGATGGGGGTGACGGTGTAGCGTGTCTTGCCGAGGCCCTCGGCCGGTACGTTACGGAAGCCGGGAGTGTATATCACATCGCCGCGGCGCGGACGGTAGTAGAAGGGTATGAGGCGATGGATGTCGTAGCCATTGACGAAGACCGTGAGCTTCTTGTCCTTCAGGTCGGCGGGCAGCTGCTCGGCAAGGGCCTTGGTGATGTCGGCCACGTTGTCGGAGCGCATGGGCACGTTCTGCAGTGCGCTGTTAAGAAATATTTTGACGCTGTCGGAAGTGACGGCCGTGGAGTCAACGGCTATCTTCCCGATGTTGATACCTTGCGAGAAACGTTGCAAGGATTGGTTGACGATGTTGTTGTCAAGGTTAAGGGCCTGTGTTGTTGCTGTATCTTGCGCGCTTGCCGCGAGCAGGTTGATAGCGCTTACACAACAAGCCGTCATCAGTCTTATAGTTAGGCGCATATTCTGTTATAATTATGTTACATCATTACTATACAAAATTACGAAAAAAAACGGCCTGCCAATGAATGGCGGCCGTTATTTATGGATTATTAAGGAATGTGGAAAGAAAATCGTTACGGACAGGCTCTCGTTCCCGATGGAGCGAGAGACTGAGAATGCCCTGAAGAGGCAGTGTCACCCTTGCATCGCTGCAAAAATCACGTAAGAGGTGCAAGGCATGGTAATGCCGGACTATTTCATCTTTACATGGTTCTTCCTCACATAGTCGCATGTGATTTGGACGGCTTCTTCAGGGGATCTGTCGGTGAGATTCTTGGATGCGGCTGTCAGTTGCTCTAATGTGATGCCCATCTCGTCTGCGATCATTTGGGCGTTGATGTCCGGATCGTAGGCGTGTTTAATGACGGCCTCAAAGAACGTTGACATGATATGCATCTTGGATCCGCTGAACTGTGTCTTGCTGTCGATGGTGATACGGCCTTCCAGCATTTCTTTCTCCAGCATGTGATCTATTCTGGAGCATAATTCTTTCTTCTTCAGCTTTTTGT
Organism: uncultured Prevotella sp.; assembly: GCA_900319905.1. Taxonomy (GTDB): domain Bacteria; phylum Bacteroidota; class Bacteroidia; order Bacteroidales; family Bacteroidaceae; genus Prevotella. Next base: position 17,002 of record ONQB01000015.1, on the reverse strand, counting down.
TGAGCTTGGACACACGACGGTACAAGAAGATGCTGAGCACAATGAAAATGAAGATAAACACGTTGAGAATGACGTAAATCTGCATTCTGTCATGCTCTTTGTAGAAATCCAAGATCAGGCTGTTTTGCTTCATCAATACGTCCATCTGGTCTTTATTCATCTTGCATTGTGTCTCCACGACGTCGATATTGCTCTTGTCCACAATAGAGGTGGTGATGATGTTGTCTTTATCATAGGGTTTGCCTTGGAGTATTCTCATGGCCAGGTCCATGACAGCATATCCCCGTGTAGGATTGATGATGGTGGCCTTGAAGACACCTTTTCTTACCATTTCCAGTCCGCCGGTTTTGGTTGGCAGTCCGTCTACTCCGTAATAAGACACGCCTGTATTTCTTCCTGCTTTGATGATGGCGTCGCGTACGCCCAAGGCCGGATTGTCGCTATGGGCAAAGACTACATCGAAGTGCACGTTGGGATGAGCGGCCAGGTAGTAGTAGCACTGGCTACGTGCGCTGTCCGTGTTCCAGGTATGAGTGGCAGTGCCGACGATGTGCAAGTTGGGGTAGCGGGCGATAGCCTGTCGGAAGCCCTCGCTTCGTTCCATAGCCGGTGAGGTTCCCGGCGCTCCGGCGGCCTCAAGAATGTATGTTTGCTTGCCAGTATGTTGCCTGGCGATGTACTCGCCCATCAGACGACCTACCTCCTTGTCATCACGACCGATGAAAGCAGTGTATTCATCTGATTTCACCTTGCGGTCGATGAGGATGACGGGGATGCCGGCTTCTTTGGCACGCTGCAGTACTTTCTGACATCCGTTGTAGACGCGTGGCGCAAAGATGATAAGGTCTACGTGCTTGTCGATGAGCTCATTCATCTGCTTTTCTTGCAGCGCCATGTCTTTATAAGCATTTCGGATGTCGATGTCTACGTTGGGATACTGGTAGCCCGCCACCTCAATTTCTTTAAACAGTTGCAGCGACCACTCGCTGTTTCCGGAGAAAGAGGCTCCGATCACAATCTGTTTCCTGTTGCATCCTGTGAGAATAAATATTAGAATCAAAAGGGGTATGAGTAAGCAGATTTTTAATTTCATGTTGGTTTGTTCTTGTTAGGGAGGGGGGATGCCTCCCGCCCCCTATAGTAGATTATTTGAAATTGAACTTTATGTTCTTTTTCTTTGCATACTGGCGGACGAAGGCGATGAGCTCCTCAACCGACCGGTCGGTAAGCTTCTCCACAGCTTCGTTCACCTGCTTGGGCGTGACGCCTATTTCGTCGGCAATCATCTTGGCATTGAGTCGCGGATCGTCAATGTGCTTGGAAACTGCCAGGAAGAGAGCTTTCATGATGTGGGTTTCGGCATCGTTGAAGAGCGTGTCCTCGGGCATGGAGATATCACCATCTATTAGTGATCTTTGCAAAATATGGTCGAGCCTTAACGTCAACTCTTTTTCCTTTAGCTTCCTGTTGAGCTTGTTCATGCGGTGAACGATGAAGAAACTGAAAATGACAAGCAACAAGATGACTGCGTTGAGCACCATGTACACATGAATGCTCTTGTATTTGTCATAGAAACGCATAATGAGGTTGTTCTGCTTCGACACCATTTTCATCTGGTCTTCCATCAAGATGGTCTGTGTCCCAACCACATCAATGTTGCTTCTGTCTACAATTGAAGTGCTCAGGTCGGTGATGCGCTTGTAGGGTTTCCCATCCAATATTCGCATGACCTCTTCGACGACAAGGAAGCCTCTTGTCGGGCAGATGACTGTGGCCTCTAATTTTCCTTGTCGTACCATGGTTAATCCGCAGCCCTTGCGTGGGAGCCCGTCTATTCCGTAGTACTTTACGCCTGGATAACGGCCTGTTTGGTTGATGACGTCGCGCATGATCATCGCATTGTCATCATTGTGTCCATAGACGCAGTCGATATGCAGGTTGGGATGTGTGGCCAGGAACTGTATGGCTTGTGCCCGCACAGAGTCGGGTTGCCAGGACTGGGCCGCTGTGCCCACGATGTGCAGGTTGGGATATTGGGCAATGGCCTTGTGGAAGCCTTTGGCTCTGTCCATAGCCGGCGAGGTTCGTGGCAGACCGTTCATCTCGACAATGTTGGTGGGCTTGCCCTTGCGCTGCAGGGCAATATATTTACCCATCATGTAGCCTATGCGTTCGTCGTCGCGGCCGATGTAAGCAGTGTAGTCATCAGATTTCACTTTCCGGTCGACCAATATGACGGGTATGCCGGCATCCTTGGCACGTCGCAACACATGCTCGTAACCGTCATAGTCGTGCGGCGCGAGGATGATGGCATCAACATGGGCGTCGATGAGCGAGTCTATCTGCCGTTCCTGCAAGTCATGGCTCTCGTAGGCATTGGTAACTTTAAGCCGTACGCCTGGATATTGCATGCAAGCTATTTTGACTTCTTCGTACAGCTGGTGCGACCAGTCGCCTGTGCCAGCCATGGAAAGGCCGATTGTCTCTTTGCGATAGTCGCCGCAGCTGGTGAGCAACATCGCGATAAGCAGGATGGGGATTAACAGTAAGGCGCTTGTCTTCTTCATCTCAGATAGATTTTGTCTTTAGTTTTTCTCTATTTATATTATCTGCAAATTTAAACTATATCATGGAAAAGACCTAATAAATTAAACAAATTTATATTAATTGTCGTATATTTGGTTGGCGAACATCGACTGAAGCGACAACGATATGCTACTGAAGAGGGGGCGTCGTGGTTTCGTCATAGAGAAAGTCACCCAATAAGAATGCCGTGTAGGGACTCTTAATATAATTCGTAATCTACGCACCATAGGAGGCACAGTTATCAGCATGTGTAATAACAGGACTACCGAACTCCTGTACTTTCGAACTTCTTGACTTATTAGAACCCCCATGGGGGTTCCGGTATCATAGCGAGGGGATGAGGTGAGCGAAGCGAGCCTCTTCCCCTCGTAACATGATGATTGAAGATTAAATCGCTACCCCCTTGGGGGTTGCGGCAATGTTATGCTTCTGGGCTGTCATCCATATAATCCATAGTCGATTAGATGCGTCGTATTTATTATTGCCGCAACCCCACAAGGGGGTAGCGAATTATTTTCTGCCCATCTTAGTTCCGAGGGGAATCGCTTCATTCGCTATCGCTCATTTGCTCATCCCCTCGCTATAGTGCCGGAACCCCCATGGGGGTTCTAAGTAGTGACGAGACCGGAGGCGCTTACGATTTACGGGTAGCTGACAGTTCCTTAAATAACGTTGGGGAGACAGAATCAGAAGTCCGGAAGCTCGGAAGTTCTTGAAGTTCAGTCATTACCGTAATGATGTCTGGTCATCGGCACATGACTGAACTTCCGAACTTCTGGACTTCCGGACTTCTTATACAGTCTCCTTAAAAGTAGCGTTTATTCCCAGCCTGGGTTCTGCTTCATCTTCTTGTTGAGCGTAGTCTGGCTGCTCGGAATCGGGAAGAAGTAATACTTCTTGTCATAGGTGCGCACTCTGGACAGACCGATTAAGTAGCCGTTGGCATCGGTGGTGTATTTGTCGCCCTCAAGCTTTGGCATGTTGGTGAGGTTGGCACCACGGTTGATGTTGACATTGGTGTTGCCATCGAGCTTGTCGAGCTGATGCCAGCGCACGAGATCCCAGTAGCGGTACCAGTTGTCGGTCATGAGTTCGCAGCGGCGGCAGCGGCGTATCTCCCAGATGAGGTTGCTCACGCCCATGTTGTTGGCGGGGTCGGCCTCGGGGTTGAGCGTCATGTTGGGCAGTCCGGCACGAGCCTGCAGCTGGTTGACGGTCTTGTCGAGGTCGTCCTGCGTGATGGTGCCGAGCTCGGCCTTGGCCTCTGCCTCGTTGAGCAGGATGACAGCGTACCAGTAGATGGGCGCGTCGGTGTAGCCGGTGTTGGTGTTGGTGCGGTAGTAGGTGTCGAGGGTGGTGTTGTCGAACTTCCTCACGCCGTAGCCGGTGGAGGAGGTCATCTCACCCTTGTAGCCTGCGTCGTTGGGACGGCACCAGCCGTGGCCACCGATATAGACGATGCTGTCGGTGAGCACGCTCAGTCGCTTGTCGCGTACAGAGAGCTGCTTGCTGATGGAGAGGTTGCCGTTGGCATTGAGCGTTCCCTTGTCGTCGGTGTCGAGCGTGGTTGTGGCGCGCGGCTTACCGTCGCGGAACAGGAAGGCGTCGAAGGCATCCTTGGTGATACCGCGTATCTCGGTGGAACCGCAGGTGTAGTCGACGAGTCCGTGCATGACGATGTCCTGCTCGTAGTTGCGGAAGAAGATGATCTCCCGGTTGCTGGTCAGGTCGAGCGAGTTGTAGATCTCACCGTAGTTGGTGGTCAGCGAGTATTTGCCGCTGTTGATGAGCTCCTCGCTGGCTTTGACCGACTCCTGGAGGAAGCGCTGTGCACGGCTGGCATCCGGTGCCTTGCCGTTGTCGGCTAAGGTGCGGTATTTGCAGTACGTGCCCTCATAGAGGCAGATGTCGCTCTTCATGGCGCGTGCCATGTTGCTGCTCCATGCCGTCTTGTCGCTGGACGAGCCGATGTTGGCGATGGCGTAGTCGAGGTCGGTGAGCACGGAGTCCATCACGACATCGCGGTCGGTACGCTCGCCGTAGATGGCCGTGGTGTCGTTGGGGTCCTGAATGACATCGCTGAGCCATTGCACGTCGCCGTACTCACGCACGAGCTGGTAGTAGCTCCAGGCGCGGTTGAGGCGTGCGATGCCGATGAAGCGGTTCTTCGTACTGGCTGGCAGTGAAGAGGTGGCGAGGTTCTGAATGGCGTAGTTGGCGCGTCTGACCCCGGTGAAGCCGTCACTCCAGTACGACGAGTTGTTGGGGATGGTGGTGTAGGTCCAGTTGTCGAAGCCAGGATTTAGCTGGTCGTCGCTGAGGCTCTTGAAGTAGAACCATCCGTATCCGCCATTCTGGCTGTAGCCAACGTAGTTGGTATAGAAGTAGTTGGTATAGCTGGTCACGTCGTTGCTGTTGCTCCAGAACGACGGGTTGTTGATGAAGGTGTCTCTGGGGTCTTTGCTCAGAAAGTCATCGCAGGCCGTCAGTAAGAGCAGTGACGCCAGGCCGTATATGATTGATTTTCTCATAATAGTATCTGTTTATTTATGGTTCTGCACTAAAATGTAATCTGAACGCCTACTGACCATGAGCGGGTGATAGGATAGGTGCGGCCCCATCCGCCGTAGGACAGTCCCTGACCAGTGTTCATCTCCGGGTCGACGGGCACGTCGCCGGGTCCGTTGTGCAACAGACATACATTGTCGATGGAGGCGTAGATGCGTGCGTTCTGCACATAAATCTTACGAGTGAGACTCTTCGGGAAAGTGTAGCCGAGAGTGATGTTCTTCAGACGCAGGTAAGCCATGCTGACGAGGTACTTCGACTGCGGGTAGAAGTTCTTGCTGCCGCCGATAGGAGCCAGTGCGGTGACGTTGCCCGACTCGTCGTTGCCCGAGAAGAGGCACGGGAAGTCGTTGCTCTCGCTGATGTTGACGATACCGTTGTCGGGGTCGTAGATGTTGTACTTGGTCTGGTTGGCATAGATGGCCAGGTCGGCGTCGCGCATCTCCGGGAAGACGAGTGACGAGGTGGTCCACATGTCGCGCTTGCCGACGCCCTGGAAGAAGAGGTCGAGGTCGATGCCCTTCCAGTTGCCGCCGATGTGGAAGCTGTACTCATAGCGTGGCAGTGTGTTGCCGATGACCTTGAGGTCGCCGTGGTCGTCAGCGGTGCCCTTGCCGCCGTCGATTTTGCCATCGCCGTTGAGGTCCTTGTACTTGATGTCGCCGGGGCCATAGACGAAGGTGCCGGTCTGGATGGCGGTCTGGTCGGCTACACCTTTCTTATAGATCCACGATCCGTTGGCGTTCTTGCCTTCGAAGTCGTTCTCGGTGAAGTAACGGTCGGTTTCGAAGCCCCAGATGTCGCCCCAGGTCTCACCGGCATAGGCATTGGCCTTGGCGTTGGCATCGCCGACGATGCCGCCGGTGTAGCCGATGACCTTGGACGTGTTGTTCCACTTGGTCACCACGCTCTTGCTGTCGCCGATGGAGAAGTTGGCATAGATGCCGAGGTCCTTGGTGAGCTGCTTGCGGTAGGAGATGGCTAATTCCCATCCACGTGTGCGCAGGCTGCCGGCGTTGGTGTAAGGAGCAGCGGCTCCGACGGTGGCAGGCAGTGCGGTACCTGGTGCAAGCATGTCGTTGGTGGTGCGCTGGTACCAGTCGAAGGTGAGGTTGAGGTCGTCCTTGAGGAAGCTCAGGTCGGTACCTACGTCAAAGGTCTTGATGCGCTCCCAGGTCAGGTTGGGCGATACCCATGTGGGCAGACCCATCTGGGTGACTCTGGAGCCATTGCCGGTGAGCCAGTAGACGCTGGACTGGTCGATGGTGGAGATGGTGCTTACGAACATGTTGTCGCCGACGGCCTCGTTGCCGATTTCGCCGTACGACATGCGCAGCTTACCATTGTTGATGTACTGGTGCAGATTCTTCCAGTAAGGCTCTTCTGTAAAGCGGTAGCCGATGGAGCCGGAAGGGAAGAAGGCCCACTTGTCGCCGTCGGGGAAGCGGCTCGAACCGTCGTAGCGGCCGTTGAGCTCAAGCAGGTAGATGCCCTTGTAGTCGTAGTTGATACGTCCGAACCAACCGGCTGTCGAGCGGTCGCCCGTTGCGGAGTTGATGATGGCCTTGGCCATGTCGCCGTAAGCCAGGTTGAGCTGCGGATAGTTCTCGTCGTAGAGCTGCGTGCGGCGGGCGTAGAAATTGTCGCTCTTGAACTGCTCGCCGTTGACACCGACCATGGCCGAGAAGTTGTGGGCGTCGGCCCAGGTGTGGGTGTACTGCAGGTATGCGTTGCCCACCCAGCTGTGGCTGTAGGTGTTCTCACGGGTGGCATTGGTGGTGGAGGTCTGCACGATATACGTAGGTGTCGTGCCGGTCCAGTTCATGCCGTAGACGCTGTGGTTGGACGACTCGAAGTTGTAGTGGAAGGTGGTGTAGGTGAAGTCGGCATTGAGCAGCAGATCCTTGGTGATGTGGGCCTGCAGGTAGCCGTTCATGCGGATGCGGTCGTTGCGGAAGATCATCGGTGTGGCCTGCTTCTGCATGGCGACGTAGCGGAAGTCGAGACGATCGCCGTTGTCGTCGACCATGTATCCTGACGGTACGAAGAACGAGCCCCAGCGCCATAGATACTGGTAGATGTTGTTGTAGGTATTCTGACGGCTGAAGCGGCGGTGCGTGTAGTTGACGCGCATGCCCACGGTGAGCCAGTCGGTGAGGTCGGTCTTGAGGTTGAGGGTGAAGTTGGTGCGGCGGCGTGTGCTGGGCGAGAACTTCATGACATCATCCTTGGAGTCGTATCCGAAGGAGGAGTAGAACGTGGTGCGGCCGCTGGAACCGTTGATGGAGACATCCTGTGTCTGCGAGGGTGCGGCGTTGTCGTACCAGATGTCCTGAATGTCGTAGTCGGCGTAGTAAAGGCGCTGACCGTTGTGGATGTAGTAGTCACCCACGTTGTCCATGCTCTGATAGGGTTGCATCTCGCTGTAGCCCTTCCTGCCGCTGTGCTGTTCCTGCCATGCCTTGGCATAAGGGAGCAGCTGGTCGAAGTACATGCCGAAGAGCTCTACCGAGGAGCTACCACTGCGGCGCTGCTTGGCTCTCATGGCAGCCTCGAGCTGCGTGGGCACGTCGGGGAAGTCGGGCAGTACGGTGGATTGGTCCCAAGCCCAGTGCCCGCTGTATTTCACGCTGATGCGGTCGCCCTTGCTGGCTTGCTTGGTGGTGATGAGGATGACGCCGAAGGCGGCGCGGCTACCATAGATTGACGAGGAGGAGGCGTCCTTCAGAACGGAGATGGAGGCAATATCGTTGCCGTTGATCATCGACAGGTCGTCGGTGGGCACGCCGTCGACGACGATAAGCGGTGAACTCTTCTGGCCGTTGGACAGTGTGCCAAGACCACGAATCTGAAGGGTAGGATTGGCGTTGATGTCGCCGCTGGTGTTGAGCACTGTCAGACCGGGTATGGCACCTTGCAGGGCTTTGGCCACGTCCTGCTCAGGACGGCTGGTGAGCGTCTTCTCCACATCGATGTTGGCTACGGCACCTGTGAGGTTGGCCTTCTTCTGTTGACCGTAACCAACGACAACCACCTCGTCGAGGTTGGCCTGGTCAACCTCCATGCTGATCTTCATGGAGGGCTGGGCTTTCATGGTGACGGTCTTGTACCCGAGGTAGGAGATCTTGATTTGTGCATTGTGGCCGACGGCTAAAGAGAAATGGCCGTTGACATCGGTGACGGCACCCCGAGTGGTGCCTTCTTCTTGGACGCTGGCGCCAATAATGGGATCGCCTTTCTCGTCCACGACGGTTCCTTCTACTGTGTTGGCTCTTTGATTGATGGCCTGCGGCTCAGGACTGGCAAGTACCAATGTGTTTCCGCTTCCAAGTAATAGCAAAGCTCCTAATAGAACAAAAGGTCTTTTCATAAGCGTGCTAAGATTAGGTTAAACTTATTTTTGTTGTTATGGGGCAAATTTAGGCTTTTTATTTCAAAGTCGCAACAATTTAATCAATTTTTTTTAAAAAAAGATGGTCGTCCTCCTTGTCTTTGCCCTATGTTCATGAAAATATAGAAAGTAAAGCCCATCCCATTGGCCCACAAACAAGTCATGACCCACCAAAAAAAATGGGGAGGGAGAGTTACAATTGACGGCTCCAAGGGAATGGGTTAGTTGGTGGTGTAATCTTCACTTCACACTTGTAAACCAAATGTAATCTTTCAGAATATAGTTTACAATACGTCGTCAGGATTTTAACACTTTTATGGGGCGGAAAAGGACAAAAATCGAGATACAGAAACACGAAACCGTCCGGACAATGGCTGTAATGACTTATAGCACCGGTGTTTCGGCGAAATGTCAACGGCCTTTCGGCGAAGCGCCATTGCTTATTCGGCCATGTCTCTGCGGCCTTTCGGCGATAGACCACCGGCTTATCGCCGATATCCCGCCCCCACTTTTGCGTTAAGTCGAAGGATTATTGATAGTGTATTACGTAAACGTTTAATTACCAAATAGTTATAGAGCTGCTTGATAATTCTCGTATTCTTGACCAACGATGGTTCTGTTGATTTGAACGCTACTCACAGAGGCCTTTTAACATAAATGATTTTGACAGCAAGTCGTATTCCAGGATTCTCCAATGTGTCACTCTGTCAAGGGAAAATCGTCATGAACGGGCGCACCCTATAATACCTGTGGTTTTAGTTTTATAACCAAAACCAGGTGAAGAAAAAGACGCTGGCACAAAGGGTTTTATTGGTTTTGGTTATAAAACTAACCTACATTATTCATGAGCATTAACTCTGTTATTGACATTGAACCCCCAAGGGGGTTCCGGTACCATAGCGAGGGGATGAGGTGAGCGAAGCGAGCCTCTTCCCCTCGAAACGTGATGGTGGGTGATTAAATCGCTACCCCCTTGGGGGTTGCGGCAATGTTAAATATGATGTCAATCGAAGTATGTTCCACGGATGCGTCGCCTCTAATATTGCCGCAACCCCACAAGGGGGTAGCGAATTAATTTGCGACCGTACTGTTTTCGAGGGGAATCGCAGCATTCGCTATCGCTCATTTGCTCATCCCCTCGCTATGTTGCCGGAACCCCCAAGGGGGTTCTCTTTCTCTCGCCTGCAATACAGGTTCGCTTTCTCAAATGACTGAACTTCTGAACTTCCGGACTTCTGAACTTCTCAAATCATTGGACTTCTTAGATCATTGCCCCCCTTGGGGGGATCCAGTACGAAAGCGAGGGGATGAGGCTCGCTTCGCTTACCTCATCCCCTCGTAGATTGGTTGGATTTTATTATATCGCTACCCCTTGGGGGTTGCGGCATTACTATTCGTCGCTCCAGATATCGTTGTTATTGAAGATACCACCCTTTGACAAAGCGTTGGCAGCATCAGTGTTGCTGGATTTCAAGTTATTGCCAAGGTCTGCGCTTGGATCGGACGAAGCCATGATGTTCTCTCTCTCGATGACCTTGCAGTGTACGGCAGGCTTTACATAACTATTCTTTTTCATTGTATTCTCAGTTTACTGTTTACTTAATAACCATTTTCTTACCATTGTGGATGAAGATGCCCTTGGCAGGACGGACAACCTTCATGCCTTGCAGATTGTAGTAGGCGCCCTTGTCGGCTGTGGTTGTGCTGACATTGCTGATGCCGGTAGTGGTGCCGATCTCAAAGCATTTAACGGCTTTGGCAGTTTCTGCGGAGACCTCTAAGTATGCCTTGCCGGCAGCGATGGTCGTGCCCGTTGTGGCCTGGTAGAAGCCCAGTGTACCGTCTACATTAGCCAGAATATACTGTGTGCCGTCGGCTGTGACGCCTTCGCCGGTGGAAGCCTTGAGGCTGTTGTCGGTGATAGTGGATGCAGTGGCTAAGGTGTATGGGAACTCATAGGTCTTGGCCTCGCCATAGAGCAGGAGAGCGGTGCCCTCAGGAATGACGGTGCTTGGGTCAAGCGCTGTGTAAGTGAGGCTCACACCGTCGAGCTTGACAGTATAAGCGGTCACACCACTCGGAATGGTGACATTGCCCTGAGCCACATAGGTGGCGTACTTGGCAGAGGTGATGGTGGCTGAAGGAGTAGCGATCTTCTGGATCACGAAGAAGTCAAACATGTTTTTGTTGTTGCCACCCGTAGGAACTGTCACGGCACCCTCCTCAGACAAGGTGAATGCCTTAGTCTCTGTCACATTATAACCATGAGTTTGAACATCCCATTTGGTACCGGCGATATTTATGGGTAAACTGCCATCGCCACTTCCTCTGGTAGAGGCGATCATCGAATAAGATCCTGCAGGAAGCGTGGCGAGTGCCACCTCGGTATCACCGCCGTTGAAACCACCTACACCCATTGAGCAACGGATGTTGGCGCTTGAGCCATTGGCTGTGGTCATGCCCTCAATATCCTCTGCCTCCTTATAATATACGACATTAGAGAGATCCTTTGTATAAGTAAGGTTTTCCTCGAGATTGCCGGTCAGTGTATATGTCTGGTGATAGTCGTTGCTTATCGGCTCTTTCTTATAGAGATCGGTGCCGTCGAGCAGATACCTCGGATAAGCGACTGAGAGGGTCTCGCCTTCAAAGTTAGAACCGGAAGCAAGCTGTACGGTCTTGGAACCGCCCACGGCGTTGATGGTATAGGTGTACTTGGAGGCCTCACGGAAGTTAACTGTGATTACTGTGGATCCATCCGATGCGATGGTCTGACTTGCTGCGTCGTCACTGCTGTATATGTATTTAGCTGAGAGCACGCCATCGGTGGTGACTTTAATGTCGTCCTTGTCAGAGGATTCCAATTCGGGTGCTTGGTTGACGATGCCTGTTCGCGTCTCGGCAGTCTTGATCTCGGTGGAGTTGCAAACGTACTTTACGGTGTAGGCGGCGGTCTGTGCTGTTGTATAAGTGACGGTCACAGTGGGATTGGCAATGGAGCCACCACCGGCTGCTGTCTGATAAACTAATAAGGTCACAATCTTGTCATCGTCGGTCTTCAGAGCATCTGTAATGTCAAAAGTAGCGGACACATCTGCAGTGGACTTTTTGGTAGTAACAGTGCTTCCTACCGTAGTGATGCTCTTGTCTGCTGTATTCCACGTAAGACTGGAAGACCATGTGCTTGAATTGTAACCAACGCCCCAAACGCGAGCGCGTTTAGCATCTGGCTGTTTTAAAGTAGCAGAAAGTGTGGCGCCTGTGATGGTACCTGGAATGGTAGACGCATCCACTTGAATGTAGGTGATCTGGTTAGCTCCCCATGACTCCCTGCCAAGAGCCAGCGCACCATTGCTGATTTTGAGATAACCAACTTCTCCTTCGGTCACTTCACCGTAGGAGGTGTCAAGATTTGCTTTAGAGCCGTCAACATAGGTCATTTTGACGGTAGCTTGTGCTTCGTCGGCCATCGTTGTTGTTGGCACTACCAGCATGGAGGAGAGTATCGCCCCCCCATCAATAGCGTTTTAGGTAAATGCTTTTTCATAAATAGTTTTTAATTAATTAATAGTGTTTTGCTTAAATTGTCTCTTTTAGTCGGTTGCAAAAATAAGTAAGAGAAACTAAATGGAAAACAAAAACGATGATTATTTTTGTAGTTTGAGCAAAAGTAAAAGGAAAAAGACAAAAAGCATGGCAGATTGGTGCATTTTGAGGCCTATTTGGTGATTACAATGTTTTTGTCTTGAGATGCTTATTGTAACCATCCCTCCCCATTTGGGGGAGGGCGCCTTGGCTCGCTTGCGAGCCAAGGGGGTGGGGCTTTAGTTCTGTCTCAGTTTCTCCCTCAGCTTCCCGCTCCTCCGCATATACGCCATGAGCAGCAGCACACTACAGAAGCCAACGAACAGGGAAATGAGATAAGACACGCTGGCAAAGGAGTCGTACAAACCATGCAGCAGGGCGGGAACGGCGATGGCAAGGAACCACAGCGCCTTGCGGTAGCGAGGGTAGAGACCGGCCATGCCGATGTAGTAACCGGCGATGCCGCACCAGACGGCATGCAGAAATGGCAGTGACGTCAGACGTGCGATGTTCAGCACAAAAGCCGTGGTGTAGTCGGCATGGATGTTGATGGTGGTCTGATACTGTACGCCTTCGAAAACACCGAAGGCAATGCCCGCCATTAGACCGTAATAGACCATCGTCTGCGGTAGCATGGGCTCGCGCGAACGACGCTGGAGAATGGCCAGCGGGATGATCTTCGTGAATTCCTCCGTCACGCCCACGCCGAAGATGTAACCGATGATGCTCAACGGAAAGGCCATCTGCGTGAAGACGTAGAAGAAATTGAGACTGTGGAGAAATCCGAAGATGATAAACACTCCGAGCTGGGTGAGGAAGAATGTGGTGACGGTAGCCTTAAGGCTCACCTGACGGGTGGCAAAGAAATAATAGAAGAACAGGCCCCAGATGCCTGCAAAGTAAAGGGAGACGATATAGAATACCAGGTAACCGCCGATTGGCAACAGCATGATGACTGACAAACCGAGACCGACAAGTGCCAGAGCCAGCAGACGCTTGTCCTCAAACAGGTTGTGACGGCTCATGTCCTCGTGGGGGAAGATGAAGTCGCTGCCTACATGGGCGAGCTGGCGGCCTAATGAGCCGTTGCTCTTGACGCGGGGCCTGATGCCCTTGCGCAGCAACAGACTCTCAATGGTACCCTCCTCACCGGTGTCGGCATCGCGTGCCTTGTCGTGCAACAATAACCGCCCGTCCTCTACAAAACGAGCTACGGTCTGCTCGTCGTAAGGACCGTAGTCGTGAGTGTTTCGTGTAATGATAATCATGCTAATCGTGGACCTGCGGGGAGTCGAACCCCGGTCCGAACAAGGAAGCCCTATGCTTTCTACACGCTTATTCCAGCCTTCATTTTCGTGCCGTGGCAAGACCTGGACCACCAACCGCGACCTTATCCTCTAAAATGTCACCCTCACAGCGAGGCCTGTAAAGGCTATTTCCGATTTAGTCTGCACCGCTTGATCTTCGGATTCGGAACAACATCCTTGGAGCGATGTCTCGTCCCGCTATCTGATAGCAGGATTGAGCCAGTAATCGCCAATTAAATTTGTGTTCACTCAGATTATGGAGCTAGCCAACGAGGCTCCGCGTGCTTACATACGATTTCGTCTTGCCGTCAAATCCATACAAGCCCAGTAATCATACGTTAAGTAATATGCAAAATTAAACGGTTTGATTGGAATCACCAAACAAATTCGTGACTTTTAGGATATTTTAGCACTGAAAGGAAAGCGTCATTGGGGAAGTTTGCTTAATTTTGAATCGTTTCTATAACCTATTATTATAACCAATGATTAAAAACTACTTTCTTGGCTTCCTTGCCTTGGTGTGCATGACGCTGACGATGGCGTCGTGCCAGAGTACGGAGCATGAGACTGACGACAATGTGCAACGGGTCAGTCTGAATCTCCATGTGGCACAGTTTGAACAGGTACCCTTTGACCAGGCTGTGGCTGCCTCAAGGGCCACGGATGTGTCGCAGGTGTGCTCGCATCTGTGTTTTGCCATTTATGACATGCGGAATAAACTCGTAGAGTCGGTCACGCAGAACGTTGGGGATCCGACGTTCGGCCAGGTGTCGCTGTCGCTCAATGCCGGTAGCTACCGCGTGGTGGTGCTTGCGCATAGCTCGTCGATAAAACTCAATCTCTCCAATCCGGAGAACATCGGCTTCGGCGACGATGTCACGGATACATTCTACGACGGCGAGGTGATCAAAGTGGATAATGAGAATGTGAACCGCGACATTCAGCTTAGGCGTGTCGTGACGAAGTTTGAACTTGTGACCACCGATAACGTGCCGACGAAAGCCAACTATGTGTCGATGAGCTATAAGGGAGGCATGGGATGCGCGTTCGACGCTGTAAAAGGCGTAGGAGTGAATGCGGCTAAGGGTATTTCGAAAAATCTTACTGCCGACGAAATAGGCAAGCCCATCACCATCGCCTTGTATGCCTTCCCGCTGTCGGAGGAGGAGACAACGACTGAGATTATGGTGTCGTTTAAAAACATCAAAATTGATTTCGACAAATCGAGAACCTTCAGCAATGTGCCGGTGCAACGAAATGTCATTACCCGCTATACCGGTAACTTCTTCAGCAACGCGGCATTCGCTGTGTCGATGACCTCGATAGACGAGTGGGGAAACCGCGATGTGAACTTCTGAACGGACAATAAAAAAGGCGTATCAAAAATGGAGAAGTCCGGAAGTACGGAAGTTCAGGAGTTCTGTCATCACTATAATATCAGATACTTGTGCATTTGACTGAACTTCTGGACTTCCGGACTTCTGAACTTCTCCTATTTTGATACATCCCCGCTGTCATGTTGTAACCCTTATCCAAGATACTTGGCAAGGATATGGGTGTAGCCACTGTTGCGTATCTTCTCGATGCTCTTTTCCTTGATTTGACGCACGCGCTCGCGGGTGAGACCCATCTGCGCGCCAATCTCCTCCGGACCTTCCTCGGAACAACCGATGCCGAAACTCTTGCGAATAATGGCTTCCTCACGTGGCTTGAGCACCCGCCTGAAAATCTCCTTCAGATCTTCGTGCATCGACTCTTTGTTCACTTCGTTGGTAAGCGTGCGGTCATTGCTTGGCAACAGGTCGGCCAGACTGTTGGAGTCGTCATCGTTGAATGGAGCGTCGATGCTCGTGTGACGGATGTCTGCGTTCATCGCCTGCTGAATCTTCTCATTGCCGATATTGGTGATCTCCGACAACTCCTCCGTCGACGGCTTGCGCTGATGCTCTTGCTCGAATTTCTGTATCTCGTTGTTGATCTTCGACAAGGCACTCACCTGATTGAGCGGCAGACGTACCATGCGGCTCTGCTCGGCAATAGCTTGCAGAATGCTCTGACGAATCCACCACACGGCATAGCTGATGAACTTAAAACCACGCGTCTCGTCAAATTTCTCAGCGGCCTTTACAAGCCCGATATTACCCTCATCTATCAGATCGGTCAGCGATAATCCCTTATGCTGGTACTGCTTGGCCACGGAAACGACAAAGCGCAGATTGGCTGCCACTAACTTGTCCTTGGCACGTTCGCCTCTCTTGCCTCCGGCTTTAATCTCATTCGCCAACGTCTCTTCCTCGTCAAGATTGACCATCGGAATGCGGGCTATCTCGCCAAGATAACGGTCCAGTGCCTCACCCTGACGATTGGTAATACTACGCGAAATCTTCAGCTGTCTCATTATTTTTCCCTCTTGTTTGGTTTATTTCCTTATTCCTTATATTATATATTTCTTCCTTATAATTTTCTTTCCTCTATTGTGCTCCTATCTGCAAAATGTGTACCAAAAGACGATCAATGGCAAATAATGGTCCGTCAATTGGTAGATGCTAATGTGATAAGTCCGATAAGTGCCAAAACTCGTAGCCCAGATTGGTACCTACATTGGCTTGCCTGTAGAATGCCTAATATGATATTTATTGGCATATTCTCGCCTTTACATCAATTTATTGTTAATGTATATTAATATATGACTGCGTTGTTTGGTGATACGACTCGAAAGTAGTAACTTTGCACCCGCTTTCCGGTTACTTCGGTTGAACAAATATCGATTTGTCTCCGATTGATCCGCTATAGTGAACCTTATTTGTCGGCATAGCTCAGTTGGTTAGAGTATCACCTTGACATGGTGGGGGTCCTTGGTCCGAATCCAAGTGTCGACACTTCTATATTTTTCCATAATTTTCTTCTGGTTATTATCCTGCGCAAATATAGTAATTTATTTGCAAATTTCATTGATTCACCAAGTTAAAAATCCCAAACACCGTTTTGTTTTTCCCCTCCCGTTCCTTTCTGTGGGGTAGGCCTCTCCTCGTTTTTCTCTTCGGCCTTTTTCTCTTCGTTTTTCTCTTCGGCCTTTTTCTCTTCGTTTGTTTCTGTTTCTCTTCTTTTTTCTCTTCTTTTTGTTTCTCTTCGTTTTTCCTCTTCTTTTTGTTTCTCTTCGTTTGTTTCTCTTGGTTTGTTTCTCTTCGTTTGTTTCTCTTCGTTTCGTCTTTTTGTTATTTGTCTTTTCTTATTTAGCCTTCCTCCCCCTCTGTCTTCTTTATCTTTGTTATTGTCAAAGTCATTGTCATAGTTCTTGTCTTTTTTTTATCTTTCCTCTCCCGCTTGCCTTTCCTACCATGCCTATCTTGCCTACCATGCCTACCATGCCTACCTTTCCTATCTTGCCTACCCCGCCTACCATGCCTACCTTGCCTACCCTCCCTATAATTGCCTATCCTCCACCAAATCTCTCACAATCGCTAACAAGTGTTAAATACTATCACTTTTTCGCCACTTCTCTTGCAGGAATGGAAATTTCGCAATACCTTTGCACTCGCTTTCGGAAAAACACCGGGGGCACACA
>ONQB01000012.1 GCA_900319905.1 uncultured Prevotella sp. | reverse complement strand
CACTGCCAAATCCCTCGTCAGAGTTGTTGACGAATTCCGGGAGAATGCATGCTGCCAACCGGAAGGTGTAAACCTTTCCAGTGTTTTTTATCACAGATGCCGTTGAAGGCGTGGTGAAATGCGAGGGCACCCGGCGGGCATTGGCACGCACTGTCTCGTAGTATTCTTTTGGGATGATCACTTCGCAACTGTCCTGGTTGCCAATCCCGTTTTGGGCCTGTCCTGGCAAGATAGAGGCAAGCGAGAGCAATAGCGTGGTGGACAGAATCATTCTGACTGACAAATGGATGTGTTGTCCTTTCATATTTCGCTTTGTGCTTGTTGGATGGTGTTGATATTTTGTATTCTTTGCAAACTTACATAAAAAGGCTGTAATTCAACTTCATTTATATTCTCAATATTTTATTGGCTTCTCGTTCCTGCACACCTTTATTATTCTCCTACCCACTTCGTGGGATATTGAGAAAATCGAAGAATATAAACTGTATTTTCTCAATATTCTCTAATGTTCTATATATCCCACGAAGTGGGTAGGAGCAAGAAAAAATCAAGAATATAAATGGTTGATTAGTTACGCGTCTTGGATATTCCAGCAATTGTCGTATCGGTTTGAAATATTTTTCAAAAAAAGTCCCGCTAATCTTTCTGTTTGAAATAAAAACGTTAACTTTGCAGCCGAATAAACACAAGACAAGTAATCGTATATCACGGGAATCACTTTCCACATATTGAACGGAGATTGTAAGAGTAGTATTATTGTTTCATAAATTTTATTATAATGATGGGATCTCGACTTTTATTATCAGTCATGATAGCATTCTTTTCTATCGTTGACGGATTTGCTCAAGATTATCTGGTCTATGGTGCGTATGACGGATCGTAGGACCTGACTTCTTTTGGTTCAAAGAGAAAAGAGAATTATGACGTAGCCATTCACCTCACTGAGTCTGATTTGGTGGGCATGAAGGTTGAGGGAATACGTATTCCCGTGAGTTCTCTCGAGGGTATCTCACGTATCAAAGGCTGGATGACTGAGGCCCTGAAGGTCCGCAATGGAGTGAACGTGCCTTCTATAGAGGAAGACAGTGTGGACCTGACGACTATTGGAAGCGTCGATAATGGTTACGTCGAATTGCATTTCGCGCAGCCCTACACCATTCCGTCACAGGGTGTGTATGTCGGTTATTCGCTCGAGATCTCTGAGTTGAACACTGCTACAAGCAAGCCTGTGTTGGGCGTTAGTGGCACAGACCCGGAAATGTCTTATTTTCGTTCGTCAAGGACCTATACATCCTGGAAGGCACGCGCGGTTTCTTTGGGGTTCAACTCAGCGCTTCAGGTATTGCTCACCGATGGCCATGCCAATGCTGCTACTGCCTCGCTGACTACAAAGATTCTCCAGACCAACCGTCCCGAAACCTATACCTTCAATGTGCTGAATAAGGGTTATAAAGGTATCTCTTCTGTCGACTTCACCTGGAAGGTGGAGGACAAGCAGGGTACCGTACATCAGAACCTCGCTGTCGGACCATATTACAACAAGGCCGGTCAGGTGTCGTTTGAGCTTCCGGCACTCTCAACCGTGGGTGCTGATGCTCTGACCGTTGAAATTAACAAGGTGAATGGAGTCGACAATGAGGTTGCCTCGCAAGCTTCCGTCGACCTGAAGGCCTACTCCCTCGTACCCGTTCATCGTCCTTTGGTTGAGGAATACACAGGTACTAAATGTGGCTGGTGCCCGCGTGGACTTGTCGGAATGGCGAGGATGAGAAAACTGTATGGTGACGATTTCGTCGGCGTCTCATATCACCAGTATGACGAATCGGATCCTATGGATTTTGGTTATGTCTACTCAAATCGTGTGACAGGTTTCCCCATCGCTTATCTTGACCGTGATGTAGAAACTGATCCATTCCTTGGCTTCGAGACTTTAGGCTTCCATTTCGATAAGGTGTGGGAGATTGTGCGTGATGAATTCGTGCCTGTTGGAGTTGATCTCACTGCGTCTTTCACAGATGAGGCTCAGACCGAAATCGAAGTGCGCTCGTTCACTACTGCCGCTTTCGACACGACAGCCAATTACCGTCTGACCTATATCCTTACAGCTGACAGCCTGTCAGGTACGGGTTCTGAGTGGGGACAGGTGAACTCTTTGGCCGGTGCTACGACTTCTTATCCTGATGAAGACATGAAAATGTTCACTGAAGGTGCCGATGTGGTGAACGGTGTAGAATATATGGACGTGGCCGTTGCCTGGTCGGAGGAACCCATCGAACAGGTAGAGTATACGGTTAATGGTTCTCCCCAGAAGATTTGGATTCACAATGCCGGTATCGAAGGAAGCCTGCCATCATCGTTGGTTGGAGGTCAGCCCGTAGAGCATACCTACAAGTTTAATATTGCCGACAACAAGGTCATTCAGCGAAAGGACAAGCTGTATGCTATCGTTGCCGTTGTCGATAATGATACGCGCAAGATTGTAAACGCCAATTTCGTTCCGGTACAGCTTTACACAACTGGTATCAAGGATATTCAGAAAGACGAGACAATGACGGTCAGCAAGCGCTATTATACCATCGATGGCAAGCAGTTGGCACAGCCTCAGAAGGGCATCAATATTGTCCGCACGTCAGATGGTCATACCTTTAAGGTGGTAGTAGAATAACGATTTCAAGTGTTTTTTATATCAAAGGTAATTAAATTTAATTCTATGACGAGAAGATTTACTTCATTGCTTTTTGCCGTTCTCGCATGTTTGTCTGCCACGGCACAGGTGACGGTACCCGATGGGGCTACCTACAAGGATTTTATGTATGTGTATAACCGCTCGAGCTACGTGATTGGCGTACAGAGTACCAAGATCGCGTTCGATGGTTCTGACGCTTATCTGGACGTGACAGCCGAAGGTGACTGGGTCAAGGGTACTTGGGATGGCACTAAGGCTGTCTTCCCAAGCAAGCAGCAGGTGAGATACAATCTGTATTTCATGGCTGCAAGCTATGTAGCCACCAATATCTCCACAAGCGGTACTTTGCAGACTTCGTACAAGTACACAGCGCTCGACAGCCTTGTTCTTACCTACAGTGAGAACGGTGACACGCTCCGTCCTGCCGCCAATACTGCCGCCCTGCTTTCTGAGGCTCAGGACGTGTCGCCCTTCAACGTGCGCCCCAACCGTATCTATATCTCTCCCGACTGGATCGTAGCACCCGACAAGGTGGCTGTTCCGGCTGACCCGACATTTGTCAAGACTGAAGACGGCACCGCTTTCGACCAGGACGCTTACAGCGAGACCTACGGCTATGGTTTGATCCGCTATTATCAGCCTTACTATGATGTCAACAACAATTTGCTCAATTTGAACAAGCTGTACCTCAACGTTTATCTGGACGACTCAACAGAGCCTATGGTTTTCACCAAAGATACCTACAAGAGCCTCGACTCTGACGTGGTTAACCTCCCCTATGAGTATGATGACGATGATGACTTTGAATATTGGGTGACAGGTAACGGCCGTCATGCCCTTGCTTTCTATACGGCTGATGTGGAGCGCATCGGTCTTCAGAGTGTGTACATGGGCGGTGGCGTAGAGAAGCGCTCGGCCATCGTGTATTACGATTTCACTAATGGTACCTCCACTTCCACTGGCATCACCTCTGCTAAGGCAGCTACTGCCGGTAAGGTGGCCTACTATGACATCTCGGGTCGACGTGTAAACACTCCCTCGAAGGGCCTCTACATCAAGCAGGTGATTGCTGCTGATGGTAGTAAGAAGACCGTTAAGATCATGAAATAATCATCTTAAATAGACATTATTGGAAGTCCGGGAGTCCGGAAGCCAAGTCGTGAACTGAAGTGTCTGTGAATCAGGTGCTATCAAAGTAATGACAGAGCTTTCAGACTTCCGGACTTCTTGTTTGTTGATACACCTCGTGAAAGATACGTGAAAAAGAGGTTGTAAGCAGAATCATTAATTTCAGGAACTAAAACCAATTTCCTTATCGCCGAATCTCCGTTGCCTTTTCGCCGAAATACCATTGCTTTATCGCCGAATCTCCGTTGCCTTATCGCCGAAATGCCGATAAGCCAAAATCATCTCCTCCCATCCCCTCGCTATCTGTCAGATAGATAGATTATTTAGATAATATTTAGATATTATTTAGATAGAGGGGGTTGGGGACGTTGATACATAGTAGGTTACAGAGCTGCTTGGGCGCACTCAACACCAAAAATGGGCGCACTCAACACTAAAAATGGGCGCACTCAGCACCTAAAATGGGCGCACTCAGCACTTATCTCCAACACCCTTGGGCCGTTCAAGTATTTCTACTTCATGAACACCAGATAGACGGCGGCGACGAGGCAGAAGAAAGCCAGGATATGGTTCCAATGAAGCGACTGTCCTTGGAACAATACGTTGGCCACGATGGCAAAGACGACGAGTGAGATGCACTCCTGTATCACCTTGAGCTGCACGAGCGAGAATGGTCCGCCGTTGCCTGCGAAACCGATGCGGTTGGCAGGCACCTGGCAGCAGTACTCGAAAAACGCGATGCCCCATGAGAAGGCGATGACACCAAGAAGGGGCCAGTTGGAACTGACGCCCGTCTGTTGCAGTCTGAGATGTCCGTACCAGGCCAGTGTCATGAAGATATTGCTGCAGCAGAGGAGCAGAATGGTTTGAAAAGCGGCGCTCATACGTGAAAAGTCTCTATGTTACGGTTGCCGTTGAGGAAGTCGGCCGCCTTCATGCGTTTCTTACCCGACAGTTGCAGTTCGTCGATCTGCAGCCAGCTGTCGGCGGTGGCGATGCACAACTGTGACTTACCGGCCTTGATGGTACCGGTCTGGGCCGTTCCGGTAGGCTCGTTGAGCAGTGTGGTCTTGAAAATCTTCAGCACCGACGATTTGTCGGTGTCGTTGGCCTGTAGCGTTGTCCACGCACCAGGGTAGGGCGACAGTCCGCGCACGAAGTCATGTACGCGTTTGGCCGGTTGGTTCCAGTTGATGGTGCAGGTCTCTTTGAAGATCTTGGGAGCCGGATGTAGCTCCACTTCGTTGCCGTCGGTGAGCGTACTTTGGTCGATAGCCTTCACGTTACCGTCATTTTCGAGCACGAGGTTGATGGTCTCCTCGGCAATGTCGGCACCGAGCGCCATAAGTCCGTCGTAGACATATTCCACGTCGGCATCGTCGGGAATGGGGAAATGCTTTTGCAGGATGATACGTCCCGTGTCGATCTGCTGGTCGAGGAAGAACGTCGTCACACCCGTCTCCGTCTCGCCGTTGATGATGGCCCAGTTGATGGGTGCGGCGCCACGGTACTGCGGCAGCAGGGCTGCATGCACGTTGAACGTGCCGAAGCGCGGCATTGACCATACCACCTCGGGCAGCATGCGAAAGGCCACCACCACCTGCAGGTCGGCCTTGTAGCTGGCCAGTTGTTGCACAAAGGCAGGGTCCTTCATCTTCACCGGCTGCAGCACCGGAATGTCATGCGCCAGGGCATACTGCTTCACCTCGGAGGGCTGCAGATGGTCCTGGTGGCGGCCTACGGGCTTGTCGGGTTGAGTCACCACTGCTACAATGTTGTATCCGTCGTCCACCAGCCGGCTCAGTGTACCGACAGCGAACTCCGGTGTACCCATAAACACGATGCGTAAGTCTTCTTTCTTCATGTCGTCACGTTAGAAGTTCCACCAATGTTTTTTCTTTGGCTCACTTATGTTGTTCATCTCCATTAGGATCTGTGCGTAGCTCTTGTGCTCGTGAATGATGCGGTAGATGATGCCCCAGTCGGGCAGTCCGCCGATATTGCGGTCGTCAATGAAGTAGTCAGCCTTCAGCTTGCGTGAGAAGTGAGCGTCCTTGCCCAGTTCCTCGTCGGGATAGTCGCGGTTGATGGCCCAGAACTCCACGCCGCGCTTGCGGCACCATTCCACGGCATCGTCGAGCAACTTGCCTTCTCTCACCGACCAGAGGATGAGCTGA
Source organism: uncultured Prevotella sp. (assembly GCA_900319905.1). Lineage (GTDB taxonomy): Bacteria > Bacteroidota > Bacteroidia > Bacteroidales > Bacteroidaceae > Prevotella. The sequence goes on along the minus strand of ONQB01000012.1, from coordinate 75,346 downwards.
TGATGTTCTTCAATGAGCATTCGGAGCGTATCTGTGGCAAATGGAATCTCCTCGCCAATCTCGGGATAGCGGTGCTCCACAATCGTTCCGTCAAAGTCTACTGCTATTTTTGCCATAATAAATTGCTGTTTTTGTGGCGCAAAGTTACTAATTTATCCCCGAATAAGGCTTTTGTTCGTCTTAAAATATGCGGATTTTTCAATTTTGCTAACCTTTGTTTTGTGCTCTCATTGAAATTGTGTATTTTTGCACAACGATTTCTATTTCTATATGGACTAAAATATTTAAGTGGTTTATGAATTTCATATCTAAATTATTCAATAGAGCGCCCAAAGAGTCGAAGACAGGAGGCATGCAGGACTACATGACGCTGGTGCGAGTGTATTTCCAGGCTTCCATCGCCGCTCAGGTGGGTATCACCAACCTCAGCATGTTTCCCGATCTGCGTCTGTTCAAGAGCACGCTGCACGTGCCTACGCAGGGCAACAAGCTCGGAGTGGGCGAGAAGAACCATTGTCGTAAGATGATGAAGGAGATTTATCATGTCGACGACGATTTCTTCAAGGAGATTGACCAGAGCATCCGCCATAGCTGCAAGAAGTTGCAGGATGTGCAGACCTACCTCATCCAGTTCCAGAACTTCACCCAAGATCTGATGATGCTTGTCGGCAACCTGATGAAGTTTAAGTTGCGTGTGCCTTCCATCTTCAAGAAGACCATCTACACGATGACGCAGGCGACGGTCAACGATATCTTCACCAAGAACAGCTATACCGATCCGAGTGTCGTCAAGGCCGTGATGAGTGTCCGCAAGTATGACCAGCGGTTAGGCTTCTCCCAGAAGTGGATTACTGATTTCATCTATCAGGTAGTTATGCTGGCTAAGAAGGAGCCTGCTCCATCGAAGGAGGAGGCCGAAGAGGCTGAAAAGAAAATGGGAATGAAAAAGTAGTCTTTCAGCGTCGAATGGCAACAATAATTGCCAATTCGTAGCAAGATACTTTTAAAAAACATCAGTAAAATTGCAAGTAATTAGCAAAAACTGTGTAAATCATTTGCGGATGTCACAATTTAAAGCTAAATTTGCATAAATTTATGTTGTAATGGATGCTAACGAAAAAGTCATCAATACATTTGCCACACGCGTGAGGCAGATGATACTCCAGTACGAGGAGCTGCGCAAGGAGAATCAGCGGTTGACATCGCTGAGCGAGGAGCGTGCTGCCCGTATCAAAGAACTGGAGGAGAAAAACGCGCGCATCCAGCACGACTACGACACGTTGAAGATGACCAAGATGATGCAGGTTACCGACGGTGACATTGAGGTATCAAGAAAACGTGTCAACCGCTTGCTCAGAGATGTCAACAAGTGCATCACACTGCTCAGCGAAAAATCTTAATGACTAGCTAAGACAGGAAGAAGTGGACAAGGAAAGAATCAACATAAGGTTGCATATCTACGATACCGACATCAGTGTCAGGGTGCCCCGTGAGGAGGAACCGCTCTATCGTAAGGATGCGGAGCTGATCAATGAGCTCCTCAATCTTTATTACTCTAACTTCAAGGGTACGAAGAGTGATAAGGAAATCATTTATTTTGCAATGATCGATCTGGGCCTGCGGCTGCAGAAGTCGCTCAAGCGCAACGATACCAAGCCCTATGATGATATTCTGAGTAAACTCACTTCTGAAATTGAAGAGGCTTTGAAGAAGGACAATCAACCGGAGGTGGAGAGCGAGAAGTGAAAAGACTTGGAATATGAACCAATTAATTAACAACAAGAATACATGACAGCTATATTGATTGCCGCCGTTATTGCGCTAATTATCGGCGGAGTGGCAGGATATGCCATATTCCGTTACGTGTTGACGGGCATTTATAAGAAAAAGATGGCAGACGCAGAAAAAGACGCCGATGTCATCAAAGAAAAGAAACTCCTCGAAGTAAAAGAGAGGTTCCTTAATAAGAAAAACGAACTTGACAAAGAGGTGCAGTTGCGCAACCAAAAGATGCAGGCTGCCGAAAACAAGCTCAAGCAGCGTGAGCTCACGCTCAACCAGCGTCAGGAGGAGATTGGCCGTTCCAAGCAGGACGTGGAGCGCGAGCAGCAGCGTCTGGAGAACGAGAAGAACCTGCTCAATGTGAAGCGCCAGGACCTCGACAAGATGCAGGAGCAGGAGCGCGCCAAGCTCGAGGAACTCTCGGGGCTCTCAGCCGAAGAGGCTAAGAACCGACTCGTGGAGAGCATGAAGGACAAGGCCCGCATGGATGTTGCCAGCTATATCAACGAGGTGGTCGACCAGGCCAAGCTCGATGCCAATATGAAGGCCAAGAAGATTGTGATACAGACCATTCAGCGTGTGGCTACTGAAACGGCCATCGAGAACTCGGTGAGTGTGTTCCATATTGAGAACGACGAGGTGAAAGGTCGTATCATCGGTCGTGAGGGCCGTAACATCCGCGCCCTTGAGGCCGCCTGCGGGGTTGAGATTGTGGTCGACGATACCCCGGAGAGCATTGTCATCTCAGCCTTCGACCCTGTTCGCCGTGAGGTATGCCGTCTGGCGCTGCACCAGTTGGTGGCTGACGGACGTATCCATCCGGCACGCATCGAGGAAGTGGTGGCAAAGGTGAAGAAGCAACTCGACAATGAGATTATCGAAACGGGTAAGCGTACCGCCATCGACTTGGGTATTCACGGACTCCATCCGGAGCTCATCCGCATCATTGGTAAGATGAAATACCGTTCGTCATACGGTCAGAACCTGTTGCAGCATGCACGTGAGACTGCCAACCTGTGCTCAGTGATGGCTGCCGAGTTGGGTCTCAATCCCAAGAAGGCTAAGCGTGCCGGACTGCTTCACGATATCGGCAAGGTGCCCGATGAGGAGAGCGAACTGCCCCACGCACTGCTCGGCGCCAAGATTGCAGAGAAATATAAGGAGAAGCCCGATATTGTCAATGCCATCGCCGCTCACCACGATGAGGTGGAGATGAAGACGCTGCTGGCTCCTATCGTGCAGGTCTGCGATGCTATCTCCGGTGCCCGTCCAGGTGCCCGTCGCGAGATTGTGGAGGCCTACATCAAGCGTCTGAACGATCTTGAGGCCATAGCCATGAGCTATCCCGGTGTCACTAAGACCTATGCCATCCAGGCCGGTCGTGAGTTGCGTGTCATTGTCGGTGCCGACAAGATGACCGATGACGAAAGCAACAAGCTCAGTAGTGAGATTGCCGAGAAGATCCAGAACGAGATGACGTACCCCGGACAGGTTAAGATCACCGTGATTCGTGAGACACGTTCGGTGGCTTACGCTAAGTAATCATTCCAACCCAACCATAGAAAAGCGGTTCTCCCAGTGTGATACTGGAGGAACCGCTTTTTTCGTTTGTGGATTCAGGGCTTAGATATAAGTCTGTGTTATTTATGGAAAATCGTCATGCCAGGCTTTCGCTCCTCAATGTAGCTCTGAGTCTTAAGCAATGGGGCCGCCTTGCGAGCAAGCTCGCCGGCGACCCATAGCTTAAGCCTCACCCCTACGGGGTCAAAGCCTGTCAATGACGAAAATCGCTTCGCGTAAAATTGCTTCGCATAAAATTCTGCCCACCTATCTTATTGAAAATTGCTTCGCATAAAATAGGGCTGCTCTATTGGATTGAAAATAGCCTTCGGCAAAAAATGATGCAGTTGACTTTGAGCCGACAATGGTAACGATCCCTCCCCATTTTTTGGGGGGGCTGATTTGTCAGAACCCCCTTGGGGTTGCGGCTATAATAAATATGGTGCATCCGTAACATTATCGCAACGAATACATGGTTGATAGGCATGAAATCTAACATAGCCGCAACCCCCAAGGGGGTAGCGACTTAATTAATTTCTACCCAAGTTACGAGGGGAAGAGGCTTGCTTCGCTCACCTCATCCCCTCGCTATGTTACCGGAACCCCCAAGGGGGTCCTAGCTATAATAATCATTCCCTAGACTTCTGCCCCTTTGGGCCGTCAATAGAAACCTTCATTTCAACCGTCAATTGAAACTAGCCCTCCCCATTTGGGGGAGGGAGCCGCGCGCAGCGCGGGGGTGGGGCTTGAGGTGTAGGCCTACAGCACTGACGTGAAGGTAAAGCAGTCGCTGAAGATCTCGTCAATGTTGGTGGGTTCCTTACGGAAGATGCCGAAGAGCGCGCTGCCGCTGCCGCTCATCTGCGCATAAACGGCACCAAGGTCGTAGAGCTGTTGCTTGATGCTGGCAAGTCGTGGATGCGCCTTGAACACGGGCTCTTCGAAGTCGTTGCTCAGGTCGTCCTTCCAAGTGTCGATGGGTTGTCTCACCACATCACGGCAACATTTGGCAGGCTTGTGGCATTTGATCTGCTTGTAGGCCATGGCTGTGGATACCGCCACGTCTGGCTTGACTACCGCGATGTAATAACCATCGAGGTTGCCCTTTGGCCCGTCGGCCGGTTCGAGCAGTTCACCGCGCCCTGTGGCAAACGACGGTTCGGCGGTGATGAAGAACGGGCAGTCCGATCCAAGCTGTGCCGCATAGCGTTCCATCTCGGCGATACCGATGTTGAGGCGGAAACGCTCGTCAAGGAGCCTGATCATGAACGCCCCGTCGGCCGATCCGCCACCCAGGCCCGCCTGCATGGGGATGCGCTTCACAAGGTGCGCATGGATGCGGGGCAGCTCGTAGTTGGCTGCCAGCAAGTCGTAGGCTTTCACCACCAGGTTGTGCTGCTCGTCGCAGTCAACAGCATTACCCGTGATCTTCAGATCACAGTTATACTCGGACGGGAAATGCTCGTCCATATACTTAATCTCGAGCGCGTCAGTGATAGGGATAGGGTAGAACACGGTTTCTATGTCGTGGTAACCATCCTCGCGCGCTGCAATGACGTTGAGGCCAAGATTAATTTTGGCGCATGGAAATGTTATCATGCCACAAAAATAAACTATTTTCTCCAAAGGCGGTGCTTCTTTTCATCTAAATTTTGTAAATTTGCGCCACATTCAAGTAAAATAATCATGCCTGTTCAAAATCAAAATAACAATTCACGCAGTCGTCGCAAGACTTCTGCGCCCATCGATCCTGCCTATGGTCATCTGCAACCCCAGGCCATCGACATTGAGAAGGTGGTGCTTGGTGCACTGATGATCGACAAGGATGCCTTCTCGGTGGTATCGGAGCTGCTTCGTCCGGAGAGCTTCTATGAGCCGCGTCACCAGAAAATCTTCCAGGCCATCCAGGAGCTGAACATGGAGGAGAACCCCGTCGATATCATGACGGTCACCAACCAGCTTATGAAAGACGGTACGCTCGATGAAGTGGGAGGCCCCTCCTATATCGTTGACCTGTCCTCGCATGTGGCCTCTTCGGCCCATATCGAGTACCATGCCAAGATTCTCCAGCAGAAGTACATCGCCCGTCAGCTCATCTCCTTTACCAGCGCCATAGAGACCAAGGCCTTCGACCCGATGGCCGATGTCGACGAACTGATGCAGGAAGCCGAGAGCTTGCTCTTCGAGATTTCGCAGAAGAACATGAGGCAGGACTATACACAGATAGACCCGGTCATTGCCCAGGCCGTGAAGATCATGGAGAACGCATCGTCCAACAAGACGGGTCTCACCGGTATTCCATCCGGCTTCCATAAGCTCGATGCCATCACCTCCGGCTGGCAGAAGAGTGACCTCATCATCATCGCAGGTCGTCCGGCCATGGGTAAGACATCGTTTGCCCTGTCTGTCGCTAAGAACATTGCCATCGACTATCAGATTCCCGTGGCTTTCTTCTCGCTTGAGATGAACAACGTGCAGCTGGTGGACCGTCTCATCTCCAACGTGTGTGAGATTGAGGGTAAGAAGGTGATGAACGGTCAGCTTACCAAAGAGGAGTGGGCACGTCTTGACAAGAGCGTGCGCAAGATGATGGGCAAGCCGCTGTACATCGATGAGACACCCGGTATGTCTATCTTTGAACTGCGTACCAAGGCCCGTCGTCTGGTGCGTGAGAAGGGCGTGCAGCTCATCATGATTGACTACCTGCAGCTGATGAACGCCAGTGGCGCACGCTTCGGCAACCGTCAGGAGGAGGTGTCCACCATCTCCCGTTCGCTCAAGCAGTTGGCCAAGGAGCTCGACATCCCCATTATCGCCCTGTCGCAGTTGAACCGCTCGGTGGAGACCCGTGAGTCCAACCTTGAGGCTAAACGCCCGCAGTTAAGCGACCTGCGTGAGTCGGGAGCCATTGAGCAGGATGCCGATATGGTGATGTTTGTGCACCGTCCTGAGTATTACCACTTGTTGCAGGACGAGAAAGGCAACGACCTCAGAGGTAAGGCACAGATCATCATTGCCAAGCATCGTAAAGGTGCTACGGGCGACGTGCTGTTGGCCTTCGAGGGCCAGTACACCCGTTTCTCCAACCTCGAAGATGTCGCCCTGCCTTCTTTCGGCAACGATATGGGAGGAGAGATCGTCAGCTCACGTCTCAATCAGGACGACGACCCGCTCAGCCCTCAGGCCATGGGTACGCCTTTCGACGAAAACCCGCTGCCATGATGATAACTTCCAATGCACGCCGCATGGGATAATGATAAATTGTTAGATAAACTATCAAATAAATTACGAATTATTTGTGTGTTTGATTTTATTTGTCTAACTTTGCAGGCGAAAATAACAAAGACAAGTAAGATGACTGTAATTTACGCCATACTGAGCATTATTATTAGCATTCGACTGCGAAACGTGGCCGGAAGTGTGATGGCGTGCTTGCAAGTCTGAGATGATATAACATAGCAAGGCCTTTCCGCTTCCGGCAAGTGGAAAGGCCTTTTTGCTTGTTATAGCCTTTGGTTGATAACATGATTGAGAAAGCAAGAATATAAATATATTATCTTATGAGCGAAAGACTTTATATTTTCGACACAACGCTTCGCGATGGTGAGCAGGTGCCAGGTTGCCAGTTGAACACAGTTGAGAAAATTCAGGTAGCCAAGCAGCTGGAACTACTCGGGGTGGATGTCATTGAGGCAGGTTTCCCCATTTCTTCACCGGGTGACTTCAATTCGGTGGTGGAGATTTCAAAGGCGGTGACATGGCCTACCATCTGCGCACTCACACGTGCTGTGGAGAAGGATATAGACTGTGCGGCCGAAGCTCTGAAGTACGCCAAGCACAAACGCATCCATACCGGTATTGGAACCAGTGACTACCATATTAAATATAAGTTCAATTCCACCCGCGACGACATCTTGGAGCGTGCGGTCCGTGCCGTGGCTTATGCCAAGAAATATGTTGAAGACGTGGAGTTCTACGCTGAGGATGCCGGACGTACCGACAACGAATACCTCGCCAAGGTCGTTGAGGCCGTCATCAAGGCAGGTGCCACCGTCGTCAATATTCCCGACACGACGGGCTATTGCCTGCCCGATGAATTTGGCGCGAAGATCAAGTACCTCAAAGAGCATGTCGACAACATAGACAAGGCCATCATTTCCACCCATTGCCACAACGACCTGGGCATGGCTACCGCCAACACGCTCCAGGGAGTGCTCAATGGTGCCCGCCAGGTGGAGGTGACCATCAATGGTATCGGTGAACGCGCCGGTAACACGGCACTCGAGGAGATCGCCATGATACTGAAGTGCCACAAGAACCTCAACATTGACACCAATATCAATACCAACAAGATCTATCCGATCTCCCGGATGGTGTCGTCACTGATGAACATGCCTGTACAGCCTAACAAGGCCATTGTCGGCCGTAACGCCTTCGCTCACTCCAGCGGCATCCATCAGGATGGTGTGCTGAAGAATGTGCAGACCTATGAGATCATCGATCCGAAGGATATCGGACTGGAGAACAACGAGATAGTGCTCACCGCCCGTTCCGGCCGTGCTGCCTTGAAATACCGCCTCGAAGTCAACGGAGTGGAGGTCAAAGATGAACAGCGGCTTGACAAGATCTATCAGGAATTCCTCAAGCTGGCTGACAAGAAGAAGGAGATCACCGACGATGATATCCTCGTGCTGGCAGGTGCCGATAAGGCGGCCAACCACTCTGTAAAACTCGACTACCTGCAGGTGGTCGCCGGCAAGGATGTGCGTAATGTCGCTTCCATCGGTCTTGACATTGCCGGACAGAAGTTTGAAGAGAGTGCTACGGGTAATGGTCCTGTCGATGCTGCCATCAAGGCCTTGAAGCGTATCATCCATAAGCAGATGACGCTGAAGGAGTTTACCATCCAGGCCATCACGCAGGGATCGGACGATGTCGGTAAGGTGCACATGCAGGTGGAATACGACGGCCATGTCTACTATGGCTTCGGAGCCAACACAGATATCGTGACCGCATCTGTAGAAGCATATCTGGATTGTATCAATAAATTTAGAAACCCCTCACGTCAGGAATAATAGTCACAAAGCAATATGAATACTCTTTTTGATAAAATCTGGGACCGGCACGTTGTGCAGATTGTAAAGGACGGTCCTACCCAACTTTATATCGACAGGCTCTATGGCCATGAGGTGACCACCCCGCAGGCTTTTGACGGTCTGCGCAAACGCGGGCTTAAGGTGTTCCGCCCTAAGCAGAACTTCTTCATGCCCGACCATAACATTCAGACCCATGACCAGGACAAGCCTATCGCTGACCCCGTGGGACGTTTCCAAGTTGACACGCTCGACAAGAACTGTGATGAGTTTGGACTGACCGAGTTTAAGATGAACACCGAGGACAATGGTATCATCCATGTCGTCGGTCCCGAGAAGGCTCTGTCGCTGCCTGGCATGACCATCGTCTGTGGTGACAGTCATACGTCTACGCATGGTGCTGTAGGTGCCGTGGCTTTCGGTATCGGCACCTCCGAGGTTGAGATGGTGCTGGCCTCTCAGTGCATCCTGCAGCAGAAGCCGAAGTCCATGCGCATCAACGTCAATGGCAAGCTGAAGAGCGGTGTGACGGCGAAAGACGTGGCCCTCTACCTCATGAGTCAGCTGACTACCTCTGGCGCAACGGGTTACTTCGTTGAATATGCCGGTGATGTCGTCCGCGACATGACGATGGACGGTCGTCTCACCCTCTGTAACCTCTCTATTGAGATGGGAGCACGTGGCGGCTTTGTGGCTCCCGACGAGACAACGTTCGAATACCTCAAGGGCCGTGAGTATGCGCCCAAGGGTGCTGACTGGGATAAGGCTGTGGCCTATTGGAAGACGCTGAAGAGCGGCGACGATGCCGTCTTCGACAAGGAGCTGACCTTCAACGCCGAGGATATAGAGCCGCGCATCACCTATGGCACGAATCCCGGCATGGGCATCGGCATCAACGGGACGATACCTACGCTCGACGAGATCCCCGAGGCCGAGCAGGCCGGTTTCATGAAGTCGTTGAAGTATATGGGCTTTGAACCGGGCGAGAAGCTGTTGGGCCATCCCATCGACTACGTCTTCCTGGGTGCTTGCACCAATGGCCGTATCGAGGACTTCCGTGCGTTCGCCAATGTGGTGAAAGGTCATAAGAAGGCAGACAACGTCGTGGCTTGGCTTGTTCCGGGCTCACACCTCGTGGCCAAGCAGATCAAGGACGAAGGTCTTGACAAGGTGCTCGAAGCTGCAGGCTTTGTCATCCGTCAGCCTGGATGCTCCGCATGTCTGGCCATGAACGACGACAAGATTCCGGCAGGAAAGTACAGCGTCTCTACCAGCAACCGTAACTTTGAAGGACGTCAGGGACCGGGCAGCCGTACCATTCTGGCCTCTCCTCTCGTAGCCGCAGCTGCCGCTTTAACAGGTAAAATCACTGATCCTCGTACACTTTAACTATGAAACAGAAATTCAACGTCATAACATCAACATGTGTGCCACTTCCCTTGGAGAATGTGGACACCGACCAGATCATACCGGCCCGTTACCTCAAGCTCACTCAGAAGGATGGCTTCGGACCTTACCTCTTCCACGACTGGCGCTTCAACGCTGACGGCAGTGAGAAGAAGGACTTTGTGCTCAACAATCCCGACTTCAAGGATGCCGTCATCCTCGTGGCAGGTAAGAACTTCGGCTCCGGCTCCTCGCGCGAGCATGCAGCCTGGGCCATTGCCGGCTATGGCTTCAGAGTCGTCATCAGCTCGTTCTTTGCGGATATTCACAAGAACAATGAGCTGAACAACTTCGTGCTGCCCGTCGTTGTCAGCGAAGACTTCCTGAAGGAGCTCTTCGACACGATCAATGCCGACCACAAGGCTCAGGTCAAGGTCGACCTTCCCAATCAGACCGTGACCAACCTCACGACGGGACACAGTGAGCACTTTGAAATCAATGGTTATAAGAAACACTGTCTGGAGAACGGCCTCGATGATGTCGACTTCCTTGTGCAGAACCGCGATAAGGTGGAGGCATGGGAGAAGGCCAATGCCAATGTGCCGGTTTAATAGCAGCGTCCGTGGGGTGACATTCTGAAAGGGAAATGTTGCGTCACCGACAGAAACGAAGAATCTATGTCATATTCTGAAATAGAGATAATGGACTGCACGCTCCGCGATGGCGAGCAGACGAGTGGCGTGAGCTTCCTGCCTCATGAGAAGCTCATGATAGCCCGTCATCTGCTCTCCGACGTCGGGGTGGACCGTGTCGAGGTAGCTTCGGCGCGTGTGTCGGAAGGAGAGAAAAAGGCCGTCACGATGATCTGCAACTACGCCCGTCAGCACGACATGATTGACAGGGTGGAGGTGCTTGGCTTCGTAGATGGTAACAAGTCTGTTGATTGGATTGACGAGTGCGGATGCAAGACGGTCAACGTCCTGGCCAAGGGTTCATTGCGCCATTGCCAGTATCAGCTAAAGAAGACGCCCGATGAGCATATTGCCGACATCAAGAGCGTCATCAACTACGCCCATTCCAAAGGGATGAACGTGAACCTCTATCTTGAGGACTGGTCGCAGGGCATGCGCGACAGCCGCGACTACGTGTGGCACATGATGGACGGTTTGAAGGATGAGGGTATCCTGCGATATCTGCTGCCCGACACCCTCGGCATCCTCAATCCGGTGAATACCTACGAATACATCAAGGCAATGACCGACCGCTATCCTGGTGCTAAGTTTGAGTTCCACGGCCACAACGATTACGACATGGCTGTCGGCAACTCGTTCATGGCGGTAGAGGCGGGTGCGTCCGGCCTGCATGTCACAGTCAACGGCCTGGGCGAGCGCTGCGGCAATGCCCCGCTGGCCAGCATCCATGTGATGCTCAAGGATCAGATGCAAGTCAAGGACCATATCGATGAGAGTACACTGATGGAGATCAGCAATATCGTTGCCGGATACAGTGGCATTGGCTATTCGCCCAATACGCCTGTCGTAGGTGAGAACGTCTTCACGCAGGTAGCCGGTGTGCATGCCGATGGCGACAACAAGGCCCATCTCTACAGCAATCAGCTCGTGCCCGAGCGCTTCGGCCGTCACCGTGAGTTTGCCCTTGGCAAGAACTCTGGTAAGGCCAACATCATCCGCAATCTTGCTGACTTGGGTCTGGAGCTGACCAAGGAGCAGACAAAGGCCGTCACACAACGTATCACGGAGCTTGGCGACCGCAAGCAGCTCGTCACGCAAGATGACCTGCCGTACATCGTGAGCGACGTGCTTAAGCACAGTTCGCCCGAACAGAAGGTGAAGCTGGTGAGCTACATGGTCTCGACGAGCTATGGCCTCAAGCCAATTGCCAGTCTGAAGATTCAAATCAATGGGAAGCAGTACGAGGCCGACTCTACAGGCGACGGTCAGTACGACGCCTTCGTGAAGGCCTTGCGCAAGATCTATAAGGAAAAGCTCGACCGCACCTTCCCACTGTTGCAGAACTATGCCGTGACCATCCCCCCAGGCGGTCGCACGGATGCCTTGGTACAGACGGTCATCACCTGGAACGATGATGACAAGCAGTGGCGCACACGTGGACTGGACGCCGACCAGACGGAGGCTGCCATTCAGGCCACCATCAAGATGCTCAACATGATTGAGGAGGAGAATAAGTAAGTCATAATATTAGTAATCATCAAAGGAACCCATGGCGGTCCCTACAAAATCAATTCATATGAAACTTAAAATCGCAGTGTTGCCGGGCGACGGTATAGGACCGGAGATCATGCCTCAGGCTATTAATGTGTTGAACGTTGTGGCTAAGAAGTTCGGCCATGAATTCACTTACAAGGAGGCCATTTGTGGTGCTCATGGCATCGACGCTTGTGGCGATCCGTTCCCTGACGAGACGTTCAAGACGTGTATGGATGCTGATGCCGTGCTCTTTGCAGCTGTCGGCGATCCTCGTTTTGACAACAATCCCACGCTGAAGGTGCGTCCCGAGACGGGTCTGCTGGCCATGCGCAAGAAGCTCGGTCTGTTTGCTAATGTCCGTCCCGTTGCCACGTTCGACTGTCTGCTTCACAAGAGTCCTCTTAAAGAGGAGCTGATCAAAGGTGCTGACTTTGTAGTAATCCGTGAGCTGACGGGTGGCATGTATTTCGGTGATAAGTATCAGGACAACGACAAGGCTTACGATACCGATATCTACTATCGTCCGGAGATAGAGCGCATCCTGAAGGTCGCCTTCGACTTCGCCATGCGCCGCAACCATCACCTGACCGTCGTCGATAAGGCCAATGTGCTGGCCAGCTCGCGTCTGTGGCGTCAGATTGCCAAGGAGATGGAGCCCAACTATCCCGACGTGAAGGTCGACTACATGTTCATTGACAACGCTTCGATGCGTGTGTTGACGGAGCCTCGTTTCTTCGATGTCATCGTGACGGAGAACACCTTCGGCGACATCCTTACCGATGAGACCAGTGCCATCACAGGTTCTATGGGACTGCAGCCGTCAGCTTCTCTGGGTGAGCATACGCCGCTCTTTGAGCCTGTGCATGGCTCATGGCCACAGGCTGCCGGTAAGAACATCGCCAACCCGTTGGCTGAGATCCTGTCTGCTGCCATGTTGCTGGAGCACTTCGGCCTGAAGGAGGAAGGTGCTGCCATCCGTAAGGCATGCGATGCCAGCTTGGAGCAGAACGTCCGTACACCGGAGATTCAGGTGGAGGGCGGTGCACAATATGGCACCAAGGAGGTTGGCGCTTGGATAGCCAATTACATCGAACAGCACTAAGATGATCCTCGGGTTGTCGTGGGATAATCCGTGAACAGCTTGATAGATATCAACAAAACATCCGGCAGGTCAGACAGACTTGTCGGATGTTTTGTTCTTAGTAATCTGTTATTAAGTTTTTTAGGTAATTTAGGGTGACGCATTGGTGAAGTCAAGCGGTTGTCAGGTTGCCAACCATCGGTTGCCTTTATTATTGCAATTGGTAGAGGGCGTCGCGTGATACTTGCAGCACGCCCTTGACGCGTTCGAGGTAGGCGATGGTTTCCTCGATGGTCATGTCAGTGGGCTTGGTGATGGCCAGCCCATGGAAGTTCGTGTACTGATAAATCACCTGTGCCTTGATCATCGTGAGCGCTCTGAGCAGTGGCTCGGCGCCTACCTCGGCATCGTAGAAGATGATGAGTGTATAGGCGCTATACTGCGGCAGGTCTCTGCTGTTGAATTTATGGGGTGTCTCTATGGACGAATGCGGCACAAAACGGCTTAGCTCATACAAGGCGGGCAACGCACATCCGTTCTCATTGTTGAAGAGTCCTCGGTTGAGCCAACTCTCCATCAGCTGATTGCCGCAGGCGTTTTCTTCGGGATACCACCAGAACAAGCCAATAACATTGTTGTGCTTGTTGAGTTCGTCCACCAGCTCTGCCGTGAACTGCCGTTGTCCTTTGATGCTTACCTCATAACCTCCCTCCTCCGTGCGTGGCGTGGTCACCCATTTGTCGTGATAATGACTGTAGTAGGCAGCCGTTTCCACGATCATCACCGGTTTGTGAAACGTTGTGTCTATGGCATTGAGCACCGTGCCGAGATGAGCGACGGTTCCGTGCCACATCGGATAGTAGCTTAGCCCAATGACATCGTAGTCTACCTTATACTTGCTGAGTCTTTCATAGTAGCCCTTTGTGGCCGCCCAGTCCTGTGCGTGCTCCGTATGAATAATAATTTTCGCCTTCGGACAGACTTCACGGCAAGCCCGGCACCCGGCCTTGAGCAGTTTCGCCAGCACGTTCCAGTTATGGTCTTTCTCTGGGTCCACCTTGCCGACGGGCCATAGCATGCCAAATGTAATCTCATTGCCAACCTGTATCATGTCTGGCTCTACGTTGGCCTTTTTCATGGCTTGCAGTACGTGCGTGGTGTAGCTGTATACGGAGTCTGAAAGCGCCGCAGCCTTTAGGCTTTTCCAGCGCCTTGGCGTGAACTGCTTGGCAGGGTCAGCCCATGTGTCGGAGTAGTGCAGGTCGAGCATGATAGACAGACCGGCTTCCTTTATCTCCTTACAGAGTTGGATGACATAAGGCAGGTCCTGGCACACGCCTTCCTTCTTGTTCTGCGTTGGCGCATTGGCCGGGTCGACGAACAGCCGCACGCGCATCATGTTCCAGCCCAACTGACGCGCATAATAGAGCAGGTTGACGGGTTGGCCTATGGAGTCACGGTAGACTGTGCCACAACTTTGATAAGAGGGATAGAGCGAGATGTCGCCGCCCATCCATCGCACTTGTGCGTGAAGCGCAAGAGACGACAATAAACAGATTAACAGAATAACATGACGCATAGTAGAATGGTTTAATATGGGTGATAGATTATATGTTGTGCCGATGGGGGATAGGTGTTATGGCTTCTCCTTTTCCTGTTCCTTGTCGAAGATGCGTTCAAAGGTCTCCCTCAGCATGGATTTGTTGTCAATGATGTCGCGTACCCTCTTCAGTCTTTTCTCATTGGCCGAACCGGGAATCCACAGCCTGACGTATCCATGTACACTGTATTTGTCCTCCATGTGTTGACAGAAGCGTTGCCACTGTTCTTCCTTGTCGAGCTCGGGGTAGTGCTCAAAGCCATATTCGATGCAGCGTGTGAACACCGTCTCCGGATCGAGATCGCGGTCGGCATCGGCCACAATCTTTCCGTAGATGCTGCGTGGCGTATGTGAGGTGGAGGCACGATGGTCCTCCACGGCTTCTTTCATGATGACGATCTGCTGCGGTGAGAACCATTTGCGCAGGCGGGCATCGGTGGCAAGAATCTTACCGCCCGTGAGGTGATGGATGGCACGCGGGCCGGCCATGCCCAGGTCGTGGTAGGCCGCGATGACGTAGCTCATGTTGACATCCACGCCCAGCGACCGGGCCAGTTCAAGTGAGTTGTTGATGACATGTTGCACGTGGGTCAGTCCATGCGACTTGCCAAAAGCAGTGTAGCGGGGCAGTATTTGCTGTTCAACGAACTGCATGATCTCAAGATTCACGTTGTTGTTTGTCATAGTACACTCCTTCTTATCAGGGTAAATGGATGCGTTGCCTATGTGAGGCTTATAGTGATGAAATGAAGATGGCGACAACGGTCATCAGTCCGTAGATGAACATATCGCGGGCAGTCATGCCCAACACTTCGTTCAGTGCTTTTCCATTCCAGATCTTTTTCAGTTTATCGAAGCTTTGCGAATGCTTGTAGGCGTAAAACAGATAAGGAATGATAACGGCAGCTCCCAGTTGGCCGTGACGGCATTCCTGCATAATTGTGACCATCGTTATGCAGGCACCCACCAGACCTATAATATTGTACAGCTGTGCACCACGTTTTTCACCGAGTCTGACGATGAGTGTGCGCTTTCCGTCGCGTGCGTCATTGTGACGGTCACGGAAGTTGTTGATGCACAGCAGGGTGTCAATGACCATTCCACAACCCAGTCCGCATGCAATGGTCACGCCGGTGAACTGTTGCATGGAAGCCGGCATGATGACGTAATAGGTGAACATGACCGGCACAAGACCGAAGAAGACCAGCACGAGGATGTCGCCCAATCCCTTGTAGGAAAAGAACGTGGTATAGAGGAAGGCGAAGAGCACGCAGACGGCTCCAACGATCACCATTTCCCATCCTCCATAGTAAATCAGTGGCAAGCCGAAGAGACAGGCTATTGCCGATACCACAACAATGCCGATGAGCATAGCCTTCGTCGTAATCCATCCCTCGGCGCAGGCCCGTTTGGGACCGAGTCGTGAGCCTGGGTCGTCGTTGCCGTGGACGAAGTCGAAATAGTCGTTGATGAGATTGGAGTCAATCTGCATCAGAAAGGCAAAGAGAAAACACAGCACGGCGGGAATGACCTGAAACTTGTCCCATCCTGTATCTTTCAGTGCCAGTGCCACGCCTATCATGACGGGCACTGCGGCACCTGCCAGTGTCTTGGGGCGTGATGCCAATAACCAAGCCTCCAAAGAGTTGGTTGCTACTTTATGGTTTTCGTTTATCATACCTTCTACATGCTTCTTTCTATATGCTCCTTCAACATTTCTACCTTGCTGCCTTCTGCTCTTTAGTTGGCGAAATTCCAACTAATACCGAAGCGGAAGATACGGGTGTTGAGAGGGTAGTGGGGTGTGAAGAAATATTCCTTGTTGCCCGATCCTCCGTTCACGTGACTCATCATCACAAAGAAGCGGGCCTTGCTCAGCTTGAAGTTCAGGTAGACGTTGGCCAGCGGATAACCGCCAACCTTTACGTTGTCGCTGTTGGCCTGTACGGCATACTGTCCAAGTGACGGCACGTAGTCGGGTGCTGTGTATTTGGTGAAATAACGCACGTCGGCACCGAAGTCGCAGTGCAGCACATGGGCTATCTTGAACTTGAGATAGAGATTGGTGTAGACGTTGATGGCCGGAACGGGAATCACGCTCTGCTTGGTCGACTTCTGCCAGGTGAGCACCGTCTCCCAGTTGAGTGGCCCAAGGGTGAAGTCCTGCGCAATCTCTGCCGTGAGCAGTGTGATGGCATCGCCTTCCTGCCGCGAGGCCACGGCGTTGTAGAGCCGTCCTTCGTCGCTGGTGGTATAGGTGGTAGCAAAGTAAGTATAGTTCTTCATCTCGTCGAAGGCAAAGCGCAGCCGCGTGCGCGTCTTCTGATAGTTCAGCACACCCTGTGCCCTGAAGTGGTCGATCATCGACAGGTCATCGTCGTCCCACCACAGGTGCCGGCTTTGGTAATGGCGGTAGTAGAACGACGGCTTGGTGTGATGGTAGAAGCCAGAGGCGGCCAGTGTCATGGTGTCGCCAAGCAGCGGGAAGTTGAGGTCGAGGCCTCCGTCGATCTTGAACTCGCCGATGTTGTAGCCTGCTGTGGCAAACTCGCCGGTGACATTGTAGTGGAGTGTCTTGCCCTGGGTCTTGCTCAGTTGGGCTCCGAGGGTCACGCTGTGTTCATTCCATTTACGGGTACCTACAGAATCGGGCAGATTGTAGTGGTCCAGCGTGTGTGAGATGAAGACCTTGGCACCGGTCTTGACCCATTTGTTGAACCCCTCGAGCAGGGAGATGGCGAAGGTGTTGCGCAGGCTCCAGTGCGACGTACGGTCGTAGAGGGAGTCGTTGGCAAGGCGCTCCTTCACGTTGTAGGTGTCGAGATAATAGTTAGTCGGCGTCTCATAAGCCTCATAGATACGCCGGTAGTTGTTGAACTCGACGGTATGGATGAAGCTTGTCACCGGCACGTATTCGTCTTTGAGCCACGATGTGTCTGCCTTCGCCTTGGCCTCTGCGTTGAGCAGGCTGTCCATGGTGGCCTTGTCGCTGACCTTGATACGGTTGTTTTTGGTTGCTGTGCTGTCGTTGCGTGGGGCGGCTTTGTCCATGACCTTTGCGTTGTCAGGTCGGCCGGCGTAGGTGTTGGGCACCTTCACGTCCTTCTCGTCTACGTCGCGTCCCTCGTCTCTTGCGTCGCGCATGGCCTGGTCTTTTGCCTCACGTTCTTTCTTTTCTTTGGCAGCCTCAATGGCGAACTTGCGGGCTTTGATCTCCTCCGGCGTCATGGGTACCTTGCGCTTGAAGCCTACGTTGTAGCGCTGTGTGAAGAAGATGTGCTGGTTGTCGTTGCGGTTCCAGTTGCGCTCCAGCATGGTGGGTATCTCGGAGTTGGTGAAACTCTCGTTGTACATCTCCGGATGGGTGATGTAGTAGTCGTTGGTGATACCGCCGTTCTCGGTTATCTTCTCGTGGTTGGTCGACATCAGCAGATGGGCCTGATAGCGCTCGCCGAGGTAGCTGCCATACATCGTATAGTTGAAGTGCGACGTGCTCTGGTTGCTGTAGTAGCCTCGTCCGTAGATGTAATCGATCATGAAGCCCATGCCGATTCGCTTGCCGGCATTGACGGCGAACTTGGTCTTCAGATGGTCCTCACCGTTGGTGCGGTTGCCACAGGTGTTGTAATTGATGTTGGTGAGCGGCGAGAGCGTGTTGGTGAAGAGAAAGTCCTCCACCGGTGTGACGAAGTAATCGTAGGGATTGACGAAGATGAACTTGTTGTCTTCCTTCCGGTCGATGAAGATACGGTTCTGGCGTGGTGCTCCGAGGTTGCCCGTGGTGTTGTACTCGCCCCTCATGCCGGTGGTGAAGATGGAGTTCATGAACATATGGGTGAGGGTGTCAGGCTGAGCCATGATGCGGTCGCCGAAGCGCCGGTCCACTTTCCACACATAGATGCCTTCCGGTATTTCCTTGTCCGATCCCAGCGAGTCGGCCGAGTTCTTGCGTTTTTGCGAGTTGGTAATATTGCCATTGGGGTCAATGGAGTTGATCCCGTTGTTGAGATCGTCGATCTGTGCCATGGTTGGCAGCGATGCGACGATGAAAAGCAGCGTACTGAGCAGTTTCTTCATTTAATGAATCGTAACGCGCACTCTATGATCTTGAAGACCATTGCCGCGAGTATGATGATGATGCCTAATGTTTGAGGGGTGTGGAGCAGATAAACAGCTACGCCCACCACGGCGCCCACCATGAAGATGATGTTGAGCCATTGGCGGGTCGTGCGGAAGTGATCGGTTTGTGGTTCCTGCTCACCTCTGTGTCTACGTTCAATCATAATCTGAATGTGATAATGTCATCTCTTGGTCCCGACGGCACCCTGTTGTGGCGGCTGTCGGGACGGACAGAAGTGTAATTAGATGCCTAAAGCCTTGTCGATGCGTGAGAAGATGTTATCCTTGCGGTCGATGGTCTTGATGCGGAACTTCCCGCTGCCCTTGGCCATCTTGGTCTTTTTCTTGTTGAGGCCATTCTCATCGGAGATCCATTCCTCCGCGCTTGTGCGCAGGCCCTGGTTCTCACGGTGTATCTCGTAGGCATAGTTGATGCGCTCCATCGTGACGTTGATGTGATGATCGGTGGCCCTGGCCACGAGGATATAGTTCATCTGCGTGCGGTCGAGCTGCAAGAAACTGGACGAGAACACCAGCCATTCTCTCATGTTGGCTACGATGGTGTGCTCGCTTTTGTTCACGGCTACGATGCGGCTGGAGGGATCGATCTCCTTGTCCTTGGTCTCCTCCACCAGTTCCTGCATCACGCCGTAGACCTTCTGGTAGATGTCTTCGGCACTCATGCCGGGCACGTCTTTGTCAAGTGTGAATACAACCTTGCCATTCACCTCTGGGACGGCACCGGCAAGATATTTCTTGTCTACGGTCTTCTTCTCTATCAAAGCCTTCCTGGGGGGCTTGGCTTGCTCTTGTTGCTTGGAGGCATCGGGCACTTCCCAAACGTTGTCCTGGGCCATGCCAACCATGGGAAGGCAAGCCAACAGTGCAATGATCAGTTTCTTTCTATTCATAGTGTGTCTTATTTCGTCGCGATTATTCATCAGTGTTTTATTATGAGCAAAGTTACGAAATATTTACGCACAATGCCCATGTTATGACTGTTTTTTTTCAATTCTCAACGTTTCTTATGTCCTTTTGCAAGGGACAGAGCTACCGTTTCGCTTTTGTCTTTACGGTGGAAGGCTTGCCGGCTGTGTCCTCACCGTTGTCCTTCTCTTTAAGCATCGACTGCAAGCGGATAATCTCGTCGCGGTACTGGGCAGCCTGGATGAAGTCCAGCTTGCGGGCAGCCTCTTCCATGAGTTCTTTCGTATGGTCGATGCTCTTCTGCAGTTCTTCCTCCGACATCTCCTTGATGATGGGGTCGGCGGCGAAGCTCCCGTAGGCGTTGGTGTCGGGCTCCAGATAGACCTGCGGAGCATTGGGTTTGTTGGGTTGCTCGTAACCGCTGCCATCCGATTGCGGCAGCACGCCCTTGATGTCCTTGACAATCTGCTTGGGCGTGATGTGGTGGTCGGCGTTGTATTTCAGCTGTATGGAGCGTCGTCTTGCGGTCTCGTCGATGGTGCGTTGCATGCTGTCGGTGATGGTGTCGGCATACATGATCACCTTACCGTTGACATTACGTGCGGCACGTCCGGCTGTCTGTGTCAGACTGCGGTGGCTTCTGAGAAAGCCTTCCTTGTCGGCATCGAGGATGGCCACGAGCGACACTTCCGGCAGGTCGAGGCCTTCACGCAGCAGGTTCACACCCACCAGCACGTCGTAGACGCCGGCTCTCAGGTCGTTCATGATCTTGACACGGTCGAGCGTAGCCACGTCGCTGTGGATATAAGCCGCCTTGATGTTGTGGTTGAGCAGATACTCGGTCAGCTCCTCTGCCATGCGCTTGGTCAGCGTGGTCACCAGCACGCGCTCGTTGCGCTCGGTCCTGTCCACAATCTCACTGAGCAGGTCGTCAATCTGATTCTCCGAGGGCCGCACGTCAATCTCCGGATCGAGCAGGCCTGTAGGACGGATGAGCTGTTCTACCACCACGCCCTCGGCTTCCTGCAACTCGTAGTCGGCGGGGGTGGCCGAGACGTAGATCACCTGATGGATCATCTCGTGGAACTCCTCGAAGCGCAACGGACGGTTGTCGAAGGCAGCCGGCAGCCGGAAGCCGTACTCCACAAGGTTCTGCTTGCGGGCCCGGTCACCGCCGTACATCGCGTTGATCTGCGGCACGGTGACATGGCTCTCGTCGATGACCATGAGGTAGTCCTTGGGGAAGAAGTCGAGCAGACAGTAAGGGCGTTGGCCCGGCTGACGTCCGTCGAAGTAACGGGAGTAGTTCTCAATGCCTGAGCAATGGCCCAGCTCTTTGATCATCTCCATGTCGTACTCCACACGCTCCTTGATGCGCTGTGCCTTGATGGCGTCGCCCATCTCGTTGAAGTAGTCCACCTGTTTCACCAGGTCGTCCTGTATCATGCGGATGGCGTTCTCGGTCTGCTCCTTCGAGGTCACGAAGAGGTTGGCCGGATAGATGTTGTACTCGGCATACTGCTGCAGGCTGTGCATGGTGATGGCATCCACCTCTTCGATGCTGTCGATCTCGTCGTCCCACCAGGTCACGCGCAGCACGTAGTCGGAGTAGGCCATGGCGATGTTGACCGTGTCACCCTTTACAGAGAAGCAACCGCGTTGCAGGTCAACGTCGTTGCGTACATAGAGCGCATTGACCAGCCGACGGAGAAACTGATTGCGGTCCAGCTTCTGTCCCACTTTAATATTGATGACGTTCTCCTGCATCGACACCGGCGCGCCCATACCGTAGATGCACGACACCGACGACACGACGATGACGTCTTTCCGGCCCGACAGCAGGTCGCTGACGGCAGCCAGCCGCAGCTTGTCTATCTCGTCGTTGATGGCCAGGTCTTTCTCAATATAGGTGTCGGTGGAAGGCATGTAAGCTTCGGGCTGGTAATAGTCATAATAACTCACATAATAGTCCACGGCATTGTCGGGGAAGAAGCCTTTCATCTCCTCGTAGAGCTGTGCGGCCAGCGTCTTGTTGTGGCTGAGTATAAGGGTAGGCTTGCCCGCATTGGCAATCACATTGGCCACGGTGAAGGTCTTGCCGGAACCCGTAACGCCGAGCAGCACCTGCGCAGGGTCGCCGCGCTTCACACCGTCGGTGAGCTGCTTGATGGCCTGTGGCTGGTCACCTGTGGGCTTGAACTTTGAAGTTATTTTGAAATCCATAGTCTATAATAGTTCGCAAAGTTAGCGATTTTCCCCATAACGACCATGAAAATCGGTAAAATAACTAAAAAAGATGAGGGATAATTGTTGTATCAGCGATTTTAGTTGTAAATTTGCACAGCAAATGCACGTCGGTTGCATGACAGATTATGCGTATGAAAAACTATACCATATTGGCTTTGCTGGCTTTGTTGCTGCTGAGCAGCTGCCAGAAGGAGTTCAACAGTGTGTACAAGTCCACTGATTATCGTTATAAATACGAGTATGCCAAGGAGAGTTATGACCGTGGCAAATATCAGCGTGCTGTAACCCTGCTGCAGGACCTCATCGTGCCGATGAAGGGCAGTCAGGATGCGCAGGAGTGCCTCTATATGCTGGGAATGGCCGAGTATCATTCACAGGACTATGAGACGGCGGCTGAGACCTTCAAGAAGTATGTCAAGTCGTATCCGCGTGGTGACTTTGCTGAGATGGCAAGCTTCTATACGGGACAGAGCCTGTTCATGAGCACGCCGGAGCCTCGTCTCGACCAGACGCAGACCGTGTCGGCTATTGAGGCGTTCCAGGAGTATCTCGACCTCTATCCCGATGCCAGATACAAGGAGACGGCCCAGCAGAGACTCTTCGATCTGCAGGACAAACTGGTAGAGAAGGAATATCTGTCAGCCACATTGTATTACAACCTCGGCTCGTATTTCAACAACTGCTCCTTCGGTGGCAACAACTATGAGGCGTGCATCGTCACATCGCAGAATGCACTCAAGGACTACCCTTATACTAAGAAACGTGAGGAGTTTGCCACACTGATCATGCGCAGTAAGTTCCATCTGGCCGAGCAGAGCGTTGAAGCCAAGAAGATGGAGCGCTACCAGGATGCTGAAGATGAGTGCTATGGTTTCCTCAATGAGTATCCTGATTCCAAGGAACGCAAGGAGGCCGAGTCCTTCATCGCCAAGTGCAAGAAGTACACCAACAGTACGGATTCGATAGACTAACGTTATCAAGCTAAAAAATAGACATCATTAATAATATGGATTACAAGAAGTCAAAAGCACCGGTCAATACGGTGACCCGCAACATCATGGACCTGTGTAAGGAAACAGGTAACATTTATGAGAGTGTGGTAATTATTGGCAAACGTGCAAATCAGATTGCAGTTGAGATCAAGTCTGACCTGAGTAAGAAACTTGCTGAGTTCGCTTCCTACAACGATTCACTCGAAGAGGTGTTTGAGAACCGCGAGCAGATTGAGATCAGCCGTTACTACGAGCGTCTGCCCAAGCCTTCGCTGTTGGCTACCCAGGAGTTCATCGAGGGCAACGTGTATTGGCGTGACCCTTCTAAGGACAACGACAAGCAAGAGGAGGCATAACCATGATACAGCGCAGGCAAACGGTTTATTTGCTACTGGCCCTGGCTTCGCTTATCGTGTGCCTTTGTCTGCCTATCGGAAAGATAGACGACACGGCTGGTAAAGTAGTAGCCGTATGGTACAATTATGGTTTGACGGTCAACAATGTGGTGACAGTTCATCCGCTGCTCTTTGTTGAGTTGATTGTCACGGGTGTGCTTACACTCATCACCATCTTCCTTTATCATCGTCGTAAATTGCAGATGACGCTGTGTCTGGGCTGCATCTTCCTCTGTGGCGTGTGGTATGGCAGCTATGCGTTCTATGCCAGCGAGACCTTCGATCAATTAGGTACGTTCAAGTTCTGCTTTGCAGCCTGCCTGCCTCTTGTGGCCGTCATCTTCTTCTTCCTGGCCAGAAAGGGCGTCAAGCATGACGAGGACTTGATCAAGTCGATGGACCGAATCAGATAAACGATATTTATCTCCAATAGTAAAATCGATATTAATCACCAGCAATAAAGGCTGTGTCGAGGCGTTGTGGCGCTTGGGCACAGCTTTTTTTTAGCCCCACCCCCTTTGCGCTTTGCGCAAAGGGCCCTCCCCCACCAGAGGGGAGGGGTTAATTACCATTGCTGGCTCCAAGGGGCTATAGCCTTGGGCGTAGGCGGCCTCGCCTATCTTGCTTTGCCTACTTTGCCTATCTTGCCTTGCCTATTTTTGCCTACCTTGCCTATCTTGCTTTGCCTACTTTGCCTACCCCGCTTACCCCCAAAATAAAAGGGGCTGCGCTTTTCAGCACAGCCCCATCTGTATCATCTACAGTCAGCTCAGATTACTCGCCCCAGATGTCGAAGCGCTTGGCCTGACCGCCGTTCATGGTTGCGCCGGTAGGAAGTTGGTCTGTTGTATTCTTGAGGTCGTTTACGTCTCCTCCTACTGTAGGAGATGAAGCTATCACGCTCTCTGTGTTGATTGCTCTCGCCTTAATGGCGGGTTTCATGTATTTCTTCATTTTAGTGTTATATTAGAGTGTTTTACTTGTTGATAACTTTCTTGCCATTCTTGATGACGATGCCCTTGGTGTTCTTCGAAACACGCTGGCCGGCGAGGTTGTAGAGATTACCCTCCTTGTCGATGTTGGTGATGACCTTGTCGATGCTCGTGGCGACGCCGTCGATGGTCAGCATAGGCTTAGCTGAGGTAGCGGCGGCAGGTGCAATATAAGCACGGAAGCCCTTGGTGAAGTAGCTGCTGGTGCCGTCTGACTTATAGAGGTTGTTGTTGTACATCTCGTATGCGCCAGCAGGGATAACGGTCTTGGCGTTGTAAGAACCCACGAAGTTCCAGTTCTTACCGGCAGCTGTCGGAGTAGCGTTCACGAGGTTCACATTCGAGAAGGCAAACGAAGTGCTGGTGGTTGCCGTCTTGATGAGCACCGGCGTGTATATATAGATGTGTTTTAATACAGATTAAGTGTACCTTTTACTCTGATTACAGAGATACGTCGAAACTTGATATAAAGCAAGAAATTACCCGTTAAATTTAATTAAATTTTAAAGAAGAAATATGGACAATACTATGACGGTTGCACGGCAGTTTCGGCTCTATGGTCTTGTACTGTCAATATTTTACATGGAAAATCAGCATTATGACGGCCGTATTTGCTAACGGGGTCGTGGTTGGGCTCAAATTTGCGAATAGGAGTAATAGTTTGTAATACTTTGATTATCAGCGACATGTGTATTGTTGAACTTGAAACTCAATGATTCTGTGCCTCGAAAGTATCGAAAACGGGTCGGCGTACCGCCGTAAGACCAGTGGCGTACCGCCGTAAGACCAGTGGCGTTCCGCCGTGGGGCCGGTGACGTTACGCCGAAAAGCCAATGACATTTCGCCGAAAGGCCAATGGCGTTTCGCCGTAAGACCGGCACGACAATGGAAAAATGGGAATTTCTGTTCGATTTTGGTTACTTCTCTCTTCAAAATGACGAGAAATGTCTGACAGCATTTTGTAAACTAATTTCCGGGCGGTTATTGGACCCTGTGGTAGGAAAGGTAACCGTATTCTTTTGCAAAAACAAATAAAGCCCTTGCATCACAGCAAGAACCCCTCGCTCGTTCCTTGCTGAAAAAAAACTGTTGCGTTGTTGACAATTCAATGTTTAATAACAGAGGTAATGTCCATGAATGATGCAGGAGAACCCCTTTAGGGGTTCCGGCAACATAGCGAGGGGATGAGCAAATGAGCGATAGCGAATGCAGCGATTCCCCTCGTAACCTCGCAACATGATGCGTACAATAATTCGCTACCCCCTTGTGGGGTTGCGGCAATATTAGAGGCGACGCATCCGTGGAACATCCTTCGATTGACATCATATTTAACATTGCCGCAACCCCACAAGGGGGTAGCGATTAAATCACCCCCTATCACGTTTCGAGGGGAAGAGGCTCGCTTCGCTCACCTCATCCCCTCGCTATGATACCGGAACCCCCACAAGGGGGTTCTACAACAACATAGATTTCGATTAGTTTTACCCCTTATTAGTTCTTTTCTACTTCATCATGGGACATCCGACCAAAAAGAACGTCCAATACACTTTGTTTGATGGGCGCCGCAAGCGGCTTGAAATGGAATTTAAAATTCTCTTTAGAATTAAATTTAAAATTATCAAGCCGTATGTTTTATCTTCATGAATAATGTAGGTTAATTTCAGTTCTTTCGGTCGTGTTGTCGATGTATGTTAATCTTGCGAGTATATTGCGTATTCCTTCGTTATCATCCGTATTTTCAATGAACAACAACTTACGATACATTCTTTCCATATACTGCGTACGCTTTTCCGAAAAAGATTTCGTATATTTGCAGTCGCTAATTGAAATCGTCTTAAGATAAATATGATACAACCGAAAACACTCCTGCTGGCCTTTGTGGCAGGACTGGCCAGTCTGACAACGGCCACCACGGCCTGCGGACAGACTCTTTCCCGCACCTGGAACCCTAATCTTCCGGGTGGCATGTATAAGAATCCCATCATCGATGCGGACTATAGCGATCCCGACGTATGCCGGGTGGGCAACGATTATTATATGACCGCCTCGTCGTTTGCCTGTTTTCCGGGCCTGCAGATCCTTCATTCCACCGACCTCGTCAACTGGTCTATCGTCGGCACTGCCCTGAAGGATCATTATCCGGTGCTCCCTGAGTTTGCCAACGGCCCGCTCGATTACCGCAAGGGCATCCAGCATGGCAATTACGTCTGGGCACCTGCCATCCGCTACCACGACGGTTGGTTCTACATCTATTGGGGCGATCCCGACCAGGGCTTGTTCATGGTCAAGACGCAAGATGTGAGCGGTGACTGGTCAGAGCCCGTGCTGGTGAAGGCCGGCAAGGGATTGATCGATTGCTGTCCGCTGTGGGACGACGATGGCAAGGCCTATCTGTCACATGGCTGCGCTGGGTCGCGTGCCGGCGTGAAGAGCGTGCTCTTCGTGGCACCGCTGTCGGCCGACGGTACCCATGTTACGGGACCCTCGCGCATGGTCTATGACGGTCATGAGAACCAACCGACCATAGAGGGCACCAAGATGTATAAGCACGACGGCTACTACTATATCTTCTCACCGGCAGGCGGCGTGAAATACGGCTGGCAGGTGGAGCTGCGGAGCAAGTCACCCTATGGCCCTTATGAAGAGAAGGTGACATTGGCCCAAGGCAAGAGCAAGGTCAACGGTCCACACCAAGGCGCATGGGTCGACACGCAGAATGGAGAAAACTGGTTCATCCATTTCCAGGACAAGCATGCTTACGGACGTGTGGTCCATCTGCAGCCGGCACAGTGGAAGAATGGCTGGCTGGTCATCGGCGTGGATAAAGATGGTGACGGTTGTGGCGATCCGGTCGCTACTTACAAGAAACCCAACCTGCTGTCGTCGGGTGAGGTGCAGCCACAGGAAGATGACGAATTCAACAGCACCCAACTGGGACCGCAGTGGCAGTTTGAAGGTCCGTGGAGCCATTACTGGTACTTCTGCGATGCCAACAACAGCCGGTTGCGCCTGTATGGCCCTCAGGCTCCGGAAGGCTTCCGCAATCTCAGCGACTTGCAGAACATGCTGTTGCAGAAGTTGCCTACCGAGAACTTTACGGTGACGGCACGTGTGAGGTTCATTCCCAACCCGTCGTTTCAGCAAAAAGGCGAGGAGGGCGGCTTTGCCATCATGGGTCAGGACTACGCGGGCATCAAACTCGTAAGCACCAAGGACGGCTGCGTGCTGCGCTATGTGGAATGCATCGGTGCGCAGAAAGGCAAGCCCGAGCGTTGTGTCGTGGAGAAGCCCATTCCTTTGAAGGCCATGCCAAAGCCATATACCCAGCGCTATGCCGTGGACGACATTCCTGAGCCGAGGCTGGCTACACCTTATATATATATGCGCGCCAAGGTGTGGAGCACAGGCGTGGGCAATGGCATCAAAGGTCATGCGCAGTTTGCCTACAGCCTCGATGACAAGAACTACACACCGTTGGGCGAGCCCTTCACCTTGATGGAAGGCAAGTGGATAGGTGCCAAGACCGGCTTCTACTGCATGCGCCCTGGGGAGAAGAACGACGCGCCGTTCTTCGATGTCGATTGGATCCGCTTCCATTGAGGCCCATCGAGGTAGCGACAGAGGCCTAAAGGGACCATAATGTACGATTCATGTGAAGAAATCATCATCGATACGCAATAATCAAACAGTTGTTTGCGTTAACGGTAAAGAAGCTCTTGAATCATACTAGCTGATAGAAACAGGCAGCGCGGAGATGTTCCCCTTCTCCGGAACGCTGTTGGTATGTAGCATTTCACATATTAAGTTAAAACTATAGAGAACAATATATTAGAATTCTTCAGACAATGAATATCTTCAATTACATCATTCAGATGGGTGCTTCGGTGATGATGCCAATCATCTTCACCATCATTGGTTTGTGCATCGGCATGAAGTTTGGAAAGGCTTTGAAATCCGGCCTTTTCGTGGGCGTGGGCTTTGTCGGCCTGGGTATTGTTACGGCATTGCTTACCGACAACTTTAAAGATCCTTTGCAGGCCATAGAGGATATCTTCAGTCTCAACCTCAGCGTGTTTGATATGGGATGGCCGGCTGCTGCCTCTGTGGCTTACAACACGGCAGTGGGCGCGCTGATCATTCCTATTTGCCTGGGCATCAATTTCCTGATGGTGATCACCAAGACCACACGCACTGTCAACATCGACCTTTGGAACTATTGGCACTTCGCCTTCATTGGCGCTGTGGTGTACTTCGTCTTCGACCAAAGCCTGCTTTGGGGCTATTTTGCAGCCATCGTGTGCTATATCATCACGCTGGTGATGGCTGACCTCACTGCTGAGAAATTCCAGAAATACTACAACCTGCCCGGAATCTCCGTGCCGCAGCCTTTCTGTCAGAGCTTTACGCCGTTTGCCATCGTCATTGGCTGGCTGCTCGACAAGATTCCTGGTTTTGACAAGCTCAACATTGATGCCGAGGGATTGAAGAAGAAGTTTGGCGTGCTGGGCGAGCCGCTGGTGCTTGGTGTGATTGTCGGTTGTATCATTGCTGCTGTGTCACATATCGACGACATGCGCAACTTTGACGCTTTCATGGCCAATATGCCCGCAGGGTCGACAACGACCGATGGCGTGATGAAGGTTGTGAAGGACATCCTCTTCCTCGGTGTGACCATGGGCGCCGTGATGGAACTCATCCCGCGTATCACGAAGTTGTTTATTGATGGTCTGATGCCTATCTCCGACAAGACGAAGGAGGTCATCGACCGTAAGTTCCATGGCAAGACCATCCATATAGGCATGAGCCCTGCATTGGTTATCGGCCATCCTACTGCCCTGGTATGTACGCTTTTCCTCATTCCAACCTATATCGTCGTGGCCGTGTTGCTTCCCGGCAACCAGTTCCTGCCGTTGGCTTCACTTGCAGGCTTGTTCTATCTCTTCCCGATGATGTTGCCATACACCAAGGGTAATGTGCTCAAGTCATACATCGTGGGCTTCGTGGCGCTGGTCATCGGCCTGTGGTTTGTCACTGACATGGCCCCCGACTTCACCAAGGCTGCTGCCGCTGTGTTCGCTGAGACACAGGACAAGGCAGCCCACGTGCCTGACGGCTTTATGGCAGGCAGCATGGACTTCGCGTCGTCGCTTATCGGCTATGCCATCTATGCGCTGGCCCGTTATGCCAAATTCGTGGGTGCCGCTGTGCTGGTGGCCATCACCGTCGTGCTGATGGTTGTCAACCGCCGCCGTATCGTAAAGGATGAGGCTCTGGCCAAACAGGGAGCCGACAGTAATAAGTAATACTAACTATAATAACACAAAATGAAGAAAACATTGATAGCAGCTGCCCTGTGCCTGCTGGCAGTAGGTGCCAAGGCGCAGTGCAATGCATGGAAAGGTTACGAGATGAAAGCAGAAAACAGCTACACCAATTACAATGTGCGCTATGCTTGCAACCCGATGGACGCACGTCACTACGACACCCAGCGCATGCGTGGAGAGTTTCTTGTAGAGAAAGTGTTTGCGCCCGGAGAGGTCAACTGGACCTATACCATGTTTGACCGTTTCCTCGTGGGCGGCGCAGAGCCTACCACTGCTCCTCTGGAACTCACCTCGATAGCCCCTCTTTATGTGGATGCCAGCAAAGGTGACAACGGCCGCCATCTGTTGGACAACCGTGAGCTGGGTATCATCAACGTCGGTGGCGACGGTGTGGTGAACGTTGACGGCAAGGACTACGAGCTTGGCTTCCAGGAAGCACTCTATGTGGGCAAGGGAGCGAAGAAAATCACCGTGGCCAGCAAGAATGCCGCGTCGCCTGCCAAGTTCTATATGAACAGCGCCTGCGCCCATCAGAGCTACCCCACCAAGAAAGTGGGACTGAAAGATGCCAAGAACATCAATGCAGGCAGTGCCACAGAGAGCAATCTCCGCGTGATCCATCAGGTCATCCTTGACGGTGTGGCCGGTGTGCGCACCTGTCAGTTGCAGATGGGTATCACTGAGTTGAAACCCGGTTCGGTGTGGAACACCATGCCCGCTCATACCCATCTGCGCCGCATGGAGACCTATTTCTACTACAATGTGCCAAGCGGCCAGAAAGTATGCCATATCATGGGCGAACCACAGGAAACACGCACCATGTGGCTCAACAACGAGCAGGCTGTCATCAATCCCGAGTGGAGCATCCATTGCGCTGCCGGTACCTCCAACTACACCTTCATCTGGGGCATGGCAGGTGAGAACCTCGTCTACACTGATATGCAGGTGGTGAAGATTCCTGATCTTGAATAAATCCGTTCCAAATCTTCGATACGTATCTTCCCGCAGTCTTCAATAAATCCTGTTCCCGGCTATCTCTGATGTCGGGGACACAATGAAGGCAGAGGATCAAAAACATTATATACTGTACATACTATGGTAAACTTTTCGCTTGAGGGTAAGGTAGCCCTCGTTACCGGTGCTGCTTATGGCATCGGTTTCGCCATTGCCCAGGCTTATGCTGAGGCTGGCGCAAAGATTGCGTTCAACTGCCGCAGTCAGAAACATTTGGATCAGGCCCTTGCTGACTACAAGGCCAAAGGCATCGATGCCAAAGGCTACATCGCCGATGTCACCGATGAGAACCAGGTGAAGGACCTGGTCAGCAAGATAGAGCATGACTTAGGTACGATTGACATCCTGGTCAACAACGCAGGTATCATCAAGCGTATCCCGATGCTTGACATGTCGGTAGAGGACTTCCGTCAGGTGATTGACATTGACCTCAATGCGCCTTTCATCGTGTCAAAGGCTGTCATCCCCGGCATGAAGCGCAAAGGACATGGTAAGATTATCAATATCTGTTCGATGATGAGCGAACTCGGCCGCGAGACCGTATCAGCCTATGCTGCCGCCAAGGGTGGTCTGAAGATGCTCACCCGCAACATCTGTTCAGAGTTCGGTGAATACAACATCCAGTGCAATGGCATTGGCCCGGGCTACATCGCCACACCGCAGACCGCTCCGCTGCGTGAGCGTCAGGCCGATGGCAGCCGTCATCCTTTCGATCAGTTTATCGTCAGCAAGACACCTGCCGGCCGTTGGGGCACACCAGAGGACCTCATGGGTCCCGCTGTGTTCCTTGCCAGCGATGCCTCCGACTTCGTCAACGGCCACATCCTCTATGTGGACGGCGGCATCCTGGCTTACATCGGCAAACAGCCATAAGCCATTCTGAGAAACCCTACTTTACATTAGCCTCGTCAATGATTATGGCGGGGCTTTTTAGATAATACTTATGAAAAAGCTATACTTGTTCTTCCTCTTTGCTGCGCTTGGCCTGTCGACAATGGTCAGTGCGCAGAACCAGCCATCGCCTCAGCTGACGAAGGTGCTCAACACGCTCACCCTCGTCAATGACCAGTGGCAGCAGACACAGTCACCACAGAGCTCTGCATTCTGGAACTGGGCCGTCTATCATACAGGCAACATGGAGCTGCACAGGCTCCTGACCCACGACATCGGCAGTGCCTCACAGCAATATAAGCAGAAAGCCGCACAATACCTGGCCTATTCAACGCGTTGGGCCGAATACAATCATTGGCAGGGCGCCACCGAGAAGGATGCGTCGAAATGGCGTTATCGTCAGTACGGTGAGGATGCCCAGCATGTGCTCTTTGGCGACTGGCAGATCTGTTTCCAGACTTACATCGACCTCTACCATATCGCTCCGTCGAAGAAGAAAGTGGCCCGTGCCATCGAGGTGATGAACTATGAGGCCGACAGCAAGGCTCACGACTACTGGTGGTGGGCCGATGCTCTTTACATGTCCATGCCCGTGATGACGAAGATATACAAGCTGACGGGCAAGGAGAAGTATCTCGAGAAGATGTACGAGAACCTTCTCTATACTGACAGCCTGATGTTTGATGCCTCCACC
This sequence comes from uncultured Prevotella sp., assembly GCA_900319905.1. Taxonomy (GTDB): domain Bacteria; phylum Bacteroidota; class Bacteroidia; order Bacteroidales; family Bacteroidaceae; genus Prevotella. The sequence goes on along the minus strand of ONQB01000012.1, from coordinate 43,021 downwards.
GGTCTTTACTTCCGTGATGCCCGTTATGTCTATCCCAAGCACCGCACGGTGGCGGGCAAGAAAGACTATTGGGCCCGTGGCAACGGATGGGTGCTGGCCGGTCTTGCCAAGGTGCTTCAGGATCTGCCCAAGACCAATGCCCACTATGCTTTCTTTGTCAATAAGTTCCAGGTCTTGGCCAAGGCTGTGGCCGAATGTCAGCAGCCCGAGGGTTATTGGACACGCTCTATGGTTGACCCCTCACAGGCACCTGGCCCGGAGACCAGTGGCACGGCCCTCTTCACCTATGGCTTGCTGTGGGGCATCAACAACGGCCTGCTCTCAGAGACCGATTATCTGCCCACGGTGTCGAAAGCCTGGTCTTATCTCACCACCACCGCTCTGCAGCCGGATGGTCAGATCGGTTACGTGCAGCCTATCGGCGACCGTGCCATTCCCGGTCAGACCGTTGACGAGCATTCTCATGCCGACTTTGGCGTAGGTGCCTTCCTTTTGGCAGGCAGCGAGTATTACCGTTGGCTGGATGCAGCGCTCAAGGGACACCGCCAGGTGACAGTCACCATTGCCAACAGTGCTTCCCGCACACGCCAGCAAGTGGTGGAAGTGGATGCTGCCGCCCTGCGCAAAGCCTTAGGGGCATCTGCCGATGCTTCCTTGGTGGTGAAGAATGCGGCCGGACAGGAGCTTGACGCACAACTCACCTATGATGGTAAGTTGCTGATTGATGCCAGCGTGCTGCCACAATCTACGTGGACGGTCTATGTTTCTGTTGGTCAGCCAAAGACAATGACCCCTTCCGTCAAGGGGGCAATGTATAAGATTCGCAAGGACGACATCGCCTGGGAGAACGACCGCTGCGCCTATCGTGTGTACGGTCCGGCGCTGCAGCGCACGGGGGAGAAATCGTACGGAACGGATGTATGGGTGAAGAATACGCCCGACCTTATCCTGGACAAGCGTTATACGGAAGACCATCAGAGCAATGTCGACGCCGCGCCGCTTGAGAAGAGCGGACGGTCTATAGAGAGCACGTATTACCATGCCAATGGCTCTTTCCACCTCGATCATGGCAATGGCATGGACGGCTATGGGGTAGGGCCAACGCTGGGCTGCGGCGCACCCGCCCTGCTGGTCGATGGGAAGTGGACGTTGCCTTACTGCTATCAGAATTATGAAATCCTCGATAATGGTCCTCTTCGCTTTACGGTCCGGCTCGACTATGGCAAGAACCCCGATGGAGTGGACTGGCATGAGCACCGCATCATCAGTCTTGACAAGGGCAGCAACTTCAACAAGATCACGGTGTGGTACGATAATCTGTCGAAGACCACCACATTGTGCAGTGGTGTGACGCTCAATGGTCAGGGCACAGAGACTGCCGGCAAGGACTATGTGGCCTACGCTGATCCTACCGACCAGCCAAAAGTGCATGGTTCGGAAATCTATGTCGCCGTCCTCTTCCCTTACAACGATGTGAGGACAGGAAAGTCACCCGATGGCCGCAACGCCATCGTGATGCTCGACAACTATCATGGACAGCCGGTCACCTATTATGCGGGTGCCGCCTGGAGCCGGTACGACATAGCCAACTTCGACATCTGGAAGCTGACGGTCGGACAGGCTGCCGATGACTACCGGCAACCGCTGACGGTGACCGTCAAATGACGCTTTTACCGTCAGATAAAGGCGTTGACTGATTATTTCGTCGAGTTCATTGAGTTCTTAGGCGATGATTGGAGAAATCTTATTATTTTTGTTGAAACTATTAAGATGAAAATACGATGACAGAAGGTTTCTTACCATCACTCGCCTTGGTATCCCTTATTGAGAAGAGCAGGGCATGGCTGATGAGTCGGGATGTGCCCCGCTCTTTCTTTTTGTATGCTTTTCCACAGCCAGTGACGAACGGCTTGAGTGCGGCCGGATAGGTTTGCATCCTGTTCCTGCCGACAATAAATCTTACAGCCTTTCGTTATTCATGTACAAACTGAAGTTGCTAATGACAATTTCTACATCAATTAAGGAAAAATTAGTTTATGTGGGACTCTGGGTGTTGCTGTTCGCCACACCGTTGCTCACATTCTACCTCCACTCGCTCAATAAACCGACAGTAGTGTTTGCCTGGCACGATGTCTTCGGAATTTGGATGTTGTTTGGAACTTATCTGTTCTTTTTTCTAATCCACAACTCTTTCGTCTCTCCACAGCTGGTCTATGGACATCATGCGGTACGTTACCTGTTGCTCGTCCTGTTGCTCCTATGCGGCTTTGGCATCGGTCGTCACTTGTTGTCTAAGACGGAGGTGGGTCGTAAGTTCATACCCCACGGTCGTCCTCCCGAGATGATGGATGGGAAGATAAAAGATGGGGCACAATCCGACGATGATGGGCTTAAGACCTGGAGAGACTGGCGAAATCATCCTCATGGCAACGGCCAGCGAAAAAGGTTTTATCACCATCCCATGCACGACGGCTTCCCACCGGGACCTATCATGTTGCTGGGCGAGAAGGATTTTCTTGGCTATTCCATTCTGGTGTTGCTCTTTGGCATGAACATCGGCATAAAGCTTTATTTCAAGAACGAGAATGACGCCCATGCGCTGGAACAGCTTCAACAAAAGAATGTGGAGGAACAGCTGAAATATCTGAAGTATCAGATCAACCCGCATTTCTTCATGAACACGCTCAACAATATCCATACCCTCATCGATATCGATCCCGACAAAGCCAAGGAGGCCTTGATTGAGCTGTCGAAAATGATGCGTTATGTGCTTTATGAGGCCAACAACGCCATGGTGCCGCTTGACCGCGAGGTGGAGTTCTTGCGTAACTACATCCGTCTGATGCGTCTGCGTTATACCGACGACCTGAAGATCAGCGTCAGCCTTCCAAATGAAGTTCCCAACCGTCAGGTGCCGCCGCTGATCTTCATCACCTTTGTAGAGAATGCATTCAAGCATGGTGTCAGTTATGCGCACAATAGTTTCATAGACATCAAACTCAGCATTGACGATACCTCCACGTTGTTCTGTTGCCGTAACAGTAGGTCGGAGAAAACAGAAGGACATAAAGAGGGTGTCGGTCTGAATAATGTGCGTCAGCGGTTGCAGCTCATCTATGGTGAAAGCTATGCGCTCCGCATTACCGATGATGGCGACACCTACGACGTATCACTGAGCTTACCCGTACAAATTCAATCTTCCACAACCAATGATTAAAGTTATAGCCATCGACGACGAGCCTTTGGCGCTGCTCAAGCTCGCCACGTTTATTCAGAAGATCCCGACGTTTGAACTCGTCGGGCAGTTCAAGAGTGCCATAGAAGCGCGCAACTTCCTTGATAGTGAGGATGTGGATGCTATCTTCTGCGACATCAACATGCCCGACCTCAATGGCATGGATTTCATTAAGTCGCTCTCTTCTGCTTACCTTGTCGTCTTTACCACTGCTTATTCCGAATATGCGGTGGATGGCTACAAGGTGGAGGCTGTCGACTACCTGCTCAAGCCTTTTGGTCTCGATGATTTCAAGCGTGCTGCCGAGCATGTGGAGAAAGCTTATCGGTTGCGCCATGCAGCTGACCAGGACACTGCTGCTCCGTCGACTGTTATCAAGCATGACGATGACCGTAATCTCTATTTCAAGACCGATTATCGCATCGTGCGCCTCGGCATTGACAATATCGTCTATATCGAGGCGATGAGCGAGTATGTCAAGATTCATCTGCGCAATGATAAGTCTGTGGTGGTGCTTGTGCGCCTAAAGAACCTGCTCGACCGTCTGCCGTCCTCTTTCATGCGCATCCATCGGTCGTACATCATCAATCTTAACGCCATCGTCGAGGTGAACAAAAACCGTGTCATCGTCGAGGGGGACGTCTTCCTGCCCATTGGTGACAGCTATCGGGACGCTTTCAACGAATACATTCGTAATCGGTTTATACAGTAAGCCAGCACTCGATAAACTACAGTTATTCCTGTGCCATGGCTTAGGAATAACTGTCATTGTGCATCGCGGCCTCGGTGATATCGCGATGCTTTTTGGCCGATATTCTACAGGCTCTTCACCACTGTTCCGCCCTCCTTTATCCCGGACACGGAGCATTAGCACGTAACAGCCGGCACCTTTGCTTAAATGTTAAAGAACTACCACCTCTCTTTATAAGTGTTTTCAGCGCTCATTGCCTGTGTAACCTCTGTTACCCCTTTCTGAAACATTTCTTCACCTTGTGTTACATTTGTGCACCTATCGTTAACCTCAGTTCGCGACGCTTTTGTGATGATTTGTTAATTTTGCATCGATAAAACTAGATGACCTATGTGAACACCTTATTATAGGGCGGCCTCAGCTGTCTGTAATCTGTGAACCTTAGGCTGAAAACTTATATTAATAAATTATTTTAATCATGGGTAAAACTAACTATCGCAGACTTGTCCTGTTGGTGTTTGTGCTTTTCCCCGCCTTCAGTTTGTTGTTTGGCGGTGGTACGCTAAGCGCAAAGATTGTCAGGGGCACAGTTCTCTCAGCTACCGACAATGAGCCACTGATTGGCGCGACGCTGAAAGTTGAGGGTTCAAAGAATGTTGCTGTTACCGATTTGGAAGGCAACTTCTCCATTGAGGCCAATGATGGACAAACGCTCATTGCCTCCTACGTTGGATTTGTTGATCAGCGTGTGAAGGTGACAGGCAACAACCTTACCATTAAGCTCACTGAGGAGCAGAGTGCCCTCAACGAGGTCGTTGTCATTGGTTATGGTGTACAGAAGAAAAAGGTGGTAACCGGTGCTACGATTCAGCTCAAAGGCGACGACATCGCCAAGCTCAACACCAACAATGCCCTGCAGGCCATGCAGGGTCAGTCACCGGGTGTCAACATCATCTCTGAAAGCGGTCAGCCAGGCGCTTCGATGAAAGTGATCATCCGTGGTCAGGGCTCCAACAGCAACAACGCGCCGCTCTATGTGGTCGACGGTATTCCCGGTGTAGATCCTACTACCATCAATCCTGCCGACATCGAGAGCATCGACGTGCTGAAGGATGCTGCCTCGGCTGCCATCTATGGTGCGCAGGCCGCCAATGGTGTTGTCATCATGACCACCCGCTCGGGTAAGGCCGGCAAGACTCAGGTCACATTCGACGGCTACTATGGTTGGCAGAGTGCCGCTCGTAAAATAAAGATGTGTAACGCCAATGAGTACATGACGCTCATGGATGAACAAAACCTCAACTCCGGCGGCTCAGCCTACGACTGGGCCAACATTGCCTCCATTCACGATGCCAATGGTAATATCTATGACACCAACTGGATGGACAAGATGTTCAAGGACGGAGCACCGGTGCAGGATTACACCATCGGTGTCAATGGCGGTACAAAAAATAGCACGTATGCTGTCTCCTTAGGCTACTATGCGCAAGAAGGCATCGTTGGTGGCAAGCGCGCCAGCAACTACGAGCGTTACAACTTCCGCACCAATACCCAGCAGAAGCTCTTCAACAATGTGCTGACCTTCGGTGAGAATATTTCATTCAATTTTGTCAAGACCAATCAGATTGGTACCGGCAACATGTATAACAACAAGTTGCGCGGAGCCTACGGCACATCACCCTTGCAGCCGTTGTATCTGCAACAGGACGGCCGTGCTGACCTGAATGATGGCTATAGCTACTCCATCGCCACTGACTGGAACCAGTACGACGGCAACCCAGTGGCTGGACTCTACCGTGGCCGCAACAAGAGTGACAGGCAGAACTGGCTGGCTAACGTCTTTGCTGAACTGACCCCCATCAAGGGCCTCCACATCAAGACACAGTTGGGCTTCAACCACAACACCAGTACGTATCGTGCCTATACACCAGACTTCGTTTCTACGACAAACAATATGCATACGTCAGGTCCGGAGGCCAGCCAGAACATCAACAAGAGCTGGACACTCACATGGACAAACACGGCTACCTACGACTGGAAGATAGGCGACCATGCCTTCAATGCCATGGTTGGTATGGAAGCAGAGCGCTACGAGGGTGACTATGTTGGCGGCAACAACACATTGCTGGCTATCTACGACGACTGGCAGCACGCTTATCTGAGTAATGACAACAATGGTCACACAGGAACCGTGACTGGTTATCCCTTCGACGATTACCGCCGTGTGTCCTACTTCGGCCGTCTGGGCTGGAACTATCAGGACAAATATATGATCAATGCTACGCTGCGTGCCGATGGCAGCTCACGCTTTGCCAAGGGCCATCGTTGGGGTTACTTCCCATCGGTGTCGGCCGGTTGGGTCGTCTCGTCGGAGAAATTCATGCAACCGCTGGCCTCCTGGCTCGACTTCCTGAAGATACGCGGCAGCTGGGGACAGGTAGGTAACAACAATATCGGTGCCTACCTCTACGCTTCGACCGTGACACTCGACGGTGTCGGCTATAACTTCGGTACGGGCAAGGGCTCGGCCGCTGACGTGGCCGGTGCCATCTCCAATCGTCTTGGTAACCGCGAGCTGAAGTGGGAAACCTCTGAGCAGACCGACCTCGGCTTTGATGCCCGCTTCCTGAATAGCAGACTTGGCCTTAACTTCGACTGGTACTATAAGAAGACCAAGGACTGGATCGTGCAGGCTGCTGTCATCGCTACGGCGGGTGCCGACGCTCCGTTCATCAATGGCGGAGATGTAACCAACAAAGGTGTGGAAATCGGTCTGACCTGGGATGATAAGATTGGCAAGGACTTCCGCTATAACATTGGTGCCAATATGGCCTACAATAAGAATAAGGTGGGCAGGATACCTACCGTTGACGGTATGATACACGGCTCGACCAACGTCATGTTCAACAACCAGACCGAGTTCTATCGTTGTTCCGACGGCCACGCTATGGGTTACTTCTGGGGCTACCGCACAGCCGGCATCTTCCAGAACCAGCAGGAACTCAACGACTGGGTGGCAGCCGGTAACGGTGTGACCGCCAACACAGGCGTCGGTGACGTAAAGTTTGTCGATATGAACCACGACGGTGTGATCAACGACAAGGATAAGGTGGATCTCGGCAACGGCATACCTAAGTACAGCTTCGGCTTCAACCTTGGTTGCAGCTACAAGCACTTCGACTTCTCAGCCACGTTCTCAGGTGCTGCCGACTTCAAGGTGGCCAACGGAGGTTACCGCAACTGGGGTAACTCGTCGTTGAGCAACTACACCACTTACTTCCTCCAGCGCTGGACGGGAGAAGGCACAAGCATCAAGATTCCTCGTCTGACCAATGACGACCATAACTGGACCAGCTTCTCCGATCTCTATCTGGAGGACGGCGACTATCTGCGCATTGCCAATATCACCATTGGCTACGACTTCGCTCATTTCCTCCATACGAAGTACATCAGTCAGGCCCGTCTTTACTTCCAGGTACAGAACCTCTATACGTTTACCGACTATAGCGGTATGGATCCTGAGGTCGGCTTCGGCCAGGATGCATGGGTGTCAGGTATCGATACCGGCGTCTATCCGCATGCACGCACCTTTATGGTGGGCGTGAACTTGAAATTCTAACTTCTCAACAGCAAACCAATTATGAAAAAGATAAGCTATTATATTCTTGCGATGGGGGTGGGCATGATGGCTCTGACAGGCTGTAACGACAGTTTCCTCGACACCTCATCGAAGACCAGCAGCAACTCCACCTCTTTCTATAAGACGCAGGAGCAGGCCAACTATGCGGTCATAGGCTGCTACGATATGTACCAGCGTACGGTTTCCAATGGCAGCTGGCCCTCACTCTTCCAGGCAGTGGAGACGATGAGCGACGACTGTCTTGGTGGTGGTGGCCCCGATGACCGCGGTGACCGGTTGATGGACCGCTTCGACCGCAGCTACATGAGTGACCAGGTCAACTTGTTTGATGGCATTTGGCAAGACTACTACAAATGCATCTACAACTGCAATCAGCTCATCAACTCCATCCCGGGTATCAACTTCTCCTCAAGCGCCGACCGTATTGACTGCGAGGCTCAAGCACGCGCTATCCGCGGACTGGCCTACTTCGATCTGGTGCGCATGTTCGAGAATGTGCCCTTGTTGACTACTGCCACCAGAGATGTGGTACCTCAGGCAACACCCGACGAGGTGTACAAACTCATCGTCAGCGACCTGAAGTTTGCAGCCGACAGCATGGATACTACTGCCTATGCCGACAAGGCTAGCCATCTGGGACGTATCACGAAATACGCCGCCGGCGCCATGCTCGCACGTGTTTACCTCTTCTACGATGGTGTCTACAACGACAACAAGGGCGGTGAGGTGCCAGGTGGATTGACCAAGGCACAGGCTCTGCAATACTGCGAGGACTGCATCGGTAGCGGCAACTACGCGCTGGAGTCTGACTTCAATAAGCTTTGGCCTGCTGCCTGCACCGAGGCTTCTACTAAGGAAGCCGGACGCAAGACGACGTACAAGGAAGCCAGCAATGAGATCGTCTGGGTGGTGAAGTTCAACAACATCGACAACTACACCCTGAGCAACAAAGACGGCAACCGCTTCGTGGTGAACCTCGGTATGCGCAACACAACCGACTTCGCCCCTTATGGCAACGGTTGGGGAGCCTGTCCCATCACGCCTTATGCCAAGACACAGTTCTCAAGCGATGACCTGCGCGGCAACGCTACCATCATTGACTGCACGCAGCTTACCAACAGTGACGGCAAGACAGCCTATGACATTCAGAAAGGCACCGATGCGATGGACTATACAGGCTATGTCAATAAGAAGTACTGCCCGCTCATCTTTACCGATGGTACGTCAATGCCCTTATATGAGTCAGACATCACCGGCGGCGACATGATGCTCTCACAGGATCAGAACTGGATTCTTATCCGCTACGCCGATGTGCTGCTCATGGCGGCAGAACTCGGCAGCAGCAATGCCATGCAGTATGTGAACTTGGTGCGTCAGCGCGCTTACGGCAATACCAGTCACAACCTGACTACCGCCCCCACACGGGAGCAGATTTGGCAGGAGCGCCGCAAGGAGTTCATGGGTGAGGGCATCCGTTACTGGGACCTGCGCCGTCAGGGGCTCGATGCCTTCGTCAAGGCTGAGCTCGGACAGGCCTATAGCAGTGGCAGCAGTACGGGCACGCCGATCACTGTCTATAATAATAAGGAGCAGCAACAGATTGGTGACACGTATCAGGAGGCCAACATTCGTACAAAGCGTGGCTTCTTCCAGATACCTAAGACACAAATCGACCTCTCGGGTGGCGTCTACAAGCAAAACGCCGGATGGGAATAATCTATAACGGCTTCCGTCCCAGTGGTGCCAGCCTCCCTTCGTGAAGGCTACGCCATGTGGGGCAGATCAATATCTCTATAAAAATGAAAAATCTGAAATATCTATTGATGGCCGTCTTAGCACTCCTTGTTGCGGCCTGTTCGCCCGATGACTACAGTCTGGGCGATAAGAATATCACGTCGGATGACCTTGTCGAGGGCCTTGCCTATACGCTCACCCACGACTCGTCCAATCCCAATATAGTCTATCTCAAGAGTCTCCTGCCATCGAGCTACACCACATTGTGGGACACCCCGCAGGGACGTTCGCAGGAAGCGGAGATGACCTTGAAGATGCCTTTCGCCGGCGACTACCAGGTACGCATGGGCGTGGAGACACCGGGTGGCGTGGTCTATGGACCTTATACCACTTTTACGATTGACAACTTCTGTGCTGAGTTCGTCACCGATCCGCTGTGGTCGATGCTGGCCGGTGGTGTGGGCAAGTCGAAGAAATGGATCTACGACAACGGTAAGTATGGCTTCTCAGCAGGTGAAGTGACCTACGGCGACCCATCGGCCAATCCTACGTTCGGCTGGAACTCGTTCACCATGAACTGGGATCCGGGAGCTGGTCATACCGGCGATGCCAACATGTGGGACAGCTACATGATCTTCGACCTGAACGGCAATGCCAACTATCAGTTCTACAACTCGTCAACGGGTACCACACAGAAGGGTATCTTCAACCTCAACACCGATAGCCACATTCTCAATCTCACCGATGCTGACCTGATGCATCCTGATACCTGGACGGCTCGTCGCAGTGACTGGCGCCGCAACCTGCAGATTGTGGCTCTTGATGACAACCATCTGCGCGTGGGTTATATACGTGTGTCCGGTGACTGGGGCGGTGAATGGCTGGAAGTGTTCAACTATGTGTCTGAGGATTATGCCATGAACTATGATCCGGGAGATGCCAAGGAGGAAGAACCTGAACTGGCCTCTGACTGGCGCGACTACGTGGAGCCGAAGACCAGCCACGTGATGACCTACAAGCTCAATGCTGACAAGCCTTACGACTGGTGCAACCTCAACGGATCGGCCAAGGGCATAGCTTCGACGGCAGTCGACGGCATCGAGGATCTGACACTCGTCATGAACAATGTGTCACACAAGTATACTGTGACCACACCTGACGGCACCGAATATGCCGGAACCTATACGCTCAGCGACAAGGGCGTCTACACCTTCGACGGTCAGTTCCCATCGCTCACGCTCTCTGCTGACGGCGACGTGACATTCTCACGCAGCAACGACAACTCACTGCGCATTCTGTCGTATGAGACCGATGACTACAGCGGTTCGCTCTCTAACCTCTGGCTTGGCAAGAAGCTCTATGACGACCAGAACAAACTTTGGGCTTACCAAGGCTATCAGTTCACACTGCAGACCGGCGGTGCGCAAGTCAAGCGTTATAAGGGTGGCTTGCATCTCTTCGATTCGAGTTGGACCTTCCAGCAGAGCGATGACGTGTATGTCACGACCGATGGCGACTACACCTTCACCATCAATGGCTCGTGCAGCAATGTCTATGGCCTCTATCTTGACATCGAAAAACTGCTTAAGGATCATCCTAACTGCGACGTGAAAGTCGTGGCGGTGAAAGCCGATGGCAAGAGCGTAGACTTCGACGATGCGGCCATTGACCGTATCGTGGGTGATGCCGCTACAACGGCCCGCCGCTACATTGTCAATCCATGGGGTGCGAACGCCTCGACCGCAGCCAATTACTCGTTCAGCTCATCGCTGTCAATCACCGTTCATGTGACGCTCGACAATGGCAAGCCTTTCATCACCGACGCTGCCGATGCTAAGAAGCATGTGGCAAAGGCAGCAAAGCGTGTCGTGAGAAAGACCGTCAGAAAGTAGTTCATCTTAAAACCATTCAGCACTATGAAATACAGACTTAAATTATACAGCGTCCTCTCACTTCTCTGCGTGTTGGCCTTGTGCGCATGCAGCGATGACGACGACTATACAATCGCAACGGAGGCCGTTGTCTCCAGCGTAGAGACGGGCGAGGCCGATGTCACAGCCATCTCGGCTACTGCCAAAGGCCGTGTGCTCGACCTGTCGAAATGTGATCCCAGTTCCTATCAGGTAGGAACGTGCTATTCCATCAACCCTGACCCAACGACGGCGGGCTCAAAAGTAGTGGGCGGCATTGACTCATTGGGCAATGTGACGACGGCTCTATCCGGCCTGACCAAAGGCACTACCTATTATTATTGCACGTATGTGACGCTGCAGAGCCGCGTCACGAAGTACGGCGATGTGAAGTCGTTTGTCGCCACCGACGCGCAGATAGCGACAGCAGAAGCTACCGAAGTGTCTGCATGCAAGGCTACGCTCAACGCTTCGGCTTCCGGCTTGAAAGGTCTGATAGAGAACGGAATGACGTTTGGCTTCAAACTCTCAATGACTGAGGCTAATGTGCGTGATGGCCGCGACTATCCGCTTACTTCCACATCGACCACACTCGCAACGACGGTCGATGGACTGCTGCCCGGCAACACCTATTATTATGTAGCTTACGCGCAGTTGGGCGATGGTCTGGTCTATGGTGACGTGAAGTCGTTCACAACAGCGAAACAGTCGATGGAGTACGTCGACCTTGGGCTCTCTGTAATGTGGGCCAAATACAATGTCGGCGCCGAGAATGAGACCGAGACCGGAGCAATGGCCGCCTATGGCGATGCCACCGGTTTGATGACGTCTACCCGTCTTGATGACTACAACGTCACGTCGGACATCGCTGCAACAGCCAACGATATTGTCAAGCACGCTGACATCGACGGCTCGTCATCGATTAAGAGTTCGATGCCTACGGCCGCCCAGATTGCCGAGCTCATTAAGGGAACCAAGCAGACCTGGACGACGGTGGATGGCGTGAGCGGTATTCGCTTCACGGCCAACAATGGCAACAGCATCTTCCTGCCTGCAGCCGGCTATCGCAATGGCACCACCTTGGAGGGTGCCAATGCCAAGGGATTGTATTGGGCAGGAACGGTGAACACCATCTCTTCCGACTATGGCAAGACACTCAGCTTCGGCAGTGACGGTTCGGCTGTTACCGGAATGAGCCAGCGCCAGCTTGGCCTCTGCGTGAGGTCGGTACGTAAGGCTCCTATCATCAATCCTGACAACAGCAAACTGGTGGTCGGAGATATCGAGGACAACGGTCGCCTGCGCATTGAGCTCTACAACGAGTATGGTGCTTCGAAGCCCAATCCTTGTCTCGATCCTAGTCAAGTGTCGTTCTCAAAGAATATGGTGGTTAAGTTCAAGTTGAGCGGTGTCACAGGCAACCTCAAGAGTGACGCGCCCTCACAGTTCATTGCCGGCTTGGAATATGCTGATGCCTCATGGGATCCCAGCTACTGGTCATCGTTCAACAACTATAAGTACGACGCACTGGTCAATGGTGACGGTGAATACTCCGTCTGGATGGAGACTGCCTCTCAGGCCGACGGTGCAATGGTGTTCTGCATCGATATCGACAAGCTTGCTGCCAACATTGTTGACATGAGCAAGGTGAAAGTCGAGGTTGAGAGCATCCGCTTCGATGTTGCCGATATCTATCAGAAGATCCCGGCTCCGGTATGGACGAGTAAGGAAGGCGATGGTGTTGACGGCCGTATTGAGATCTACAATGAGTATGGCTCAACCAAGGGCGTCAACGACTACAGCTCGCTGAAGTTCAACGGTTCCATCACGGTCAACTTCACCATCAGCGGCATTGACGGCAACCTCGTCAGTGGTGCTTCGGGCAGTTATCCGGCCAGCATGTCGTTTGCCGATGCTTCCTGGGATCCCAGCTATTGGGGCGGAACAGAAGGTGCTGGAACGACCATCACGAAGGATGGTACCTACACCGTGACTGCACCGCTCTGCGGAACCAGCGAGGGTGCTGTGGTCTGGGTGATTGATATCACCAATCTTTATAAGGAGCTTGTCAACCCCGACCTCGTCAAAGTGAAGATCAATTCAATCATTACTCCCGGCATCTAACGGGAAGAACAACTTATCCATGAAGAATCGTCCTGGGCGAGACGGCCCGGGACCTTTCTTCAGAACCGATAAAGATTAAGGTAACAACAATGAAAAAGATAACGATTATTAATGCCTTGCTGAGCCTGTTGGCTGTTGTGCTGTTTGCATCGTGCGGCGACGACATCAGCAATAGTGCGGCCGGACTGAGCACTGACTTCATGGTGTCGACATCGGAGCAGACCTTTGCTAAGAGCGGTGGCACCATCGACTTCTATGTGAGGGCTGCCAGCAAGCCTTCCGTGAGCAGCAGTGCCGACTGGGCTGTTGTCAGCGAACAGACATCTGCCTCGACGGTGACCTATAAGTACTCACTCGCCGTGGCTGAAAACACAGGCTATGACGACCGCACTGCTACAGTGACGGTGAAATTGGGAGAGTCGACCAAAGACATTGCCATCACGCAGAAGGCCGACAATGGCCTTCTCCTCGAGCAGACCTCGTTTGACGTGCCCGCATCAGGACGGACCATCACCGTGAAGCTCAAGAGCAACGGCACCTATAGCTTTACGACCGATGCATCATGGATCACTTCGCCCGACACACGCGCCACAATGCAGGAATACAGTCATCAATTTGTTGTGGCACCCAACTATGTAGGTGAGAGCCGCAAGGGCACCATCACGTTCACGCAAGGCGACCTCGTGGAGGCTGTCACGGTGAACCAGGCTGCCAACAGCGAAGCTTCCATCACGGTCTCTGCCTTGGAGGTAGCTTCCGATATGTATCCGGGCTGGAACCTCGGCAACACCCTGGAGGCACCGTTCTCATCCGGTGACGGATTGTCGGCTGAGACCTCGTGGCAAGGCACAAAGACCACGCAGGCCGTCATTGACTATGTGAAGTCTCTCGGCTTCAAGTCAATCCGCATCCCGTGCTCTTGGTACACCCATTTCGATGCCGGCACAACGACCATCAATGCCGCATGGATGGCACGCGTCAAGGAAGTGGTGGACTACTGTGTCCAGGACGGCCTCTATGTCATACTCAACGACCACTATGATGGCGGATGGGTCGAGACGTCGTTCAACAAGACCGATGAAACCACGGTCACTGCCAACTGCGAGACCATGAAGACGCTGTGGACGCAAGTGGCCAATACCTTTAAGAACTACGACAAACATCTGATCTTCGCCGGTCTTAACGAACCCAACCAGAGTCAGCAGACAACGATGACCGACGCGCAGATGAACGCTTTGATCAAATATGAGCAAGCATTCATCGACGCCGTACGTGCGACGGGCGGCAACAATAGCAACCGCGTGCTTGTCATTCAGGGCCCGAAGACGAACGTCGATGAGACTCTCAGTCTGATGCCTGTCAGCAAGTTCCCGACCGACACGCAGAGCGGTAAGCTCATGCTGGAGGTGCATTTCTACACGCCATGGCAGTTCTGCGGCCTGCTCGAAGATGCCGACTGGGGCAAGATGCAGTACTTCTGGGGTGCGGCCAATCATGTGGCAGGCTCCGACCGCAATGTTGACAGCAACTACGAGGAAAGCTATATTGCCGATCGCTTTGCGAAGCTCAAGACCGCCTATTTCGACCATGGCGTACCTGTGGTTATCGGCGAGTATGCCTGCTTGTGGCGCAATCTCAGTGCCAACCAAGCCGAGCACGATGCTTCTGTGACGCTCTTCAACAAGACCGTCAACGAACAAGCCATCAACAATGGCCTCATACCGTTTGTCTGGGATACGAACTCATTGTCGCGTCCTTCTATGACCATCGTCAACCGTGCCGGTCGTAACGTCTTCTGCCAGCCAGCCCTCACGGGCGTCCAGAATGGCGTTGCCGCCGCATCGTGGCCACGGTAAGATCTTCTCTAAACACTTAGATTATGTCCTATAAATCATTCATCATCTCGGGTGTGTTGCTTGTCAGTGCGCTTAACGCATGTGCGACCGGTTATGTCAAGACCGGCAATGCGGTGGATGTGGCAGTGGCTCATCCCACTGCCTTCTCCCCGCATTGGGTGCGCCTGCAGGTCATGTCCGATAAAATCATCAGAGTAGAGGCTACGAGTGAGTCGGCCTTCCCGTTGAAGAACAGCCTTATCATCGTGCCGGAAGCCTTTCAACAGCATGTGACGTTTAAGGTGGACGAGAACAATGACGAAGTTGTGATCAGCACCGCCAAGGTGCAGGCCAAGGTCAACAAGGCTACCGGCCGCGTTGTGTTTTACGACGCTTTCGGCCGACAGTTGCTGGCCGAGGATGAGCAGCAAGGTAAGACCCTCAAGCCCTACACCGTGCCCGAACGAGAGATTGGTGTTGACAGCCGGCTTCTGCCCGAACAGAAAAGAGGCTACTCCTGGCGGTTGCTGTTTGACAACCAGCCGGATGAGGCCTTCTACGGTCTGGGACAGCACCAGGCCGGTGAGATGAACATGAAAGGCAAGAACGAGGACTTGTTCCAGTACAACACCAAGGTAAGCGTGCCTTTCGTGGTGAGCAACCGTGGCTATGGCATCCTTTGGGACAGCTACAGCTACTGCCGTTTCGGCAATCCCAATGACTATCTCCAGTTGAATCATGCTTTCACGCTTTATGATAAGGACGGTCATCGCGGCCATCTCACGGGCACCTACCGTACTGCCGATGGCACGACAATCGTCAGAGATGAAGACAGCATCTATTATGAGTTTGCGCTGCCCGACATTGCTGCCCGTGGCTTGACCGACATCGGCATTGGCAATTTGCCCAAGAATTTCAAGATGAAAGGCGCTCACGTTACCTATGAGGGTTACGTTGAGGCTCCGGTGGACAACCGCTATCGCTTCAACCTTTATTATGCCGGCTACACGAAGGTGTATGTCGACGGAAAGCTTGTCGTGCCGGAGCACTGGCGTCAGGCCTGGAACCCGAATGCCTGCAAGTTTACGGTTGACCTGAAGAAAGGCAAGCGCACGAAACTGTGTATCGACTGGTATCCCGACGGTGACGTGTCTTATTGCGGTCTGCGTGTGGCCACACCTCGTAGTGAGGAGGAGCAGGGCCGTCTCAGCATCTGGAGCGAGATGTCACGCGACCTGGACTACTACTTCATTGCGGGCGACAACCTCGATGAGGTCATCTCCGGTTACCGCACCCTGACGGGTAAGGCACAGATCATACCCAAGTGGGCGTTTGGCTTCTGGCAGAGCCGCGAGCGTTATAAGACGTCAGCAGATATAGAGAACACGCTGGCGGAGTTTCGCAAGCGTCATATCCCCGTTGACAACATCGTGCAGGACTGGAACTATTGGGCCGACGACCAGTGGGGCAGCCATCAGTTTGAAGCCAGCCGTTACCCCAATCCGCAGGCAATGCTCGACAGCGTCCACGCCATGCACGGCCGCTACATGATTTCGGTATGGCCGAAGTTCTACTGCAACACCGCCAACTACAAAGAGCTAGATGCCCATGGATGGATGTACCATCAGGCACCCCATGACAGCATTCGTGACTGGGTGGGACCGGGCTACCTCAACTCTTTCTATGACGCATACAGCACAGGTGCCCGTAGGATGTTCTGGCGGCAGATGAACGAGAACCTCTATTCCAAGTATAAGTTCGGCATTGATTCCTGGTGGATGGATGCCTCAGAGCCTAATGTGCGCGACTGCACGCCGATGTGGTATCGCAAGGCGCTCTGTGGTCCTACGGCCTTGGGATCTTCGACCGAGTACTTTAATGCTTACTCCATCGTCAATGCCGATGCCATCTACAACGGGCAGCGCAGCGTCAATCCCAACACCCGTGTGTTCCTGCTCACGCGCAGCGGCTTTGCCGGTGAACAGCGGTACAGTACGGCTACATGGAGTGGCGACATTGGTACGCGGTGGGAAGACATGCGGGCTCAGATAACGGCCGGACTGAACTACAGTCTTGCCGGGCTGCCTTTCTGGGGCATGGACATCGGTGGCTTTAGTGTGGAAGACCGCTATGTGAAGGCACAGCAGGTGTATGACCGCACGGGTCAGGAGAACAACGACCTGAAGGAATGGCGCGAGCTGCAAGTCAGGTGGAACGAGTTGGGCGCTTTCGTACCCTTGTATCGCACACATGGTCAGTGGCCACTGCGTGAGGTCTGGAACATTGCGCCCGAGAACCATCCGGCTTATCAGGGTATTGTCTATTACGACAAGCTGCGCTACCGCCTCATGCCTTACGTCTACAGTCTGGCAGGAGCCGTCCATTTTAATGACTACACGATGATGCGGGCACTGGTGATGGACTTCAATGGCGACGATAAGGTGTATGACATCAAGGACCAGTGGATGTTTGGTCCCTCACTGATGGCTTGTCCTGTGACAGTGTATAAGGCACGTGCCCGTCAGGTCTACCTGCCTAAGCAGTGCGGCTGGTACGATTTCTATACGGGCAAGCACCTCAATGGCGGACAGAGCGTGAAGGCCAATGCACCCGTTGAGCACATTCCAGTCTATGTGCCCGAAGGCAGCATCATACCTTTTGGTCCGGCCATGGAGTGGTGTGACGAAAAGCAGCCCAGCCTGATCAATCTCTACGTGTATGCAGGTCGTAATGGTCGCTTCACACTCTACGAGGATGAAGGCACCAACTACGACTACGAGCAGGGACAATATGCTACGATTGACTTCACCTACGACGAAGCCAACCATACGCTGACCATCGGCAGCAGAAAAGGCTCCTTCTCAGGCATGCTCCGGCAGCGTCAGTTCCGTATCGTGGTGGTTGGCAAAGACAAGGCCACGCCTCTCAACCTTGATTCTCCTCAAGGGAAGTTGGTGACTTACAATGGTGAGCAGATCACTTGTAAATTATAGTCAATGAAGATTCAAGCGATTTGACTACAATCCCTTGAAGATTCTGCTCATTTGCAAGATAATTGGAGCTGACTAATACTAATAAAGGACGTTATGGCATCGTAATAGGTGCGGTAACGTCCTTTTTCCTTGGCTTCGTCCATGAACTAGTTGAAGGTTAATTGGAGCTTATTTCTGTCTCTTATATTGCGAAGGAGCATAGCCGAAGAGTTCCTTGTAGCATTTGGCAAAATATCTCGGCGATGAGAAACCTACCTTGTAGGCTATCTCAGCGACGGAAAGCTGGCTTTTCATAAGCAAACGCTCGGCATAGCGCAGGCGGATGATGCGGATAAATTCCGAGGGTGTCTTGCCAGTGACGGTGACCATTTTGCGATAGAGGTTGACGCGGCTCATGCCCATGCCACGGCTCATCGACTCTACGGTAAGGCTGGTGTCGTCGAGTTTGCTTTCAATATAAGCAGTGGCTTGTGCCACAAACTTCTCGTCGACGCTCACAATGGGCTCATAGTTGAGGTGAGGTTCTATGTGGCTCGAACCTGTCTGGAGTCCTTTGTAGAGGAGTTGGGTGATGCGCTGGCGCAGTTGCTCCAGGTCGAACGGCTTCTTCACATAGTCGTCGGCACCGCATTCTCTGCTTTCGGCCTCATTCTCTTCAGACAGTCGGGCAGTGAGCATGACAACGGGAATGTTAGCGGTGTCGGGGTCATTCTTGATGCGTTTGCACAGCTCGTTACCATCCATGACGGGCATCATCACGTCGGTTAAAATCAGATCGGGATGCTCCTCGAGCACGACGGAGAGCGCCTCCTGACCATTGGTTGCCGTCAGGATGCTGTAATCGGTTTGCAGCTCGCCCTTCATGAACTCTAAGAAGTCGGGATTGTCGTCGACCACGAGTACCTTGTAACGCAACGGACTGGACGCATGTCGGTCGGCCACTGCTTTGTCGGCTGTAGTTTCCTGTACAGATGAAGAAGAGGCTGTAGCAGAGTGCTCAGATTGTTGAGTATCGTAGTCGCTTTGATAGGCTTCGGCATACGATTTGCCTTTTATCTCTGCTTGGTGCAGGGGCAGGGTGACGGTGAACATCGCACCGCCCTGCGGACTGTCGCCGACTGATACTTTGCCACCATGCATTTGCGCATAGGTAGCCACCAGGTTGAGACCGATGCCGGTGCCGCTCCTCGCATTCTGCTGGCTTTGAAAGAAACGCTCAAACAGGTGTTGCTTGTCAGCGTCGGTGATGCCGGGACCATTGTCGGCCACCACCAGGTCAACATGGTCGTTGTGGTGGCGCAGGCTCACCTCGATGCGTCCCTGCTGAGTGGGAGCATATTTGAACGCATTCGAAAGAAGGTTCTCCACAATCTTACTTACCTTGTCAACGTCGAAGTCCATGTTGATCTCTTCTGCCGAAGCCAGCATGGTAAGGGTGATGTCTTTGTTGGTCAGGCCGATGAACTGCTTGCACAGTCCATTGACACAGGCCACAAGGTTGGAATGCTGCAGTCGCAGCTGCTCCTTGCCCTTCGTCAGCCGCCGCAGGTCGAGAATGTCGTTGACCATCCGCAGCATGCGGTAGGCGTTGCGCTGGATGAGGCGCAGCTTGTTGACGACCTCACCGTCCCGTTCTCTGTTGATGAGACTGGGCAGAGGCGAGAGGATGAGTGAGAGCGGCGTGCGCAGTTCATGACTGATATTGGTGAAGAACACCATCTTCATCTCTTCCAGCTCCTGTTGCTTGGCACGTTCCATTCGGCGTATGGCCGCCCTGCGCTTGCGCAGTTGCAGTTGGTAGAGGTACCACACGACGACAGCTGCCATCAGAAGATAGATGAGCCAGGCCCATGTGCTGAGATAGAATGGCGGCTTGACGACGATGTCAAGCGTAGAGATGTGGGGCAGGGGTTTGCCGTTGGCGTCGACGAGTCTTACGTCGAGATGGTAATGGCCTGAGGGAAGATTGTTGAACTTGATGGCAGTCTGTGCCTCGGCAGTCAGCATCCATTGGTCGTTCAGCCCCCGCATCCGATAGAGGAAACGGGGTTTGTGGTTGATGCCGGCCAGGGTGGTGGCCAGTTGTATGGCGAAGTTGTTTTCGGCGTGGCTTAGTGTGAGCTTGCTGCCATTGTCGATAGCCTGGTTGAGGATAACGTGGCCGTTGATGCTTTCTCCGACCCCCACGAGGCGGTCGAAGAGAAGCAAGCCGCTGAACAGCACCTCACCGTTGGGCAGGGGACTGGGCAGATGGGCCGGGTCGATGACATTGATGCCGTCGATGCCACCAGCCATCAGCCGGCCGTCGTTGAGACAGAGAATGGACCGTTTGTTGAACAGTCGTTTCTGTACTCCATTGAATTCGCTGTAGGCATTGACAAAGAAGCGGCAACTGTCAGCGTCTTGCTTGACGATGATGCGTTTGATGCCGTCGCCAGTCGTGACCCACACCTTGCCGTCATGGTCTTCGGCAACGGCAGTCACGTCGATGTATTGTCTCAGTCCTTCCACGGGAACGGCGTAGCAGGCATTGCGCCGCTGGTCGTAGACACAGAGGTCGGAAGTGGTGGCAATCCAAATAAGATGACGTGAGTCGACCATCGCTTGGTTGACTAGTGGTGAGACTCCAAACTTACCGCTCTTGAACGCTCCTATGGGGAAGTTGCGTATGTGGCGTGAATAGATATTCATGATGGAGAGGCCGCATGAATGGCCGATGATGAGCTTGTTGCCGTCGACGACGAGAGATGAGATGTAGTCGGTAGGCAATTGGCTGTTGGTGCTGTTGATGGTGACGAACTGTCCGGTCGTCGGATTGAACAACTGCATGCCGGCTCCGAGGGTGCCAATGGCCAGACGGTGGTCGGGCAACTCACACAATGCCCAGACGTTGTCGGAAGCCAGGCCGCCCTTCTTCTGCCGATAGACGGTGAACGAGCCGTTGTGCCATCGTGCCAGTCCGCCCTGATAAGATCCGAACCAGACACTTCCGTCACTGGTATGACAGACCGTCACGATGATGTCGGAGCCTAAATGGTTTTGCGTATGGTCATAGCAGACCGACTGTTGTGTGTTGAGATCGTAGCAGACGATGCCCTTGTCGTTGGTCGCCAGCCAAATCTTATTGCCAGTTTGTGCTATGCTGCATACGTCGCCAAGCGGCAAGAGCGAGAACGGATGCAGCCCACTGTAGTAAGCAGCCAGGCCCAGTCGATAGGTGCCAATCCACACAATGCCGATGGGATCGGTGTAGATCGTCTGCAGTGTATTGTCGGGCAGCGACATGAGGTCGGTGGGAGAGTGCAGCCATTGTGCCACTTGATTGCCTACAGCGTCCAATGCTACCAGACCATTGTGGTCGGTGGCGAGCAAGATGCGTCCTGCCTGGTCTTCGCCAATGTCTTTGACCAAATAGTTACTGATGGTACGCCATTGGCCGGTCTTGTGGTCGTAGCGCATGAGGCGATTGGAAGCGTAAATCCAGAAATTGTTGTGGTGGTCGATGTAAATTTGATAATTATCGGTCTTGCCTTGTGTGGCTTTATACATTTCGGTGAGTAGTTTGACGGGTTTTCGTGTCTTGGTATTGATCCACAGAGCGAGTCCGTTATTGTAGGTGATAACAAGTGACTGTCCACTCACTGTGATGTCGGTGTACTGGCTTCTGGGTTGTTGCTTGGCTGTGATGACACAAAAAGCTTTATGCTTGGAAAAGTCGTAGTAGTAAAGGTTTCGTTGGCCGGTCAGGATCCAAAGGTTGTGTTGGCTGTCGGCTGTCAGCTTGCTTACGTGGCCGTTGATGCCGTGTGCTCTCAGCCAAGCGTCAGGATTGTTGTTGAATTGCTCGGTACGTGGGTTAAAGATGCAATAGTCTTGCGTCGTGTTGAGCCAAAGTTGCTGGTCGGCATCTTCGGTGATGCTATTGATGGTATTGTCTTGAAGGCTCGTGGCCATGCCCGGTTGTGCAAACCATGTGCGGATGCGCACGCCGTCGTAGCGGTTGAGTCCTGAAGAGGTGCCAATCCACAGATAGCCACTGCTGCTTTTGAGCAGGCAGTTGATCTTGTTGTCGGAGAGTCCATCGGCGTATCCAATGTGAAAGAACGACGGCGAGCCTGTCAGCGACCAACTGTTGAGGCAGCAGACGATGAGTAGCAAGGTAAAAAGAATGTTTCGTTTCATTTTATTGTGGTCTGGTTGGCTATATGGAGAGGTTTGTCTTGTTTTATTTTTGCAAATTTAAACAAATTCTCGCACAACAGCAAGCAAGTTTTCTATTTATTTAGGGTAATGTGGTGAGTTTCTGGCTGTCTTGGCCCGTCAATGGCAGCTGTGGAGCGCCGCGTCATGCCGGGGAAGTGACATCGGTGAGCTGGATATATCCTGTAGATACAAACGTGTGGGATGGTTGTCATATATGGCAAATATACTTGGAATTTCATTTACAAAGTACCATTTTGATTTTAACACTTCGCCGTGACGAATATTGGCCAAAATCGAGACAATATCGTCCTAAAATGGCTGTGCCATCACATCTTCGGCGTAGCGGTGATGCCTTTTCGGCGAAATGTCAATGGCTTTTCGGTGAAATGATGGCCACTTTTCGCCGAAATGACGACGGCTTTTCGGCGATATTCCGAAGGAAAATTGATGTATTGTTGATTGTAAAATATATAACAGGTTAATCTTCAGTTTGTTATGAAATGGCTTGTGACTGGCATATTTCAAGCAGGGAGACGCTTTGTTGGCTTGAAGGCGATTGTCAGAGGCTTATTAACATAAATAATCTTGACATAATTTTGCTCCAAGCCTGATGCGCGGCATTGAGTGTGTGGCAGTGCTGTCTAAAGGTAGCAGCTGGTATGCCGACGTTGGCCTGCCTGCCTGTCTTAAGACTGTCAGCGTATTAAATATCGTGAAATCAAAGGTTAAGTCAGTGGAAATACGTAGTTTTGCATGACTTGATTGTTGATGGAATGCTCTGTCACTTCTCAATTTAGAATCTATGATGAACAAGGAACAGATGAAAGGATGGATGGTCGCCTTGCTGACTATGGTTTTGATGCCTCTGCAGGCGCAGGTCATCAGTAAGATAAATACAGAACAGGAGTTTGTCAACTACTTGGCATGGCTGGGGGCTCAGCCCGCAGAAGTGCGGCATGACAATATCAATGCCTTTTATGGCAGTCTGTCGTCTGACAGTCTGCGAGCCCATTGGTATGTGCTGGCCACATCGTATCTTACTGATGCTGAGTCGCCCATGCGCAATGAGGCGTTGTTCAGCAGTTTTCTGCGTTCGCGTTTTGGCTTGCTGGCTGATTCGCTGGCAGCTACTGTCATTGGGAAAGACGCGGTGAGGGACACTTCTTTGTCGCAAGCCCGTCCAAGGGTGTTGTTTGTCTATGACCCTGACTGTGACCATTGCATGGAGGTGATTGCGCAAGAACGTCAGTCACCCAACCTCAAGGGCCGTGTGTGGGCCGTGTGTGTGACCGATGCCGGTCAGGCTACGCAGCGCAGGCGTGTAGTCTTACCAGCGTCATGGCAGAGCGTGACCCATGACACATCGCTGCTCAACGCCTACTGGCTGGAGGTGGAACAGTTGCCGGTGGTGTATTATTTCCCATAAGTCAAGATAGAAATCGGGTCATGGCACATTTTTTGTTGGAAAAGTATAAGAACAAGAAATGGAGGATTTAGACTATGGCATTTATCGATTATTATAAGATTTTAGGTGTAGACCGCAACATTCCACAGAAAGATGTGCGCAGGGCTTTTCTCAAGCGAGCCAAGCAGTTCCATCCCGATCTTCATCCCGATGACCCGAAGGCGAAAGCCAAGTTTCAGGCATTGAATGAGGCTTATGAGGTAATTGGCGACCCTGAGAAGCGTAAGAAGTATGACCAGTATGGCCAAAACTGGAAGGAGGCGGATGCCTTCAATCAGGCTGGCGGCAATGCCGGCGGTGGTACAGAGTTTCATTGGAGCTCGTCGGGTGGCGGTTCGCCGTTTGATGGTTTCGACTTCTCAAGCTTTGGCTCTGGCGGTGGCGGCTTCTCAAGTTTCTTTGAGGATTTGTTCGGCCATGGCTCAGGTCATGGCTTCTCTTCGCGTTCTGCCCGCACGAGTACGGGTGAGATGAATGCAAAGGTGAACATTGACCTCTACACGGCTCTGTTGGGTGGTGAGGTGATCATCCAGTTGAGCAATGGCTCGAAGATTAAGCTGAAGGTAAAGCCGGAGACGCAGAATGGCACTCGTGTGCGTCTGCGGGGCAAAGGCTATGACCGGGGCGACGGTACCTATGGCGATCTTATCATCACGTATAATGTGACGCTGCCTACCAATCTGAGTGACCGGCAGAAGCAGTTGCTCAATGAGATGCGCTATGCAGGCTAACAGAGGGGCTTCGTAGTCTTCTATAGAAGTTCAGAAGTCCGGAAGTACAGAAGTCCGGTCATTTGCAGATAAGTTAAGAAGTCCGGAAGTACAGAAGTCCAGTCATTTGCAGATAAGTTAAGAAGTCCGGAAGCTCAGTCATATGTTCATTATCTGATTACCAGATTTTAGACATATGACTGTACTTCCGGACTTCTGTCTTCTGGACTTCCCAAAACGCCGGCGTTCTCAAATGACTGGCCTTCTGGTCTATGCCTTAGTATCGTCAGCACCTAAGGCCCAGCCTTGTGCAGTGATGTCAAACTCCTCACCGTCGCCTCGTGAGATGAGACGGCAGCCGAGCTCTTCTTTCGTGATATAGCCAATCTGGCGGATGCCATTGCTTTCCAAGGCATCGAGCTTATCGTGGTCGCCTATGGGACAGGTGAAGAGCAGTTCATAGTCCTCACCGCCATTCATAGCGCAGGTGGTGACGTTCATGTTGAACTCCTCGGCAGCCACTGCGGTCTGATAGTCGATGGGGATACTCTTCTCGTATATGCGGCATCCACAATGGCTCTGTTTGCAGATATGGATGAGCTCGGAGCTGAGACCGTCGCTGATGTCCATCATGGCTGTGGGGTGGATGTTGTTGTCGTGGAGCAGCTGAATGATGTCACCGCGTGCTTCCGGCTTGAGCTGCCGTTCGATGAGATATTCTTTTCCGGCGAAATCGGGCTGGAAGTTGGTGAGCTTCATGCCTTCTTCTTGCAGATGCTTGACCAGTGCCTTGTTGCCCTCGCTGTTGGCCTTGCGTATCTTGGCGTTGATCTTGTCCAGCTGTTCGTAGTAGACGGTCTTTTCCCGTTCCAGCAGTTGCAGTCCCATGTAGGCGGCGCCCAGGTCGCCCGACACACATACGAGGTCGGTCTCGTTGGCGCCATTGCGGTAGACAATGTCTTTTTCCTCGGCTTCTCCTATACAGGTGATGCTGATGGCCAATCCCGTGAGCGACGGACA
Organism: uncultured Prevotella sp.; assembly: GCA_900319905.1. GTDB lineage: Bacteria > Bacteroidota > Bacteroidia > Bacteroidales > Bacteroidaceae > Prevotella. Next base: position 17,461 of record ONQB01000012.1, on the reverse strand, counting down.
GGTGTCGCCACCGACGACGTCGACGCCCCACTTGTCGCAGGCGGCATGCAGTCCGCGATAGAAGTCGTCGAGGTCTTCCACCTTGAAGCGCTTGCCCAAAGCGATGCTTACGAGCAACTGCCGCGGCTGTCCGTTCATGGCAAAGATGTCGCTGAGGTTGACCATCGCACTCTTGTAACCTAACTGCGCCATGTTGTTGTAGGTAAGGTCGAAATGAATGCCTTCCATGAGCATGTCGGTGGTGACGAGCACCTTACGGTCGGGGTAGGAGAGCACGGCGCAGTCGTCGCCCACTCCTTTCAGCGTCGACGGCTGGTGTGGCGGCTGGTCTTTGGTGAGACGGTGGATGAGACCGAATTCACCCAATTCTTTTATCTCCATAGTATCAGATGCGCTTAATCATTTCACGGAAGATGCTGCACATGTTGGGCTGTGCGGCATTGGCAGCCTCCTGCACTTCTTCGTGGCTCACCTCTACAGGCTTGTCAAATCCGCCAAGGTCGGTGATGACGCTGATACCGAACACGCGAATGCCACAATGATGTGCCACGATAACCTCGGGCACCGTGCTCATGCCCACGGCATCACCGCCAAGCAGATGATACATACGATATTCGGCAGGTGTCTCGAAGGTGGGACCTTGAGTGCCCACATAGACGCCGTGGACCACGTGGATGCCCTTTTCTTTGGCAATGGCGTCGGCCATGTCGCGCAACTGCTTGTCGTAAGCCTCATGCATGTCGGGGAAACGGGGACCGGTGGGGAAGTTCTTGCCATGCAGAGGATGCTCAGGGAAGAAGTTGATGTGGTCGTCAATGATCATCAGGTCGCCGATCTTGAAGTTCGGGTTCATGCCACCTGAGGCATTGCTGACAAACAGCGTGGTGATACCGAGCTCGTACATGATGCGGATGGGGAAGGTGACTTCTTTCATGGAGTAGCCCTCGTAGAAATGGAAGCGGCCGTCCATGGCCATGATGTCTTTGCCACCCAACTTGCCGAAGATGAGCTTGCCGGCATGTCCCTCAACAGTGGATACTGGGAAGTTGGGAATTTCTTTATAGGCAATCTCCTTAGCGTCTGTTATCTCTGAAGCCAGTTGTCCAAGGCCGGTGCCGAGGATGATGGCCGTCTTAGGCTGCGTTGTCATGCGCTGCTTAAGCCATGTTGCTGTTTCCTTAATTTTCTCGTACATAACTTATGATTTTATTATTGAATGATTCTTGTTGTCCGTTTAGAAAGGCCACCTCAATGGGTTGAACGTAAAGGTGCTGCCGTACGTCTTGTGACAGTCCGTCGGTGAGCAGCAGCCTTGTTGCATCTTTCTCTGTCGTGATAATGAGACGAGGCTCCTTCAGAGCGGCGAAAGTGTCGTTGATGCGCTCAGCGTCGGCGGTAGTGAACTGATGGTGGTCGGCGAAGGTGAGGGGTGTGAGACTGGCGCAGCGGTTGCCTAGGTCGCGAACCATCACCTTGGGTGAGGCGATACCTGTGACAAGCAGTACGTGCCGGTCGGCGAGCATCGTTGCCGGTTGGGTCTGTGCATTGAGTGGAGGCAGTGAGACGGGCTGACCATCGTCTTGAAAGAGCCTGTACGGCTGACTGTAGCGCAACGTCGTGAAGTAGAGTGACTGACGGGGCTGCAGGCGCAGCGCCTTGGCCGTGAGGCTGATCGTGGAGGCGTCAATGTCGGACGGACACTTCGTGACGATGACGATGTCGGCCCGGTCTTTGCCTTTGGCTGACTCCCGCAGACGTCCGGCCGGCAGTAGTGAGTCGTAGATGAACAGCCGGTTGAAGTCGGTGAGCAGAATGTTAAGTCCCGGCTTGATGTATCGGTGCTGGTAGGCATCGTCAAGGATGATAGCGCCCACGTCGGCGGTTGGTGTGTCGCTGATGAGGTGGCGCACGCCGTCGGGACGGTCGGCATCGACGGCAACGTAGACTGTGGGGAACTTATGGCTCATCTGAAACGGTTCGTCTCCCACCTCGCTTGCTGTGGACAAAGCCGTTGCCAGCCGATAGCCCTTGGTCTTACGCTTGTAGCCTCGTGAGAGCACGGCCACTTGCGTGAGAGGTGAGAGCAGCCGCACAAGGTATTCCACATGCGGTGTCTTGCCCGTGCCGCCCACTGTGATGTTGCCCACGTTGATAATGGGCAGACTGAACGACTGCTGCTTCAACAATCCTCTGTCGAATAGCCAGTTGCGTAGCTCGACGGCCAATCCATAGAGCCCACTCAAAGGCAGCAGCCAACGATATTTCTTAAACCTTCTTTCTGGTGTCATCCCCGATGGCTTAGATAAATCTCTTGAGCAGGTCACCGTATTGGTCAATGCGGCGGTCGCGCAGGAACGGCCACCAGCGTCTCACTTGTTCGCTGTGCTGAAGATCGATGTCGACCAGCGCCAACGCCTCCTCGTTGTCGGGCGCGCGGTAAAGCAGTTCTCCCTGTGGTCCGGCCACGAAGCTGGAGCCCCAGAACTGTATGCCGTTGGTCTGTTTGCTTGGGTCGGGCTCGAAACCTACTCGGTTGACGGCTACCACGGGCAGTCCGTTGGCAACTGCATGACCGCGCTGCACGGTCGTCCATGCCTCGCGTTGCCGCTGTTGCTCTTCAGGGGTGTCGGTTGACTCATAGCCGATGGCTGTGGGATAGATGAGAATCTGTGCACCCTGCAGGGCCATGAGGCGTGCGGCCTCCGGGAACCATTGGTCCCAACAAACCAGCACTCCAAGACGCCCTACTGAGGTGTCGATGGGATGGAAGCCGAGGTCGCCGGGAGTGAAATAGAACTTCTCGTAATAGGCAGGGTCGTCGGGGATATGCATCTTGCGGTAGCAGCCTGCAATGGTGCCGTCTTTGTCGAAGACGACAGCAGTGTTGTGGTAGAGCCCTGCAGCGCGGCGCTCAAACAACGACGTGACGAGCACGATGCCCTGTTCCTTGGCCAGCTGCGCGTAGTAATCAGTGGATGGTCCGGGAATGGGCCCGGCAAGGTCGAACTGATTGACATCTTCTGTCTGGCAGAAGTAAAGAGAGTTATGCAACTCCTGTAGCACGACGAGTTGTGCGCCTTGGTCTGCAGCATCCTTTATGCTGTTGGTGAGCCGTCGGATATTGTCCTGTGTGTTGGCTACGTTATGTTGCTGTATAAGTGCTGTTTTGAGAGTCATATAGCTTATTGTTTGTTATTCTATGGCTGGATATTGCATGGTCAGACAGTGGAGTGATCCGTGTTGTCTGACTACGGTAGAGGCGTCGATACATACGATTTCCCTGTCGGGGAAGGCTTGGGACAACACAGTCTTGGCAGCCTGGTCATTGGCTGGTTGCCGATAGGTGGGCATGATGACGGCACCATTGAGAATGACGAAGTTGGCATAGGTGGCTGGCAACCGATCGCCGTCGTCGTATATAGGATGGGGCATGGGCAGGCGCAGCAAACGATAAGGCTGACCATCAAGGGTCCTTAACGTCTTGAGTTCATCCTCAAGAGCTTGGAAATCATCAAACTGGCTGTCTTTGGTATCGTCGCATCCCACGTATACAAGTGTGTTATGAGGGCAGGGGCGGACGATGGTATCGATGTGTCCGTCGGTATCGTCACCTATCAGCTGCCCATGATGCAGCCATACGATGCGCTTGGCCTGTAGCCAGCTCTTCAATCTCAGAGTAATGTCGTCTTCCGAAAGCGGTTGGTTGCGGTTGGGCGCCAGCAGACAGCAGGCTGTCGTGAAGATGGTGCCTTGGCCGTCGCTCTCAATGGATCCGCCTTCGAGCACGAAGTCGTCGTGTGGTACCAGTTCTCCCAGAAAGGCCCCTTGCCGGGAAAGGTTACGCGTGATGGCATTGTCCTTTTGCCATTCGAACTTCTCGCCCCATCCATTGAAACGGAAGTCGAGCAGCCGACAGGTATGATCCTCACGGCTGAGCAGCGTCAGAGGTGCATGGTCGCGTGCCCATGTGTCGTTGATGGGAGTGGCGTAAAGATGGACGCGCGACCATCGTGCTGCATCCAATGCCGGTCGCAGCTGGCTGGCAACAGCGTCGGGATCGCTGGCGGCTATAATGAGTGGCTCGAAGCGGGTGATGGCCTGCGAGAGCTCAATAAATGTCGTCGTGATGTCATCAAGATACGGTGCCCAGTCGGTATGGGCATCGGGCCAGGTGAGCTGGATGCAACGCTGGGGCTCCCATTCTGCCGGCAAGTAATATGTGGATAGTGCCATATCGCGGTGGTTTGTCGTTTTATGCTGTATACTAATATTGCAAAATTATAAAATTAAATTGAAAAGCACCGAATAACCTGCAAGAAAAAAGATAAATTACGGAGGGTTACAAGAAAAAATCGCTAACTTTGTCGTTAGCTTAGTGACACCGAAGCTCGAGTACTGTAAAAATGTACGGTGGACGGGCTTAGGCGGATGATTAAAAAGAAATGTTGGAATTCAAGAATACAAGTGTGATGACCGAAAAAGGTGGTCTGTCCTCACCGTTTTCGCTTGTCGTTGATCCGGGTGACGTGGTGTGCCTCTGTGGTCCGTCTGGCAGTGGCAAGAGCCGGCTGTTGTTGGCCATGATGGGACTTGAACCTGTTGCGCAAGGTTTTATCACTCTTGACGGAGAGCTCATCACGCCGGGCGCAGGCGCTTACTTCAGAAAGATGATAGCGTACGTGCCGCAGCGCCTCCCTCAGAGCTTGCCGCAGGACCCTGTCAAACTGAGTGAGCTGTACAGCATGGCATTTGCCTCTTCAAGAGAGAAACCTGATAAAGGAAAACTGCTGGAGAAATGGCAGCATGTGGGTATTGACAAGTCGCTGTTTGATAAGACACTTGATAAAATCAACGCTGTTGACTTACGCACGATCTTGCTGTCGTTTACTTTGTTACAGCGCAGACCCATCGTGCTGATTGACGGGGTGCCGCAAGTGATGCAGGCCGCCATGATTATCCGTGAGCTGGTGTCGATGGGGTCGGAGGTGATCTACACTTGCAGGGAAAATAAACATGAGTGTAACAAACTCGTAAATCTCTAAACGATGAAGATAGTATTGTCTGGCATTTTTCTGGGACTGTTGCTGATGGTTGTCCCACTTTATATTGATTACCGTTTTCGGTTGCATCTTACACAGAAGTTGGCTACATCCATCGGGCGCCTGGCTTTTCTTGTGGCTGTGATGGCTTTGGTCGTCTATGGCGGTGTGATGATTGACAGTGTGGTTTATGACATTGCCATGGGACTGCTGTTCTGTGTGTTTGCCACTTGGATGACTCTTTACAAGGCCCGGCTCAAGCCAACGCTGTTGTTCCTCCCGCTCTTGGGTGGCAACGTGGTGGCGGTTGGCGTTGTGAGTGTCTATGTGCTGTTGCTCGTCATGAAGACTGACAATATGCTTACTGCCAGTCTCTTTCTGTCCATGATGATCCTGCTATCAGGAGGTGTCATCATGAGTAATGCCAAGGCGCTTGATGCTTTCTTTTCTGGGTTGCGCAACCATGGACAACTGTATTATTATCTGTTAGGCAATGGTGAGAGTCACCGTCAGGCAATCAGTTATTTTGTTCGCCGAAGCTTGAGAATAGCAATGGTCGTGGAGATGCGACGATTGTCGTATGTCGTGCTTTTTGTGTCGCCTGTGTTGTTTTGTGGCATGGTGATGGCGGGAGCAGACGTGCTGACGGCCGCAGCCATGCAAGTATTGCTGGCTGTCATGTTGATGGCGGCTTCACTGCTGGCAGTTTGTTTTACGCTGGTTGTTGGCCGTAAGAATTTCTTTGATGAATACAATCGTCTGAAAGTGCGGGATGCTAAGGCTTCGGATCAACCTGCTTCAGACCGCCCAGTTTCAGACTCTTCAGCCAGTCCTTCAGTACCCCGTGGTATTGATCCTGAGAATCCGCAACAAGAAGCATGACGCGGCTCCCGTCTTTTAGCGTCGGACCAAGACACATGCCCTCGTAATTGGCAATGCTGCGGTCGAAAATCGTGAGTTTGGTCTTCCATTGAGCTAATAATGTCTTTGGGGGAGAGACAGGCGATAAAGAGCTCGATGACGTTGTCAACGTATTGATGCTAAGGAAGTAAAGCTTGCAATTGACAAACGAGCCAAGCTTTTTCCTTGGAACATAAAACTCGCGCTCGAGCAGCAGGAGGTTGCCGTCTGGCAGTGCGCAAAGCGTGCCTATTCCATGCGCAAAGAAGTTGGCTTTCGTTCGGTCTGAAAGTGGAGCGTCAATCTGGTAGGTATAGGAGGATTGTGGTCGCAGCAGACTGTCGTATGATTGGATGTAGACGTCACCACTCTCGTTGCAGGTCCATAGTCTTTGGGCAATAGGGTCGTAGCTGAGTGCTTCCAGACCTAGGTTGCCAGGCAATTGCCGATAGCGTGGGATGGGAGGAATACAGCGCCCGGTAAGCTGCCCGCTTATGTCGTACTCGTAAATGTAGTTGTCTGACTCACCGCTGATAAACACTGTATTGCTTTGGGGATTATAAGCAATGCCCTCATCGTCACGGTTGGCTTTGCCACTGCTGTGGAAGCCGAGGTTGCGTGCGTTAAGTATCTCTCCTGAGACAGAATCAATATCAATTTCGAAAACAAAGAAGCCATCCTCTGCCGATTTGTCGCTGACGACTGCATAACGATTGCCCCCCAACCAACTGATGCCGCTATAATTGCCCGGTGGAATGGTCTTGGGAAAAGCTTTTTGCTTAAGGAGAGTAACCGTCGGAGGCACCTGCGCCATGGCCATGAGAGGAGGAAAGCATGGGATGGTAAATGCCAGGACGTATACAATAATGAGTGCGAGATGTTTCATAATTTGCAATTTATTGCGGGGTTTGCTAAAGCTCTCTGAGCATATACATAAAAGAAGGGGATGCACAGAAGTATTTCTACACTTCGTTGCATCCCCTCCTTGCTTTACTTACTTATTCTTCTTTTTGACCGATCCATTCGGATACTTTTTAAACCACAATCGGCTGATCCCTATTGACCTCTGTTCCTTTGTTTATCCTAAGTACTTGATAAGCAGCTTGGCGTAGCCGCTCTCGCGCAGCTTCACAATGCTCTTTTCGCGAATCTGACGTACACGCTCACGGGTGAGCCCCAGCTGGTCGCCTATTTCCTCAAGTCCCTTTTCGTGACAGCCAATGCCGAAGCATTCCTTCACGATGGTGATTTCGCGGTCTTTGAGTACGTTGCTCAGCACAGTGTTCAACTCCTTGGCCATGCTCTCGTAGTCAACCTGCTTGTCAGCGCGGCTGTCCTCGCCTGAAGCTAGTACATCGGCCATGCTGTTGTCGTCGTCCTCTTGGAAAGGCGCGTCAATACTCATATGGTGGTTGTCGGCCTTGATGGTCTGGTCGAGCTTGGCTTCGTCCATATTGGTCAGGCTGCTCAACTCCTGCACCGACGGGCGACGCTGGTTCTTCTGTTCGAATTTGGAAATCTCAGAGTTGATCTTCGAGAGTGCTCCCACCTGGTTGAGAGGCAGACGAACGATACGGCTCTGCTCGGCTATGGCCTGCAGAATGCTCTGGCGAATCCACCAAACAGCGTAGGATATAAACTTGAAGCCTCGGGTCTCATCAAATTTCTCGGCGGCTTTCACCAATCCGATGTTGCCCTCGTCGATTAAGTCGGTAAGTCCCAGACCTTGATGCTGGTATTGCTTAGCGACGGACACAACGAAGCGCAGGTTGGCTTTGACGAGTTTCTCCTTGGCACGCTCGCCTTCCTTACCTCCCTTCCTGATGGTCTGTGCTAACTCAATCTCCTCATCAACGCTAATCATTGGAACGCGACCGATCTCAACCAAATACTTGTCTAAAGCCTCGCTCGAGCGGTTTGTAATACTTTTCTGAATTTTAAGTTGACGCATCCTAACCTAACGTTTTATACTTATACCTATTGACATTGTTTATTATTGGGCACATTAAGGCAATATGCTCGTAAATAGGTTACAAAATTAAGTATTTATTTTGATCTTGGCAAGTGTTTTTGGCTGATTTATTTATTTTAAACAATCTATAACGTTTGAAGGTCACCAACAAGTCTCTTTGGCTTTCTTTATTCTTTTCCTTTGTTGATGACCTTCTTCTTGATTTTGTTGATGACCTTCTTCTTGATTTTGTTATCTTGTATCTTGGTTTCTTTCTTCGTCTTTATCTGATTACGTTATTATCTTCTTTTGAGTAGTACGACGTTTTCTACGTGCGGTGTGTGGGGGAACATATCTACGGGCTGTACGGCCTCCACACGGTATTCGCCATCGAGCAGTGCCAGATCGCGTGCTTGTGTGGCAGGATTGCAGCTGACATAGACGATGCTGGCGGGTGCGGCATTGAGGATGACGTTAATGACATCAGGATGCATGCCGGCCCGTGGAGGGTCAGTGATGATGATGTCGGGCTGGCCATGCGTATGGATAAACTCGTCAGTCAGTATTTTGCGCATATCGCCAGCGTAGAACGCTGTGTTTTCGATTCCATTGATCTTGCTGTTGACCTTTGCGTCCTCGATGGCTTCGGGCACATACTCTATGCCAATGACTTTGCTGGCTCTGCGGGCTACGAAGTTGGCGATGGTGCCTGTGCCGGTATACAGGTCGTAGACCAACGGCTTCAGGTCACTGTCCGTATCTCTGAAGACAAAGTCGCGTGCTACGCAATAGAGATGATAGGCCTGGTCGGTATTGGTCTGATAAAAGCTCTTTGGCCCGACCTTGAACTTCAGGTCTTCCATGGTCTCATAGATGAAGTCGGTGCCTTTGAATGTGGTCAACTGCAGATCGCCGATGGTATCGTTGCCCTTTTGGTTGTCGACATAGATCAAAGAGGAGATTTGTGGGAACTGTTCAGCGATGTGCTGCATGAGTTGCTTGGCCAGCGCGTCGTCTGATGGCTCGTCGTAGTGAAATTGAATGAGCAACATCCATTCCCCTGTGTTGGAGTTGCGGAACATTAGGTTGCGCAGCAGTCCATGTTGCGCTTTCACGTCGTAGAAGGTCATGCCGATTGATTTTGCGTATCGGCATATCTCATTTCTTATCTTATTATGTAGGTCATCCATCAGCTTGCAGCTCTCGATAGGATAGATCTTGTCGAAGGCACCGGTGATATGGAAGCCGATGGCTGAATGATCGTCGGCCAGGTTGAGTGATTCGTCTTGCAGTTCTTCTTTGGTGAACCACCTGCGGTTGCAACAGCCGAACTCCAGTTTGTTACGATACTCCTGCGTCTTCACTGAGCCTAAGATGGGCTGAAACGTCGGCAGCTCTACTTTCCCGATGCGGGTCAGTTGGTCGAAGACCTGTTGTTGCTTCGCTTTCAGCTGTTCCTCATAGGGAAGGTTCTGCCATTTGCAACCACCACAGATGCCGAAATGCTTGCAGAAAGGCTCTGCCCTTACCTCGCTCTTGCTGATGAAGCGCACGACGCGGCCTTCGGCATAGCGGTGTTTCTTTTTCAGGATTTCGACATCGACAACGTCGCCAGGTACGCAGAAAGGCACAAAGACAACCATGTCGTTGTGATGAAACAGACATTTGCCCTCGGAGGCAATGGCCTCAATGCGAATGTTCTCTAATATGGTATTGGGCTTCCGATTTTTGCTCATTGTATTGACTTGTTTGTTGGATTTCACTGCAAAGTTAGCGCAAAAACATGGGAAAACAAACTAAATTCGGCTTTGTTTGTTCCAAGACGGTTCATTGTTTACGCGAACAATAAGAAATGTTATGGTGTGATGATAAATTTTATCCAAATTCTTTGCAGATGTGAAAGTTAAAAGCTACCTTTGCAATGTCAACTTTGCAAAACATGTGGTCTTGGAGATATTTCATTTGATCTGCCGCATGACGTGGCTGGAATCAGACACCATCAAGTTGGACAAGTATGACAGAAGCATGAAGCAATTGGAATTACGAAACATTACATACGTAAAATATTTATCTATAAATTGTCTATGAGCGAAAAAAGGGTTTATACTTTCGGCAATGGTAAAGCCGAAGGTCGTGCAGACATGAGAAATCTGTTAGGTGGTAAAGGTGCCAATCTGGCTGAGATGAATTTGATTGGAGTGCCTGTTCCTCCTGGATTCACCATCACTACCGACGTTTGCAACGAGTACTTCGAAAAGGGCAAGGCTGATGTTGTGGCTTTGCTTCAGTCTGACGTGGAGAAAAGCGTCAAGCACATCGAGGACCTGATGGGATTGAAGTTTGGTGATGCCGTCAATCCGTTGCTGGTCAGTGTTCGTTCAGGTGCCCGTGCTTCCATGCCGGGTATGATGGACACCATTCTTAATCTGGGATTGAACGACCAGGTTGTTGTTGGTCTTGCTAAGAAGACCGGCAATGAGCGTTTTGCCTATGACAGCTATCGTCGTTTCGTTCAGATGTACGGCGATGTTGTGCTGGGTATGAAACCCGTCAACAAAGACGACATTGATCCTTTTGAGGCCATCATTGAGAAGGTGAAGAGTCAGCGCGGCATCGTGCTTGACAACGAGATGAACGTTGATGAGCTGAAGCAGTTGGTGACGCTTTTCAAGCAAGCTATCTTCGAACGTACCGGTCAGGCTTTCCCCGAAAATCCTGTCGATCAGTTGTGGGGTGCCATCTGCGCTGTGTTCGACAGCTGGATGAACGAGCGTGCCATCCTTTATCGTAAGATGGAGGGTATTCCGCAGGAGTGGGGTACCGCCGTGACAGTGATGGCGATGGTGTTCGGTAACATGGGCGACACCTCTGCAACGGGAGTGTGCTTCTCGCGTGATGCCGCAACGGGTGAGAACCGTTTCAATGGTGAGTATCTTGTGAATGCACAGGGTGAGGATGTCGTTGCCGGTATCCGTACGCCTCAGCAGATTACCAAGGAAGGTTCTTTGCGTTGGGCTAAGCAGCAAGGCATCTCCGAGGATATCCGTTCCACGAAGTTCCCGTCTATGGAAGAGGCCATGCCTGCTATCTATGCACAGCTCAACGCTCTTCAGGATAAACTTGAGCATCACTATCATGACATGCAGGATATGGAGTTCACTGTTCAGGAAGGTAAGCTGTGGTTCCTGCAGACCCGTAACGGTAAGCGTACGGGTACGGCCATGGTAAAGATAGCCATGGATTTGCTTCATGAAGGTATGATAGACGAGAAGACAGCCATTGAGCGCTGCGAACCCAACAAGCTGGACGAGCTGCTCCATCCTGTGTTTGACAAGGCTGCGTTGGGCAAGGCCAAGGTGCTTACTCGTGGTTTGCCAGCCTCCCCAGGCGCTGCCTGCGGCCAGATTGTGTTCTTCGCCGATGATGCTGCCAAGTGGCATGACGAAGGCCATCAGGTGGTGATGGTCCGTATAGAGACTTCCCCTGAGGATTTGGCCGGAATGAGTGCTGCCGAGGGCATTCTGACAGCCCGCGGCGGTATGACCTCTCACGCTGCTGTGGTGGCTCGTGGCATGGGAAAGTGTTGTGTGTCCGGTGCCGGTGCCATCATCGTCGACTATAAGGCACGTACCGTGGAGATAGACGGAGTGCTGCTGCATGAAGGCGATTACATCTCAATCAACGGTTCTACCGGTGAGGTTTATCAAGGTGAGGTGAAGACCAAGCCTGCCGAGGTCTCTGGTGATTTCGCCGAGCTCATGGACCTCTGTAACAAATACACCCGCATGGTGGTGCGCACCAATGCCGACACTCCGCACGATGCCGAGGTGGCAAAGCGGTTTGGTGCAGTGGGCATCGGCTTGTGCCGCACCGAGCATATGTTCTTCGATGCTGATAAGATCAAGGCCATGCGAGAGATGATCCTTGCCGACGACAAGGCTGGCCGTGAGGTGGCTTTGGCCAAGCTTCTGCCCTTGCAGAAGAAGGATTTCTATGGCATCTTGAAGTGCATGAACGGCATGTCGGTCAACATCCGTCTGCTCGATCCTCCTCTTCACGAATTTGTTCCACACGATGAGGCCGGACAGAAGGTGATGGCTGAGGAGATGGGCAAGAGCCTTGACTTCATCAAGCATCGTGTGGCTGCACTCCAAGAGGTGAACCCAATGCTGGGTCTTCGCGGTTGCCGTCTTGGTATTACCTATCCTGAGATCACGGCCATGCAGACCAAGGCTATCTTGGGTGCTGCCATCCAACTGAAGAAGGAGGGTTTCGATCCCCGTCCGGAGATTATGGTGCCGCTCGTAGGTACTTATAAGGAGCTGGAGCAGCAGCAAGCAGTCATCCGTGCCGCTGCCAAGCAGGTGTTTGCTGAGGAAGGTATGGAGATTGAGTTTAAGCTTGGCACAATGATTGAGATCCCGCGTGCAGCCCTTACTGCTGATAAGATTGCCAAGTATGCTGATTACTTCAGCTTCGGCACCAACGACCTTACGCAGATGACATTTGGCTACAGCCGCGATGATGTGGCCCGCTTCCTGCCTACCTATCTCGATAAGAAGGTGCTCGAGGTGGATCCGTTCCAGGTTCTCGACCAGACCGGCGTGGGTCAGCTTGTTGAGATGGGTGTGAAGAAGGGTCGTAGCACCAATCCTAATCTTAAGTGTGGCATATGCGGTGAGCATGGCGGTGAGCCTTCGAGTGTCAAGTTCTGCCATGGCTGCTGTAGAGGAATAAACGACAGAATGCTGATAATTAGTAAAATACGAGGCAAGGACTTGGGAAACAGGTTCTTGCCTCGGTTCTTTTTGCTCATATTCTGCACGTTACGCAAGCAGAACGTGCTGACCAAATACCCCATTTTGTTGACCAGATTTTTTGAGCATGTTGACCAGACAAAAAAACGACTTCTGCAAAAACGGCAAAAAATCCCTCCTGTGTTTGCGATATGTTGACCAGAATTTGGGATAATGTTGACCAGATTTATTATAGTTTTTCCATCTTGTTAAACAAGTTCGTAAACTATTAAACAAAGCGTATAAAGAGTATAAACGATTTTACTAATTATAAAAATTATGGCTACACTTAGACCTACAGTAAAAACAAAGCTTAAAACTGGAATGTATATAGTTTACATTCGAGTTGTCCATAATAGACAGAGTTCTTTTATAAGAACATCGTGGATGGTGAATGATAAAGGAATCAAGGGTAAGGATGTAATTGATCCATTTGTTATTCAACAAACTTCAAATCTGATTAGCCGATACTATCAGATACTGAACCAGATTGACTGTTCAAGCTGGACAGCATCGGAAGTAGTCTCCTACCTCACAACTTCAACTGAAGATCTGTCATTTTCAGATTATGCGAGGAATCACATTAAAAAGCTGATAAGTAGAGGTCAAGAACGTACTTCACGCAACTACAAGTGGGCATTGAACCACTTGGAGAGATTTGCCGAGACAGACAACATTATGTTTTCTCGCATGACCTCTGCTTTTCTTAACCGATGGATAGAATCTCTTTCAGAAACCAATCGTTGTAAGGAACAGTACCCAGTTTGCATCCGTGAAGTCTATAAAGCTGCGCTAAAGGAATACAACGATGAAGAGCAAGGTATATCTTTACTCAAGAACCCTTGGGGAAATGTTGTGATTCCACGAAGCGACATCCCTGAGAAGCGAGCTATCCCAGCAAGCATGTTGCGTAAGTTCTTTAGTGTTGTACCTGATAGAAGCCGGTTCACCAATCCTCTTATGGAGGTTGGCCAGGATGTTGCTTTGATTTCGTTCTGCCTTTGTGGTTTGAATGCAGTGGATATTTTCAATGCAGAAAAAGAGCAGTATATCAACGGCATCTTCCATTACGAGCGACAGAAAACCAGAAAGTCACGTGCCGATAAAGCATATTTTGAAATCAGAGTACCTGAATTCTTGAAACCTACTTTCGAGAAGTATCTCTCTAAAAATGTAGATACTCCTTGGTTGTTCAACTTTCATGATCGTTTGTCAACCTCAGATTCTTTCTGCGCTAATGTAAATATTGGTATTAAGCAGATATGGGAGAAGGTTGACCCTAACTTCAAGGCTTCCCTCTATGCTTTTCGTCATAGTTGGGCAACCATAGCTCAGAATGAATGTGGTGCGACCTTGAATGAAGTTGACTTTGGGCTTAACCATTCCATCAACAAAATGGCCAAGGTCTATGTGAAAGTTGATTTTACTCCAGCTTGGATTTTGAATGAGAAGGTAATTGATTTCATCTTTTTTACTGATAATGAATCTAAGCATGTTGAGAAGGAGGATAAAACATTCGAGCGAATCTCAAAGTACAATAATGTTCGTGCAGAGGCCTATGTGATGGGTAAGCAGGTTTGTGCTCTTGAAGATACAGGATTCAACAATGTTGACCAGATAATGGATAAACTGGTTACATTGCTTCCAAAGAAAGTAAAAGATACTCGCATTCAGTTCAAGATAACCAATGTTGATAAGAACCTCACACAGATGTATCAACGACTGGTTCGTTAAGATTGCATTAATGACATAATAAAACTCAGATACGACTTAGTGTCATATCTGAGTTTTTCTTTTTGTGACTTGTTTTACAGAAGATAGTTTTGCTGAATGTTGGCTAATTCTTGCAAATCGATAAGCCTGTATCGTTTCTTTCCTGGCGATATTCTGACAGGCTTTAACTTGCCACTTTTTACCCATCGTTCAACGTCTGCTCTTCCATACATTCTATAAGCCTGTGCCTGACTGATTTCAAATTGACCTTTTTCCACCTGATGTATTCGTAAAGCCACCTTCGTCGCCAACGAGTCAATGAACTGGTCGAAAGTAACAGTCGTGTCTAAAAAATGAAATTCTCTATTATCATCCATATTCTTATGATTTAAATGTGATGACGTGGAGGGACTACCTCCGTGCCAGATTCAATTCTGCCGCAAAGGTAGCCCTCAAAAATCACAAGTATGCGAATAGCAACTATATAGGATTCCGTATATAGTTGTTATATAGCTCTCCTATTTGCAGATAATAGGATTGCTTGCATTTTACAGACATTCTTTCAGTTTCTTTATAAACACGTCGCAACTGTCATAGAAGCCGATTCCGTCATCTGTTATGTTGGAGTTTGGCTTCTTCCGAAGATTGGCAACTCTTGCCTGTGATAGTCCACATCGCAGTTGACTTGCACGCAAAGGCTCGTTATTGACAGACGATGATACCAGTTTATGGTTGTCCATAATCATCTGCCATGAATAAGGCAGAAGCCCATGTTCACGAAGTTTGCCGAAGAAAATTGCCACATGTCTATTGACCGTTGCTTGAAGGGGAATTGACAATCTACATTCAAATAGATCTTTGATGTCTTTTTCTGTCACCTTGCGCTGGAATAGATTTGTTGAGCTCGCAAACTTTGTTATAAGGCGTATCTGCTCAACATTAAAATGAGCCAGAAACACGGGTTCTGGCTCTTCGAGACTCCTGCCTTTATTGAACAAGTCATCCATTTTGAGAAAGTCCTTCTCCTCAAAGCTGTCTTTTGAGAAGAAGGCATCTACAAGGTCGGGGCGTTCTTCCAGAAGCTCCTTCAGTGCGAACAAATGCATAACATGAAGTCTGATGTCTGCTTCACGAATGCTTGTACATGGAAGGTGATAGTAGATGAAATCATTCACATAACGAGAATAAGATTTCTCGCCTTTGATGATTACAGACTGGTACTGCTCGTATGCAGCACGATAGAGCTGCCAAAGCTCATTTTGTGGCAGCTCATTCTCTACTTTCTTTGTACGGCTTGCACAGCATGGGCACAAAAAGAGAGAGCACGGGAGTGTTCTTTAACCGTTTCATTTTCTTTTTGTGAATTAAACTGTTATTGAAAAATTTGATATTATAATACATACATATTGGTATGTGCTTATTCCTTATTTTGATTTGCTATATGGTTGGTGCAGCATCATCAATCCAATAAACTCGTCAAACACCATTGCCCTATTATTACGTCTATTGAATCGGAAGTAATACTCATTCAAATACCCTTGGATATATTCTGGCAATATATGTCGGTGCGCTCCGAATAGCCAGTTCTTAAGATTTGAGACATGTGTGATGCTTTGAGTTAATTTAGCTGTGTTTTCATTCGTCTCTATGTGGTAATTTGAGATATAATGCTCATAATTTCTATCTTTACTGATGTACACTTTTGCATCTGCTTTAATGTGCTGTCCGAAGAATCTATGGATTTGTTCAGACGATAAGCAGTTCAACAGTAGTCCATATGCCTTGCCTATTTCTCCATTGTTCAAAACCTCCATCGCCACCAATACGATATTTTCAGATTGGTCGTTATTTCGTCCCACGACATAGAAATCGGTAATGAGAACCGTGCCATTAAGAAAATTGATGTCCTGGTTATACAATGCTAACTGCATTTTCCGTTTGAATTCCCAAATGGTCTTTTGTCTTACGCCATATTCCTCAGCTTGTTTTGAGGAAGATATGCTCTTTTCAGAGACACACATATCAAAGATTATACGGAAAGCAGTGAGAAGTGATATCCTGATCTTGTTAAATATGGTTCCTGCCGTTGGGCTTTCATCATGCTTACATCTGGTGCATCGTCTAGCGAAAGGTAACTGTCCTTTGCAGTAATGTGTATTGCCACATCGCTTGCAAACGAAAGAGTCACCTTTCCATTTTATGCCAGCCAGATATTTGTAACAATCCTCGTCGTTTTGAAAGGACTTGTTGAATCTGGCAAGGCTGATGCCCTTGTATATATTTCTTGGTTTCATGGTGCAAAGGTAATAAAAATTTTACGAAATAGTGCGGTCTAACCGCCTAAATAATAAAAACGAGTGTGATTTAATGAAAATGAATGCTATTTGAATGTAATATATAACAAAGAAACATCCCAAAAAACCATGAAAAAGCTAACAAATCCAAGCAAGTGAAACCAACTAAGCTATATAACCACGAAACATCTGTTTGTATATAGTGTTGTTCTGAAAATGAACTGTTTTATCCTTTTACCTTTGTAATCAATTCAATTATATCTGAGGATTATCCCTCGTGGTCAAATTAAAAACTCTTATATATGGCAAAGAAAGAACTCGAACTGTTAGAAAAACGTATTGAACTGTTGGAGATGCAGCTCAAAGAATTGAAAACGATTGAGCCGGACATCATCAACAAGCGTCTCAAATCAATAGAAGAGACACTCTACTCGACCAAAGACATTCTGAATATGAGAGAAGTGTGTCAGTATCTCGACATCTCCCAGAGTCTTCTCTATAAGCTCACCTGTAATGGTGAAATACCTCACTTCAAGCCGCGTGGCAAGATTATATTCTTTGAAAAGAAGGAACTGATAAAGTGGATAAAGAATAATGGCAATCGTGGCTCAGATGAGATTCGTGAACTTCCCAATCAAGAACCAAACGATTCATGCAACAATGAAAAAGAAAACTCCAAAGAAGAACAGCATTGATGGTATGAACCTCCCCGACTCCCGTCTGGTAGAACTACTTGACAGATGTATTATCTCAGTCAAGGACATCAAA